>NZ_CP149514.1:711702-1423404 GCF_045291545.1 Gallaecimonas aegicerasi
ACCAGTTCGAACTCAAAGATCACCTGCCCTGGTGGAAGGTGCTGTCTGAAAAGCGCTACCAGAAACAAAAACTGGAATCGGATTTGGAGAACCTCAAGTCCTATTACCAGAACCGTGGTTACCTGCGTTTCAAAGTAGACTCCACGCAAGTGTCCATGAGCCCTGACCACAAGGGGGTGTACATCACCATCAATGTGGATGAGGGCAAAAAGTACAAAGTGAAGTCGGTGAAACTGACCGGCAACCTGCTGGACAAAAAAGAGGTACTTGAGAAACTGGTACCGATCAAGACCGGTGAAACTTACAACGGTGCTGAAGTTACCTTCACCGAGGATATGCTGGCCAAGTTCCTGGGCCGCTTTGGTTATGCCTATCCCAAGGTCAAAACCTACCCGCAGGTGGACGACAACAGCAATGATGTGAACCTGACCATCAATGTTGAACCGGGCTCACGGATCTACGTGCACCAGATCAACTTCGAGGGCAATGAAAGTACCTCTGATGAAGTGTTACGCCGGGAAGTGCGGCAGATGGAAGGTGCCTGGCTGTCCAACAGCCTGGTGGACCTGTCAAAAGAGCGTCTGAACCGCCTGGGATACTTCAAAAAGGTAGACGTCAATACCAATCGCCTGCCTGGTGACCCGGATATGGCTGATGTTGACTTCAAGGTCGAAGAGCAGCCTTCAGGGTCATTGAATGCCGGTATCGGTTATGGCTCTTATGCCGGTCTGTCGCTCAATGCCGGTATTTCCCAGAATAACTGGCTGGGTACCGGTAAGCAGGTGGGCATCAATGTGTCCACTAACCGCTATCAAAAGCAGATCAACCTGAGCTACACCGACCCCTACTTCACCATTGATGCGGTGAGTTTGGGCGGCAATATTTTCTATCAGAATGTGGATTATGGTAATGCCTATCTTGAGGCCTATAGCCAGAGCACATACGGCGCCAGTCTCAACTTCGGTTTCCCGGTTAACGAATATAACCGTCTGAATTTTGGGGTGGGCTACCGTAACTCTGAGCTGAGTTCGGTCTCGGCCTACGAACAGGCCTTGCGCTTTTACCGGGTTTACTCTGACCAGAATATTCTTGACGGTAAGATCCATTACACGGAATACGATCTGCAGGCCGGCTGGTTGAGAAACACTCTTAACCGCGGCACTTTCCCTACGGCTGGCTCCAGTCAGCAAGTGGGGGTGTCGTTGTCGACACCTAACTCGGATATTACCTACTTCAAGCTGAACTTTACTGACCGCCATTACTGGCCGTTTGACATACGCCATCGCTGGGTACTCTCCACCAACCTCAAACTGGGTTATGCCCAGGGATATGGTACCCACAACGGCCAGGATTCCATCCTACCGTTCTGGCAGAACTTCTATGCAGGTGGCTCTCAGACCATGCGCGGTTTTGAGTCCAACTCTGTTGGCCCGCACGCCATATTCCGCCAGAAAATGGGCTACGACGGTACTAATACCCCACCGTATCTGCCTGCGTCGGAAGATCGCATCAGTGTTGGCGGTGCCTTGGGTGGCAATGCCATGGCGGTGGCCACAGCGGAGATGATTTTCCCAACACCGTTCCTGGATGAGTCATATCGCAACTCTATTCGTACCTCGGTGTTTGTGGATGTCGGTAACGTCTGGGATACCGAATTCAACTACAGCAACTACAAAGATCTGACGTTAGCCAACGGTAGTCGTCAGTTTTATGATTACAGTGATCCGGCTGCCTATCGTGCATCTTATGGTTTGAGTGTGCAGTGGATTTCTCCTATGGGGCCGATGGTGTTCAGCCTGGCCCGGCCGCTGAAAAAGCAGCCTGGGGATAAAACACAGTTCTTCTCCTTTAACATCGGGACAACATTCTAAGGCCTATGGCACAGTTTCATCTTGGCATCAGCCAAAGCGATATTCAGGGGGCAACCCTGGCAATTATTCCCGGCGACCCGGCCCGCGTAGAGCGCATTGCCAAACTGTTGGATGAGCCGGTTTTTCTCAAGGCACAGCGTGAATTCACACTGTGGTTGGGTAAGCTGGCTGGTCAATCGGTTGTGGTTTGTTCTACCGGTATCGGTGGCCCTTCGACTTCCATTGCGGTAGAAGAGCTGGCGCAGTTGGGGATTAATATATTTTTGCGCATTGGCACCACAGGTGCCATTCAGCCTGACATTAGCGTGGGCTCAATGATTGTCACTACCGGTTCGGTACGCTTGGATGGGGCCAGCTCCCACTTTGCGCCGATGGAATTTCCGGCAGTGGCGGACTTTGAATGTACCGAAGCTTTGGTCAATGCGGCCCGTGCCGAAGGCGTCGAGCCGCGGGTGGGGGTGACTGCCTCTTCCGATACTTTCTACCCCGGTCAGGAACGTTATGACACCTTTTCCGGTCGTGTGGTCAAGCGCTTTCAGGGGTCATTCAATGAATGGCAGGCCATGGGAGTGCTGAACTACGAAATGGAATCTGCTACCTTGCTGACCATGTGTGCCAGCCAGGGCCTAAAAGCAGGTTGTGTGGCCGGTGTACTGGTAAACAGAAACCAACAAGAGATACCTGATGAGTCTGTCATTGCACAGACAGAGGCACAGGCTATCCGTATCGTCTTGGCGGCTGCTCGGCAGTTGCTGACGAAACCACAATAAGGAGAGAACCTTGAAGAAGTCACTGATTGGTGCGGGTCTGGCTGTAGCGATGACTGCTGCGGTTGCAATGCCTGCTTCTGCTGAAGTCCGTATTGCGGTTGTCGATATGGCTAAGGTATTCCAGAGCATGCCGCAACGCGCTGATCTGGAAAAAAACATGAAAGCACAATTTTCTGATCGCATTGAAGCGGTTCGTAAAATCGAAAAGAAAATGCAAGACCTGCAGGATAAAGCCCGCCGTAATGCCTCGATCATGACCGATGATCAAAAAACGGATCTGGGTCGGCAAATGGAACAGCTGCGCGCTGAATACCAGCTCAAGCGTAAAGCGCTGGATGAAGATGTAGGTAGCGCGCGTCAAAAAGAACGCGATCAGCTGCTGAACATGATCGATAAAGCCGTAAACACTGTTTCTAAAGGCAAATACGACATCGTCTTGCAGCGTGGTGCTGTTGTTTATACCTCCAGTAATGTGGATATTTCCGACAAGGTTATTGCTCAGGTATCCAAAGAGAAGTAATTATGGCTTACAGCCTGGCCAGATTGGCCGAGCTTGTAGGTGCGAAGGTACAGGGTGACGGCACGTTGATGATTGAACGGGTCGCCACTCTGGATAGTGCAGGTGAAGGTGAAATCGCCTTCCTTGCCAACAGTAAATACCGCAAGCACCTCGATAATTCCCAGGCCTCGGCAGTGATCCTGTCCGAGGCCGATTTGCCTTTCCGTGACGGCGCTGCACTGGTGATGGGTAACCCCTATCTGGGGTTTGCCAAAGTTGCACAGTTGCTGGACTCGACGCCGCCTCCGTCTGTGGATATTCACCCGACGGCGGTGATTGCAAAAGACGCCCGTATTGCTGACGGTGTCACTATCGGCCCCTACAGTGTGATTGAGGCCGGTGCCGTACTGGCTGAAGGCGCGCGCATTGGCAGTCATGTTGCGATTGGCCAGCACAGCCACATTGGCGCTCACAGTATTATCTGGAGTCATGTGGCTATCTATCATGACGTTCACCTGGGCGCTCACTGTAAGGTACATGCCAACAGCGTGATCGGTGCTGATGGCTTCGGCTATGCCAATGATGCTGGCCGTTGGGAGCCCATTCCGCAGACCGGTGGGGTACGCATCGGTGATCGGGTTGAAATTGGCGCCGGCACCACCATTGACCGGGGCGCACTGGAGCACACCATCATTGATGACAATGTCATCATCGATAACCAGGTGCAGATCGCCCATAACGTGAAAATCGGTACGGGCAGTGCCATTGCCGGTACCACAGTAGTGGCCGGTTCGGTGACCATTGGTAAATATTGTATTATTGGCGGCGGCTGCGGCATTGCCGGCCACCTGCACATCGCCGATGGTGCCTCTATTACCGGAATGTCGATGGTCATCAAAGACATTACCGAGGCAGGTGTGTACTCAGGCGCTCCGGCCCAGACCAACCGCGAGTGGCGTAAAAGCTCCGCTCGGGTCCGGCAGCTTGATGATATGCATAAACGGCTGAAACGCCTGGAAGATAAGCTGGCTGAGGCCGGTAAAGAATAATGATTTGGGATGATTAACCGCTCATGACAGCAATGAATACCATGGACATCATTGAGGTGCTGGATCACCTGCCGCACCGCTACCCGTTTTTGCTGGTAGACCGCGTCCTTGACTACAAGGTGGGTGAATATCTGGTGGCGCGCAAGAATGTCACTATCAATGAACCCTTCTTTGTCGGTCATTTTCCGCAAAAGCCGGTTATGCCCGGGGTTTTGCTGCTAGAAGCGATGGCTCAGGCAACCGGCATTCTGGCCTTTAAAACGGCTAACCAAAAACCGGAAGACGGGGTGCTGTATTATTTCGCCGGTATCGATAATGCCCGTTTCAAACGGCCTGTGGTGCCCGGTGATACGCTGACCTTCGAAGTCAGCATCTCAAAACTCAAAGCGGGCATCGGCAAGTTCCACTGTATCGCCAAAGTTGATGGCGAACTGGTTTGCGAAGCCGACTTGATGTGCGCCAAACGCGAGATCTAAGCGTGATCGACCCTCAAGCATTTGTACACCCCAACGCCAAGTTGGGAAATAACGTGCGCATCGGCCCCTGGAGCTATATCGGGGACGGTGTGCAAATCGGTGACGACACCGAAATCATGTCCCATGTGGTGGTAAAAGGCCCGACGGTCATTGGCCGGCGCAACCGCATTTTCCAGTTCGCCTCTGTGGGCGAAGAGTGTCAGGACAAAAAATACCAGGGGGAGCCAACCCGCCTGGAGATTGGCGATGACAACATTATTCGCGAATCGGTCACTATTCACCGGGGTACCGTACAGGACCAAGGGCTGACACGCATTGGTAATCACAATTTGCTGATGGCTTATGTCCATGTAGCTCATGATTGTGTGATCGGTGACCACGTCATCATGGCTAACTACGCCGCTCTGGCAGGTCATGTGCACGTCGAAGATTACGTGATCATGGGCGGGCAAAGTGGTGCCCACCAATTTTGTAAAATTGGTGCCCATAGCTTTGTTGGGGCCTGTGCCCTGGTGGTGCAGGACGTACCGCCTTTTGTTACCTGTGCCGGTATGCGGGCAGCGCCTTTTGGCATCAATATCGAAGGCTTAAAACGCCGGGGATTCAGTAAAGAGGCGATCCGGGCATTGCGTCAGGCCTATAAAGTGCTTTATCGCCAGAACCTGACGCTCGAACAGGCGAAAACTGAACTGGCGGTGCTGGCCGAAGGTGAGCCGGCAGTAGCACAGCTGCTGGCCTTCATTGAGCAGTCTGAGCGCGGCATAATTCGCTGATGGCGCGGCCACTAAGGATTGCCATCATTGCCGGTGAGGCCTCCGGGGATGTATTGGGCGCCGCGCTGATGGCAGCGCTGCAACAGCAATACGACGGTGATATTGATTTTGTCGGGATCGGTGGCCCGCAGATGCTGGCGGCCGGTTTTGATAGCCTTTATGACATGGAAGAGCTGTCGGTGATGGGGCTGGTGGAAGTGCTCAAGCACCTGCCGCGGTTACTGACGATTCGCCGCCAGATAGTTCAGCATTTCATTGCCAACCCGCCCGATGTGTTCATCGGTATCGATGCCCCGGACTTCAACCTGGGGGTCGAGCAGCGCCTCAAAGCCAAAGGCATTAAAACCGTACATTACGTCAGCCCTTCAGTGTGGGCATGGCGGGAAAAGCGGGTGCACAAAGTCAAAGCGGCCACTGATCTGGTATTGGCCCTGCTGCCCTTTGAAAAAGCTTTTTACGATCGCTATCAGCACCCCTGTGTGTTTGTTGGCCACCCACTGGCCGATACCATGGCGATTGAGCCGGATATTGCTGCGGCCTGGCAGCAGCTGGGGCTGGTTGAACAGCACCCGACACTGGCTATCTTACCGGGGTCGCGTGGCGGCGAAGTGGCCCGTATGGCGCCGCTGTTCAAAGAGGTTGCGCTGGCATTAAAAGCGGCGATGCCGCAACTGCACTTTCTTATTCCGGCCGCCAATGAGCGGCGCCGCGCCGATATTGAACAACACTTTGCTGATGTGCCTGATGTCACGGTTACCAGTGCCATGGGCCGCGAGGTGATGACAGCCAGTGACGCGGTGCTACTGGCATCGGGCACTGCAACCCTGGAAGCCATGCTGGCAAAAAAACCAATGGTGGTGGCATACAAGCTGCACCCACTCACGCATTGGCTGGCCCGCAGATTGTTACGGGTGAACCGCTTTAGTTTGCCAAACCTTCTGGCCGATGATGACTGGGTACCTGAGTTGATCCAAGACGAAGCCTCGGTAGCCAATATAACCCGGGCCACTGAGGGGGCGCTGAGCGGTGCTCAGGCCATCAACCCGGAACGTTTTCGTCAACTGCACCAGCGCATTCGCCAGGATGCTTCTGCACAGGCCGCCAAGGCGGTATTGGCATTGTTATGTTGATTGCCGGTGTGGATGAAGTGGGCCGCGGCCCGCTGGTCGGTGATGTGGTGACCGCAGCGGTTATTCTTGATCCGGCGCAGCCTATCGCCGGGCTGACCGACTCGAAAAAGCTCACTGCCAAGCGCCGTGAAGCACTGGCAATAGTGATCCGGGAACAGGCGCTGGCCTGGTGTGTGGCCCGGGCAACGCCGGCGGAAATCGACGAATTAAATATTTTCCACGCCACCATGCTGGCCATGCAGCGGGCCGTGGCGGGGTTACCGGCGGTACCGGCACAAGTGCTGATCGACGGTAATAAGGTTCCTGAATTGCCGATGCCGGCACGGGCCATCGTCAAAGGTGACGCTCTGGAGCCCGCCATCGGTGCCGCCAGTATTCTGGCCAAGGTTGCCCGTGACAGTGAGATGGTTGCACTGCATCAGCAATATCCCCAGTATGGGTTTGACCGACACAAAGGCTACCCGACCGCTGAGCACCTCGCCCGGCTCGCCGAGTTGGGGCCCATTGATGCACATCGCCGTAGCTTTAAGCCGGTACGCCGCGCGCTCGGACTGGACTGATGAATACGCCAACTTTCATTCACCTGCGGGTACATTCTGATTTTTCCATGGTGGACGGCCTGGCCAAGGTCGGCCCTATTGTCAGTGCGGCGGCTGAACAGCATTACCCGGCGCTGGCACTGACAGATCAGGGCAACCTGTGTGCCCTGGTACGTTTTTACGGTGCTGCCCATGGCAAGGGCATCAAGCCCATTGTTGGCGCTGATCTGTGGCTGCAAAGCGAGCCCATGGGCGAGCAACTGTACCGGTTGACTGCACTGTGCATGGATAACGTCGGTTATCAGAACCTCACCATGTTGATTTCCAAGTCCTATTTGCGTGGCCACCGGCAAGGCCGGCCGGTAGTCGACCGGGAGTGGCTGGCGCACCACAGCGAAGGGCTTATTTTGCTCTCTGGTGGCCGTGAAGGGGATGTGGGCATTGGCCTGCTCAAGGGCAACCAGGCGCTGGTGGATGAGGCGCTGGCGTTTTATCAGCAGTATTTTGCTGAGCGCTTTTATCTGGAACTGCTGCGCACTAACCGCCCTGATGAAGAAGACTACCTGCACTACGCGGTTGAAGTTGCTGGCCAGCAAGGGTTGCCGGTGGTGGCCAGTAATGAAGTGATCATGCTGGCTAAGGACGACTTTGACGCCCATGAAACCCGGGTGGCCATCCGTGACGGGTACGTGCTGGCCGATCCGCAACGGCCTAAGCGTTACAGCCCCGAGCAGTACCTTAAATCTCCGGCCGAAATGGCGGAACTGTTTGCCGACATTCCCGAGGCGCTGCAAAACAGTGTGGAAATTGCCAAGCGCTGCAATGTCACGGTGCGGCTGGGCGAGTACTTTTTGCCAAACTTTCCGACCGGTGAGCTCAGTACCGAAGATTACCTGGTGAAAGTGTCAGAAGAAGGCCTGGAAGAACGCCTGGCATTCTTGTTCCCGGATGAAGCCGAGCGGGCCAGCAAACGGGGCCCTTATGACGAGCGCCTGCGCATTGAGCTGGGGGTGATAAACCAGATGGGTTTCCCCGGCTACTTTTTGATCGTCGCCGAGTTTATCCAGTGGTCCAAAGACAACAATATTCCGGTTGGCCCAGGGCGGGGCTCCGGGGCTGGTTCGCTGGTGGCCTACGCGCTGAAAATCACCGATCTTGACCCGCTGGAATTTGATCTGCTGTTCGAGCGCTTTTTGAACCCGGAACGGGTGTCGATGCCCGACTTTGACGTCGACTTTTGCATGGACAAACGGGATCAGGTTATTGATCACGTTGCCGAACTTTATGGCCGCGATGCGGTATCGCAGATCATCACCTTCGGCACCATGGCCGCCAAGGCCGTGGTGCGGGATGTGGGCCGGGTGATGGGCCACCCTTATGGCTTTGTTGACCGTATTTCGAAACTGATCCCCGGTGATCCGGGGATGACCCTGAAAAAAGCCTTTGAAGAAGAGCCGCGGCTGCCGGAATTGTACGACGCCGACGAAGAAGTGCGCGCTGTTATTGATATGGCACGCAAGCTTGAAGGGGTTACTCGTAACGCCGGTAAACATGCCGGTGGGGTCGTCATTGCGCCAACCACCATCACCGATTTTGCGCCGATTTACTGTGACGATCAGGGCCAGCATCCGGTAACCCAGTTTGATAAGAATGATGTGGAATACGCCGGCCTGGTCAAGTTTGACTTTCTGGGCCTGCGAACCCTGACCATCATCGACTGGGCACTGGAGATGATAAACCCGCGGCTGCAAAAAGAAGGCAAGTCGCCGGTGGATATTGCCGCCATTCCGCTGACCGACAAACGCAGCTTTCAGCGTCTGCAAAATGCTGAAACCACAGCCGTGTTCCAGCTTGAATCGCGCGGCATGAAAGAACTCATCAAGCGCCTGCAGCCCGATTGTTTCGAAGACATGATCGCCTTGGTAGCACTGTTTCGCCCCGGGCCGCTGCAATCGGGCATGGTGGATAACTTCATCGACCGTAAGCACGGCCGTGAGGAGATCTCCTACCCGGATGCGCAATACCAGCATGACTGCCTGAAGCCTATCCTTGAGCCCACTTACGGCATCATCCTCTATCAGGAGCAGGTGATGCAGATCGCGCAGGAGCTGGCTGGTTACACCCTCGGCGGCGCCGATTTGCTGCGCCGGGCCATGGGTAAGAAAAAACCGGAAGAGATGGCCAAGCAGCGGGCGGTTTTTGCCGAAGGGGCCAAAAACAACGGTGTTGATGCCGAACTGGCGATGAAAATCTTCGACCTGGTGGAGAAGTTCGCCGGTTATGGTTTCAACAAATCGCACTCAGCCGCTTATGCCCTGGTGTCCTACCAGACCCTGTGGCTGAAGACCCACTTCCCCGCAGAGTTCATGGCGGCAGTGATGTCGGCCGATATGGACAACACCGACAAAATTGTCACCCTGGTTGATGAAGTGCGACGGCTGGGCCTGGTTATGCAGCCGCCGGATGTCAACAGTGGCCTGTACAAGTTCACGGTCAATGAACAGGGTGAAGTGGTATACGGCATCGGTGCCATCAAAGGGGTGGGCGAAGGCCCCATTGAAGCCATTCTTGAAGCCCGGCAAAGTGGTGGCCCGTTCAGTGATCTGTTCGATTTTTGTAACCGGGTCGATGTTAAGCGGGTTAATCGCCGGGTGCTGGAAAAGCTGGTGCAATCGGGCGCTATGGACAGCCTCGGGCCGCTAAGCGGCAACCTTAAAGGGCGCCTGGGGGAACAGCGGGCTCGCTTGTTTACTAGCCTGGACGCTGCCATTAAGGCGGCCGACCAGCATGCCAAGGCACAGCGGGTGGGGCAGGGCGACCTGTTTGGCCTGGTCAATGAAACACCGGACGATAATCAGCAGAGCTTTGCCGAAGCGCAACCCTGGCCGGATGAGCAATGGCTGCAAGGGGAGCGGGACACGCTGGGGCTGTATCTGTCGGGCCACCCCATCGACCGCTATCTGAAGGAATTGAAACGGCTGACTCGCTGCCGTTTGTCTGACGTACAGCCAACGCCCAAGGGCAGCAGTTGTGCCCTGGCCGGGCTGGTGCTGGCGGTGCGGCAGATGATCAACAAGAAAAACGGCCGGCGCTGGGCCATTGTCACTCTCGATGATGCCACGGCACGTCTGGATGTCATGCTCTACGCTGATACTTACGAACAATTTCAGGCACTTTTGCAGCAGGATCAGGTTCTCATTGTCGAAGGACAGGTCAGCTTTGATGACTTTTCCGGTGGCTATAGAATGACGGCACGGAATGTGATGACCATCACCCAGGCCCGGGAGCAACATGCCCGCCGCCTGCATCTGTGCATTAATGCCGAGCTGAGTGCCGAGGCTTTGGCCGAGGTGCTGGAACCCTACAGTCAGGGAGTCTGCCCGGTAACGCTACAACTGGCCAACAGCGAAGCCGAAGGGCAGTTGGCACTGGGAACGCGCTGGCGCGTGATGCCAGACGATGCACTATTACATGCCCTGAGTCATCTTCTGGGTAAAGAAGCGGTCACACTGGAGTATGACGCTTAAGGCAACGCTATTTTGGACAACGGATAACTCATGAGCCTTAACTTTTTGGATTTTGAACAACCTATTGCCGAGATGCTCGCACAAATCGAGGAACTCAAGGCGGTAGGGGCCAACAACAACGTTGATCTCAACATTAATGAAGAGATTGGGCGCCTCAAAGACAAATGCGACGATCTCACCAAGAAGATCTTCAGTGATCTCAGCCCTTGGCAGGTAGCCCAGCTGGCCCGGCACCCGCAGCGGCCATACAGCTATGATTACATCGGCCAACTCTTTACGGAGTTCGACGAGCTGGCGGGCGATCGCGCCTATGCTGACGACAAAGCCATCATTGGCGGCATTGCCCGCCTGGAAGCGCAGCCGGTGATGATTATTGGTCACCAGAAGGGCCGCGACGTGCGTGAGCGCACCAAGCGTAACTTTGGTATGCCGCGCCCGGAAGGCTACCGCAAAGCCTTGCGGCTGATGGAAATGGCTGAGCGCTTCAAAATGCCGATCCTGACCTTTATCGACACGCCCGGTGCTTACCCCGGTGTTGGCGCCGAAGAACGTGGCCAGTCGGAAGCCATTGCCCGTAACCTGAAGGTGATGTCGAGTCTGAAGGTGCCGGTGGTCTGTACCGTTATCGGTGAAGGCGGTTCCGGTGGCGCCCTGGCCATTGGCGTTGGTGATCGGGTCAACATGCTGCAGTATTCCACCTATTCGGTGATCTCGCCGGAAGGGTGCGCCTCCATCCTCTGGAAAAGTGCCGAAAAGGCCAGTACCGCAGCAGAAGCCATGGGCATCACCGCTGATCGCCTGAAAGAGCTGAAGCTCATCGATAACATTATTGATGAGCCACTCGGTGGCGCGCACCGCAATATGCCGCTGATGGCCGAACGGCTGAAAGCGCGGCTGGTGTCGGATCTGGACGCACTGCGTGGGCTGGATACCGACACTCTGCTGGATCAGCGTTACCAGCGATTGATGGGCTACGGCTACTGCTGATGTCTGTGCAAGACGCCCTGGAACGTGAACTCGGCCCCCGCCTTGGCGGGGGCTCTGTCGTTCTGGCGCTCTCCGGTGGCCTGGACTCCATGGTGCTACTGGATGCCTTGGTGCCATTTTGCCGGCAGCATCAGGTGCGCCTGCGGGCGGTGCATGTGCATCATGGTTTATCAACATGGGCGGATGATTGGCAGCAACATTGCCAGCAGCAGTGCCAGCAGCGGCAGGTACCGCTGAGGGTGCACACTGTCAGCCTGCATCGTCAACCCCGGCAAAGTCTCGAAGCCCTGGCCCGGGAAGCCCGCTATCAGGCGCTGGCACATGAGCTGCAAACAGGAGATGTGCTTGTTACGGGCCATCACCTGGACGATCAAGCAGAAACATTCCTACTGGCGGCTCGCCGTGGCGCCGGTATTGAAGGCCTTAGTGCCATGCCGGTAGCCCGGCCTTTTGCCGCTGGCCAGCTGTTGCGGCCGCTGCTGGCACTGAGCCGCCAGCAGCTGCGGCACGAAGCCGAGCAGCGGCAACTGCGCTGGGTTGAGGACGATAGCAACCGCAACACCGATTTTGACCGCAACTTTCTGCGCCATCAGGTGTTGCCGTTACTGGAACAGCGGTTTGCCGGTTTTGCCAAAGGGCTGGCCCGCAGTGCTGAGCTGCTGGCCGAGCAGCTACCGGCGCAGCAATGGCTGGTGGCGCAGCAGTTGTCGGCCCATTGCCATCCGGATGGCAGCCTGGACTTACAGGGCCTGCCGCCAGCGGTAGCGGCCTTGCTGTTACGGCAGTGGGCGGGGCCGCTGCCATACCGGCAAATCCAAGAAGTGCTGCGCCAACACCAAGCGCGTGCTGACGCTGAAGTACGGGTTGGATCGCTGGGGCGTTTTCAGGGGCGCTGGTATCAACTGCCGGTCTTACCGTTACCGGCAGTAGCGCTAGAGTGGCGTACCGGGCCAGGGTTGGCAGGTGACTGGCACCTCACCAGTGGTGTGGCTGGCAGCACCCGCTTTCACCCGCAATACCGCCACAAAGCCCGGGAACTCAAGAAACTTTGGCAGGAATGGGGTATTCCCCCCTGGTTACGCCCACACTGGCCGCTGCTGATTAATGCCGCAGGGGAATTGGGGGCTGTGCTCGGTATCGCGCTGAGTCAGCAGCATGTAACCGCGCAGGGCCGGGTGCCATGCTGGCAGAACGTGCCAGCTGCCTGTCAGCCTTTTCTCAGGCACTGACGACCTTCTGCCTTGGCCTGATAAAGGGCCAGATCGGCGCGCTTTTCCAGCATCTCATGGCTGTCGTACGGTTGCCATTGGCTGAGCCCCATACTGACGCCAACGTTATGCTCGCGGATAAACGGATCGTCGGTCAGGCTGGTCAGTAATCGCGTCGCCAGGCAGGTTGCCCCTTGCTCCTGAGTGTCCGGCAACAGTACGGCGAACTCATCGCCACCGAGGCGAAAGCAGCCATCTTCAGTGCGAGCCACCGTTTTTAGGATTTGCGCTATGTGCTGCAAGATGGCATCGCCACGCTGATGGCCAAAGCGATCATTGACCGGTTTGAAGTGATCCAGATCCAGCAACAGCAAGCAAAACGGATGCTGGTGGCGCTGTGCCAGGCAACTCAGACGTTGCAGCAACTGTTCATAGCCGGCGCGGTTACCCAGCTTGGTCAGCGGGTCGGTTTTGGCCAGTGCCAACGCCTGCTGGTGCGTTAAGGCATTGGCCAGCGCCGGCACCAGCGCTTCATGCCACTGACTAAGTTGGTGTTCTTGCCAGGTGCTAAGGGGCTGGCTGAAACCATAGTGGATGATATCCAACCCTTCACGGTCACTGCGCAGCTGGCGTTCACATACTGCCGTGGCAAAGCGCATGGGCGGAATGTCGGCAAGGGTAATGGTCGCCAGTGGCAACTGCTTTCTTGCCAGGGCGGCAAAACGCATCAGTACCTGTAATGGTTCAAGGCTGTAATGCAATGACAACACTTCCGCTGGTTCCGGGCAGGCACCAGGCTGCGTCTGCGCTTGGCGCAGATGATAGGAACGAAATTGCATGGCCAGACCCTCGCTCGAGTAGAGATACTACGGTCTTTATGCAATTGTTACGCCATTATCCCCAGAAACGGTGCCAGAGCATCCTTTTGCCGTTCAGCGTCAGCATCGCCTAGTGCCATCAATTGTTGGCAAAAAGGCCCTTCAAACAATAAGTAAGAGAGTAATGCCGACTCGCCATCATTGCTGGCACCGGCCCGTTCAAGTAGCCAGCGCAACATGGGTGGCAACAAGGAAAAATACTGCGCAGCGATAGCGTCAATATCCTGACTCGGTTGTACCACCATGATATCCAGTGGCTTGAGTTCCATTTTTTGACGTTTACGTCCGGGGATCAACTCCAGGGTTTGATTGATGCGCCAGGCCCGTTCCAGGTCGGCATTGAGGGCATCACTGAAAATGGTATCAAGAAGATACCCGGCAATATTGCCAGCTGAAGGCGGGTGCTCTGGCCTCAATGCGGGAGCATGTGGCACGGCATGTTGCGTACCGATAACGAGAATTTTCTCGGCACCGAGGTGGATCACCGGACTCAGCGGGCTGAGCTGATTGATGGTGCCGTCAGCAAAGTACTGATTGCGAATGCGTACCGGCGGGAACAAAAAAGGCAGCGCTGCACTGGCCAGCAGGTGCGACTCATTAATGTGTGCCCGCTCTCCGCTGCGGCGGGCCCGTTGCCAGGGAGAGCTGATACTGGCTGAGCTGTAAAAGCTGACAGAGGTGCGTTTAGAGTAAGACGACGCGGTAACGGCCAGCGCCCGCAGGCGGCCATGGCGAATGTGATGGTCAATGCGGGCAAAGGGAATTTGCTTGACCAGCAACTGTCGCAGTGGTGAGGGATTCAGCAGGCTAGGGGGCACCGACTGAGCGTAGTCGGCCTGAAACAGGCGGCCGATGCGCCGGCCCAGGTGGCCGAGCATACGCATTCTATCCACATAAAAGACCTGGCCGGTATGGAATTGCCCCCAGACCATCTCCAGCCGCCGTACACCGCTGCACAAACAGGTGGCCCAAGTTGCCAGGGCGGTGGCATTGATAGCGCCGGCGGAGGTGCCGCTAAGGATCTGAAACGGGAGCGGTTGGCGCACACCTTGCCAGCGGGCAATGGCGCGTAGCACACCAACCTGATAGGCGGCCCGGGCGCCGCCGCCGCTGAGAATAAGGGCTGTACTCGATGGTGATACCATCAGCATGTCCGTTTGCCAGAGTCACTTCAGGTTAACGCGGAAACACCTTGAATCAAAACACAAAAAAACCGCCCGTAGGCGGTTTTTTATCAGGCCAGTTGTGCCTGCAGATGGCTGACCACCTTATCCAACGGCAGGGAGGTCTTGTCGCTACCACTGCGCTGCTTATATTCCACTTCACCGTTATCCAGGCCGCGTTCGCCAATGATGATGCTATGGGGGATCCCCACCAGCTCCATATCGGCAAACATAACGCCTGGGCGTTCTTTGCGGTCATCAAACAACACGTCAATACCGGCTGCCATCAACTCCTGGTAAAGCCGCTCGGCGGTTTCCTGGACACGGTGTGACTTGTGCATGTTCATCGGGATCAGCGCTACCGAGAACGGCGCAATGGCGTCAGGCCAGATGATGCCTTTGTCATCATGGCGCTGCTCAATGGCAGCGGCCACCACCCGGGATACACCAATGCCGTAACAACCCATTTCCAGCACGCTAGCCTTACCTTGTTCAGACAATACGGTGGCCTTCATAGCTTGGGAGTACTTACTGCCCAGCTGGAAGATATGGCCTACTTCAATACCGCGCTTGAGTTGCAAGGTGCCTTGGCCACAGGGGCTGGGATCGCCTTCAACGACATTACGAATGTCAGCCACTTGGGTGTACTGGGTATCGCGTTGCCAGTTGATACCGAAATGGTGCTGGCCGTCGTTGTTGGCTCCGGCGGCAAAGTCGCTCATCACTGCTACGCTGCGGTCAACAATCACCGGCAGGCTCAGGCCTACCGGACCAAGAGAGCCGGGGCCGGCGCCAATGGCGGCGCGAATGGCTTCTTCACTGGCAAACGTCAGTGGCGCGGCGACCTGTGGCAGCTTCTCGGCTTTAATGCTGTTGAGCTCGTGGTCGCCCCGTACCAGCAGCGCAACCAGCGGGGTTTCTTCGCTGGCCCCTTCGACGATCAGGGTCTTAACGGTGCTGGTAATGGCTACGTCAAACTGTTCGACCAGAGCCTGAATGGTTTTGGCTTCCGGGGTATCGACCAGGCGCAGCTCTTCGGTAGGAGCCGCAGGTGCTGCAGCCGGTGCCAGCGCTTCTGCCATCTCGATATTGGCGGCGTAATCAGAGCCACTGGAAAAGGCAATCAGATCTTCACCGCTGTCAGCCAGAACGTGAAATTCATGAGATGCCGAGCCACCAATTGAGCCGGTATCGGCCACAACCGGGCGAAAATCCAGGCCCAGGCGGCTGAAAACATTACAGTAGGCCTGGTGCATTTTCTGGTAGGTTTCTTCCAGGCTGGCCTTGTCCATATGGAACGAGTAGGCGTCTTTCATCAGAAATTCGCGGCCACGCATCACGCCGAAACGGGGCCGTACTTCGTCACGAAACTTGGTCTGAATTTGATATAGATTCAGTGGCAGCTGTTTGTAGCTGGACACTTCATTACGCACCAGCGCGGTGATCACTTCTTCGTGAGTCGGGCCAAGTACGAAGTCACGATGGTGGCGGTCTTTGAGGCGGCACAGCTCCGGGCCGTATTCGTCCCAGCGGCCAGATTCCTGCCACAGTTCTGCCGGTTGCACCACCGGCATAGACACTTCTACTGCGCCGGCTTTGTTCATTTCGTCACGGACAATGGCCTCTACCTTGCGCAGGGTACGCAGGCCTGTCGGCAGCCAGGTATAAAGTCCTGCTGCGATCTTGCGAACAAGTCCGGCCCGCAGCATCAGCTGGTGGCTTTTGACTTCCGCATCAGACGGTGTTTCCTTCAAAGTGGACAACAGGTATTGACTGGTACGCATGGCGATAAACTGCCCGACAGTTAAAAAAGGTCGATAGTGTACCAGCCTCTTGCCAGCCCTAGAAGCCCTGCTGGCGGGCCAAACGCTGCTCTTCAGCGAGGGTGATCTGATGGCCCAGATCGACACTGGGGTTGATGGGAGTGGTGATCACTGACAGCGGCAGTTCCAGCGCTTGGCCAAGCTGGCGTTGCAGTTCGTGGACAAACTGTTCGGCCATGGGGTGATTGTCGGCACGCAGGTACAACAACAAACGCGGGCCATCGCCCCGCGCCAGCATGTCACCGGGTAGCAGCTCGCGTTGCAAGCGCTCTGCCAGCGCCTTGAGTTTGTCATCGGCAGCACGGATACCATGGCGGTGATTAAGCAGCTCAAGGTTATCGATATGCACAATGGCCAGCCAGGCGCGTTGCGGCTCCTGGTTCAGCACCCGGCAAAAGCGGGGCCGGGTGGGCATGCCGGTAATGGGGTCGTGGTCACGGCGGTGTTCAACTTTGGCCAGTCTGGTGCTCAGGCGGTGTAAGCGGATGCGGTTTTTCTGCCAGCGCCAGGCCAATACGGCACTGGCCAGTAGCAATAAGCCACTAAGCAGTATCCATGGCCAGTGCGGGCGCACCGTCTGTGAGGGCTGATAAACAAAGTCCGCAATGTTACTGACCCGGGGAATTTGCCCGGTTTGATAGAGCTGCCTGGCGATATGTTGCAGCCGCCGCAGATTGAGGGTGCCGAGGTTGATCATATCCGCCATGATCAGTTGCTGGGCAGTATCAAACTCAAAACGCATGTGCCCTTCAGACTGGGTCAGCTGATAACGCTGGCGGATCACCTGTAAGGTTTCTTCAGGGTGGTCCAGCGCGTAATTCCAGCCTTTTAATGAGGCAGCACGAAAGGCCGCCACGGTTTTCGGGTGTTTGGCCAGATATTGGCGGCTGGTAAACAGCAGATCGGAATAAAAATCCATACCCATGGCGCGAGGGTCAAAGATCCGGTAGCTGACGCCCAGTTGATCCAGCAGGTAAGGCTCGTTCGTCAAATAGCCACTGAAGGCATCGACTTTGCCGGTAATGAAAGCCTGAATGTCGGTTGATGTGGTGACCCGCTGCAAATCGCTACCTTTGATGCCGGCTTTGGTCAGCATGGCCATGATTTCCGGGTTAAGGTCGCCCGGAAACAGCATCACCTTACGGCCTGCCAGATCGGCTAGGCTGGTAATATGGCGGTCGCCACGGGTGATCAAGACATTCGGGGAGTGCTGGTAAATGGCTGCCAGAGCAACAAAAGGGTAGCCTTCGGCCCAGAGCGTGAGGACTTCCATATTGCCGACGCCAAACTGGGCTTTGCCTTCGTTAACCTCCACCACCGGGATATGGTTACCGTCCCCGGCGCGGATACTGACATCCAGCCCGGCATCGCGATAAAAGCCTTTAGCCTGGGCCATGTAGTAACCGGCGAACTGGGGCTGGTGGTGCCAACGCAGTTGCAGTACCACTTTGTCGGCAGCAGCACGGGCAGGCGCCAGCCACAGCAGTGGTGCGATGAACAGTATCAGGCGCAGGCAGTAACCCATGGTAGCGTCTTTTTTATCCCTGTTGTTTTCACTATCGGTCAAGGTTCAGACGGAGTAAAGGGCTGCACATCCTCAACCAGCACTCCTTGCTCAGCAACTCGAAAAAGCACATTCAGGCTATCCAGGTGCACACCGTACTGGCGCTCTTGGTGGTGGTAAGCCGGGCGTGGGTCCTGTGCCAGTACCTGCGTAATAAAATCCTGCAAGTGGCCTTTACCGAGTTTATGCAAACTGGCCAGGGAACCGGCTTGCCAATGTACGGGCAGCGCTATCGGCGGTGCCGGGGCATAGCCGGCGCGGGCGTCAATAATGGCGTCGGCGTAAGGCAAGTAAGGCTTGATATCGAGTACCGGTGTACCGTCCACCAGATCAACACCGGCCAGCTGTAAACGCTGGCGCTGATGGTCAATGGCAACCAGCTCCACTACCGACATTCCCAGCGGATTGGGCCTGAAAGTAGAGCGACTGGCAAAAACCCCGGTCTTGGCGTTGCCTCCCAGTCGCGGCGGCCGCACCAGTGGTTGCCATGAGCGGTGCAAATGCTCGTGAAATACGAATATCAGCCACAGATGCGAGAAGGCTTCCAGGTCGCGCAGGCTGTCACCACCGTAACCGGGTGCCAGCTCCAGCCAGGCTTTAGCTGCCGGCACCAGACCGGGCTGGCGGGGCACGGCGAATTTTTCTTTGTAGGGACTGTGGATCTGACCGATGGCCGCAAACGAGAAAGTACTCATTTTTCGGCTTGAATGCGCAGTGCCTGCCCCTGGCAAACTACCTGAGTAATGCAGCCGGGGGCAGCGTCGTCGCCGCTGAGGGTCAGGCACTGGCGTACCAACAGTGCATTGGCTCCGAGTTTCGCCGCTTTGCGGCGGGCATCGGTGCGGGCATCACTGGCGTTGGCGGGAGGCAGGTTGGGCTGCTGCTGGCAGCTGTCGCCGCTGACCATGGCCAGCACCTGATAGGACTGGCCGGCCAGACTGTCGGCGGTCACCAGTTTGACCCCGGACGGGGCAAAATAGTGGCTGAAGTTTTCTTTATCGAGGTTGGTGTGCACAGCGTACTGACTGGCGCAGCCAGTCAGTAGCAATGGCAGCAGCACGGCGGCTCTCATCAATCATTGCCCTTTTTGCAGGTACTTGCGGTACAGACGTTTCTGGCGATTATCCAGATCCACCTGGCCACCGTCGATATAAAGGGCCTTGATTTTTACGGCGCCGTAATCAAACAGCGGGCTGTCGGTCAGTACCAATGTGGCTGACTTACCGGCTACCAGATCGCCGTAGTCTTTGTCGATACCCAGCAACTGCGCCGGAACCAGGGTAACCGATGCCAGCGCTGCGCTGGCCGGCATGCCCCAGGCTATACTCTGGCCAACGGCAAACGGCAGATCCCGTGCGGCCCAGACACTGGGCAGCCCCAGTGCCACTTTCACGCCGGCATCATGCAGCCGCCCGGCTAGGGTGAAGGCCTGATCATAAGGCGCATCGTTGCTGTCAGGCAGCCCCTGTGGGTCCGTTACCACAACGGCCACCTGCCGTTTGGCCAGAGCCTTGGCCATGGGCTCTGCACCACGGCCACCGACCAATACCCAGTTCAGGCCAAAGCGTTCGGTAAAGCGCAGCACCTGGGCAATAGCCTGGCTGCCATGGGCATGAATAAACAGTGGGATGCGTTTGTCGATCACCCCACCCATGGCTTCCAGGCGGGTATCAACCTGCTGTTGCTGGCCGTCCAGGCGGCGCTGGTGGTAGGCCAGGGCATCGGCCACAAACTGCACCAGTGTTTCGCGGTTGGCTTCGTCTTCAGGCCAGTACAGATGCATGCCGGTGTCGGCCCGTACCAGCATGTCATGGCGGTTCCAGCCATCAAGGCGCATGACACTGGCCCGGCCAGCAATCAAGCCACCTTGCGGGGCAATTTCTGCCAGAGCAATGCCATTGGCACGGATGGTGGGAATAATGTCAGAGTCACCGTTAAAGGCGGTTTCCGCCGCCACTTCTGGCGTCAGTTCGCCCACTTCCTGTTCGTCACGGGTGGCGCGAACGGCGTCAAGCTCCGATAACCCCAGGTAAGTTCCCAGCACAATCAGCCCCGGATACAGGTGCTTGTTGCTGCCATCGATCACTTTGGCGTTAGCCGGTGCCTTGAGCTGCTTGCCAATAGCGACTATACGGCCTTTGGCAAACAGCAGGTCGGTGTCGGCCTGCACGCCATTGGCCACCGAATGCACCGTTGCGTGGGTGATCAGTACCGGTTGTGACTGTGGTTTGGCCGGTACCATATCGTGGCCGAAGGCCGGCAGTGCCAGCAATAATGAGGCAATCAGGATACGCATCACAGAGCCTCCAGGTGGCTGTCAGTGTCTTCACAATGCCAGTGTACAACGGCCGGACGATAGCCCTCGCGGTCACTGGTGGTGGCTTGGTTGGCGCTCAGCACTTTATCAATCAGGCCCTTTTTCTCGGTGTTGATGGCCTGGCGTTCGGCCAGGTCGCGCATCCGGTCAAAATAGCGTTTGCCGTCTACCCAGGTCATTTGCACCCGGGCACTGGCGGTCAGCGGGTTGGCTGACCAGAGCACCAGATCGGCCGCTTTGCCCGCCTTGATCGAGCCTACGTACTGGTCGATTTTCAGCTGTTTGGCCGGGTTGATGGTGACCAGCTTCCAGGCTTCCTGCTCACTCATGCCGCAATAAGAGCGGGATTTGGCCGCTTCCAGATTAAGGCGGCGAATGAGGTCATTGGAGTCAGAGTTGATGGACGTCAGCACGCCCTTGTCATGGAGCACGCAGGCGTTTTCGGCAATCGCGTCATACACCTCAAACTTATAAGCCCACCAGTCGGCAAAGGTTGAGGCGCTGGCGCCGTGCTTACGCAGTTCGTCAGCTACCTTGTAACCTTCCAGAGCGTGGGTGAAGGTTTGCAGGGTAAAACCGAAGTCGTCAGCCACTTCCATCAGCGCCAGAATTTCCGAGGCCACATAGGAATGGGCATGAACAAAACGTTCTTTATTAAGGATCTCCACCAGGGCATCGAGGCGGTAGTCACGCCGAGGCGGTAGGGTTTCCTGCTTGTTGCGCCGCGACAGCAGATCGTAGCGGGTACGGGCTTCCTGATATTCCCGCGCAGTCTGGAAGGCATCTTCCAAAAGGCTTTTTACGCCCATCCGTGACTGCGGGTAGCGGCGGTTAAAATTGTCGCCCCAGTTGGATTGTTTGACGTTTTCGCCGAGCGCAAACTTGATGGTCGGCGGCGCCTCTTTGAATTTCATATTGTTAGCGGTTTCGCCCCAGCGCAGCTTGATCACCTGCGACTGGCCGCCAATGGGGTTGGCGCTGCCGTGCAGCAGTTGCGCGGTGGTGGTGCCACCGGCCAGCGCCCGGTAAATGGCGATGTCATTGGGATTGACCACATCACCGATACGCACTTCTGAGGTGACCGCCTCGGAGGCTTCGTTGACGCCTCCGCTGATGGCGATATGCGAGTGCTCGTCAACAATGCCGGCAGTCAGGTGCATGCCATTGGCATCTATCACCGTAAAGCCACGGGGCACCCGCAGATCTTTGCCAACCCGTTTGATTTTGCCGTCTTCGACCAGCACATCGGTATCCGCCAAGGTGCCATCATCTTCTGATGTCCAGACGGTAGCGTGTTTGATCAGTAACTTTTCCGCCTTCGGGTGGCTGGCCAGGCCATAGGCTTCGTTAGGGAAGCTGAGGCGGCTGAGCAGTTTAAAGGGGGCTTTTTCCTTGGCCGGTTTGGCTGCCAGGGCCTTGATGGCCAGGCTTTGCCACTGGCCCGGGCCGCCACTGGCCAGAGCGGGTTGGCGGTAGCTGTTACTCAAACGCCAGTAATGGTCGCCGTTGTTGTCGTGCCAGCGCAGGTGCAGTTGCTGGTCAAGGTACTGGTGGTGTATCGGGCTAATGGTTTTGTCGCCCTGTTTCAGGCTGACTTTGCCGTCGCTTGTAACCGACAACTGATATTGCCCGGCCTGATATTGCCCCCACAGCGCTGCCAGGCCCATGGGGATCTGGGTGTGTGGCTGGCCCTGAGTCCAGGTTGATAACACTTTTCCGTCTTTGAACAAATCGCCGGAAGCCACCACAAAGTCGGCCATCATGCCGGCTTTGAGCTGGCCGGTCAGGGTACTGACACCGGCAATACGGGCCGGCACCGTGGTCAGCGCCGCCAGGGCGTCCTGCTCACTGAGGCCAGCGCGCACCGCTTGGCGGATCGCCGGCCACACAGAGCCTTCCAGCTTATGGCGGGTAAAAGCCACTGCCACGCCTTTGTTACGCATGACCGCGGCGGTGGTCGGCGCGCGCTCCCAGTGGCGAAGGTCGCCCAACTGTACCTGATACTGCTCTGCCTGGGTGGTCACGGCTGGCGGTTTTGGAAAGGTCAGCGGCAGCACCAGTGTTTTGGCTACCTTGGCCACTTCCCCGGCGCGGTCATACTCAAAATTAGAACCCACATAGACCGGCTGGTAGCCGGCTTTTTTGAACAGCGCGGCGGCGCTTAGCAGTTCGTCCTCGTGGCGGGTGGCCATCATTATGCCGTGTTGCTGCAAAGTGCCGAGGGCAGCCAGATCCGCATTGGTTTCGAGCTTGGCGGCGGCGTCTTGGTGGCTGCGAGCATCTTTATACCAGGCGGCATCTGACAGCGTCTGGCGCACCAGCGCTATGGCGCCCATCAACGAGTTCGGATAGGCCTGCTGGGAGCTGCCTTTATCAAACGACATAAACTGCCGGCCGCTGTCGTTATAAATCAGTTGATTGGGTGGCAGCTGTGCCAGAGACAGCGCTACCCCGTAGCCCTGGAAAATACCGTCAAGGCGGGCACTGGCGACACTGGTGAAACCGTCTTTGAGATAGGTGCGGGCGCTGTCCTGGTCGGCCTGAAACTGCTGGCGCCATTGCTGACTGGCATGAATGGCGGCATTAAAGGCCTGGGCACCGGGGCGCGGCCAGCTATAGTGCGGCGGTGCTGTTGTGGCTGGCCCATAGGCGGTTTGCGGCAGGCCGTAATTGCTGTAAGGGTCAACAAAACCGGGGTAAATCCAGGCTCCCTTGGTGTCGATGAGTCGGGCCCCGGTGGGAATGTCGTCGCCGACACTCAGAATACGGCCATCGCGGATCACCAGCGTCGCATCATGCTGTATCTGGCCTGGCTCTGTGACCAGGGTGGCGTGCGTGAATGCAACGGTTTCGCCGGCCTTGGGGTACAGGCCGTGCGGGCTGGCGGTCTGAGTGCTACTGGCCCAGCTGAGGCTGCTGGCGAACAGAGCGAGTGTGGCTACAGTAAACCTTGCCATGGCATCAAAGTATCCGGTTATGTTGACTGATTTATATCAACACAGTGGTTACAGTGGCGCAACGACTTGGAGACAAAGTGCTGTCAAAGTGCGTTTGAAGCGTTGTCGTCGTCTTGCAGGCGGATGGCGTTAATGAAATGAGTCAGGGTGTTGATGTCATCATCGTTAAAGCTGTGATAGAAGGCCTGAAAACGCCGCAGTGGCTGCTGGCGCAGGTGCAGGTTGATATCCAGATCATTGCCATCGCGGTCATCGGCGGCAGAAACCGACAGCACTTCGCTGACCGGAACACTAAAGGGGGCGGAGCCATCGGCCGGCGCTACCCACAAGTCGTCACCACGCACTGCCATAAACACTTCCACGGTGTTATTGAGCACCCGATATACCAGCAAAATTGCCAGCACTCCGGCGGGCAGTGGCAACCATACCGGTAAGCCAAGTGCTGGCAACAGTAACCCTGCCGCCGCGAGCAGTGCAGCCACAAGCAGTAAATGAGTATTGAGCGGTTTGGTGCGTTGTAGCTGTGCCGGGGCAATACTGTCCATCGGTTTACCTGCTGTACAAGCGGTTAGGGTTGCGAGCTGGCCGTCACCGGCACTGACTCGCTATCAGGATGATTGGCCAGCAGGCAGTCTGCCAGTAAGCGGCTGCCCGGGCCAAGGCGATCCGGATCGGGGATCACCAAATGCAGCAGGGCACTGCGTTTGCCGCCGTCCTGAATGGCCAGTTGCTGTAAATCACCGCGGGCCAGCTCGGCCGTGACCCAATGGGCCGGCGCCCAGATAAACCCAAGCCCGGCCCGCAGCACTGTCAGCGCATCGCTAAAGTGGTTGAAGGTCCAGCGGTTCTCCGCCTTCAGCCAGCCGATGGTTTCTTTCGGTTGCAGTGCCGTATCGCGGATCACCAGTTGCAGCTCTTTGGCCAGTTCATCACCGCTAATGGCTTCACTACGGCTGGCCAGCGGGTGGCTGTGGTGCACCACTGGCAGAATATCAATGCTGGTCAACACTTTACCCATAAAGCCCTTGGGTATCATGCTGGTAATGGCCACATCGGCCCGCCCTTGAGTAATAAATTCTTCGGTGCCTGTCAGTACGGTGTGGTACACCTGTAGTCTTGAGCCGCGGCTGTCCGGTACAAAGCGTTGCAGTGCCTGGCTCAGCAGCGCTGGCGGGTAGATGGATTCCACCGCCAGGCGGATCTCCGGCTCCCAGCCACATTCAATATTACGGGCCAGCGATTCGAGGGTTTCTACCGTATCGGTCAGCGCCCGGGAACGGCGCAGCAGCACTTCGCCGGTACTGGTCAGTACCGCCTTGCGGCCTTTGACTTCCAGCAGGGTAACGCCCAGTTGATCCTGCAACTTGGCCACAGCGTGGTTCAGTGATGATGGGCTTTTGTTCAGTGCTTCTGCTGCTTGTGCATAGCCGCCGTTATCTACCACGGCCTGAAGCATACGCCATTGTTCTAGCGTGGTTTTTTGCCTGTACATGGTAAGTTATCCCTACCTCTGTAATGCCTTACTGGCGCAGTTTAGCCAGTGTTTGGTGACATTAATTCAAATATTTTCACGAAAACGTTTTCTTTTAAAAAACGCTATGGCATAGTGACTTCATGGTGAGCGAACAAGCACGCCATTTATGTGCATGTTTGTTATCAATCATCCTGTGAAGCCAAACCCCCGTAGGGATTTCCTGCGGGGTTTTTTTTAGCTTGCGGTCGGCATCGCCGTGGCCACGGCAAAAGCCTGCATGGCGTAGCGTACCCGCTCGGCAACCGAGCTGTGGCCGCGGGGCAAGCGTTCAATTTCTTTTAGGCGCGGCAGCAGGCCAACGCCATTGGCCACCTGAATAGACAACCCCGGCCGGGCGTTCAGTTCCAGCAGCAAGGGCCCTTTATTCTTGTCCAGCACCAGATCGGTACCGATATAACCCAGGGCGGTCATGTCATAGCAGCTGGCGGCCAGTTCCAGCAGCGTTTGCCACTGGGGAATGCGGATGTCGGTGAGCAGGCGGCCGGTATCGGGGTGGTGGGTTACCACATCACCGAATTGCACGGCATTGAGGCAGCGGCCACTGGCAATATCCAAACCTACCCCGACTGCGCCCTGGTGCAGGTTGGCTTTGCCGTCAGAGGCGCGGGTAGCGCAGCGCAGCATGGCCATTACCGGGTAGCCCTTGAAGACGATGATGCGTACATCCGGCACACCCTGAAAGGAAAAGCCGTCAAAGATATCGTCAAACTCAATCAGCTCTTCGATGATCGCCACATCCGGCTTGCCGCCCAGTGAATAGAGGCCAGCGAGGATGTTGGTCATGTGCCGTTTGACATTTTCAAGGCTTATCACTGCGCCCGAGGCTTTCACATAGTCGGCGCCATCGCGGCCGGTGATCACCAAAATGCCTTTGCCACCGGAGCCTTTGGCAGGCTTGATGGCAAAAGAGGCAAAGTTGGTGACCAGCTCAGCCACGTGCTCAATTTCATGTTGTTGCTGCACCACCGCCAGCAACCGTGGCACCGTCACCTGATGCTTTTCAGCCAACAGCTTGGTCTTGAGCTTGTTATCAACCAGTGGGTACAAGGCGCGGCGGTTATAGCGGCCAATGTAAGCCACGTTGCGCCGGTTCATACCCAAAATACCGGCCCGTCTCAGGGCAAAGGGGCTGGCCAGCTTCATTGGCGGTCCACCAGTGGTTTGAAGCGCTTAAGCTCGGTGAGCTTGTAGCCTTTGTATTGGCCCATCAGCATGATCAGCGCCAGCAGTACCAGGTGCAGCTCAGGGAAGTTAAAGGTGAGGTGGCTGACCAGTTGTGACTGCATGGCCAGATAAGCAATAACGGCGACCAGCAGTGATCCGCCTCCCTGTACCAGCACTTCGCGCGGGCCGTCTTCTTCCCAGAGAATGGACATCCGTTCAATGGTCCAGGCCATGATGATCATCGGGAAGAAGGTAATGGTCATACCGGTATTAAAGCCCAGCCGGTAACCCACCAGACTCATAATGGCGATGATAAACACCACCAGAATAACCAAGGTGGCTATCCTGGCCACCAGCAATAAGTTAAGCCTCGACAGGTAGCCCCTGAGCAGCAGCCCCAGCGCCACAATGGTGACAAAACTGACCATGCCGGGCAGTAGCGAAGTCTGCAAAAAGGCCACCGCAATCAGTACCGGCATAAAGGTGCCAGAGGTCTTGATGCCAACAATAATACGCATCAGCACCACCACGGCGGCGCCGATGGGCAACAGCAGCAGCAGCTTGAACATCGACTGCTCTTCAATGGGCAGCTGGTAAATGGCAAACAGCCCGAAGCCATTGGTGGCAGCCTGAGCCTGCGCCAGCTGCAAGGCCGGTACAGTTTGCTTGATGATGGAAAACGATACCCCTGAGCTGGTGCCGCCGCTGACATCCAGCAGCGACTTGCCCTGGCTGTGCCACATCAGCAGGTTTTGTGGCAGGCCCTGGTCACCGCTGCGCGGGTCAAACACCAGCCAGTGGCCACTGGCAAAAATTTCCAGAAAGGAGGTCAGGCTCTGGCGGCGGCGGGCGTCTTCCAGGTACAGCCCCTGGGATATACGCGCCGGCACCCCGGCCTGGTTCAACAGCCGCACCAGCAGTTCAGGTTCTTTAAACGTCGTCAGCAGCAATGCTGCATTCTGGCCCGGCTCTGGCTGGGTAACCAGTTTGATCAGCTCGCGGGTCAATGACTGCGGGCTGGACGAGCGCTGCGACGCCTGGCTCAGCAGTTGCCCGGCAGCGGTGGCCTGGGGTTCATCCCATTCAACCGGCTCGGCTTTGGGCGGTGTTTGCGGCGTCCGGCGCTGGCTGTCGGCGGCGGTCAGAAACTGCGCCTTGTAGTACAGGGTTTGCGGGCCAACAGCGCGGTGAATAGACCATTCACCGCGGCGGTTACCGTCATGCTGAATAATGGAAAAACCATAACCGGGGCTGGCAGCCTGTTCTGACACCAGCTGGAAGCCGGGCGGGTTGTCGGGCAAGTCCATGCTCACCAGCACCGGCTCGTTGTGCGCCATAAATCCCACTCGGGCCTCAACCAGCCATACCGGCCGCTGTTTGCCCGGCAGCCAGGGAATATCCATATTCATATGGCGGGCAATGGCCAGGCCCAGGCCGGTCAATATCAGCAAGGCGACAATGGTGTAGAACGGCGCACGGGAGATCATTTTTTGCTGTTCTCGTCAGTCAGTTTTGGCAGTTTCAGGCTGTATTCCTTGCCCACGTCTACCACCATGACGTCACGCAGAATGTTGCGGCCAATCAGCACCGGGTATTCCAGGTGCGAACGATCAGACAGGTTGAATTCGGCCCGCTGGCTAATGGGGCCAATATCAAAACGGAATTCCACCACCGGCCGGCGCTCACCTTCTTCTGACACCGACTGCAAAATACGCACCCAGCGCAGTACTTTGCGCTCTACGGTCATGTAGTGGTTGCCTTTGTCGTCGGTGGGCACTTTAAAGCGCACCCAGTCTTCGCCGTCGCGTTCAAAGGGCTTGATGTCACGGGCGTCCAGCGACGCCGAGGTAGCACCAGTATCAATACGGGCAGTCAGCACCACATCAGAAGGGTGCAAGCGAACTTTTTCCAGGGCGCCAACAATGAGTTTGTCGTCCTTCACGGGCATGGGGGTAGCCTCCGGGCATTGCATTCGTGGGCTCGGTGGGCAAACCACCGGCTTGGTTTTCTTGACGAGCTTGGCTTTGATGCTGGCCAGCAGCGCTTTTTGCGGCTGTTGGGCAGCTTCAATATCGGCACGGCTCAATGGTTGTTGCTTGGCCAGGGTGTCCAGTACTTGCTGCTGGCGTTTATCCACCTCGGCCAGTTGGTTACTGAGTTTGTCCAGCTGCTGCTGAGTCTGTGGCGACGGTGTTTGCACACAGGCTTGTAAACTCAGGGCAGCGAGCAATATCCCCAGCGCTTTGCGCATTGGTTACATCCTTTTTGCATGGCGTAGCGGTTGAATAAACAGTGTCTTACAACTGGCGGAAAATGCAAAGCAGATGCGTGGCTTACAACCATTGCTTTTTTAGCTTGAGGGCGGACAATAAGGCCCCTTTCTTGCCGCCGGTGTGATGCCATGCAGTTGCAGCCGTTACTTGACCAGCTAAATGACGCCGCTCCCCGCCAGTTCGGTAAAGGCACTGTAGCCAACTATATTCCAGCACTGGCTGAGGTGCCGGCTGAGCAGTTTGGTATTGCCGTTTACACCGTAGACGGCCAGCTCTATCAAAGCGGCGCGGCCAATACGCGGTTTTCCATTCAGAGTATTTCCAAGGCGTTTTCACTGGCCATGGCCATGAACCGCCATGGTGAGGCGCTGTGGGAGCGGGTAGGCAAGGAGCCATCAGGCAATGCCTTTAACTCACTGGTGCAGCTGGAATTTGAAAAGGGCATTCCCCGTAACCCCTTCATTAATGCCGGGGCGCTGGTGGTGGCCGACAGCCTCTGTTCGCGGTTGTCGGCGCCGGTGCACGCCATGCTGGAAACCGCCAGGCTACGGGCCGGCGACAGCTCTATCATCATTGACCGCAAAGTGGCGGACTCTGAATACCAGCATCGCTACCGTAACGCCGCCATGGCCAACCTGATGAAAAGCTTCGGCAACTTTGAAAATGACGTCGACAAGGTGCTACGCGCATATTTCAGCTACTGCGCCATTTCCATGAGCTGTGTGGAACTGGCCAAGGCTTTCAGCTTTTTGGCCACCGACGGTGTTTGCCTACAAAGTGGCCAGCGCTGGCTCAGTAAACGCCAGACCCAGCAAATGAATGCCTTGCTGTTTACCTCGGGGCTTTATGACGCCGCAGGCGACTTTGCTTACCGGGTAGGCATGCCCGGTAAAAGTGGTGTGGGTGGCGGTATTGTCTGTGTGCTGCCGGGGCGTTTTACGGTGTGCGTGTTTGCCCCGGAGCTGAATGAATTTGGCAACTCGGTGGTGGGCTTGTGGGCCCTTGAAGAGCTGTCTAAGGCGTTGGATTTAAGCCTTTTTTAAAGCGCCATTTACAGCTTTTTGATCAGGCAGTAAGTGATGTGGCCTTGAGGGTGGTCAGGCAGTTCGCCGTATACCGTAAAACCGCATTTTTCATAAAAAGGCCGGGCCTGAAAGCTCAGGGTTTCGGTACGCAGGTAACCAAAACCTTCTGCCCGGGCAAAGGCCTCGGCCTCATCGATAAGCCGCCGCCCCACGCCTGCCCCCCGAGCGCCGTCAGCCAGCCAGAGCAGTTCAATAATGCAGTAATGCCAAAAGGCCGTCGCCCGCAGGCCGCCTTGCACTACGCCGTCGTCATCCTTGGCCAGCACCACAAACTTATTGTCAGCTTCAAACACCACCTCGTCGGGCAGGTAGTGTTGGTTGTAGGACTGAATGCCCCGGCTCAGGGTATTGAGTTCTGCTTCAGTGGGCGTGGTGGTCAGTTCAATGTGCATGTGGGGATTCTTTTTGTTGAGATGCGGGCAGGGGCTCTGTACTAAGCGCATGAACGATGGCCCAGTGCTCTTGCTCGGCATACAGATGGCCCTCCGACGTTGTCGTGTTGCTATGCGTTATTCAGATTGTTTTAGCCAGTGCAAGCCGCGCAGGGTTATGGCGCCAGAAAGGCTGCATAAACCAAGAAAAAGAGAGCCGAAGAACCATATCGTCAGACCAAAGAATATGGTGCTGAGGTCATGGATGTAGTGTCCGTTTGATTTTATAGTGTCAGCCCCGAGCAGGGCAGAGAGAACCAAGAGCAATATAATGACCCCTAAACCAACAGATGCGCTGGCTACGGCATGAAAAACCAGCTTGCCGGTATGGGATAAGGGTTTTTCTGGTTCGGCCAGTGATTTACCGGTGATGCTGTGATATTCGCTTTCGAGTTGCTTAATCTTGGTTGCCAATTCGGCCCGGTGTTGCTCAAGAGCGACTTTTCTTTGCGGATGTGCTTGGGTATCGATAGTTTCAAGAGCTTCATTTACTTCAGCCCATGTGTATTTTTCAATGTTCATGGTTTTACTTTTTTATAGATTAATTAAATGGTGGTTTTTCAATAAGGCAATGGTTATATAGAACGAAATAACAGTCCTGATAAAGGGTTCTGTTATGGCAGGGGCGCCCTGCACGCGCCTGACTTTTTTGGGGGGAAAGTCAGCAAAACCCTTGCCCATGTTTCACTGGCGCGGCACTTAACGGGCAGAAAGCAGCTGAGATTAATAGTTACTTATTAAGTATTTGTATACCTTACACTGATGAGGACTCATATGTTTTGCCCAGTGAAAAAATTGCTCAGAATAATACTCACTGGCTTTGATTTTACCTTTTTCATACTGAAACATACGCCACATTCCATGCAGTCCATTAAGCCAAAGAGATAATACAATCACAAACACAATGTAATAGGCTGAATTAGCATAAATGTTCTCACCTGACTTCAGTTTTGAGTAACCTAATGTGATGCCAAAAATCAACAACAGGAATACTGTTTCTACAAAAATAGCAAACGGCGATATTATCAAAGGACTGGTCAGCCAAGCCTGGTTTAAGCAATTTCCTTTTAAACTTACGGCAGTAAAAACAAGAAAAGTTTGAAAAATGAAGTAAAAAAGTATAACTGAGAAAGACAAAAGGATTTTTTCATTGTGCAATTTCATGAAGTATCCTTACTAATCGATAAATTAACGTTCTGAAGAGGTATTACGGTAGCGGCGTCCCAGTGAGCGCAAGTGAATGATGTTCACCCGATAAAACGGACATGCGTACAAGCCGGTGCGGGAACCGGCACACAAATAGCTGTGCCGCAGGCGCATCAAAACCCAGTTGGCATCCACGTTGAGCCGATTTTGAATAGTTGGCCCAGTACTTACCGGCTTTATTGCAGGGGGGCGCCCCTGCAGGCGCCTGACTTTTGTGGGGCAAAAGTCAGCAAAACCCTTGCCCATGTTCCGCGCTGACGCTGTGTTCGTCATTCCCGGTTCACCGGTTCATACGTGTGTCCCGACACGTATGAACCTGCTTCGGCGTCCTGCCTCAGCTGAACCTCCCATTCCTGCCACAGCGGCGCTGCACTTAACGGGCAGAAAGTGACTGAGATCCACAGTTACTTTTTATGAGTTTGCATTTGCTTCTATACGTTTGCGCTCTGACGCTAATTTAATTGCTTTGATCATGCACCAAAGAACAATTGGGACAGCAATAATAAACATACCATTTACAATGGTTTCGTTTTTAAGAAATTCGAATATTGGCTTGTTGCCTTTGTCAAATTTCGCGTGAAGGCCTAGTCCAATCATAATCATCGGGATGACATCTATAAGCCCCAGTTTGATAAATTCTTTTTCGATTTCCTTTATTCTCTTTTCATTGTTCATGTATGTCTCCTTTATCTAAACTTTATCGAGCTAATAAAAGTCTGTTGATGAGGTCTTCGGCCTCAAAATAATTATCTATGTATATACTTTTGAATTCTGATTCTCGCTTCATAATTATTTTAAAAAACAACTTGAAACTTCGATGCATGAATAAAAAGATGCTTTTTCGATATCATGCCACACAGCGGGTATATGGTTTACATCCATTTCATGGATGAAGTGTCACAAATTCAACTCTGCAATGCAACACTCGCCTATGACGTCTCTAAAAGCTGTCTATCTAATCACTACACAGCGCCACCTACCTTTTCGAACCTGCATGTCTGCCAGTATGGCTCTCGGGGCCCTTTAAGTGCAGCGCCGGGGTGGAAGCTGCGATAGGGCAGTTGAGCCAGGGATGGCGAAACAGGTAAGTACGTGTCAGGACACGCGTACGAGCCGGTGCCCGGCAAGCGGCTTCCAGCACGGTTAGAGCGTAACGCTGGGGTGGCCTTCTTTCGGTTCCTTTCTTTGGCCAAGCAAGAAAGGAACCCGCCTGCCGGTGCGGGAACCGGCAAATAAACAGCAGTGCCGCAGGCACATCAAAATCCAGTATTTATTGCAGGGGGGCGCCCCTGCACGCGCCTGACTTTTGTGGGGAAAAAGTCAGCAAAACCCTTGCCCATGTTCCGCTGGCGCTGCACTTAACGGGCAGAGAGCAGTGACTGCCTCGCCAGTTATTACCAGAGTCTATTAAAGCGGGTGAAGTTCAGCGGCTCGTGAACTGTACGGGAACACCGTTATCAGGGTGGGGGTTGGGCACGCTACCGCCCTTAGGTTGACGGGCCCTAGCTTCCCTGTACTGCCGGTGGTGTCCTTACATTACCGACAGTATCAGGGGTGGGATTGCTTGCCAAATCAAGGGTTAAGTAATGTGAGCCAGCGCTCAGCAGGCGGTGGCAATGAGCACGGCGCGTTTTGGGGCGGGGTGGCCTTCTATGGTTTTGTTTGGGTCTTGTGGGTCGAGAAAGTCGGCCAGTGATTCGTTGCGCATCCAGTCGGTGCGGCGCTGTTCGTCGGTGCTGGTTTGGTCAATGTCGACGATGCGAATATTACTAAAGCCGCAGCGGCTTACCCAGCGGCACAGGGCCTTGGCAGAGGGCAGGAACCAGACGTTACGCATTTGCGCGTAGCGGTCTTCGGGCACCAGCACGGCGGTGTCGTCGCCGTCTATAACCAGGGTTTCCAGCACCAGTTCGCCGCCGTCTTTTAACTGTGCGCGCAGTTGTTCGATGTGTTCGATGGGGCTTTTGCGGTGGTACAACACGCCCATTGAAAACACCGTGTCAAAGGCGTGCAGGGCGGGCATTTGCTGAATACCGAGCGGCAGCAAGTCAATGGGTAAGTCCGGGCGGGCGGCGCGGGCGAAGTGCTTGATGGCCTGAAACTGAATAAGAAACAAGTCCGACGGGTCTATGCCCACCACTCGCCAGGCGCCTTCGCCGAGCATCCGCCACATGTGGTAGCCACTGCCGCAGCCGACATCCAGCACGAAGCGGTTTTTCAGCGGTGACAGGTGCGGCAGTACCCGGTCCCACTTCCAGTCGGAACGCCATTCGGTGTCAATGTGCACGCCGTGCACATGGTAGGGCCCTTTGCGCCAGGGGTGGAATTTTTGCAGCAAGCCTGCAATGGCCTTTTGGGTGCTGGCGGGCACGTCGCCAGGGGCGCCAATGGTAACGCTGTTTTTGATATCCAGCGCGCTGGCGGGCACCTCGGGTAGCTGGCCCAGAATGCGCAGCCAGTGGCGAAACTCGCCGTGGCGAGCGCTGTCTTCCCACTGCCGTAGCTGGCCGGGCAGCACTTCTAACCAGTGGCTGAGCTGGCTTTCGGCAATGTCGGCGTAAAAGCGCTGAAACCAGTTCATTTGATGGCCACCATCGAGGCAAAGTTGTAGCACTGATACCACAGCTGGCGGTGGCTGAACCCGGCCTTTTCCAGGCGCGCCAGGTGCTGCTCGGGGCTGTCGGGGCGCATCACGTTTTCAATGGCGGTGCGCTTTTGGGCAATTTCCAGCTCGGAATAACCGTTGTCGCGCTTAAAGTCCCAGTGCAGTTCGCACAACAGATCATTGATGGCGCTGTCGGTGAACACCAGCTTTTCCGACAGCAGCAACAAACCGCCCGGGCGCAGGCCGGCATAAACCTTGTTGATCAGCGCGTCGCGGTCATCGGGGGGTAAAAACTGCAAGGTGAAGTTCAGTACCACCATGGAGGCGTTGCTGATGTCGATATGGCGAATATCGGCCTGCTGCACCTGGGTGTGCACCTGGCCTTTATAGGCGCTGAGCTGGCGTTCGGCGCGGCTGACCATGGCCTCCGAGCTGTCGATGGCCAGCAGCTCAACGCCGTCGGCGTCTACCGCCCGTTTGATGGCCAGGCTCGCCGCCCCCAGCGAACAGCCCAAATCGTAAACGCGGCTGTTGGCGGTAACAAAGCGCGGCGCCAGCTTGCCGATGGTGTGCAAAATGGTGGTATAGCCCGGCACCGAGCGGTTGATCATGTCGTTAAATACATCGGCTACCTGCTCGTCAAAGGTGAAGTCTTTAACGGCGGTGTGGGGCTGGGAATAGATACGATCCTGCGACATGACAAACCCTTCGTATTGCAATGGGGCGCTATTTTGCCTCAGAACAGCGCCGGCTGCGAGAACGCCGGTAACGGTGGCAGGCTGATCTGGCGGGCAACCTGCTGATAAAACGCGCGGGCCAGCTGTGGCGCCTGGGCGTTGTCGGCGCTGTGCACAAAAAAGGTCACGTTTTTACCGTCGGCCAGCCACTGTGCCACCTTGCTGACCCAGGGCGCCAGAAAGTCGGCGTTGGCCTGGGGCTCTGGTAGGCCAACAAAGCGCACCACCGGGCCATTGGCGGTGGCTACGGCATGCACCGGCAGCCGCGGTTTTTTCTGCTGGGCGTCCAGCAGCGCCGGGGTGGTGGCGGGCACCGAAAACACCGGCCGGCTGTCCATTACCATGCGGTTCAGGCCGCGCTCGGCCAGTAGCCGGTGAAAAGCCCGCTCGGCCTCGCCTTTGGCAAAAAAGGCGCTGTGGCGCACTTCTACTGCCACTGGCAGGCCCTCGGGCAGGGCATCGGCAAAGCGGGCCAGCGCCGGTAATTGCTCGGGGCCAAAGCGGGCGGGCAGTTGCAGCAGGTAGTGACTGGTGTACGGGCGCAGTGGCGCCAAGCGCGTTAAAAAGGTATCAAGCGCCTCGTCTACCCCTACCAGCGCCTGCTGGTGGCTGATGCTTTGCGGAAATTTAAAGGTAAAGCGAAAGTGCTCAGGCACGGCGTCGCGCCAGCGCAACACGGTGTCGGGGCCGGGCAGGGCATAAAAAGTGGTATTCCCCTCCACAGCCGAGAATACCCGGGCATAATGGGCCAGGTGTTCGCTCTGCGGGGTGCCGGGTGGGAACAGTAAGTGTTTCCAGGCCGGGTGTGACCACATGGGGCAGCCAAGGTATAACATGGCGGCCATTATAGCGGCCCAATTGAATCTCCCAAGGGGCGCTCGCTATAATCGTCGGCCATTAGCTCAGGCGTTTTGCCCGTCCCCCAAATCAAAGGACCGTTAGTTTCATGCGCAGCATTTATTGTGGACAGATCCGCGAGGCCCATGTTGGCCACAGTGTTCAACTGGTTGGCTGGGTTCACCGCCGCCGCGATCTGGGCGGTGTCATCTTTGTTCAGCTCCGTGACCGCGAAGGTATTGTGCAGGTGGTTTTCGACCCGGATCTGGCCGATGTTTTTGACACCGCCAACAGCCTGCGCGGGGAATTCTGCGTACAGATTGAAGGGGAAGTGCGGGCCCGTCCGGAATCCCAGGTTAACCCGGACATGGCCACTGGCGCCGTGGAAGTGCTGGGTAAGCAGCTGCGCATCATCAACAAGGCCCTGCCGCTGCCCATCGCCCTGGATGACCACCAGAAAAACAGCGAAGAAGCCCGGCTGAAATACCGCTACCTGGACTTGCGCCGCCCGGAAATGACCGAGCGGCTGGTGTTCCGGGCCAAGGTCACGGCGGCGGTGCGCCGCTCGCTCGAAGCGCAGGGCTTTTTGGACATTGAAACGCCCATTCTGACCAAAGCCACGCCGGAAGGCGCCCGTGACTACCTGGTGCCGAGCCGTACCCACAAAGGCAGCTTCTTTGCCCTGCCGCAGTCACCACAGCTGTTCAAGCAGCTGCTGATGGTGGCAGGCATGGACCGCTACTACCAGATTGTGAAGTGCTTTCGTGACGAAGACCTGCGTGCTGACCGCCAACCGGAATTTACCCAGATTGACCTGGAAACCTCGTTCCTGAACGCGACTGAAGTCCGCGCCATCACCGAAGGGATGATCCGCGACCTGTTCAACGAACTGATGGGCGTTGATTTGGGCGACTTCCCGGTGATGACCTACGCCGAAGCCATGCGCCGTTTTGGCTCTGACAAGCCCGACCTGCGTAACCCGCTGGAAATTGTGGATGTGGCCGACGAACTCAAGCACGTGGAGTTCAAGGTGTTCAACGGCCCGGCCAACGATCCCAAGGGCCGGGTGGCGGTGATCAAGGTGCCAGGTGGGGCGTCGCTGTCACGCAAGCAGCTGGACGAATACCAGAACTTCGTGGCCGTTTACGGCGCCAAAGGGCTGGCCTGGCTGAAAGTGAACGAGCTGGCCAAGGGCAACGACGGCCTGCAATCACCTATTCTCAAGTTCCTCGACCAGGCTGCCATTGACGGCCTGCTGGCGAAAACCGCTGCCAGTGACGGCGATATTCTGCTGTTTGGCGCTGACAGCGACAAAGTCTGTACCGACGCGTTGGGCGCGCTGCGCCTGAAGCTGGGCGAGGATCTGGGCTTTACCCGCACCGGCGAGTGGGCGCCGCTGTGGGTGGTGGACTTCCCGATGTTCGAAGAAGACGAAGGCCGCCTCTACGCGCTGCACCACCCGTTTACTGCGCCGCTCAATGCCACTCCTGAGGAGCTGGCCGCCAACCCGCTGGGTACGCTGTCAAACGCCTATGACATGGTGCTTAACGGTGTGGAGCTGGGTGGCGGTTCGGTGCGTATTCACGACAACGCCATGCAACAGGCGGTGTTCAAACTGCTGGGCATCAGCGCCGAGGAAGCAGAAGAAAAATTCGGCTTCCTGCTCGAAGCGCTGCAATTTGGTGCGCCTATCCACGCCGGTTTGGCCTTCGGCCTTGACCGCCTGGTGATGTTGATGACCGGTGCCAGCTCCATTCGCGACGTCATGGCGTTCCCGAAAACCACCACCGCCGCCTGCCCGCTGACCGAGGCCCCTAGCCCGGCCAACCCGCAAGCACTGGACGAGCTGGCGCTGGCTGTTAACAAGCCGCAAGCCAGCGCCTGAGGCTGCTGATGGCCGCGCCAAAGGCCGCGACCGCACACCCACCTCGCCCGGCGGCGTGGGTGTGCCATGGCGCGGCGAGCCTTGCTATTAAGGGGGGGGCGCGGTGAGCCGTATTATTCTCGGTATCGACCCCGGTTCGCGGATCACCGGCTACGGGCTGGTGCGCCAGGACGGGGTACGCTTTGTTTATCTCGGTAGTGGTTGTATTCGCGTCAGCGGTGACGCCCTGCCGGAACGCCTGAAACAAATCTTTGACGGTGTCAGCGAAATCATTCGCCAGTTTCAGCCCGATGAGCTGGCCATTGAACAGGTGTTCATGGCCCGCAATGCCGACTCTGCCTTGAAACTGGGCCAGGCCCGTGGCGTTGCCATTGTCGCCGGTGTTAATGCCGCCCTGCCGATTGCTGAATACTCTGCCCGCCAGGTCAAACAGGCGGTGGTAGGCACTGGCGGCGCTGACAAAACCCAGGTGGCGCACATGGTTACGCAGGTACTGAAACTGCCGGCTACTCCCCAGGCCGACGCCGCCGATGCGCTGGCCATTGCGCTGTGTCATGGACACACCAGTACCAGCCTGACTAAGATGGCCCTAGACAAGCACAAGCTGGTGCGTGGGCGCCTGCGCAAATAACGGAACCTTATGATTGGACGACTGACCGGAACCCTGGCAGCAAAGCAGCCGCCGGAGATCCTGATTGATGTAGCCGGCGTCGGCTATGAAGTGCATTGCTCAATGCAGTCGATTTATGCCCTGGGTGAGGTTGGCAGCCAGATTGTGCTGCATACCCACTTGGTGGTGCGTGAAGATGCCCAAAACCTCTATGGTTTTGTCACCCAGGATGAGCGGGCGCTGTTTCGCCAGCTCATTAAAGCCAATGGTGTTGGCCCGAAACTGGCGCTGGCGATTTTGTCAAACATGACCGTGAGCCAGTTTGTGCAAGCGGTGGGTCAGCATGATGTGTCAACGCTGGTGCGCCTGCCGGGCGTGGGCAAGAAAACCGCCGAACGGCTGGTCATCGAAATGGCCGACAAACTCAAGGACTTTGGCCAGCTGGCTACGCCCTATACCGATCAGGCGCCGCTGGACACCACTATTACCCAACCTACGGTATCGCCCCGTGATGACGCGCTGGCGGCACTGCTGGCACTGGGATATAAACCGAATCAGGCAGAAACGGTGATCAAGAAAGTGGCCAAAGAGCAGATGAGTTCTGAAGCCATTATCCGCGATGCCCTCAAGGCCATGCTCTGAGGTAGCCCATGATAGAAGCTGATCGCCTTATCCAGCCGCAAGCCGACCGCGAAGATGACGTCATTGACCGGGCTATCCGCCCCAAGGCGCTGGCTGATTACCAGGGCCAGGATCACGTACGCAGCCAGATGGAAATTTTCATCGAGGCCGCCCGTGGCCGCAGCGAAGCGCTGGACCACCTGCTGATTTTTGGCCCGCCGGGGCTGGGTAAAACCACCCTGGCCAACATTGTTGCCAACGAAATGGGCGTGGGCATTAAAACCACCTCCGGGCCGGTACTGGAAAAGGCCGGTGATCTGGCGGCCATGCTGACCAACCTCGAACCCCATGATGTGTTATTCATCGACGAGATCCACCGGCTTAGCCCGGTGGTCGAAGAAGTACTGTACCCGGCCATGGAAGACTACCAGCTGGATATCATGATCGGTGAAGGGCCGGCGGCCCGCTCCATTAAGCTGGACCTGCCGCCGTTTACGCTCATTGGTGCCACCACCCGCGCCGGCTCGCTGACCTCGCCGCTGCGTGACCGCTTTGGCATTGTCCAGCGGCTGGAATTTTACAAGGTGGACGACCTGGCGCAGATCGTTGCCCGCAGTGGCGCTTACCTTAATTTGGAACTGGATGCCGATGGCGCCATGGAGATCGCCCGGCGCAGCCGTGGCACGCCACGGATAGCCAACCGGCTGCTGCGGCGGGTGCGCGATTTCGCGCAAGTAAAAAGCGATGGAACTGTTGGCCGTGATGTGGCGTCCAATGCCCTGGATATGCTGGATGTTGATAATCAGGGTTTTGACTACATGGATAAAAAGCTGCTGCTTGCCATTATTGATAAGTTTACCGGCGGCCCGGTGGGGCTGGATAACCTGGCGGCAGCCATCGGTGAGGAAAAAGACACCATCGAAGATGTGCTGGAGCCATTCCTGATCCAGCAGGGATTTTTGCAGCGCACCCCCCGTGGGCGCATTGTCACGGAGCGTGCTTACCGGCACTTTGGTCTGAGTCGCGACGAATAAGGCCCGGCTATGTGGCGTATTTGCCTGCTGCTGTTATGTTGGCCGCTGACCACCCAGGCAGCGGTACAGTTTGATGTTCAGGGGCTCAGTGGTGACCCTGAGCAAAACGTGACCCTGTATCTCAAGCAACTGCCCGCCATCAAGGCGGCGCAGCTGCCCCGTTATCGTGCTGATATTGACCAGGCCGTGCGCCAGGGGTTGCAGGCGCTCGGTTATTACCAGCCACAGATCAACTACCAAAAAGACGCTGACACGCTGACTATCAAGGTCAATAAAGGGCCGCAGCTGCATATTCGCCGGGTTGATATTCGCCTCACCGGTGACGCTCAGCAGGACCCGCGCTTTCAGGCGTTGCTCAAGCACCCGGGGCTGGCGCCGGGGAAGGGGTTTCGCCATGACGACTATGAGGCCAGCAAGAGCCGTTTTTTGCGGCTGGCGGCCCAGCGTGGTTACTTTGATGCTCACTTTACCGAGGCCAAGGTGGCAGTGCATGTCACGGCGCAGGCAGCGGATGTCACGCTGCATTTTGCCAGCGGCCAGCGTTACCGCTTTGGCCCGGTTACCCTGGCGGGTATGGATGTGCGTAACTCGTTGCTGGCACCACTGATTGCAGTGCAGCCCGGCGAGCCGTATCAGGCGGCCGCCATTGCCAAAACCAGTCAGGATATTGCGGCCACCGGTTATTTTCGCTCGGTGGAAGTGACCCCACAAACCGACCACCCTGATGGCCAGCAGATCCCGGTGACCATTAACCTGACCGCAAAGGCAAAAAATCAGGTGGAGCTGGGACTGGGGGTGTCTACCGACGAAGGGCCTCGGGCCTCGGTGTCCTGGCATAAGCCGATGCTCAACAGCCGCGGCCACAGCTTTAGCAGCCGTTTGAAAGTATCCAAGCCCCGCCAGGACGCCACCCTGGAATACCGTATTCCCAATGGCGATCCGTTGCGTCATTTCTATTCCCTGCAAGGGGGTTACCAGCACGTTAATCAGCTGGATACCCGTTCCAGTAAGGCCACCCTGGCGCTGCACCGCTGGGACAAACCCGACAGCAACTGGAACCGTGATCTGTTTTTGCGCCTCGACTATGACTCTTACACCCAGGCCGACCAGAGCGCGACCAGCTTTCTGGTGATCCCGGGGGTGTCGTTTCACCGCACCCGCAAGCGTGGTGGCACCGACCCATACTGGGGCGACAGCCAATGGCTGACACTGGAGGCCTCAGACAAGCTGCTGGGCTCTGATGCCCGTTTTGTTCGGCTGTGGGGCCGTAGCCTGTGGTTGCGTTCGCTAACCCCTAAAAGCCGGCTGTTGATGCGTGTGGAACAAGGCGCTTTGTGGGTTAATAGCATTACTGATTTGCCACCGTCGCTGCGCTTTTTCACCGGGGGTGATCAGACCGTGCGGGGCTTTGCCTATCAATCCGTGGCGCCACGCAATGACGCCGGCGAGCTGGTTGGGGGCCGTTACACCACCGCTGCCAGTGTCGAATACGATTATCAAATAGCCAGCCGCTGGCGGCTGGCGGCCTTTGTGGACAGTGGCACGGCTACCAACAGTTACCGCCATGCCGACTGGAAAGTGGGCACTGGCTTCGGGGTGCGCTGGTTGACTCCCATTGGCCCGGTACGGTTGGATCTGGCCTTTGGAGTCAGCGAAACGCATGTGCCCTGGCGGTTGCACTTCACCATGGGGCCGATGTTCTGATGCGCTGGTTAAAACGGGCTTCCTGGTTATTGCTGATCACCTTGTCGCTGCTGTTGGTGGCGGTTGTGGTGTTGTCGAGCACTGCGTTTGGTAACCGCTGGCTGTGGGCCGGTGCTACTAAAATCGTGCCTGGTCTTAGTGGCCAGCTACAGGTCAATAGCGCTGGGCGCAGCTGGACTATCACCTCCCTGCGTTACGGCAAGCTGCTGCAAGTGCATGCAATGACGCTGCGCTGGCAGCCGGCGGCGCTGCTGGAAAGCAAGCTGGTGATCAGCCACCTGGCCGTAGAGGGCGTTAAGCTGGCTGTGCCGGCCAGCCCGGCCAATCAACACCCGCCACAGGCTGTGGGCCAGGTGAAATTGCCGCTGGCCATTGATTTACAGGATTTGTCGGTAAATAACGCCCACCTGCAACTGCCGGGTGTCACCATCAGCTGGCAACAGCTGGCCATGGCCGGAGCCTGGGACGGCGCCGGTGTGCAGCTTGATGGCCCGGATGTGCATGGTCTGGTGGTAACGCCGAACCCGCCTGAGCATGGAAAAGCGTCTGCAAAAACACCCGCCAAGGCGATTTCCCTGCCACCAGTAACCTTACCGATGCCGGTGAAGCTGGCCGGGGTGTTACTGCGTTCGCCACAGTTGGCCGGGCAGCACTTTAATAGCATCAGCATGAACGTCAGTGGCCAGGGGCAGCAGCTGCAAATAGGCGACCTGACCGTGGTGCACCGGCAAGGAAAAGTGAAAGCCCACGGCACCCTGACGCTGGCGGGCGATTACCCACTGGCCCTGACCATCAGCGCATCAACTTCGGTGGGTCAGTTGGCTGGCCAGCAGCTCACCCTGAAACTGAGCCAGTCGCTGGCCAAGCTGGCCGTGCAAGGGCAGTTGAGCGGGCCACTGAGTGGGCAGCTCAGTGGCACGGTGCAGCCACTGCAAAGTAACCTGCCGGTCAATATCAAGGTTGTGCTGACGCAGCTGGCCCACAGTGGTATGAAACTTACCGACATCACCCTGACTGTTGCCGGCAACCTCGATGCCTGGCAGCTAAACGCCGAGGCTGGCACCAGTTTACCGGCGCAGCCGGTATCGACACTGTACCTGGCTGCCCGTGGCGATCGCTACCAGGCAGAGCTGGACAAACTCACTCTGGTGCAGCCTCAGGGGCAGGCCTCTTTGGCTGGAAAAGTGGCATGGAAGCAAGGGCTGGCGGGTAAGCTGGCACTCACCCTTAAACACTTTACTGTTGCTCAGGGCGTGTTGTCGGGCAGCGTTAAAGGTAGCGCCGAAGGGGACGCTCAGCACTGGCAATTTCGCGCCAGCCCTGATTTGCAGGGCCTGTGGGCTGGTAAAAAACTGGCGTTAACAGGCCAGGCTGCCGGCTCCGAGACCCAAACCCGGCTGGATTTACGGCTGGCGGCTGGGCCTAACCAGATAACGGCCCAGGGGCAAGTTGGCGCGCAGTGGCAGCTGCAAGGCACTTTGGATGCACCAGCCCTGGCCCAGGCGTTACCTGAAGCCAGTGGCGCAATTAGCGGTCAGTGGGCACTTACTGGCCCGCGTTTGCAGCCACAACTGACAGCCTCACTAAAAAGCGCGGACAGCCAGTATCAGGACATTGCCCTCAAAGATCTGCAGTTGTCACTGGCCGGGCAGTTGCAAGACGGCCTGCCGGCCGGTGAACTGACCCTGCAAGCCGCCAAAATAGCCAAGGGCGATCAGGCCCTGGCTGATGTAACTGTCAAAGCCAATGGTAATGCCCGCCAACACCAGTTGCAGATCAGCACGGCCGAGGCAACTGACGCCATACAACTGGCACTGCAGGGTGAGCTGCATGGCCAGCAGTGGCAGGGCAAGCTGACCAAGGCCGCATTGCGTTTTAATGATCAGGGCTGGCAATTACAGGCACCGGTATCGTTGCGTGCTGATAAGCAAAACCTGGCGCTGACCCAACAATGCTGGCAGCACCAGCAAGCCAGCATTTGCCTGGCAGCCATGCAGCTTAACCGCCAACAAGGGCAATTCAGTGCGACCCTCAGCGATTTGCCTACGGCCTTGCTGAGCCCCTGGCTGCCCGGCGACTTTAGCTGGCAGGCACTGATTAATGGCCGTGTTAATGGCTACTGGCAGCAGGGGAAACCGGTATTTACAGTGGCGCTGCATACCGCTGCCGGCACCTTTAACCACTCTATGGCATACCAGTCGTTGCGGCTTGATGGCCAATTGAATGAACGGCTGTGGCAGGGGCAGTTGGCTTTTGCCTCGGAACAGTTAGGGCAGTTGCATGGCAAGGTACAAATCCACGCGCCACAACAGCAGCGGCGTTTAAGTGGCAGGCTGGCATTGCAGGCATTAAAGCTGGACTGGCTGGCGCCGCTGGTACCCTCCTTACAGGCGCTAAGTGGCACTGTATCCGGGCAAGGAAAGCTCTCCGGCACCCTCGCCAAACCGCTGTTTGATGGCCAGTTACAGCTACAGGGCGGGCAAGTCACGGCATTGTCTGAAGCGGTTGCGGTCACTGACATGCATGCCACCTTGAACGTGCACGGCCAGCAGGCCCAGCTCCAAGGGCAGGCCCAGATGGGCGGTGGCAAGTTGACCCTGGGCGGCCAGCTGCGCTGGGCTCGCTTGCCGGTCAGTGGTCAATTAACGGTGCAGGGGCAGGGGTTAGAAGCCGGTTACCCCGGCTTCGGGCAGCTACGGCTGAGCCCGGATCTGACCCTGGCGCTGGGGGAACAGCCAAAGCTGACGGGCACCCTCAACGTACCCTGGGCGCGTATTGAGGTGGAATCCCTGCCGGACTCTGCCGTGACGCTGTCACCGGATGTTACGGTGGTGGACGGCAACCAGGCCAGCACGGCAAAAGCCGGGCCGCCTTTGGCATTGGATCTGCGCCTGGTGTTGGGCAGTGATGTGCGGCTGGACGCATTTGGCTTAAAAAGCCGCCTGACCGGGCAGCTGCACGCGCAGCAAAAGCCTGGGCACAGCCTGTTGGCTAATGGCCAGATGGAACTGGCCGATGGCACCTACAAAGCCTATGGCCAGAATCTGATGATCCGTCAGGGTAAGCTGTTGTTTACCGGCGGTCTGGATAACCCCAGCCTCAATGTTGAAGCCATTCGTAACCCCGATACCCTGAGTAACTCTGAGCTGGTGGTGGGGGTGAAAGTCACCGGCAGCGCCCAGAAGCCACAACTGAAGCTGTTTTCCGAGCCGGCCATGACCCAGGCACAGCAGCTCTCTTACCTGCTGCGTGGCAAGGCTCTGGACGACAACGGCCAGAGTGACGGTAACGCCATGATGAAATCCATGCTGGTCTCGGCAGGGGTAAGCCGGTTAGGTGGTGTTTTCACCGGCGCCGCGGAAAAACTGGGGGTGAAGGATGTCAGCATTGACACCTCCGGCAGTGGCAGCGACACCGCCGTCAGCATTTCCGGTTATGTGTTACCGGGCCTGCAACTGGAATACGGGGTAGGGGTGTTCAGTTCAGTGGCGCAGTTGAAGCTGCGTTATGCATTGCTGCCCAAGCTTTATTTGGAAGCGGTCAGTGGTGTGAACCAGGCAGTAGACCTGTTCTATCAATTTTCCTTTTAAGCAGGCAAAAAAAAGCCCGAGCAATGCTCGGGCCAAACAACCACATTGAAGGAAGGAATTGTCCAGGGAAGAACAACGTCGACATTGCCCTCGGGCAAGTGCCAATCAATCACACTACCAATACAAGGCCGGACGGCGAATGGCGCCTTAAGTCCCTGGCACCACCATCCGACGGCGCGCATTATGCGAAAGCAGAGGTCGGGCCTCAACCGAAAAAAATTACTGATTCGGATTATATTTTTTTATCTGAAATAGCTATGCATGTTGACGCGCACGTCAACATGTAACTTACTTTCATTTTTATTTCTTTAAAATCAATTAAATAAATAAAAGAACAAAAAGCGCTCTGTAAAAATTAATTCATGTCAGTATGCATACAATTGCGAATGCGCCGGCATGGCGCTCCGGTATCGAAAGCGCTGGGCATGGGTAACGCTTTTGATATAGTCGTGATGAATATGTTGATTTTATGGAAAAATCTTATGCGTACCCTGCACACTTCATGGCTTGGGCTGGCACTGCTGGCCGGTTTGGCCGGCTGCCAGCAGCAATCGGCCCCAGCTCCCAAAGCGGCCGCGCTGGTTTATCCGCAAGCGCACACTGACAACCAGGTTGACGACTACTTTGGCACCAAGGTGGCGGCCCCTTATCGCTGGATGGAACAGGACAGCCCGGCGCTGGCCCAGTGGGTCAGCGAGGAAAAGGCGCTGACCGAGCAATACCTGGAGCAGATCCCGGTTCGAAACGCCCTGGAAAAGCGCATTACTACCTTATGGAATTACGAAAAATTCAGTGCCCCGTTCAAACGTGGCGAGTCGGTATTTTATTTCCGTAACAATGGCTTGCAGTCGCAAAGCGTGCTCTATGTACAAAACGGTGAACAAGCCCCGGCGCGGGTGCTGCTGGATCCGAACAAGCTGTCGGCGGACGGCACCGTAGCGCTGTCTGGTATTGCCGTGTCACGTGACGGCAAAGTGCTGGCCTATGGCACGTCGCAGTCTGGCTCTGACTGGCAGCAGTGGCATTTTCTCGATGTCGCCACCGGCAAGAAGCTGCCTGACACCCTTGACTGGATCAAGTTTTCTTCCGCCAGCTGGGATAAAAGCGGCAAGGGCGTTTTCTATGCCCGTTATGACGAACCCAAGGGCGACCGGGCGCTGTCGGGGATCAACTACAACCAGAAGCTCTATTACCACCGCTTGGGCACGCCGCAGAGTCAGGATCAATTGATCTATCAGCGCCCTGACCACAAGGACTGGGGCTTTGGTGCCGAGGTATCCAATGATGGCCGCTACCTGCTGCTGTCGGTTTCCAAGGGCACCGATTCACGCAACCGCTTCTTTTATAAAGATCTGAAAACCGGCACCAAGATGGTGGAGCTGATCCCGGAGCTGGAAGCGTCCTACAATTTCATCGGCAATGATGGCCCGCGTTTTTATTTTGAAACCAACTATCAGGCGCCGCGCGGTAAGGTTATCAAGATTGATATTCGCCACCCGGCAAAACGCCGTTGGCAGACCCTGATCCCGCAAGGACCGGATACCCTTTCCAGCGTCTCCATTTTCAACAATCAGCTGGTGGTGCAGAGCATGAAAGATGCCCTGTCGCAGCTGACTGTCTACAAGCTTGACGGCACCTACCAGTACACCGTCAAACTGCCTGGTAAAGGCACGGTCAGTGGCCTGACCGGCAAGCGCCGTCAGCGTGATGCTTACTTCACCTTCAGTTCCTATATTCAGGCGCCAAGCGTTTACCGCCTGGATTTGGCAAACCAGCAGCTGGAAATTTACCGCCAGCCGCAATTGGCCTTTGACAGCAGTGACTTTGTCTCTGAGCAGGTGTTCTACCACTCCAAGGACGGTACCCGTATTCCGATGATGATTTCCTACAAAAAGGGGCTCAAGCGAAACGGTGCCAACCCCACATTGTTGTACGCCTATGGCGGCTTCAATATTTCCATCATGCCGCGCTTTAGCCCGGCCAACATTGCCTGGATGGAACATGGCGGTATTTATGCGGTGCCGAACCTGCGTGGTGGTGGCGAGTATGGCGAGGCCTGGCATAAAGCCGGCATGAAAGACAAAAAGCAAAATGTTTTTGATGACTACTTCGCCGCCGCCCAGTACCTGATTGACCAGGGTTACACTCGCCCGGACCGCCTGGGTGCCTATGGCCGTAGTAACGGTGGCTTGCTGATGGGCGCGGCACTGACGCAACGCCCGGACCTGTTTGGCGCAGTGCTGCCGGCGGTAGGAGTGCTGGATATGCTGCGCTTCCAGAAATTTACCATCGGCTGGGCCTGGACCAGCGAATACGGCTCCAGCGACAACAAAGCGGATTTTCCTTATTTGTATGCCTATTCGCCGCTGCATAACCTGCACAAGCGGGCCTATCCGGCCACCATGGTGATGACGGCAGACCATGATGATCGGGTGGTGCCCTACCATTCCTTTAAATTCGCCGCTACCCTGCAGGCTGACCAGACTGGCCCGGCACCGGTATTGTTGCGGGTAGAGCACAAGGCTGGCCATGGTGCCGGCAAGCCGACCGCGATGAAGATCCGTGAAGCCGCCGACATCTTTGCCTTCTTGCTAAAGAATCTTGGCCAGGCACAGTAAACCGTTCAGGGGAGCTTAAGCTCCCCTTTTTCAAGATGAGGACCCTATGCAGCACCAGTGGCCCGTTCGCATTTACTACGAGGATACCGATGCCGGTGGCATTGTTTATCACGCCAACTACTTGAAGTTTTTTGAACGGGCACGCACCGAATGGTTGCGACAACTGGGTGTAGAGCAGGACGGGCTGCTGGCGATGGATGTCGCCTTTGTGGTTCGCTCTGTTAAGATGGAAAACCATTTACCGGCCCGCTTCAACGAGCTGTTGCAGGTGGTCAGCCAGGTGGTGCAGCTTAAGCGCGCCAGCTTGGTGTTTCACCAGCAATTGTTACGTGAAGGGGGTCAGCTTTTGTGTGAAGCCGATGTACGTGTGGCCTGTGTAGACCTGAAAAAAGGCAAAGCCACAGCCATTCCGGCCAATGTTTGGGGAGTGCTTCAAGGGTGAACGACATGTCCTTTTTCAGCCTGTTCTGGCAGGCAAGCCTGCTGGTCAAGGCAGTAATGCTGATCCTGCTGGCCTTTTCGGTCTTTTCCTGGACCCTGATTTTCCAGCGCCGCAAAGTGCTGGGGCAGGCAAAAGTACAGGCCGACCACTTTGAAGACCGCTTCTGGTCTGGGGTGGACCTCGGTAAGCTCTACCACGAACTGCATGCCAAAGAAGATCAGCTCGGTGGCATGGAAAAAATGTTCACTGCCGGTTTCAAGGAATTTGCCCGGCTATCGAAAAACACCAACCGCAGCCCGCAATCGGTGATGGATGGCGCCGACCGCGCCATGCGTGTCACCCTGAACCGGGAAGTGGAGCGGCTGGAGTCGCACCTTTCATTTCTGGCGACCGTTGGCTCAATCAGCCCCTATATCGGCTTGTTCGGTACTGTCTGGGGCATCATGAATTCCTTTATTGCGCTGGGTAATGTGCAGCAGGCAACCCTGTCGATGGTGGCCCCCGGTATTGCCGAAGCCTTGATTGCTACCGCCATGGGCCTGTTCGCGGCCATTCCTGCGGTCATGGCCTACAACCGTTTCTCGCATAATGTCGAGCGGCTGGAAATGGCCTACCAAAACTTCCAGGAAGAGTTTGCCGCCATTTTGCACCGCCAGGTGTTTAGTCAGGACGGAGGCCAGGTGGCATGAGTGGCGCGCCCCGTAAACGCCGCCGCCCCATGGCTGAGATCAACGTCGTTCCCTATATCGACGTGATGCTGGTGTTGCTGATCATCTTCATGGTGACAGCGCCGCTGATCACCCAAGGGGTCAAGGTTAACCTGCCCAAGCAGTCTTCCGAGCCATTGCCACCGGACTCCAAGCCGGCGGCGGTGGTGTCTATTACCGCCAAGGGTGACTACTACCTGCAACTGGGCTCGAAAAAAGCCGAGCAGTACAAAGATGTGGCCACGCTGGCAGCGGTGGTAAAGGCGCAGCGGGAAATTGAACCGAAAACGCCGGTGGTGATCCGCGGTGACGGCGCCGTGCCCTACGCCAAAGTGGTACAACTGATGGGCACCCTGCAGGGCGCCGGTGTGGATGATGTCGGCCTGATGACCGATCCGCCCGAGGAGAAGAAGTAACATGCGCCAGCAAGGCATGGGGTTACCGCTGGGCCTGTCAATTGGCCTGCACCTGCTGATTGCCGCGGTGTTGTTAACCTCTATCGATTTTAGCGACAAGCCACCGGCACCGCCCCACAGTGACGGGCAGGTCATTACCGCCAAGGCGGTAGACAGCAAAGTGGTTGAGCAGCAGGTCAAACGCCTCAAGGCAGAAAAGGCCGCCGAGCAGCAGGCCGAAGCTGACCGCCAGCGTAAGCTGGAGCAGCAGCGTCAGAATGAACTGAAACGTATTGCCGAACTGAAGCGCCAGCGGGCGCAGGAAGAGCAGCAGCGCCAGGCCGCTGAAAAAGCCGCGCAGCAAGCCAAAGTGCAGCAGCAACAGGAAGCAGAAAAAGCCCACCAACTGGAACTGCAACGGCAGCAAAAAGAAGCCGAAGCGAAAAAGGCTGAGGCCGCTGCCAAAGCGGCGGCAGAAAAGCAGCGTAAAGAAGAAGCCGCGGCCAAGGCCGCAGCAGAAAAACGCCGCAAGGAAGAAGCCGAGCGCCAGCGTAAAGCCGAAGAAGCTCGCCGTAAGAAAGCCGCAGAGGCACAGCTGGCCAAGCAAATGGAAGCCGAAGCCGCGGCCCGTGCCAAGGCCCGCCAGCAGCAGGTGCTCAGCGAGCTGCAAAAGTATCAGGCGCTGATTAACCAGACCATTAAACGCAACTTCATCCGCGACGACAGCATGCGCGGTAAAGAAGCGAAATTGCAGATCACCCTGGCGCCCAGCGGCCTGGTGCTGGACGTGAAATACGTCTCGGGTGACCGTGCCATCTTCGAGGCAGCGCAGCGGGCGGTATGGAAAGCGGGCACCTTGCCGGTGTCCAAAGACCCGCAGGTGTTTGCGCAAATGCGCCAAGTGAACATCACCATGAAACCGGATAGTCAATAGAGGTAACCGTGCAACGATTAACCCTGTTTTTTTTGCTGCTCTGTGCCATTTGCCGCCCTGCTGAGGCGGCGCTGGATATTGTTATTACCGGCGGCATGGATCAGGCCCGGCCGGTAGCGGTGGTGCCGTTTCAGTTTACCGGCCAGGGGCCAGCGCCTATAGATCTGGCCAGTATCATCAGCAATGACCTGCGCAACTCCGGCAAGTTCTCGCCCTTGTCGGTAACCACCATGCCGGAGCAACCGCAAGCGGTGGCCGATATTCACTACAGTGCCTGGTCAACCCGTGGTGTTGAAGCCATGGTGCTTGGCAGCATCAAGCCTTATCAGGACGGTAAATACCTGGTCAGTTTTGATCTGGTGGATGTACTGCGTGGCCAAAAAGGGGCTAATGGCCCACAACTCAAAGACGGTAATCTGGTACAGAGTAACGACCATATTCTTGACAGCCGTCAGGCGGTGGTTAGCCCGGAGCAACTGCGCCAGTACGCCCACCGCATTGCCGATGTGGTTTATGAAAAGCTGACCGGTGAACGCGGCGCCTTTTTGACACGCATCGCCTATGTGGTGGTGAACCAGCAGCAGCCGTTCCCTTACAAACTGATGGTTTCTGATTACGACGGCTACAACGAAGCACTGGTGGCCAAGTCGAAAGAGCCGATCATGTCGCCTACCTGGTCACCGGATGGCAGCAAGCTGGCTTATGTTTCCTTTGAAAACCACAGCTCGCGGATCATTATTCAGGATCTCTACACCCAGCAACGCACGGTGCTGACTTCTTTCCCTGATATTAATGGCAGCCCGGCCTGGTCGCCGGACGGCAAGAAAATGGCGATGGTGCTGTCCAAAGACGGTAACCCGGAAATCTACATTATGGATCTGGCCAGCAAGCAGCTGACCCGCCTGACACACCATTACGCCATTGACACTGAACCCTCCTGGTATCCGGACTCTAAGTCACTGGTGTTCACCTCTGAGCGGGGTGGCCGGCCACAGCTATATCGTGTAGATTTGGGCAGCAGAAAGATCACCCGTTTGACCTTTGAAGGCGAACAAAATCTGGCCGGGCAAATTACCCCTGATGGTAAATATCTGGTCATGATCAATCGTACACAGGGCCAATACCATGTGGCCCGCCAGGACTTGCAGACCGGTGACATGCAGGTGCTGACCAACACCCAGTTAGACGAGTCACCCAGTCTGGCCCCCAATGGCAGCATGGTTATTTATGCCACTTTGTTCCGGGGCCAGAAAGTGCTCGGTTTGGTGTCTATTGATGGGCGTTTCAGTGCCCGTCTGCCGGCCCGGGAAGGGCAGGTCAAAGAACCAGCCTGGTCACCCTTTTTGTGATTTTTATGCCGTAACCATGATTTGAGGACGCAACAATGCAAAACAACAAACTGTTCAAAGGCTTGCTGATTGCCCTGCCGATGCTGGCGCTGTCTGCCTGTTCTTCCACTTCCGGCACCAGCACCACTGGCCAAGGCAGCAATGAGGCCAGCAATGGCCAGGCTGGCAGCCAGCAGGAAGTGGTGACCGGTGCGGTTAAACCGGTAATGAGCCCGGAAGAGCAGCGTAAGCAGCACATGGCTGATCTGCGCCGTGAACACACCATTTTCTTTGACTTTGACAGCTACAACGTGCGCCCGGAATTTGCCGAGCTGCTCGAAGCCCATGCCACCTACCTGCGTGACCACCCTGGCGTGAAAGTGCTGATCGAAGGCTTTACCGATGAGCGTGGTACCCCGGAATACAACATCGCCCTGGGCGAGCGCCGCGCCAAAGCGGTTAAACAGTACCTGGAAGGCCTGGGCGTGCTGGACTCACAAATCACCCTGATTTCCTACGGTGAAGAAAAGCCGTTGGATGCCGAGCACACAGAAGCCGCTTACGCGAAAAACCGCCGCGCTGTACTGGTGTACTAAGCCATGAAAAAAACGCTGACACTGTTGCTGTTGGCCAGTTGCTCTGGAGCCGCCATGGCGGCGGCTCCGGTAGTGGATGCTGGCAATGACCTGGCCACTCGCGTTTCTCGCCTGGAAGCGCAATTACAATCGCGCAGCCGCCTGCAACTGCAAATGCAGCAGCAGCTTAACCAGCTGCAGGATGACCTGAGCAGCCTGCGTGGCCAGTCAGAAGAGCATGACCACAAGTTGCAGCAGATCCTTGAGCGTCAGCGGGAGATCTACAAAGAGCTGGCGAAACTGGAAGCCTCCAACAGCCAGCCGGCTGCCAATACGCCAGCCACGCCAGCCGCCGCCACTGGCACGGCGGTGCAAGCGGACGGTGACAGCTATTCAAGCAACTTGTCAGAAAATGACGCCTACGATCAGGCCGTTAATCTGGTGCTCAAAGACAAGAACTACGCAAAAGCCACTGTTGCTTTTAAGCAGTTCATCAAGCAGTTCCCGAAATCCAGTTACAGCGACAACGCGCATTACTGGCTGGGGCAGTTGCTGTACAGCAGCCAACAGCTGGCCGACGCCGCCAAAGCCTTCGCGGTGGTGGTGAACCAGTACCCCAACTCCAGTAAACGGGCTGACGCCATGCTCAAACTGGGCATCATTGCCAAAGAGCAGGGCAACAAAGCGGATGCCCGCAGTTACTTCGAAAAAGTGGCCAAGGAGTATCCTGACAGCACATCTGCAAAGCTGGCCAAAGGGCGCTTGGCAGGGCTGTAACAGGGTTGCCGTCTTTTTGCGCAATCAGTCGCCGGTAGTGATTTTCTGCTTGCACGGGCACTCAAATTCAGTAAGATAGGCGCCCGTCGGGACAGCAGGCTGCTGCTGTTACCGGTGACAATTTGGGTCGTTAGCTCAGTTGGTAGAGCAGTTGACTTTTAATCAATTGGTCGCAGGTTCGAATCCTGCACGACCCACCATTATTCCTGAAGCCTGCCTGAGCGGGCTTTTTTATCCCCCGGAATTTCTGGTGGATAGCAACAATTCGGGTTGTTAGCTCAGTTGGTAGAGCAGTTGACTTTTAATCAATTGGTCGCAGGTTCGAATCCTGCACAACCCACCACAATTCGGGTCGTTAGCTCAGTTGGTAGAGCAGTTGACTTTTAATCAATTGGTCGCAGGTTCGAATCCTGCACGACCCACCATGCTGCAAAACCCCGCCACGGCGGGGTTTTTTGCTGTCTGGGGCAGGGCGGTTGTATAATCCCCGGCTCGCATGTAACAGAGTGCCACAACGCCATGACCCGAGTGCCCCAGGTGAATCTTGACCTGCCGTTTCCGCCCAAGCCTCGCGCCCTCAGTGAGGCTGAACAAGCAGACTACCGTGCCCGCATCAAAACGTTACTCAAAGAAAAGAACGCGGTGCTGGTGGCGCACTATTACACCGATCCGCAAATTCAGGCGCTGGCAGAAGAAACAGGTGGCTGCGTTGCCGATTCGCTGGAAATGGCCCGTTTTGGCAAGGCGCACCCGGCCAACACGCTGATTGTGGCCGGGGTCAAGTTCATGGGCGAAACCGCCAAGATCCTCAGCCCCGAGAAAACCGTGCTGATGCCCACGCTGGAGGCCACCTGCTCGCTGGACTTGGGGTGCCCTGCTGACGAATTCAGTGCCTTTTGTGATGCCCACCCGGACCATACCGTCGTGGTTTACGCCAATACCTCGGCAGCGGTCAAAGCCCGTGCCGACTGGGTGGTCACGTCTTCTATTGCGCTGGAAATTGTTGAACACCTCGATAGCCTGGGCAAACCCATTCTCTGGGCGCCAGACAAGCACCTGGGCAGCTACATCAGCAAGAAAACCGGTGCTGACATGCTGCTATGGCAAAGCGCTTGTATCGTCCATGACGAGTTTAAAACCCGCGCCCTGCTGGACATGAAAGCGCTGTACCCGGATGCAGCGGTATTGGTGCACCCGGAATCGCCGGCCAGCATTGTTGAACTGGCCGATGCCGTAGGCTCTACCAGCCAGCTGATCAAGGCCGCGCAAACCCTGCCACAGCAGCAGTTTATTGTGGCCACCGACCGCGGCATTTTTTACAAAATGCAGCAGCTGTGCCCGGATAAAACCTTTATTGAAGCGCCCACCGCCGGCGACGGCGCCACCTGCCGGTCCTGCGCCCATTGCCCCTGGATGGCAATGAACGGCCTGCAAGCCATTCACAATGCCCTGAGCAATACCGAAGGCCCGGAACACGCCATTGAAGTAGACCCGGCGCTGGCCGCCAAGGCCATGGTGCCGCTTAACCGGATGCTGGATTTTGCCGCCGATTTGCAGATGAAAGTGCAGGGCAACGCCTGATTGTTTAAAAGCTCGCCAGGTAACGGCTGGGCCGGGAAAAAGCGGTTGACCCGCTACCCCCTTGCCCCTAATATAGCGCTCCGTTGCCCGGCGAATGCCCGCAACAAACAATATGGTGAGGTGTCCGAGTGGCTGAAGGAGCACGCCTGGAAAGTGTGTATACGGCAACGTATCGAGGGTTCGAATCCCTCCCTCACCGCCATATATAATGCCCTGATGATTCAGGGCTTTTTTCGTTTTTAAGAGCGTATTTAGAGCAAGCCGCTGTACGCCACAGCCCTTCGTAACTCCCTTACCTGAAACACTATCCCGGCCATAGCGCAGCATCTTTGGCTACTCCTTTACCCTGAACGTGCTTGATTGCCGCTCGTGGCGGTGCTGTTATCGCTAGCCTCTAGGCAAGCGTTACAGTGCTTAGCAGCAACCCTTCGTGGACTGCCCGGGCCACCCGCTCAAGTATCACCATACGGCTGTCTTTACGCAAAAACGCCCCTTGGTTGACATTACCGAGCAAATCCCATTGTATTGACCTTAGGAACACGCAGGGATTGAAGCCAGCTCAGGAAGAGGAATGGACATTGGGAACCACACCTAAGGGCGGTAGCTTACCTTCATACCTTCAGTTCAAGGCCAGGAACTGGCCGCGTGGAAAAGGGAAAGCCGTTATCACCAGCGGTCAAAAGCCGGCGCGTTTTTACGCAAGACGATAAATTGGGTCGCAGATATCGTTAGGATAATCAGATGGTTAAAACCGACACTCCAAGTGTTCTGATGAGTGAAAACGAGTCGGCTTCATAACTATTGTTATATTTACCAAGGAGATCTTCGTTGAGAATTAGTATTTTTATACTCCCGTTCTTGATTTCAGGTTGCACTGGTTTGGCAAGCTCAGTTGATGATTTACACGCCAACTCTTATAAACCATTAGAATATAAGTCAGAAAGGTCGCCGGTAGAAACATATGAATACTTAAAGGATAAAATGACAAACTGCTATGAGTACCATGGTTCATTGACTACAGCTGTTCCGGTTTCTGGCATATTCATCACAAACAGTGTTAAATCTGGAACATTTGTCGAAGGGAGAATGTTAAGTAACGATAGTTATGAGATTTCACTTAGCCAAGAAGTTGGGGCGCAGCCTCGCGGCTACATGGAAGTCGTGGATATTAGAAAATCAAAATCTTATACGTCAGTGACAGTATATCCGTTGAATAGATTTTGGGTTCGCCATGCAGAAAGAATTGAAACATGGTTAGCTGGCGGTGAAATTACTGATTGTAAGTTATGGTAGCTATAACAATGCGCTCAATTGTTCGGACTGCGCTACGCGCAACCGCTTAGCTTTGCGTTATGTGGAATAAGTAATGAAACTAATCACAATCACAATCACAATCACAATAACGATAAACCTATTGGCAATTAGCCCATCGTTTGCACAGTGCTTCGAGTATGAGCCCAAAGTTACTAGTTTATCTGGCACGTTGACCCGAGAAACATTTCCAGGAAGACCAAATTATGAAAACATTGAAAATGGTGATGAACCTGAAACGTATTGGATCTTAAAGCTCGATAAATCAATTTGTTTAATTCCGTCTGACGAACTCAATGTCCAGGAGTTTGATGTCAAGGATATTCAACTTGTTTTAGATTCAGCGCAGTATAAAAAATATACCAATTATATGAATAAAAGGGTTGTCGTAACCGGAACATTATTCCATAGCCATACAGGGCACCACCACAAGCGGATATTACTAACCACAAATGAAATCAAGTAGAACGCATAACAAGGCGCTCAATCAGGGACTGGACCTCACCCGCTTTAACTAATAAGCAGTAATAACTGATATAACTAGCCGCCTCTGCCCGTTAAGTGCAGCGCCGCTGTGGCAGGAATGAAGGTTCAGCTGAGGCAGGACGCCGAAGCAGGTGAATACGTGTCGGGACACACGTATGAACCGGTGAACCGGGAATGACGAACACAGCGTCAGCGCGGAACATGGGCAAGGGTTTTGCTGACTTTTGCCCCCAAAAGTCAGGCGCGTGCAGGGGCGCCCCCCTGCAATAAATACTGGATTTTGATGTGCCTGCGGCACAGCTTATTGTTTGCCGGTTCCCGCACCATTTTTCGCCATTCCTGACCATGGTGTTGAGGATGACAATGAGCTTGCGCATGCAGGCGATAAGGGCCGCTTTGGGCAGCTTTCCGGTTGCCTTCATATGATCATCATACGGCTGAAAACCGGGTTGCATTGGATATCCGACATCATGAACATCACAGTACGCACCCGGTGGCGGCCTCCACCGGACAGCCTGCTTTGCGCTTCGGTTGCCGTCAAACGAAGCGTTAGCCTTGAAAAGCCCGAAACCAGTCTCCATGTAGGGGTTTCCACTTATAGAAAGGAATCTTTTTCATGTTTAACGTAGGTGACGTTCTTAGCATCCAATATACCGGCTTCAAGCATTACGGTATTTATGTAGGTAACGATGTCGTAATTCACAACTCGAAGAAATTTGGCCTGGTCCAAGAAATCTCCCTCCGAGATTTCGCAGGCAACCGGGATATTTCTCTGAGTTCAATCAAGCCAGATAATCCTATGCTCGCTGTACAACGAGCGAAGAAATATTTAAACCTTCCCTACAACCTTTTTTCAGAGAACTGCGAGCATTTTGTACGCACCGTCTCTGGTTTGGCAAAGGAAAGTACCCAGATTCAGAAGTATCTTATTACTGCCCTTGGCACCGGGGCATTCCTTAAGGCTGACAACTCGGTTATAAAAGCCGCTGGTGGAGCAGCAGCAATCAGCGCGATGCTTACCCCTTCCGAAAAAAGCCCTGTTAAATCAGCCGCAGTAGCTGCTTGTCTTGCAGCGGGTATCGCTTACCTAGCAGCGAACGGCTAATAAGTAATTCAAGGCGCCAGTAAAGCTGGCTGGGACGTCTACCGCTTCGTGATGAGCCGTCCCTTAATACGGGCGTTAACAGACACGCAGTAATAACTGACAGTCAGCCCTTATGCCCGTTAAGTGCAGCGCCAGCGAAACATGGGCAAGGGTTTTGCTGACTTTTGCCCTCAAAAGTCAGGCGCGTGCAGGGGCGCCCCCCTGCAATAAATACTGGCTTTTGATGTGCCTGCGGCACAGCGCATTGTGTGCCGGTTCCTGCACTGTAAGCTGCTCCACATAACAAAAAGCCCGTCCTTGTGACGGGCTTTTTGCGTTTTTACGCTGACTCACCCATGGGTGTTGGCCTGGCCGTTGGGTACAACCTTGCCTTTGCTGCTTTACATGCGAAATTTCATATATATGATGTGGCGCATGTAAGGAGGAGCCATGATCTCACCACTGGCGTTTTTCAAATGCCTTGCCGATGACACGCGGCTTAAGTGCCTGCTACTGCTGACACAACTGCCAGAACTGTGTGTGTGTGATTTGCAGGCGGTGTTGCAGTTAAGCCAGCCGAAGGTGTCGCGCCATTTGCGTCAGTTGCACAGCTGCGGCCTGCTGGCTGATGAGCGTCGGGGTAAGTGGGTGTATTACCGCCTGCACCCTGAACTACCCGAATGGGCTGGTGCGGTGCTGCGCGAAACCCTCAAACATAACGGTGCCTTTTTGGCGCCCTGTAGCCAGCGCCTCAGTGCTGCTGGCGTACCCTGCTGTGAGCCTTGATATGAAAATTCTCTATATCTGCACCCATAACCGCTGCCGCAGTATTTTGTCGGAAGCCATCACTAACCAACTGGCTGGCGATGTGCTGACGGCCCGCAGCGCCGGTAGCCAGCCGAGCGGGCAGGTGCACCCGTTGTCATTGCAGTATTTACAGGAAAAGGGCTACAGCACGGATGGGCTGCAAAGCCAGTCCTGGGATGACTTTGCCGACTTTCAGGCCGATCTGGTGTTCACCGTTTGTGACGCCGCCGCCGGTGAAAGTTGCCCGGTGTGGTTTGGGAACAGCATCAAGGCGCACTGGGCGCTGGTGGACCCATCGAAAGTTGTAGGGAGTGACGCGCAAAAGCGCAGCGCCTTTTTAACGACCATTGCCGAGATTGAACAGCGCGTTGCGGCGTTGGCGGCACTGGCGCGCAGCGCTCCCGATCGCGCCGCCTTGCGCCAGGGGCTGCTGGATATGGGAGTAACCTTGTCATGACCACAACCCCCAACATTGCAGAGCAACATTGGCAGGTGCCAACGTTGAGCGAGCTGTTGCCAACGCCGTCGGCGCACCCGCCGCGCATTCTGCTGCTGTACGGTTCGCTGCGGCCGCGTTCTTACAGCCGCTTGCTGGTAGAAGAAGCGGCCCGGCTACTAGCCCGCATGGGCGCCGAAACGCGGATATTCAACCCCGAAGGGCTGCCGCAGCCCGATAGTACCGACGACAGCCACCCGAAAGTGCAGGAACTGCGCGAGCTGATGATGTGGTCACAAGGGCAGGTGTGGTGCTCGCCGGAGCGCCATGGCGCCATGACCAGTATCTTCAAAAGCCAAATTGACTGGGTGCCGCTGAACCTCGGTGGGGTGCGGCCAACCCAGGGTAAAACCCTGGCGCTGATGCAGGTGTGTGGTGGCTCACAGTCTTTTAATACGGTGAACCAGCTGCGCATTCTTGGCCGCTGGATGCGCATGGTGACCATTCCCAATCAGTCATCGGTGCCCAAGGCTTTTTTGGAATTTGCTGACGATGGCCGCATGAAGCCGTCGCCTTTTTACAACCGCATTGTCGATGTGATGGAAGAGCTGATGAAGTTCACCTTGCTGTTACGCGACAACAAAGCCAGCTTTGTTGACCGCTATTCCGAGCGGGTGGAGTCAGCGGAAGCAGTGAGCCGTCGGGTTAACCAGCGGGCCAGCCAGGAGAGTTGAAGATGGGTATTTTTGAACGGTTTTTGTCGCTCTGGGTTGCGCTGGCCATTGTGGCCGGCATTATTGCCGGTAGCCTGTTCCCGGGGGTTTTTACCCTGGTGGCGTCACTGGCTTATGCCCAGGTGAACCTGGTGATTGCGGTACTGATCTGGCTGATGATCTACCCGATGATGGTGCAGGTGGATTTTTCTGCCATCAAGGATGTGGGTAAAAACCCCCGCGGCCTGGTGCTGACGCTGGTGATCAACTGGCTGATCAAACCTTTTTCCATGGCGCTGCTGGGCTGGTTGTTCTTTAAGGGCATTTTTGCCCCCTGGGTTAACCCGCACACCGCCAGTGAATACATTGCCGGGATGATTCTGCTGGGGGTGGCGCCTTGCACCGCCATGGTGTTTGTGTGGAGCCAGCTCACCCGTGGTGACGCCAACTACACCCTGGTGCAGGTGTCGGTTAACGACATCATCATGATTTTTGCTTTCGCTCCTCTGGCGGGCTTGCTATTGGGGGTGACAGACATCACCGTGCCCTGGGATACCTTGCTGCTGTCGGTGGTGCTGTATGTGCTGATCCCGCTGGTGGCCGGTGCCTTAACCCGCAAAAAGCTCGATAAAGCCGATGACCATAGCCGCCTCAATGGCTTTTTGGCGGCGATGAAACCCTGGTCCATTATTGGCCTGCTGGCCACTGTGGTATTGCTGTTCGGCTTTCAATCGCAAACCATTTTGTCAGACCCGCAAGCCATTGTGCTGATTGCTATTCCGCTACTTATTCAAACCTACGGCATCTTTGCCATTTCGTACTGGCTGGCCAGAAAGCTGAAACTGGCTCATAACATCGCGGCGCCAGCCTGCATGATTGGCACCTCCAACTTTTTTGAGCTGGCGGTGGCGGTGGCCATTGCGCTGTTTGGCCTGCATTCCGGGGCGGCGCTGGCAACGGTAGTTGGGGTATTGGTGGAAGTGCCGGTGATGTTGTCGCTGGTGTGGTTTGCCAACCGTACCCGCCACTGGTTTGCCTGAGCACTGTTGCCGGCAGGCACGGGTTGGCACCGTGCCTGCCGGCGTTAGCCACGACGTTCCAGCAGCACCGGCCCAGTGCCTTGTTCGCTGAGCTGATCGCCCGGGTTATAGAGCGGGCAGTTTTGCATCGACAGGCAGCCGCAGCCGATACAACCGGTGAGCGAATCACGCAATCGCTGTAGGTGATCTATGCGTGCTGTCAGGCGCTGATGCCAGTGGCTGGATAATTGCTGCCAATCCGCTTTGCTCGGTGCCCGATGTTTGGGGAGTGACGCAAACACCTCGCTGATCTCTTTAAGACCGATCCCCATCTTTTGTGCCGCCTTGATCACCGACACCCGCCGCAACACATCGGGGCTGTAACGGCGCTGGTTGCCGCTATTACGGCTGCTGTGGATCAGCGCCTTACTCTCATAAAAGTGCAAGGTTGACACTTTCACGCCGCACCGCTTGGCCACCTGGCCCACAGAAAATGCGCGTTTTTCCATAAAAACCCCTTTACCTCAACTTAGCTTGAGGTTTTAGCATGGCCGTGAACTGAAATCCAACAGCCTGCAAAGAGGCTCTTATGGCACCTCAAACCCCTGAATTAGCACACCGCCGGCGCGCTTTCTGGCACCACTTCACGCGGATTGTCTGTACCGCCATGCAATACAAATAAGGAGAGAACAACATGATGAGACTTGAACACGTTAACCTGGTGGTAAAGGACATTCCTGCCAGTTTGCAGTTCTATCAGGCTGCTTTTCCACACTGGCGGGTAAGAGGGCAGGGCAGCAAGGATTGGTATGGCAAGCCACGTAACTGGCTGCACTTTGGCGATGATGACAACTACTTGACTTTCAATGATAACGGCACCGGTCAAAACCGTGACCTTGAAAGCCTCAATATTGGCCTGGCGCACTTTGCCTTTGTGGTCAGCGATCTGGCTGGGCTGATGGCCAGGCTGGCCGAGGCCGGTTTTACACCGGCCATATTGGGGGCCGAGGAGCCTTATCGCAAAAACATTTACTACATTGACCCGGACGGCTTTGAAGTGGAGTTTGTGCAGTACCTCAGCGACGTGCCCAGTGAGCGAAACCGCTATCAGTAAACACATCCGGTCAGGCCATTAAACAGTGACCTGACCGGTAAAATGCGCGTTATTTATGCTGTGACATTAACCTCTTAGCGGCAGATAGCCTACCTTTAGGAAAAGACGATTGTTCTCGTCATGCTTCAGGCAGTTCTAAGGATGGTTAGGGATGAAAACGCTGCTGCAATTAGTGGACCGGCAACTGCTGGAGACCATCGGCAATGTCGCACCGATGGGGCTGGCCCTGATTGATCGCGATCTGCGCTATTGCTACATCAACCCGGTATTGGCAACGTCTAATGGCACTTCGCCAGAGGCCCACCTTGGCCAGCACATAAGGGATATCCTGCCGGCCGATGCCGCCGAACATGTGGTGCGGCTGCTGGAGCAGGTTTTGGCCAGCGGTGAGCCGGTGGTCAATGAGTCTGTTGACAGTAAGGTGGCAGGGCAATACCGGGCCTGGCAGGCCAGCTACTACCCCTATCTGGATGAACATCAGCAAAGCCGCGGCATTATTGCGATAGTGCAGGATGTCACCGAGAAAAAAACTGCCCTGCAACGGATGCAGGACAGCGAGCAGCGTTTTCGGGCGGTGGTGGCGTCATCACCAGATGGCATTGTACTGGTGGATAGAGATGCCAGGATGCAGCTGGTCAATCCGAAAATGGAGCAACTGTTTGGCTATACGGCCGAGGAGCTGCTGGGCCAGAACATCGAAGTGCTGATGCCAGAGCGTTACCGAACCAACCACCCCTGGTTATTTGAGCGTTTCATGGAAAACCCGCTGAGTCGGGAAATGACCAACCGGCCCGACTTGCCTGCCCGGCGCAAAGATAATTCTGAGTTTCCCATTGAAATCATGCTGACGCCGATCACCTCCGAGGGTGAACAGCTGATCCTGGCGACGATCAAGGATACCACCCGAGCGGTGGCCGACAGAGAAGCGCAGCAACGGGCGCTGGAAGAAAAAACCGTGCTGCTGGGGGAAGTACACCACCGCGTGAAGAATAACCTTCAGGTCATTTCCAGTTTGCTGAACCTGCAAGCTCGGACGGCACCGGAAGCGATTCAGGAAGCACTGACGGACAGCCAGCACCGGGTGAAGGCCATGGCCCTTATTCACCAGCTGTTGTACGAGCGCCAGGACTTTAGCCAACTGGATCTCAAAGCATATATGGAACGCTTGGGCTACCTTTTGCGTGAGTCGATGCTACGCCGCATGCCAGGCATCAAGCTCAATGTTAACTGTGAAGTAGACTTTAGCCTGGATCTGGATCGGGCCGTGCCCTGTGGCTTATTGGTCAATGAGCTGGTCACCAACGCCATTAAGCATGCCTTTCCGGACGGCCAGGGGCAGATCACTATCGATATTCTCGGGCCGGATCGGCTGGTGGTTAGCGATGACGGTATCGGGCTGCCAGATGCGGTAATACCCGGAGAAGTCGACTCGCTGGGTTATCAGTTGATCCCGCTGTTAGTGGAGCAAATGGGCGCCACCATGGCCATAGCTCGGGAAACGGGTAGCCGGTTTGATATGCAGTTTAATCAGGAGCAGGGATGAATAAGCGCATATTGATAGTAGAGGACGAGCGTATTGTTGCGCTGGATCTGAAATACCACCTCAAATCGATGGATTATGACGTTGTAGGGATGGTGTCCAATGGCCGCGATGCCATTACCCAGGCCGGTACGCTACGGCCGGACTTGATCCTCATGGACGTGAACCTGGAAGGCGAAATGCGCGGTACTGAGGCTGCTTGTCTTATTCGCCAGCGCTACCGTATTCCGGTGCTGTTTCTTACTGCCTATGCGGAAAACAATACCCTGCACGAAGCAGCTGAAAGTGCTCCGTATGGCTACTTGGTAAAGCCTTATGAAACCCGTGAACTCAATGCCAGCATCCGCATGGCTTTTAGTCGCCATGATGAAGAGCAGGCCGTGGAACGCTCTGAAGAGCGGCTACGGCTGGCGGTAGAAGCCGCCGAGCTGGGAATATGGGAATGGTCGCAAAAAGATGACAGCCTGGAAGTGGGTGGCCACTTTCAACGCATTATCGGCGGCACCCCACAGCGTTTTTCCGAAGGCGAGGACGCTTTTTTAAACCGGGTGGTGCCGGATCATCGGGAGCTGGTGCAGCAGGCTTTTGACGATGACAGCCGCACCGGCTATGCCATGGTGCGGGTGCTGCGTGATGATGGCAAACCTATCTGGGTTGAGCTTTTTGCCAAGCGCCATGTTAATGGCAGTGAGCCGATGCTGATTGGTGTGATCCGTGACATCACTGAGCGGCGTCAGGTCGAAGATCAATTGCGTCAGGCCAGCGTGGTCTTTCGCACCACCGCCGAAGGCATCGTGATCCTCGATAACCAGTTAAAGATCATTGCCGTTAACCCGGCCTTTTCAGAGCTGACCGGTATCAGTGAAGAAAAAGCCCTGGGCCAGGAAACTGCCAAGCTGCTTTACAGCCGCCCGCACAGTAAACAGTTCTATCAGCAGTTAGCGTCCTCCGAAGACGGCAACTGGTTTGGTGAAGTCACCTGCAAGCGCGCCAACGGCAAGCGCTTTCCAGCCTGGGAACACCTGTGTGCGGTGCGTGACGAAAAAGGCAATGTAGTGCAGTTTGTCAGTGCCTTTACTGATGTATCGGCGATCCGTGAAGCGGAAGAAGAACTGAACCATCTGGCCTACCATGATGCCCTGACCAACCTCGGCAACCGCCACCATCTGAACGAACGCCTCTCCCATGAAGTGCAGCGCTCCAAGCGTTCCGGTATTGCCCTGGCAGTACTGTTTTTGGATCTGGATGGCTTCAAGCACGTTAATGACACCATGGGCCATTCGGTTGGCGACACCTTGCTCAAACACATTGCCCGCAATATTCAGCAAGCGCTGCGAAAAGGCGACATGGCATTTCGTCATGGTGGCGATGAATTTGTGATCCTGGCGACGGAGGTGGGCCGGGCCATGGAAGTGGCCAATCTTGCCGAGCGGCTGCTCAAAGCCGCCGGTGAACCCATGGACATGGGCGATGAACAGCTGATTGTCTCGGCCAGTATCGGTATTGCCTTGTATCCGGAAAATGGCGATACCCCGGAAGGCCTGCTACAGGCTGCCGACAACGCCATGTATAACGCCAAGCAGCGGGGCCGTAACCGTTACGCCTTTTATTCCAGCGACATGGCCGAGCGGGTGCGGGAAAGAATGCGCATTGACCAAGGCTTGCGCGTGGCGCTGGAAGAACAGCAGTTTGAGCTGTGGTATCAGCCCCAGATCAACCTGGCTACGGGCCAGCCCCTGGGGGTAGAAGCGTTGATCCGTTGGCGCCACCCTGAGCACGGCATCATCAGCCCTGACCGCTTCATTCCCATTGCCGAAGAGTGCGGGCTGATTGAGCCCATTGGCAACTGGGTGTTGGAAACCGCGTGCCGCCAGGGCGTGGCATGGCTTGAGGCCGGGCTGCCGGAACAACGTATGGCGGTGAATGTGTCGGTGCGCCAGTTTATGGCCGAAGGCTTTGTGGAATCGGTGGTGGCAGTGCTGAAGCGTACCGGTTTTCCTGCCCGGTTGTTGGAGCTGGAGATCACCGAAACCCTGCTGCAGGCCTTTGAAGAAAGCCAGCGTATTATCAAGCAGCTCAAGGAAGTGGGTATAGGTGTGGCGCTGGACGATTTTGGTACCGGCTTTTCGTCGTTGTCACTGCTCAAGCACCTGCCACTGGATAAAATTAAAATTGACCGTTCCTTTGTGCAGGACTTGCCCGGTGATCACAATGACGTGGCCATCACCCTTGCCATCCTGGGGCTGGGGCAGGCAATGGGCATTGCGATCACCGCCGAGGGCATTGAAACCGCAGAGCAACTGGCTTTCTTGCGAGCCCATGATTGCCAGTTTGGCCAGGGCTACTACTTTGCCAAACCTTTGCCCGCTGCCGATGTTACCGCTTTGCTGAGCGTACCGGTCAGTTAGCCTGGCATTCCAGATGCAGCAATGCCTGTTTGCGCTCAAGCCCGCCCGCGTAGCCCGTTAACTGGCCGTTTGCGCCAATAACCCGGTGGCAAGGCACAATCACCGAGAGCGGGTTACGGCCATTGGCGGCGGCAACAGCCCGTACGGCGCTGGGGCGGCCAATAGTCTGTGCCAGCTGCCCGTAACTTAAGGTCTGGCCGTACGCAATGGTACGCAAGGCCTGCCATACCTGTTGCTGAAAGGCTGTGCCGGCAGGAGCCAACGGTAAATTGAACTGTTGCCGCGTGCCGGCAAAATATTCATTCAGTTGCTCGGCGGCCAGCTTTAATACGCCCTGGCAGTCATCTTGACGCCAGTGTTGGGTATCAGGGAAATGCTTCTGGCCAGCAAACCAGGCCCCGGTCAGTGCTTCACCATCGGCAGCCAGTAACAGCGGCCCAAGCGGGGTCGAGTGCAGGCAGGTACGCATCATAAGGAACTCCAAAGTTGCAAGGTGGCATAAGCGCGCCAAGGGCGGTACTGCATCATGTGTTCTGCCAGGGCCTGCCCAGATAGGCCGGTGGCCATTTTCAACCCGTGGTCGTTATAGGGCCAGGCATCGGGCCAGTGCAGTGCCCGCATGGTGATGTAGCTGGCGGTCCAGGGGCCAATACCGGCAATGGCTTGCAGCGCTTGTTGGGTGTGTTCCGGGTCGGCACTGGGATCCAGTGTCAGGCCATCGTGCACGGCTTGCGCCAGGGCGATGATGGCCTGAGCCCGACGGCCAATAACACCCCGTTCAGCCAGTTGCGCTGGCGCCAGCTGGGCAAGCAAAGCCGCATCCGGAAAATAGTGTGTTAATGCCGCAAATGGCGTGGTTGCGGGTGGCCCCAGGCGCGCTACCCGGCCTGCCAGGGTGCGGGCGGCCGCGACGGTAATTTGCTGGCCGAGAATAGCCCGTACGGCCATCTCTAACCCATCAACAGCACCTGGCGCCCGTAGGCCGGGATTATGGGCTAGAGACCCCAGTACTTGCTGTACCGCCGCCGGTTCGGCATCTACATCAAAAAGCTGCCGTACGGCGGCAAGCACTCTTGGTAAAACCGCTAACAAGCCACTGCTAACGGTAACTTGCAAGGCCTGCTCGGCGCAGCAGACACTGAGCCAGCCCTGATACCACCGGCCATGCATGGGCAGGCGCAATGTTCGCTGATACTGCCCGTCGATAACTTGCTCTACCCCATCAATACAGCGTTGGCCAAGAAAGTGCAGTAATGCCGGCCAATCCAGCGGCGGGCGAAAAGCCAGAGTGAATACCGCGCTGTCTTGCGCTGCTGGCGGGTGGCGGCGGAACTGCCCCGGGCTGAGCCGGTAGTGCTCTGCAAACAGGGCATTGAAGCGCCGTAAGCTGCCAAAACCGGCGGCCATGGCCACCTCAGAGATGGGCAAGCGGGTGTCTGTCAGCAGTGTTTTCGCCAGTAGTAATCGTTGGGTTTGTCTATAGGCTACAGGTGTTACACCGAAGTGGTTTTGAAACACCCGCCGCAAGTGCCGGGGCGTGGTCTGTAGTTGTGCTGCCAGGGTCGTGATGCTGGCAACAGTACCTGCCCGCAGCGCGGCTTCGGCGCGCCGAGCCAGGTGGCTACTGCTGTCATGCCAGCTACAACCGGGCGCACGCTCGGGCCGGCATTTCAGGCAAGGGCGAAAGCCGGCTTGCTCGGCGGCTGCGGCAGTGCGGAAATAACGGCAATTGCTGGCGCTTGGTTTGCGGGCCGGGCAAACCGGCCGGCAATAGATACCGGTACTTAGAACACCAGCGTAAAAACGGCCGTCAAAGCGGTGGTCACGGCTGATCAGGGCCTGATAACAGCTGGCTTCATCAAGGTTCATGGTCACTCCTGAGCAAGAGCCTTGATGATAGCGAGCCAACGGGGGGCTGGCTCGCCATTTTCGGACATGTACTTTTATTTACCGAGTACGTCCTTTAAGGCTGCCAGGCACAGGGCGACATTTTCCCGGCGGGCGCCGAAGCCCATCAGGCCAATACGCCAGGCTTTACCGGCCAGATCGCCAAGGCCAGCGCCGATTTCCAGGTTGTACTGCTCCAGTAGCTGGCGGCGCACTGCGGCGTCATCCACACCTGCCGGCAAGGTAACCGTGTTCAGTTGTGGCAAGCGTTCCCCTTCGGGCACGATGAACTCAAGGCCCAGCTCAGCCAAGCCTGCTGCCAGTAACTGGTGCATCTGCTGGTGGCGTTGCCAACTGGCCTCAAGCCCTTCGTGATACAGGTGCAACAAGGCTTCATGCAGGGCATAGAGGGTATTGACTGGCGCGGTGTGGTGATAGCTGCGCTTACCGTCCCCTTGCCAGTAACCCATGACCAGGCTCTGATCGAGGAACCAGCTTTGTACCGGGGTCTTTCGGTTTTGCAGCTTGTCGACGGCATCCGGGCTAAAGCTCACCGGCGACAGCCCCGGCACACAAGACAGGCATTTCTGGCTGCCAGAATAAATTGCATCAATGCCCCATTCATCGACTTTTACCGGCACACCGCCAAGAGAGGTGACGGCATCGACAATGGTCAGCAACCCGGCATTTTTTGCCACGGCGCAAAGTGCCTGCGCATCGGATAGGGCTCCGGTAGAGGTTTCTGCATGCACAAATGCCAGAAAGCGGGCATCCGGGTGTGCGGCAATGGCGGCTTTGACAGCCTCCACATCAACCGCGCGCCCCCAGGTGGTGTTGACCACCACCGGCTTGGCGCCAATACGCTTGATGTTTTCCAGCATGCGGCCGCCAAATACACCGTTGACGCAGACAATTACCTTCTCGCCCGGCTCGACCAGGTTAACAAAGCAAGCTTCCATGCCGGCGCTGCCGGGCGCCGAGAGGGCTAAAGTCATGGCGTTGTCGGTCTGAAAGGCATATTGCAGCAAGGCTTTGAGCTCATCCATCATGGCCACAAACAACGGGTCAAGGTGACCAATGGCCGGCCGGCTTTGGGCCAGCAACACTTCCGGATAAACATCAGAGGGGCCAGGCCCCATCAAAATACGCCGCGGTGGCTGAAAAGACTGGTAGGTCATGGTGGCATCCTGTTGCGGGACATTGCTCTGTATGGTGCGAGTAATGCCTGCCCAGTGCAACTGCTCAAAACGGCAGGGGAGCCTCAAGGCGCATTTTTTCACCACTGACCGGGTGGCTGAGCGTTAACCAGTGGGCGTGCAGCATCAGCCTGCCTGCGGCAGCCAATGCCTGCTCGTGGGCGTAGAAACGGTCCCCCAGAATGGGGCAACCCAGTGCCTGCATGTGCACCCGCAATTGGTGTGAACGGCCGGTAACCGGTGTCATTTCTACCCGGCTGTAGGTGTCGGTCTGTTCTGTCACCTTGTAGTGGGTCAGCGCCGCTTTACCTTCCTGGTGGCAGACCTTTTGCCGCGGCCGGTTGGGCCAGTCACAGATAAGCGGTAAATCCACCTGCCCGGAAAGCGCCTCGGGGGCACCCCAAATGAGAGCCTGGTAGCCTTTATGGGTTTGTCGCGCCTGAAACTGCCCTTTGAGATGCCGCTCGGCGCTTTTGTTCAGGGCGCATACCAGCACCCCGGAGGTGTCCATGTCGAGCCGGTGCACGGCTTCAACATAAGGGTGCTGCTGGCGCAGCCGGGCAACTACCGAGTCCTGGTGTTCCGGTGCCCGCCCGGGCACCGACAGCAATCCGGGGGGCTTGTTGACCACAACCAGTTGCTCGTCAGCGAAAAGTACCGATAAAGGCCCGGTCGGCGGGCGGTAGATAAGTGGTTGCATGGCGGCTGTTGATGATAAAAACCGCCACAGGGTAGCAGATCATGGACTTTTCTTGGAGGCTTCCAGCCAGTAGCGGACTACCCGTTGCTGGTAGCGGCTTTTGTACTGGTCGGTACGGGAATGGTAACGGCCGACCGCTTCCCAGATATCGCCCTGGGTGGCAACCAGCTGCTGGTGCAATAGCCGCGCCGCAACGTGAACGTTAAGGCAGGTGTCGTTGGCCAGCTTTTGGCGGGTTAACCCCGGGTAGAACCGTTGCAGCGGTTTGATGTGCACAGAGTTGATTTGGGCAACACCTAAATCTACGGTGCCGTTGCTGTTTTTATTGATGCTGCCTTTTTTACCGCCTTCGGCGCGGATGATGGCCCACAGCAGTGAACTGGCCAGTTTAAAGTCCAGGGCGGCTTTGGCAACGCAGATTTTTAACTGCTGTTGGGGTGGCGGTAAGTCCATATAAGCCTGCTCGGTAAAGCGATTACCTTAACCATAGTGAGCCGGCGCGATGTGCGCCAGCCGTTGTTTTTCTGCGCAGTTGGCGCATTGGCGGTTGCTGGCTGGCGGGTGGATATGGATAATGACGCTCGGCGACCTCTTCGGTCCCCTCGCAACGATACCCTGTGAACCTGGTCAGGTCCGGAAGGAAGCAGCCACAGCAGGTGACTCGTGTGCCGGGGTGCGGCTGGAGAGGGAGCCACCTTCCTTGCCCTTATTGCTCCCCTGACGTAGCCTTCTGCCGGTACCCTTATCAGGCAGATAATAACGCTATGCGAAAAAATACCCAGGCCTGCTATTACGGCGACTACCTGCAGTTGCACAAACTGCTCGATGCCCAGGCGCCGGAAAGCGACAAACACGGCCACCCCGCTCACGATGAAATGCTGTTTATCATCACCCACCAGGCTTATGAGCTGTGGTTCAAGCAGCTACTGCATGAACTGAACTCGATCATGGCCCAGTTCAAAGGCGATGTATTGAATGACGAAGCCCTGGCCACCGTGGTGCATCGGCTCAAGCGCTTTACCGCCATTCAAAAGCTCATCAATGACCAGATCAGTGTGCTGGAAACCATGTCGCCCCAGGATTTTCTCGAGTTTCGGGACTACTTAGTGCCGGCCTCGGGCTTTCAGTCCATTCAGTTCAAAGAGCTGGAGGTTCGCTTGGGGCTGCGTCGTAGTCAGCGTACTGAGGCCGACCGGCAGTTTTTCCTGGCGCGGCTCAACGACCAGGACCGGGCATACCTACTGGCGCTGGAAAAAGAAGAAACCCTGACCTGCCAGCTTGACCGCTGGTTGGCTCGTCTGCCGTTACTGGAGTTTGACGGTTTTGCTTTTTGGGAGCACTACCGCCGCGGCGCTGATGAGATGCTCGACTCTGACGAGGCGATTATCCGCGCCAACTTCAGCGGCGACACCCTGAAAAGCCAGCTGGACGATCTGGATGCCACCCGTGCCCGCTTTACCGCCCTGTTTGATGACAGCCACTACCAGCGCCTGCTGGACGACGGCCAGTTAACCCTGAGCCACCGGGCGATGATGTCAGCGCTGTTCATTAACCTGTACCGCGATGAGCCGCTGTTCCATCTGCCATTTCAGTTACTGACGACCTTGATGGAAATTGATGAGCTGTTTACCGCCTGGCGTTATCGCCACGTGTTGATGGTGCAGCGGATGCTGGGGTCAAAAATCGGTACTGGCGGCTCCAGCGGTGGCGACTACCTGCGCCGCAATACCGAGGCTAATCGCCTGTTCAAGGATTTATACGCGATTTCGACTTACCTGTTACCCAAGCACGCCTTGCCGCCACTGCCGGAAGCCGTGAAGCGCAAACTGGGCTTTAGTCTGGGTTGAGGGTAGCTGCCGCTTTAAAAAGCAGGCGGTGTAGATTGACCACCGCCTGCAAGTCCCGCTGATAACCACCGCCAATGACCGCCGCGACGGCAATATCCCGTTGCTGGCAGGCGCCCAGCACGTATTTGTCTCGGGCCAGTAGGGCATGGCTGGACAAAGCAAAATGCCCCAGCTCATCATCGGCATGCACATCGACCCCAGCGTCATAGAGCACCAGATCCGGCTGGTAAAAACGCAGTGCCAGTTCCACGCTGTCGCTCAGGGCGCTGAGATAAGCGTTGTCGTCAGTACCATTGGGCAGGGCGATATCCATATCCGAGTCGGGCTTTCTGGCCGGGTAATTGCGCTCGGCGTGAACCGACAGGGTGATGCAATCGGGGTGGCGGGCCAGCATGGTGGCTGTGCCGTCGCCTTGATGCACGTCACAGTCGATGATCAGCACCCGGCGGGCTTTGCCGTCAGCAACCAATTGCTGAGCGGCCATGGCGAGGTCGTTGAAAATACAAAAACCACCGCCTTGAGCAAAATGCGCGTGGTGGTAACCACCGGACAGATGCAAGGCCAAGCCGTGCTTAAGAGCCAGTTCGGCCGTGAGTAAGGTGCCTTTGTTGGCTGCCAGGGTGCGTTCGATGAGCGCGGCACTCATCGGAAAGCCAATTCGCCGGACCATGTTGCTGGGCAATTGCTGGTGAATAAAACCGTGGGCGTAGTCGGGGCAATGCCAGCGCAGCGGGTAGCTGCTGTCGGCATCAGCACTGAAATAGCGGTGGTTGATGTCAGCCAGATCTGTCGTTAAAGCCGACTTCAGGCGAGCGTACTTGCCCACCGGGAAGCGGTGGTTAGCCGGCAGCGCAAAGCTGTAACTAGGGTGGTAAACCAGTGGCAGCATATTACTGCTTGCTTAGCCAGGCTTTGAAACGGGCACGGGTTTTGGCATCCGCTCGCTGCCACCAGTAATGCAATTTTTGCTCGGCCAGGTTAGCTGCTGGCAAACGCCGGGCTGGCACCTTGGCATCGGTATTGAACGCCGGCACCTTGATAATGTGTTCCCGGCTGTCACTGAGCAGAAAGTAGGGGGCACTGATAAAACGTCGGCGCTCATCCGCGCTGCCAAGCTGTGGCAACACCAGAAGGTATTGTTCTTGTTCCTGTAGCGTAATGTGTAGCTGGTGCTTGGGTAAGTGCAGCCGGGCGGGGGCTGCCTGACCGTCGTCAATCAGCTGCTGTACGCTCAGGGTTAACCGGTGGGCTCCATCGGCAAGCTGGTAGGCTTGTTTTGGGCTGACGGCGTGGCCGTCAATACTGCTGATCTCAATACCGTGTTGCAACTGCAACGTTGCGGCACTACCGGAGAAACTGGCCAGTAACAGTAAAGCCCAAATACGCATTATTGCCTCCAGGCGGCTTCCAGGGTATCGAGCCGCTCTTCCAGTTCAGTGATTGCCTGGCGGCATTTACCGAGCCGTTGATACTGACGCAGTAAATCGTCCTGCTGTGCCAGTGTCAGCCGTGGCTGACGGTTCAGTTCGTCAACCCGCCCAGCCAGCCGCTGTTCAAATTCACGGTACTGCTTGAGTTTGTCATAAAGCGGCCGGTAACGGCCAACCACGGCCCGTAGTTGCGGATGCACGGCGCGGCCGGTCTGGTCAGTGAGCTGATGCTGGCGAATGGCTCTGACCATGGCGGCAAACTGGTCGCCAAAATGCTCCATGCGTACGGCCAGGGCGCGGCTGCTGAGCTGTGATTGCTGCGCCTGCAAGGCCGCCAGCTCGTCGGCCATTTCCTCAATATAAGGCAAGAAGGCGCGGCCCTGCTGGTGAAATAACCCCGGGGGAAATAACGGCCGATGCGGCGCTTTGGCCAGTTGCCCCTGCCGGGCTCGTTGCTGGTCGGCGGCGGCGGCATCATTACGGAGCTTTTGCAGCTGTTGTTGTAGGGCCTCCAGGCTCACAGCCAAGCCTCCCAGGCCAGTTTCGTTGCCATCAGCATCACCACCAGAATAAAGACGGGCCGGATAAAGCGGCCACCAAAGCGTATCGCACTGTGCGCGCCCAGATAAGCGCCGGCCATCAGGGCAACACCCATAGCCAGCCCCAGCTGCCAGTGAATATGACCCAACCAGGCAAACGTGACCAGTGATACACCATTAGAAATAAAATTCATGGCTCGGGCCAAGCCACTGGCGCGCAACATATCTAGCCGATGCAACCAGAGGTTGGAGACTGTCCAAAAGGCGCCGGTGCCTGGGCCGAAGCCGCCATCGTAAGCGCCGAGCAGTAAGCCTTGCAGGCCCTGACGCAAAGCCGGCGCCGGGGCCGGGGGTTGGCCAACGGTGATGGCAGGGGTGGGCATCAATAAGGTGTAAAGGGCTGTGGCGCCAATCAAAAGCGGCAACAGCTTTTCCAGCCAGCGGGCGTCCAGGTGGCTTATCACCAGGACGCCAAGCACGGCGCCAATGGCGGTGGCCAGCGCCGCCACCTGCCAGTGTTGTGGTTGAAACAGGCGCTTACGATAAAACGTAAAAGCGGCAGTAGAAGAGCCGAAGGTAGCCGCCAGTTTATTGGTGCCGAGGGCCAGGTGTGGTGGCAGGCCGGCACTGAGCAATGCCGGTACGGTCAGTAATCCGCCACCACCGGCGATGGCATCAATAAAACCGGCAGCAAAGGCTACTAGCGGTAGCCATAACAAGGCATCAGTCATGGTGGATCTCTTGATGAAAAGGGGGGAGGGCGGCCAGCAGCTGGCGGCCATAGCGGCGGCTGACGATGCGGCGGTCCAGCAGCACAATGCGGCCCTGATCCTGCTCGGAGCGGATCAACCGGCCTGCCGCCTGCACCAGCTTCTGAGTGGCTTCCGGCAGTGTCAGGCTGACAAACGCATTACCGCCCTGAGATTCAATAAACTCCGCTTTTGCTTGGCTTATCGGGTCGGTTGGTACCGCAAAAGGTAACTTGGTGATGACCAGGTTGGTTAATAGCGGGCCTTTAAGGTCGAGCCCTTCTGCGAAAGAGCCGGTGCCAAACAAAATCGAGCCCTGACCAGCGTTGACGCGCAGTGCATGGGCTTTGAGCATAGCCTGACGATTGTCACGGCCTTGTATTAACGGCGCTACGGGCAACTTGCCGGCCAGTTGCTCAGCAACGGCCTCCATTTGCCAGTAACTGGCAAACAGCACCAGTGAGGCGGCATCGGCGGGGAGCCAGTTCCTGAGCACCTTGGCCAGCTCATCGGTAAAGTGCTCGTCACTGGGTTCAGCCGCCATCGCCGGCACGATCAACTGCCCCTGACGAGGGTAGTCAAAAGGCGAGGGTACCGTCAGGTACTGGCAGCCTGGCATTCGGTGCAGGCCGGTTTCCCGGGCCGCATGCTCGAAACCTTTATTGCCACGCAAGGTTGCCGACACTAACACGGCACCTGCCGAATGCTGCCATAACTGCTGCAATTGCCCGGAAACATCAATAGGCGCGGCGCTGAGGGTGATCTCACGGTCTGTTTGCAGTAGCCATTTTGCCCAGGGCGTGCCTTCTGTTTTTGCCAGGGCGCCCCAGAGCTTTTGCAGCCGCTCGGCGCCGTCGACGGCGGTCAGTAGTTGTTCCAGTAAACTGTGGCTTTGCAGGGCCGGTTCATCAGCCAACTGACCCAGTAGCTGCTGCAACTTGCCGTTGAGCTTTTGAGCGGTGGCGTGTTGATCTTCAGCGACAGCCTGTAACCAGTCTGGCAATTGCCCTTGTGAAAAACGGTGCTCCGGCGGCCAGCCTTGTTTGCCCAGCCACTGATAAACGCTCTGCTGCCCGCCGGCCAGTTCCTGCGCACAGTCACTGGCCGCCATCGCCGGGCCGATCAATGACTGCTGCTGTACCAGTGTTTGTAACTGTTCAAGGTTGCCGGGTAACTTACTAAGCCATTCCTTATCTGCAAGTAAGCGGCTGTGCTGTTCCAGTAATGAGCGGGCATTGGCCGCCAGGTGGTGCGCTTCATCGATAATGTAAATACAGTCTTCCGGCTCGGGCAGCAGAGTACCGCCGCCCTGGGCCAGATCGCTTAGCAGCAGATGGTGGTTAGCAATCCAAACCTCGACTTTGTCAGCGTCCTGGCGGCTGCGCCAGTAAGGGCAGTCATGGTGCCCTTTGCCCTGGCAACTTAACCGGTCACTCTCAATGTGTCGCCACAGTGCATCAGAAACAGCCCGAGGCCAGCTGTCGCGTTCACCATCCCACTGGCCAGCTACCATGGCCTGCGCCATGTCATTGAGCGTTTTGTCATCGTCAAAAAGGCTACTTTGGCTGCTGGCGCCAGCCAGCTTGTGTTGACAGGCGTAGCGCTGGCGGCCTTTTATCAACCTGACGTTAACGTTAAAGCCAGCTGCGGTGAGTTGCGTCAAATCTTTATGCAAGAGCTGCTCTTGCAAGGCCACGGTGGCGGTAGCAAGTACCACTTTTCTTTTATGGGCGCGGGCCAAAGGCAGCGCACCCAATAGGTATGCCAGTGACTTACCGGTGCCGGTACCGGCCTCTGCCATCAGTAACCGTTGCTGGCGGTGCTCACTGCCAGCCAGCACATTGGCAATCTTGGCAATCAGCTGTTTTTGGCCCGGCCGTACCCGAAACTGCGGCTGTAGTTGAGCTAATTGGCGATACAGGGCTTGGATCTGTTGCTTGATGGTGTCAGAGAGCAAAGTGACAAAACCAATTACGAAACAAAGCGTGCAGTTTACGTGATCATGACTGATAGATCGCGACGATAATTTGGCATATCACAAGTGTTAACGTTGCCAGTGCTCTGTATGACTGATGAATGAAGCCTGTAAATCGCCGTATAACTATCCTTTGTATCTGTGAAGGCATTGTTGACTGTTGTTAATGGCTGTGTTTATAGTGGCTCCGACGGTTGGGTTTAACCCACAAACCAGTAGCTTGGCGGTAACGTCAGGTTACGCAACAAGAAGCCATGTAAATGGTCCAGGGAGAAAACTATGTATCGCAATAGTCTGTTGGCGAACTCTGTTCGCTGGGCACTGCTGGCCAGTGCCGGTGCGGCTGCCATTACGGCAGTGCCAACCTATGCTGCCGACGACAATGGCAAAGATGCCAAAAACGTAGAGCGTATCGAAGTTACCGGTTCACGTATCAAGCGTTCCGATATGCAGGGGGCTTCACCTGTTGTGGTGATTTCTGCTGATAATATCAAGCAAGATGGTAACTTTACTGTCGCTGATGCATTGCGCAGCAGTACTTTAAACTCGTTTGGTTCTTTTTCTGAGCGCTCTGGTAGCTCAGCTCAATCTCAGGCAACCATTAACCTGCGTGGAGCAGGTTCAAGCCGTACTCTTGTGCTGCTGGACGGCAAACGTTTCCCAGGCTCCCCAACGATGGGTGGGGCATCGGCAAACTTGAATGCTATCCCCATGGCTGCCGTAGACCGCATTGAAATTTTGACTGATGGTGCGTCTTCCACCTATGGTTCTGATGCCATTGCTGGTGTAGTGAATATCATCCTGAAGAAAAACTTCCAGGGTTTGGTATTTAACTATGGCACTGGACACCGCCAGTTAGATAAAGGCCAAACGTCGAATGAATTTTCCATGTTGGGCGGTGTATCTAATGATAAAGGGAACATTACATTCTCCTTTGATCACCAGATGCGTAAGGGTATTGCTGACGGCCAACGTGACTACACCAAAGCCAAAATGGTTGACCGCAATGGCGATGGCATTATTCAGGCTTACACCGAAACTTCCGGTTGGTCTATTTATGGTGCCACAGTTGCCACTCCAACTTTCTCCGAAGCTCAGGCATCTCCGCGTTGTAGCCAGCTAGAAGCTCAATATGGTTCTGATGTATTCCAGAAAGTCGCTGCTGATGATGACTGGGGCCCAGGCTCCACTTACTGTATGTACGCATATGCGAACGTTTCATACAACACAGCCTCTCTTGACCGCAATACTGTTTATGTAAATGCCAACTACAACATCACTGATGACATTCAGTGGTATGGCCGTAGCATGGTTACGATCAATAAATCCTTTGGTCGATATGCCCCGCCAGCGGCGCCGTGGCGTAATATGTCTGCTGACAATCCTGATAACCCTTACGGTGTTGATGGTGCTTATGGTTTCTTCCGTTGGACAGGTATCGGTACTCGTGACAACAACGTCACTGATGTTAACCAGGATTACTTGACCGGTCTGCGTGGTACCCTTGATTGGCACAATGCTAACTGGGAAGTTTATTACCATCGTAACGACGCCGATAACAAATCTGTTGGTGAGTACTATTTAAGCTATGGTGGTTTGGCTTACAACGAGCAAAACGGTATCGACTTAGGCTCAGCAGAAGGCCTGGCTAATATGAAGGCTACGACTCTGCAGAACTCTAAAGGGATTATGGACCAGTACTACGCTGGTATCGGCTTTGATATGTTCGAGCTGCCTGGCGGTGTTGTTTCTCATTACTTTGGCGCAGAGCGTATGGAGCTGAGCTATGGTGATGTATACGATGCCCAGTCCGAAGCCGGCTTGGTTGGTGGTTCTGCAGGTAATACATCTCGTGGAACTCGCAATATCGATGCTTTCTTCTACGAGACTGTTTTGCCTGTCACTGATAGCTTTGAGCTTAACTTAGCTGCTCGCTACGATAGCTATTCTGACTTTGGTAATGAGTGGTCACCAAAAGCCTCTTTCCGTTGGCAGCTGGCTGATGGTTTGGTAGCACGAGGTTCATACTCAGAGGCCTTCCGGGCCCCATCTTTGGATGAGTTGTATGCAGCTACAACCTTCAGTGCTGAATATGCCATTGACTTTAATAATGGTGGGACAACGCAACAACAGTTCGACACCTACTATAAGTCTAATCCTAACTTGGAAGCTGAGACCTCTAAATACACCAACTTGGGTTTGGCTTACGATTTGAATCGAAATATCGGGTTTACTCTTGATTATTTTGATTTGAAAATTAAAAACGTAATTCAAACTAAGTCTGTTCAAGATCTTATTACAGATGAAGCTAATGGGAAGTTGACTGCTGTTCCGCAGGGAACTGATGTCTCCAACATGAAGTATTACCTCATTCGAGGAGCAACCGGCACCCTGATTCAGGCGGGTACTGGCTACTACAATGGTGTAGGTTTCAATATCAAAGGTTTAGACTTTGGTATCAATGGTAACCTGGACACCCGCTTCGGTGACTTCGGCCTTCGTATGATGAATAGTTTCATATTTAAATATGAAACAGATCAAGGTGGGATTCTCGAAAATACAGCGGGTTGGAATGGTCAGCCTAAGTACAAGTCTACCCTGACATTGCTTTACACCAATGGTAACCACACCGTTACGTGGAACGGTAACTATACGGCTAAAACAAACGACCAGGATACGCTTAAGTATCAGGAAGATACTGCAGGTAATCCGATCCCGGGAACTGGTTACTGGACACATAAAGGTAAGCTGGATAGCTGGTTTATTCAGAATGTTACCTATACCTATGATGCTGGTTCATACGGACAGTTCTCATTTACTGTCAATAACCTTGCCAATAAGGCTCCTGTGTTGAGCTCTGCTGGCACTTGGGATAATCAAGATCTGTACAACAACTTCGGTCGGGATTATCGCATTAGTTATCAGCTAAGTTTCTAATCTTAGTTGGATTAATTAAAAGGGCCGATTACATCGGCCCTTTTTTTTGAGGGAGATAACATGGGAGATTATTGGAGTGAGTATTGGTCTGCCGGTCATTTGAGCTCTTTTGGTGATGCAGAAGATGGACTTGGCTATGATAATAATGTACGGAATCATTGGTGGCTGATAACAAAGGATCTTAAACCCGACCAAACTCTCGTTGATATAGGCTGTGGTAATGGGGCGATTTGGGAAATGATTAATCCGCTAGGATTCTTGGGAGGATATGAAGGGATTGACCAAGCAGATTTATCTATTCCTTGTAATTCCATCGAAGAAAAAAATTGCTACTTTCATAGTGGCATATCTGCAACAGAAATGCCTTTTGACAGTCTATCGGTGTATAAAGTGGTATCGCAATTCGGCTTTGAGTACTGCCCTCTACAAGAGACAGTTAAAGAGATTAAGCGTGTCCTTATGCCGGGTGGGGTTTGCTCGTTTGTTTGTCATATTCCCGAATCCGTGATTGTTCAGCGCAACCAACGATTGCGTATGATGTTGTCGAAAATGCAACAGGCTGGTGGGTTGTTCGATACGCTCGCTAGGCTCGTTAAAATCTGGGGGAGCAACCCTCAAGCTATAATGCAAATCAGACAAGAGATGAATCATCAGGCTCGGTTACTTGCCGACACAGATATGGAAGCCTTTGGTGATTCAGGCTTCCCAGCCCTAGCGTATCAATTACTGTCTAATCCCACGGGACGTCAGCAGGCCAAGAAAGTTGTGGCTGACTACCTCGAGGGTATCAGCGGCCATTGCCATCGCCTAGATGACCTGCTAACAGCAGTCGTTACCAAGGAACGACTATCTGAAATCACAGCAGTGTTTGATAAAGCATCAATGTGCATGGAAAAAGATGTACATCTCACATCTGAAGAAGGGCTAGTGATAGGGAGTTGTTTGACAATTAGAAACATTAAGTGATCTATCTTGATGATAATTAATGTTTTTTTGTTTACTTCAGAGCGAGGGAGCGGCTTAGAGAAGTCTTTTAGCTTAGTTGACACACTTTGACATATCTGGAATCATCCGTGGCTGGTGTAGCGTCGGAGCGTAGTCTTTGATGTTGCAGTCCTTAACATCCTGCATTGCTGAGCAATCAGGTTTCGATAACGATAAGACGTTGGTTGGGAACTATGTCCAGACTAAGCAAGAGAAGCACTCTCGCTGCGGCCCTTGCCGGTGCTTTCATGTTCGCCGGTAGTGCCGCCCATGCGGCCGATCCTCTTGTCTCTTCTCAGAACGTTGAGAAAACAACAAATGACGCCGCCGCGGCTTCACAAGCCAAAATTGACAAACTTTCAGATCAGACCCGCGAAATGGTGGCCGATTACCGCTCCACTGTTGCGCAAACTGACAACCTGAAAGTATATGATGAGCATGTCGCTAAGCTGATTCAAAGTCAGGAAGGCGAGATGAACAGCTACAACGAACAGCTGGCAAACATCACCAAGACTCAGCAAGGCGTTGTGCCGCTGATGTACAAGATGATCGACTCTCTTGCCGAGTTCGTGAAGTTGGATATGCCTTTTGACCTTAAAGAGCGTGAAGATCGTGTCGCTCATCTGAAAGCCATGATGGAAGACTCTTCCATTGCGACTTCTGAGCGTTATCGTCAAATCACCGCTGCTTATCAGGATGAGCTTGAGTACGGTTCGAAAAGTGAAGCGACTCAGGGTGTTCTGAAAATCGATGGTAAAGATCTGCAAGTCGACTTTGTTCACATCGGCCGTATTGCCTATCTGGCATTGTCACTGGATCAGGAAAATGCCTGGTTCTGGAACAAAGAGAAGAAGGATTGGGAAAAACTGGGTGACAAATACGTCACTTCCGTACGCGAAGCTGTGAAAATGGCCCGCAACCAGGCTGCCCCGAACCTCATCAAACTGCCTATCGAAGCACCGGAGTCTGCAGAATGAAAACCGTATTGAAGAGCGTAGCCCTGGCTGCGGGTCTGATGCTGAGCGTTCAGCCGGTGATGGCTGCAGCCCCCCAGGCTAAAACTCTGGAGCAGCTGCTTAAGCAGGTGCAACAGGATCGTCTGTCTGACGAGAAAATCAATAAGCAACGCGAGCAGGAATTCCTGTCTGAGCGCGCTGACAAGCAAGCTCTGCTGAACAAAGCTAAAGCTGAGCTGAAAGCCGAGCAGCAACGTAGTGCTGATCTGGCTGCGCAATTCTCTGCCAACGAGAAAAAGCTGGCTGAGATGGAAGAAAAGCTGACCCTGGCGGTCGGTAACATGGGTGAGATGTTCGGTGTTGTACGTCAGGTTGCTGGCGATGCCCGTTCACGTTTCCAGACTTCCGTTATCTCTGCTCAGTATCCGGGCCGTGATGTGGAAATGGGTAAACTTGCCGAGTCTAAAAAGCTGCCGGAAATGAAGGAGCTTGAAGACCTGTGGTTTGCACTTCAGAAGGAAATGACTGCCTCCGGCGAGATTGTTACTTTCCCTGCCAAAGTCATCACCAAAGACGGTGAAACCAAAGAAATGCAGGTAACCCGCATTGGTGCGTTCAACCTGCTGAACAAAGACGGTTACCTGACTTTCAATCCTGAAGGCGACAACGGCAAAGGTACTATTGCTGTACTGTCTCGCCAGCCTGAGTCTTACATGGTTGACTCTGTTGTTAACTATGAGCAGAACAAGTCTGGTTACTCCCCGCTGTATATCGACCCTTCACGTGGCACCATCTTGTCTCTGCTGACTAAGAAAGTGACGCTGATGGAACGTTACAACCAGGGTGGCACTGTTGGTTACATCATCACTGGTGTACTGGCACTGGGCCTGCTGATTGTTATCGAGCGTCTGATTGTACTGGGCGGTATGAGTGCTGCTATTCGCAAGCAAATCAAGTCTGACACTCCGTCTGACAATAACCCGCTGGGTCGTATCCTGAAGGTTTACGAAAACAACCGTAACGTTGACGTAGAAACCCTGGAACTGAAGCTGGATGAAGCCATTTTGAAGGAAACGCCGCGTATTGAACGTGGGGTATCCATCATCAAGGTTCTGGCTGCTGTTGCACCGTTGCTGGGTCTGCTGGGTACTGTTACCGGTATGATCGGTACCTTCCAGTCCATCACTCTGTTTGGTACTGGTGACCCGAAAATCATGGCTGGTGGTATCTCCATGGCTCTGGTTACAACCGTTCTGGGTCTGGTTGCTGCACTGCCGTTGATCTTCCTGCACTCCATCGTGTACTCACGTAGCCAAACGCTTATCCACCTCGTTGAGGAACAAGCTACCGGTATTATCGCTGAGCACGCGGAGAAGGAGTCTAAGTAATGATGCTCTTCCTGATAGAGCTCTGGGAATCTGTCAGGGATTTTATGAATACGGGGGGCATAGTCCTCTACTGGCTAGCCCTCGTATTGTTCGTTATGTGGGTTCTGATGATCGAGCGTTACATGTACTTGAGCGGTGTTTTTCCTAAGCTGCTTAAGAATGTAGTAGGCAAGTGGAACGCTCGTGAAGACACCACATCGTGGTACGCGCATAGAATCCGTGAGGCCTGGATTTCCCAAGCCAATGAAAAGTTGAACGCGCGCATGCAACTGATCAAGACTCTGGTTGCGGTATGTCCGCTGATGGGTCTGTTGGGCACAGTAACCGGTATGGTGCATGTGTTCGAGATCATGGCGAATACGGGTACGGGTAACCCCCGGTTGATGGCATCCGGTATTTCAATGGCAACCATTCCGACTATGGCCGGTATGGTGGCAGCATTGTCCGGTGTGTTCTTCAGCTCCCGTCTGGAAGCCAAGGTTAAAGTTGCAAGCCATCGCATTGTCGATAGCATGCCGCACCACTAAGAGAGAGTAGCTATGGCACGTAAACGTGTACGGCAGGAAGAAGAAGCTAGTATCGACATGACGCCGATGCTCGACATCGTCTTCATCATGTTGATCTTCTTCATCGTGACCACCTCTTTTGTAAAAGAGTCAGGTATTGACGTGAACCGCCCAACCGCGGCCACGGCCACCAAGAAGAAATCAGCCAATATCTTTATCGCTATTAATGCCAATGGCGACGTTTTCATGGAAAAACGTAATGTCGACGTTAAGCGTGTTCGCGCCAACGTTGAGCGGATGCTGGCTGAACAACCTGAATCTTCTGTTGTTATCCAGGCGGATAAGGATGCGAAGAACGGTGTTGTTGTTGCAGTAATGGACCAAGTTAAAGCGGCGGGTATCGATAAGATCTCGTTGGCTGCTAAGACCGGGAGTTAATATGGCTAGATCCATAGCAAGTGTATTGCTGGGGATTGTCGTCACCTTCTTCCTGTTTTGGTTCATGGCTTATCTGATTTCGGGGGGTGCCAAGCGCAACCCCGATACTTCGGAAGCTCCGACAATCGATATTGCTGTGAACAAGCAGGATACGCCGCCCCAGCAGAAGCCTCGGCAACTTCCTAAGCCGCCGCCGCCGCCGGAGCAGCCGCCGCGAATGACGAAAGCGATCAACAATGATCAGACCAAGCCGCAGACACAAATGCAGCCTCTGGACATGCCCAAGATCGATTTCGCCGCTCGTGGTAATGGCCCAGGTATTGGTGGTCGTCCTGGCATTGGTGGTATGGGTGGTCAAGACGGAGAAGCAACACCGATTTTCCGGATGGATCCCAAGTATCCTATCGAAGCGGCTCGTGATGGTCGTGAAGGCTGGGTGCGCTTGAGCTTTACCATTAATGAAGTCGGTGGTGTTGAAAACATCGAAGTGATCGACGCCAAGCCAAAGCGTATTTTTGACCGTGCTGCTAAACGTGCACTGGCCAAATGGAAATACAAGCCGAAAATTGTTGACGGTAAGCCGGTTAAGCAACCGGGTTTGACTGTACAGCTTGACTTTAAGCTGGAGGGTAATAAGTAATGAAGATGAAGAAAGCACTCTCTTCTTTACTGGCGATGCTGGCCTTGGTCAGTGTTGCCAGCCTTCCGCAGTTGGCTTTAGCCAAGGACGTTGTCGTTCAGGTCAAACAGGTGCCTAAGCGTAAGTCAGTTGCTCTGTCGGAATCGATGGGGCGCTCAATAGGCAAGGCTTATGATCTGTTCGAAAAGGCAAAGTACCAGGATGCGCTCAATATTGTGCAGGATCTGTCACCTCGTAGTGACTATGACAAAGCGTATGTGAAGCGTTTCATTGGAACCATCTATTACTATCAGGATAAGTGGGATAAATCCCTGCAATACCTGAAAGAAGCTGCGGATATGAATGCGCTGAACCAGACCGAGCAGGAAAGTGTTTTGCGTCAGGTTGGGCAGATGCTGCAGCAGAAGGAAAAGTGGCGGGAATCGCTGACTTACCTGAATAAATGGATGGACTTTTCCGGCAAAGCCAGTGCTGACGTCTATACCTTGATGGCGCAAGCTTACTACCAGCTGAAAGAGCTCAATAAAGTCGTGGAATATGCTGATAAAGCGATTGCCATGTACAAAGAGCCTAACAAGAATCCCTATATTCTTAAGCTGGGTGCGTTCTATGAGCGCAAGCAATACGCCCAAATGGTACCGGTATTGAAGACCCTGGTACATCTTGATCCGAAAGAAAAGCAGTGGTGGATGCAGCTTTCACAAAGCTACATGCTGCTTAATCAGACGGATAATGCACTGGCAACTTACGCCTTGGCTTACAAGCAAGGTTTCCTGAAAAAGGAAAACGAAGGTAAAGTGCTGGCACAGCTGTATGCTAACCAGGATATTCCGTACAAGTCAGCCATAATCCAGGAGAAGTTTATCAAGGCGGGTATTATCCCTGCTGATGAAAAAGCTTACTCTACTTTGGCTAACACGTGGCGGAATGCTAAAGAGCTGGACAAGGCAATTGCTTATTATGGTAAAGCGGCCAAGTTGAGTGATAACGGCAAGGATTACCTTAAGCAAGGTAATCTCTTGATTGAAAAAGAAGACTTTGACCGTGCTATTGAAGCCTTTAATGAGGCTATCAAAGCAGGCAAATTGCCTGAGCCTGGTCAAGTACACCTGTCTCTCGCGCAGGCTTACTTTTTCAAGCACAAGTATTTACCGGCTATTCAACAACTTCGTTTGGCAGCTAAATTTAAAGAAACAGCCAAAACAGCCAAAAGCTGGGAAGGATATGTTCGAGATGAGGCTAAACGTAAAAACGTTGACCTCTAATATATTGCCATCTTATAAAGCCCCCTAACGGGGGTTTTTTTGTCTCTATAAATTAACTTTATAAAGGTTTGCTGGTAATTTGTGCAGCCATCTTCGTTTTATTCTTACAGCAATATTGTCGAGTTGGTAAACAATGTTTTTATTTGGTAAATGAATAGTTTTTTTTGTGACGAGTGCGGTTTGGTAACAGAATAGTGCGCAATTTTTTCCAATTTATATGTGACCAAGATCACGCTTAGGTGTAGAAATAGCGAGATTGGATAGCTCTTGTCCAATTTACTTGATCTGGGGGTGTTGATGTAAGGTATTGAAAAATATGACTCAATATTATCTTTTTTCTATCTGTTAGCACTTCTACCCTCATAAATTAAAAAATAAACTTCATAATTTATCCAATGAAAACATTTTGTTTTCCTTTGCTTTCATTGACTTAAATAAGACTCTGGCCGAGTATCGTTGATGGCTCACTGAGCCTAACAAAACAATATTTAAATCCTATTGCGACGATATTTTCGCCAAAGGAAAAGTCATGATGTCCAAAACAATCACTGCTAGTGCCGTCCGTTATGCGCTGTTTGCTGGCGCCGCGGCCACTCTGTCTATGCCTGTACTGGCTGCTACCGATAACGGTAACGACAGTAACGTAGAAAAAATCGAGGTAACCGGTTCCCGCATCAAGCGTACCGATATGGAAACAGCTAGCCCTGTTTCTGTTATCTCTGACAAGCAAATTACGCAAGGTGGCTACACCAACATTGCCGATCTGCTGACCCAAAGCACTTTTAGTGCTGGTGCACCTATCGGTGCTGCAACCAACAATGGTGGCATGGGTACCACTAACATCGATCTGCGCGGTATGGGCTCTTCCCGTACACTGGTGCTGATCAATGGCCGTCGGATGGTCAACTCTGGTAGTGGCGCTGACGCCACTGTTGATATCAGCTCCATCCCGGTTTCCATGATCAAGCGTGTTGAAGTACTGAAAGATGGTGCTTCCGCTGTTTATGGTTCTGACGCAGTTGCTGGTGTAGTTAACATCATCACCAAGAAGAACTTCAGTGGCCTGCAATTGGATGCCTCTTATGGTGGCACCAGCAAAGGCGACGGCAATACTGCTCAAATCAACATGCTGATGGGCGGTAACTTCGATAAGGGTAACCTGGTCGTTGGTGCCAGCTATGTTGATCGCGGCCACGTTATGCAAAGTGCTCGTGATTTCTCCAGCTGTGTACGTGACGGTTCACCTGAAGGTACCTGTATCGGTGGTAGTACCTATATCCCTGGTGGTGTAGTGAACGCTGGTAACGGCTACATGCAGTTTGACCAGGGCTCCAACCAGTGGGTACCGCAACATAGCTACTATAACTATGTGCCTTATCAGTACCTTTATACTCCGCAAAAACGGGCTTCCGTATTCGGTAACGGTACTTATAACCTGACTGATAACACCCAGCTGTTTACGTCTTTCTTCAGCACCAAACGGATGTCTAATCAGCAACTGGCCCCGTCGCCTGTTTACGCCATCATTCCTGCTGCTGCTACCGGTAACATCTGGAACACTGACGTTGCTTACAAGCGCCGTATGACCGAAGCCGGTGCTCGTGAGTATAGCCAGGTTGTTGATACCACTCGTTTCGTGCTGGGTGCTCAGGGTACCCTGGATATCCATAACGGCCTGGACTGGGATGTATCCTATGTTTGGGGTCGCAATGACGCCATCAGCAAAACAGCTGGCCTGCAAAACACCCGCAAGCTGGTTGAAACCACTGATCCGAACGTTTGCGGTCAAAACGGCATTCCTTGCGGTAACTGGTTTGTTCCGGAAGGTCAGCTGAGCCAGGATCTGCTGAACTACGTTGACTACACCGATACCTCCACCGGTGGTAACGAGATGTCCGTACTGAGCGGTAACATCTCCGGCGATCTGGTCGAACTGCCTGCAGGTATGATGAGCTTTGCTTCTGGTATCGAATACCGTCGTGAATCCGGCTGGTTCCAGCCTGACTCTGTCACCGTTGCCGGCGACAGTGCGCAGTCACAGCAAGACCCAACCAATGGTAGCTACCACACTACCCAGGTGTACGGCGAACTGGCCGTGCCGCTGCTGTCCAACAAGGCTTTCGCTCGTGATCTGTCTTTGGAAGCGGCCGCTCGCTACTTTGACTACTCCACTTTCGGCAGCGACAGCACCTGGAAGCTGGGCCTGACCTGGCGCATCAACGACCAGCTGATGCTGCGCGGTGTACGTTCAACTGCCTTCCGGGCACCGAACGTATCTGAGCTCTATGGTGGTGCGGTAGGTAGCTTCGACTACCTGACCGATCCTTGCTCTGGCTACGGCAGCACTGATCCGGCGAGCAGCCTGTATCAGACCTGTAATGCGCAGATCGGTAACACCAACTACACCTATGGCGACTCTCAGATCCAGGACACCTGGAGCTCTTCGAAAGACTTGCAGCCTGAGAAAGCCAAAACCCTGACCCTGGGTCTGGTGTGGAGCCCGAATGCCATCAACGGTCTGTCTGCGACCGTGGATTACTACAAAATCAATATCAGCAATGCTATCGACCGTATCGACGGCCAGCTTTATCTGGATAAGTGCTATGCCGGTAACCAAGCTGCCTGTAACGTACTGCAACTGCATCGCAGCAGCGTGACTGGTGATATTGATCATATGCTGCGTCCGCTGACCAACGTTGGTGATCAAAACACCAATGGTGTTGATATGAACGTGCGCTACGCCTTTGCCGGCGCCGGTGTTGACTGGGTTGTTAACCTGGACACTACCTACCTGAACAAGTTTGAGCAGGACGGTCGTGACTACACTGGTACCATCAGCGGTGAAGCAGGTGCCTATGCTAAATGGAAACACAACCTGAGTGTTGATGCTTCCATGGGTAACTGGGATGCCTCCTGGCGTCTGCGTTTTGTGGATCACATGAAAGATCTTGAAGTACCTACCTTCAAGACTGCTATCGTGGTCTACAACGACGTATCTGCGACTTACCATATCAACAGTAATACTGCTGTTACCTTTGGTGTGAACAACCTGTTCGACAAAGCGCCGCAGTACATGCCGAGCTACTCTGACGCCAACACCGTACCGGAAGCGTACGATGTGCTGGGTCGTTACATGTTCGCCAACTTCAGCTACCGTATCTGATACGGTTGCCTGTGCGATAAAAAAGCCGCCCTCGGGCGGCTTTTTTTATGGCTGTGGCACCGGGGCTATGCGTTCATCAAGATAACAACCAAGGACCTTACTAAAGCGGGTCATGGCTTGTAAGGCGGCATAAGCCTGCTGCCATGAGGGGCTTTGGATGTGGCAGCTTAAATCAATATAAAAGAGCTCTTCCCAGGGGTTACCCGGCATTGGCCGGGACTCGAGTTTGATGATGTTGATGTCATGCTGGCGTAGCACCAGTAAGGCATCGACCAGGGCTCCGGGCTGGTTGTGGGTGGCCATGATCAAGCTGGTCTTGGCGGGCAGCTGAGTCGGCACTGTCGCGGCGTTGCGGCTGACAACAATAAAGCGGGTGGTGTTATTCCCCTGATTGGCCAGCTGATGCTCTATTGCCTCTAGCTGGTACAGCTCACCGCCGCTGGCAGGCCCTAGTGCCGCGCTGTAAGCATCGCTGACCTGCGCCATGGCATGTGCTGAGGAAGGGCAGGCCTGTAGTGTGATGTCATGACCAAGGTTGTTTAGAAAAGCTGAGCATTGCGCGAGTGCCTGGGGGTGGCCATACACCGTCTTAATTTCGGCCAGGCGGGTACCAGGCTTTACCAGTAAGTGGTGATCGACCGCCAGGTAGGTTTCACCGGCGATCGCCAAATGGGTGTGACGCAGCAGGTCATAGACTTCATTGATGGAGCCGGAAGAGGTGTTTTCGATAGGCAGGATACCCAAGTCAGCCTGACCGCTTTCAACAGCGCTAATGATGTCGCTGAAACGCTCACAGGCTTGCCCTATAAATGGTCGCTGACGACGGCTGGCATAGCCTTGTGCGGCCAAAAAAGAGTAAGTACCTTCCATGCCGAGATAAGCAATGGATAACGCAGCGGATTGTGGCTGTTGTTCCAGCCAGGCTTGCTGGGTCAGTACCGAATCTTCAATGATGATCTGATAGAGCCGCCCCAGCATGGCCGGGTCCAGCCCCAAAGAACGGCCTTTTTCGTTAAGCAGGGTCATCAAGGTCAATTCCCGTTGCAAGTCTCTGACCGCCCCTTGATGCTGCTGCTTATCGCGGGCAACTTCCAGCGCCAAGGCCCGGCGCTCGGCCAAGGCTCCCAGTAAACGGTTATCCACCGCTTCAATCTGTTGGCGCAGATCCTCCAAAGCCATAGGGCCTCCTCAAACAAAAAAGCCTCCGCGAAGGGAGGCTGAAACGACAATAGCGACCAACCTCCCACTAGTGGAAGGTAAGAAAAATCAAAGCAGTTGATTTCGTTTTCATGGTCAACCCGGAAAAGTCAAGTTCATCAAGCATGCCTGATGGTGTTTGGGGTGGCAAATTATTTATACGGCTTTGTCATCACAATGGTGACAACGTTGCTCGGCGGGGTCGGCGACCAGACGTGCCATGTCTATTTCTGCTTCGCAGTCACAGCAAATACCGTACACACCTTGCTCAATCTGGCAAAGTGCGGCTTCAACTTTACCTAGGCGCTGACACAGCGCATAAAGTTGCCGGTCAGGCAATTCCGGTAAAAAGTCAGCAATACCGTCAAAGCCCTGTTGTGCTAAGGCCGCTAATACCTGGCTAGAGGCGCCCAACTCAATCAGTCTGGCAGTCAGTTGTTGGTGTAGCTGGGACTGCTCTTGCTCCAGACGTTGCTGAAACGTGTCCATGGATCGCTCTCCAATAGTGACGATTAAAAGCAGTCTACTGACAGATGCACCAGCAAATGCTGACCTGCATCAAGAAGCTAGGTGCTCCAGGAGCTGGGATTTTTGATTGAGGGTTTTGACTTGCTCAAACAGCTGCTGTGCTTCCGGGTATTGCCGGCGCAGGTACTGCAGCCATTGTTTGAGGCGATTGGGGTAGTACTTGCCCTTATCGCCTTGAATTTCAAAGGTTGAATAACGCAGCAGCAGTTGTTGCACCGCGGGCCAGGCAGGCAGGGCGCTTTGTTGCTTGATAGCCAGTGCCAGGCCGGGGCTCGCCAGAGCGCCGCGGCCCAGCATTAAATCATTGCAGCCGGATTGCTGCTGGCAACGCTTGGCGTCGTCCACCTGCCAAATTTCACCATTGGCGATAACCGGCAACGACACCACCTGGCGGATGCGGGCAATATCTTGCCAGTAAGCCGGGGGCCGGTAGCCATCACGTTTGGTTCGGGCATGTACGGCCAGTTCACTGGCGCCAGCCTCAGCAATTGCCTGGGCGTTTTCCAGCATTTGTGTTTTGTCGTTGAACCCCAGGCGGATTTTCGCTGTCACCGGCAGGGGGGCCGGGACGGCCTGGCGTACTGCGCTGATGATGGCGTAGAGGGTTTCTGGCTCATCCAGCAGCACTGAGCCACCGCGGTGCTTGTTGACGGTTTTGGCTGGGCAGCCAAAATTCAGATCCACTCCCGGGGAGCCGAGCTCGACAGCGCGCACGGCATTTTCGGCGAGCCAGTGTGGCGATTGCCCCAACAATTGGACCCGTACCGGCACTCCGCTAGCGGTCTTGCCGCCTTGAGCCAATTCCGGGCAAATACGGAAAAAGGAACGGGGAGGGTGTAACTGCTCGACAACCCGCAAAAATTCCGTGACACATAAATCAAAACCACCTTGCGCCGTTAGCAGCTGGCGCATCAGATGGTCTACAACGCCTTCCATCGGCGCCAGAATAATTCGCATAACATCACACTGAGCCATATTCGGTTGGCAAGTGTACGTTTTTTATCAATGATTGAAAGAAATTGTCGATGGGGCAGGTCGTATTCCCAGAGGTTTACTCCGGCCGTGGTTTTGCCGGTTTTTAGGTCATAGACCTTTTTCACTCACCAATGAGGTGCTCAGTATGAAAACTCGCCATTGTGTTACCGCTGCGCTAGGCGCGCTGGTTGTTGGCTCGGTTACATCCACCGCGGCGTCGGCGGCGTCTTTTACTATGCAGGATCTGGGGCAGGGCTATCAGCAGGTCAGCTTCGAGGGTAAATGTGGTGAAGCCACCTGTGGTGCCAGTGATAGCAAGCAGGACAAAGCCAAACCGCAAAAAGTAAAAGAGGCCAAATGTGGTGAAAAGGCCGCCAGCAAAGCCAAAGAAGGCAGTTGCGGTGAAAAGGCCAAGAAAGCAAAAGAAGCCACTTGCGGTGCCGACAAGAAAACCAAGCCAGAGGCCAAGTGTGGTAGTCAGCACTGAGCGTTTTGCTGTCAGCGGCGCGGGCCTTGGTCTGCGCCGTGACTTTCTTGATGAGTTCAGTCATCAGGCTTTACCGGCGCCGGTCTCTTTTTTGGAAGTCGCACCGGAAAACTGGATGGGCCTTGGCGGTCGTTACGGCAAGGCCTTTGCCGCGCTGAGTGAAGCGCACCCGTTTGTTTGCCATGGGCTGTCATTGTCTATCGGTGGCCCTGCTCCTTTGGACAAGGCGTTTATTGGCCAACTGAAGCAATTTCTTGACCGCCATAATATTCGTTGCTACTCCGAGCATCTGTCATGGTGCGCCGGCGACGCACATTTGTATGACTTACTGCCAATCCCCTTTACCGAGGAAGCTGTGGCCCATGTTGCTGGCCGGGTACGGCAGGTGCAGGACATGCTGGAGCGGCCTTTAGCACTGGAAAATGTGTCTTACTATGCTGTCGCTGACAGCCAGCTCAGTGAGATTGACTTCATCAACGCCGTGCTGTCGGAAGCCGATTGCCAGCTGCTGCTGGATGTGAACAACATTGTTGTAAATGCCACTAATCATGGCTACGAGCCGTTGACGTTTTTGCAGGCCCTGCCGGGGCAGCGTATCGCTTATGGGCATGTTGCCGGCCACAGCCAGGAAGATGCTGAACTGCTGATTGATACCCATGGGGCGCCGGTATCGGACCCGGTGTGGGCCTTGCTGGCACAGGCATATCGGCTGCATGGCCCATTCCCGACCTTACTGGAACGGGATTTTAACTTGCCACCGTTGCCGGAGCTGCTGGCTGAAACAGCGCAGATCACGCGCCTTCAGGATGCTTGGCAATGACCGATTTTCGCCACACCCAGGCGCGCTGGCTGGCGCACCTTCGTGACCCGCAGCAACCGGCTCCGGCGGGTATTGAAGAACGGCGTATGGCTATTTACCGGCGGCTGCTTTTCAACAATATAGAAAGCTTTTTAGCCAGCACTTTTCCGGTGTTGCGTAGCCTCTATGACGAGCCGCAATGGCAGTATCGGGTGCGGCGTTTTTATGCTGACCATGACTGCAAAACACCGCTGTTTCTGGAAATCGGTTTGGAGTTTCTTGATTATCTGGACAGCTCCGCCTTCAGTGCCGGGGCTTTTGACCCGCCCTTTATGGCCGAGCTGGCCCACTATGAATACCTTGAACTGGCGGCCGAACGGGCACAGGAATATGGCCAGATCATTGACGATGTACTCACTGACCAGACACCGCTGATGCTGGCAGACAGTGCACAACTTGCCGCTTACCACTGGCCGGTACATCAGATCAGTGCCCAGCAGCGGCCATCTGTGCCGCTTACTGAACCGTGTTTCTTGGTGGTGTACCGTAATGCTGATGACGTTGTGGGTTTTCTAAAAATCAATGCGGCCAGTGCGCAATTGCTGGATGCACTACGCCAGTACCCTGGTATGAATGCGGCAACGCTACAACAGTACCTGGCTGAACACTTAACCGTGACACCAGCAGCTTTGCAGCAGGCACTGAGGAAATTGGCGTCACGGGGCATTGTCCGAAAAGTAGCCGAAGAAATTGATCCAGATCATTCCCTTGTGTAGACTCGCGTCCTTGTTAATCAGAGGTTGCAAATCATGTCTGACGGTCACTTCAAAGATCCCTACAGCTTCAAACATGTTATTGGCCTGCTGGTGGCACTGTGCTTGCCGACCTTGCCGGCTATTCTTGCTGTTGTTCACCATGCCAGTCACTAAGTAGCCAGGCCGCTTGCGGCCTGGCTACGGTTGTTGTATGCGTATAGTGTTTGTGCTGGCCGGTTGGCTGGCGGTAGCCTTGGGCGTTTTAGGCATTTTTTTGCCGGTACTGCCCACCACCCCTTTTATTTTGCTGGCCGCCTGGTGCTTTGCCAAAGGTTCGCCGCGCTGGCATCAATGGCTGCGTGATAATCGCTATTTCGGGCAGATGGTCCGTGACTGGGAGCGGGAGCGGGGGTTGCGCCGTCGTTATCGTAACCGGGCAGTTGCCATGATGCTGGTGACGTTTGCTATTTCCATTTATCTGGTTCCCAGTAATGGCTTGCGCCTGATGTTACTGACCATCATGGCGGCGGTGCTGGTGTATTTGTATCGTTTGCCTGTGGTGGCAGAGCCCGAGGCAGTTGCTCCGGGTCGTAAAAGTCCTTAACCTGTGCTGCTTTGGTTTTGCCCAGTGTGAAAAATCATCATGAATAACGACAGCCTGACCCTGATCAAATCGGCTATTCACAGCATTCCCGATTACCCCAAGCCGGGGATCATCTTTCGCGATGTCACCAGCTTGATGCAGCACCCGCAAGCTTTTGCAGCCAGCATCGAGCTGCTGGCGAAGCATTTCGGCCAGATGGGCTTTACCAAGGTCGTAGGAGCGGAAGCCCGCGGTTTCATTTTTGGTGCCCCACTGGCGTTAGCGCTGGGGGTCGGCTTTGTACCGGTCCGCAAGCCCGGCAAGCTGCCCCGTCAGACCATTGGCCAGAGCTATGAACTGGAATATGGCCAGGACACGCTGGAAATTCATATTGATGCCATCAGTACGGGTGACAAAGTGCTGCTGGTCGATGACCTGCTGGCGACCGGCGGCACCATTGAGGCCACAGCTAAGTTGGTGCGGGAGCTGGGTGGCGAAGCCCGCCATGCCGCGTTTATTGTTTCCCTGCCGGAACTGGGCGGGATCGAGCGTCTGCGTAAGCAAGATTTGGACGTTTTCGATCTGGTGCAGTTTGACGGCCACTGACTGCTGACCTGTTGCCATGCTGTGGTAGCATGACGCTATCGATGCGTGAAAAGACGACTCCATGGCATATCAGGTACTGGCTCGGAAGTGGCGCCCTCAGCAATTTGCTTCGCTGGTGGGGCAGGATCATGTGGTGCAGGCACTGGGCAATGCATTGACCCAAGGCCGCCTGCATCACGCCTACCTGTTCAGTGGCACCCGTGGGGTGGGCAAAACCACCCTGGCCCGGATCTTTGCCAAAAGCCTTAACTGTGAACTGGGTGTTACTGCCACGCCTTGCGGCCAATGCAGTGCCTGCCAGGAGATAGAGCAAGGCAATTTTGTTGACCTGATTGAAGTCGATGCTGCCTCTCGTACCAAAGTTGAAGATACCCGCGAAATTCTCGATAACGTTCAGTACCGGCCAACCCGCGGCCGCTACAAGGTGTACCTCATCGATGAAGTACACATGCTGTCGCGCCACTCCTTCAATGCCCTGCTAAAAACCCTGGAAGAGCCGCCGGAACACATCAAGTTTTTGCTGGCCACCACTGATCCGCAAAAGCTGCCGGTAACCATCTTGTCCCGTTGCCTGCAATTTAATTTAAAGAGCCTGAGCCCGGCGCTGATTAGCGAACACCTGGCGCAGGTACTGGGTCACGAGCAGCTGCCTTTTGACGAAGGCGCACTAGCGCTGCTGGCCAAGGCGGCCAATGGTTCCATGCGTGATGCCCTGAGTCTGACCGACCAGGCGATTGCCCACGGAAATGGCCAGGTATTGCTGGATAATGTCCAGGCTATGCTCGGCACCCTGGACAGCCGCTACAGTGAAAAACTGATGGCGGCCGTGGTGACCGGTGATGCCGCAGAGATGATGGCGGCCTTGGATGCCGTGGCGATGATGTCGCCGGATTACAGCGCCTTGCTGGCGGATGTACTGGTATTGCTGCATCAGGCGGCTATTGCCCAGCAATTACCGGGCTCACAGAGCCCGGCCGCGGAACAACTGGCCGGGCAACTGAGCCCGACACAGCTGCAACTGTTTTATCAGATGACGTTACATGGCCGCCGGGATTTGCCACATTGCCCGGACCCGCGTATGGCACTGGAAATGACGCTACTGCGGATGCTGGCTTTTGATATTGATAACACTGCCCCCCCGGCCCCAAGAACCAAGCCGGCCCGGAAACCGGCAGCGGTGCCAAGCGCCCGGCAATCGGCTACTGGCGAGGCGGCTTCAGTGAGTTCACCTGAGCCGGCCCGGGCGATGCCGCCAAGGCAGGCGGCCTCTGAGGTGGCGCACCCGGCCGATTTGGCCGCGCAGCAAGAGCATGTGCTGGCTCTGGCGCAAGGGCAGGGTTATCAGCAAGCTCCAGCTGTCACCGACGCTCAGGAGTCATCACCCGAGTCGGCAAACATCGCTGCGCAATCCGATGCCGCTGCGGCTGAGCATACTGCGGCACCACTGTCGCCAACTCAGGCGATACTGGCCCGCCGTAAGGCACTGCGAGAGCAGCGCCAGCAGGAGGGCGAGGGCACAAAAAAGCCTGAGGCGGCCCCGCTGGCCTCTGCGGGGCTGGTAACCAAACCTGCTGAGCCACACCCGGAGGGGGCGCCAGCACAAGGGCCGCTCACAGCACCAGCGGTGCCTGAGCGCGAGCTTTCCTCTACGTCGGCGGAAGTCGCGCCGGTCGTGGCAAGTGTCAGTGACCATTCGCTGCAAGCTGCTGAGGATGAAGCACCGCAATCGGCTCCTTACCCGGCAGTCACCACAGCTCTGGCCGAATGTGATGAACAGGACCGCTTTTGGTATCAGTGCTGTGAAACTCTGGACGCCGGTGGTTTTATTCGGCAATTGGCTTTGAACGCGGTGCTGATACGTTCGGACAGCGGTTGGCAGTTATTGCTGGCCCCGGAGCAACGCCATCTGGCTCGCTATCAGCAAGAATTGGCTGACGCGCTCAGTCAGGCCGGCATCTATAACGGGCCTTTGGATATCACTGTTGCACAAGCGCCGCCAGGGCGTGAAAGTCCGCTTGCCATCAGCAACCGGATTTTGGCAAGCTGCCAGGCCCATGCTGAGGCGGTGCTGGCAGCAGACCCGCGGGTGCAACATTTTATTGAGCAATTTGATGCAGAACTGGTGGCGGATTCAGTCCGCCCAATCATGTGAGGAACGATAATGTTTGGTAAAGGCGGAATGGGCAACCTGATGAAGCAGGCCCAGCAAATGCAAGAGCGTATGCAAAAGGCCCAGGAAGAAATCGCCAATATGGAAGTCACCGGCGAAGCCGGGGCTGGGCTGGTGAAAGTCACCATGCTGGGCAATCACAATGTCCGTCGGGTGGAAATTGATGACAGCCTGATGGCAGACGACAAAGAAATGCTCGAAGATCTGATCGCGGCGGCCATGAACGACGCGGTACGCCGGGTTGAAGTGGAATCCAAGGCGAAGATGGGTGATGTTACCGGCGGTATGAAACTGCCTGGCGGCATGCAGTTCCCGTTCTAAGAAGATGGAATTCAGCCCGCTGTTAAAAGAGCTGATCCAGGCTCTGCGCTGTCTGCCCGGGGTGGGGGGGAAATCTGCTACCCGTATGGCCTTTCACTTGCTGGAGCGGGATCGCCAAGGTGGGCTGAAACTGGCCAACCAGTTACAGGCAGCACTGCAGGGCATTGGCCGTTGCCAGGATTGCCGAACCTTTACGGAGCAGACCCACTGTGGCATTTGCGCCAACCCGCGACGTCTGGAAAATGGCCAGTTGTGTGTACTGGAAACGCCCGCCGATGTCCTGGCGATTGAACAGACGGGGCTATTCAGTGGCCGTTACTTTGTCTTGATGGGGCATCTTTCTCCCCTCGACGGTATTGGCCCGGCTGAGCTGCAACTGGAGCAGCTTGATGTTTTGTTACAGCGTGAGCCGTGGCAGGAAGTCATCCTGGCCACTAATCCGACGGTTGAAGGTGACGCTACTGCCCACTACGTGGCGCAAATGGCGCATCGTCATGGCATCAAGGTCAGCCGTATTGCCCACGGTGTTCCGGTGGGCGGGGAACTTGAATACGTTGACGGCACAACCTTGTCGCACTCGTTCACTGGCCGCCAGCCGCTGTAAAAAGCCCGCTTACGCGGGCTTTTTTAATCGTTGCCTTGAAAATAGCGCCACCAGCCCCATCTAGTTCTCAGCCCGTAACACAAGAGGACCAGTGGAAACCATGACCACCCAAACCCACGGCTTTCAGACTGAAGTGCAGCAGCTGCTGCAACTGATGATCCATTCTTTGTATTCCAACAAAGACATTTTCCTGCGTGAGCTGATTTCCAACGCCGCCGATGCTGCTGACAAGCTGCGCTTTCGGGCCTTGGAAAATGCCGACCTCTATGAAGGTGATGGCGAGCTGAAGGTGCAGATCCGTGCCGATGAAAAGCAGGGCACTCTGACCATTTCCGATAACGGTATTGGTATGACCGAAGCCGAGATCATCGAGCATCTTGGCACCATCGCTAAATCCGGTACCAAGGCTTTTTTCCAGAATCTCTCTGGTGATGCCGCCAAAGACTCACAGCTTATCGGCCAGTTTGGTGTTGGCTTTTATTCTGCCTTCATGGTGGCGGATGAAGTGGAGGTGCACAGCCGCGCCGCCGGCCATACTGAAGCGACCATGTGGCGCTCGCAAGGACAGGGTACTTTTGATGTCGGCCCCAGCGATAAAAAAAGCCGCGGCACGGACATCATTCTGCATCTCAAAGAAGAAGAAAAAGACTTCCTCAATACCTGGAAGCTGGAGCAGATCATTCATACCTACTCCGATCATATCGGGGTGCCGGTCGAGCTGTATAAGCCGGGTAAGGAAGAAGGTGAAGAAGGCGGTTTTGCGGCCATTAACCAGGGCACCGCACTGTGGACCAAGGCCAAAAGCGATATCAGCAAAGAAGACTACATCAGCTTCTACCAGCACCTATCGCACGATTTTAATGAGCCGCTAAGCTGGAGCCACAATAAGGTCGAAGGCAAGCATGAGTACACGTCCTTGCTGTACCTGCCGAAAAAGGCGCCCTTTGATCTTTACCAGCGCGATCGTCAGCAGGGGCTGAAACTGTACGTCAAGCGGGTGTTCATCATGGATGACGCCGAGGTGTTCTTGCCGCAGTACCTGCGTTTTGTGAAAGGCCTGGTGGACTCGGCCGATCTGCCGCTGAATGTCAGCCGGGAGATCCTGCAAGACTCCAAGCTGACTCAGACCATGAAAAGCGCCATCAGTAAACGGGTGCTGCAAATGCTGGAGAAACAAGCCAAGGATGATCCCGAGGCTTACCTGGCGTTCTGGAAAGAGTTTGGCACTGTGCTCAAAGAAGGGCCGGCAGAAGATTTTGCCAACCGCGAGACCATTGCCTCCTTGCTGCGTTTCCACTCCACACACCACGATGACAGCAGCCATTGGGTGAGCCTGGATGAATATTTGCAGCGGATGCCGGAAGATCAGGAAAAGATCTACTACGTGGTTGCCGACAGCTTCAATGCCGCCCGTTTCAGCCCGCACCTGGAAGTGCTGCGTAAAAAAGGCTTCGAGGTGCTGCTGTTATCCGAGCGCATCGACGATTGGATGATGAGCCACCTGAGCGAGTACAAGGGTAAAACCCTGGTATCGGCAACCCGTGGCGATCTGCAACTGGACGTCAGTGACGAGGACAAAGAAGCCGAAAAGGCGCTGGAAGGGGTACTGGCCAAGGTCAAAGACAGTCTGGCGGGCAAAGTCACGGAGGTGCGCTTTACGCATCGCCTGACCGATACCCCTGCCTGCGTGGTGACCTCTGATCAGGGCATCTCCAGTCAAATGGCAAAACTGCTGGAGTCTGTCGGCCAAAGTGCACCAGAAGTGAACTATATTTTCGAGCTGAACCCGGAGCACCCGGTGGTAAAAAGCCTGGAAAATCGCGAAGGTGAGCAGTTTGACGACACCGTCGCTTTGCTGTTTGAACAGGCGCTGTTATCAGAGCGCGGTAGCCTGGAAGACCCGTCTGGTTTCGTTAAGCGACTTAACCAGTTGATGTTGAAAGGCTTATAAGTAAAAGGGCAGCGTTAGCTGCCCTTAACCTTTTTTTAATGAGCTGGCCTGTGTAACCTATTGCCATTCACGCAACCCTGCTGCGTCAGCTTTCCCATTACCAGAGTGAGCAGAATATGCGCATTATCCTGTTAGGTGCCCCCGGTGCCGGCAAAGGGACTCAGGCCCAGTTCCTGATGAAAAAATTCGCCATCCCGCAGATCTCCACCGGCGATATGCTGCGTGGTGCCATTGCGGCCGGTACCCCGCTGGGGCTGGAAGCCAAAAAAGTGATGGATGCCGGCCAGCTGGTCTCGGACGACATCATCATTGGTTTGGTGAAAGAACGGATCAGCGCCGATGATTGCCAGAACGGCTTCTTGCTGGACGGTTTTCCGCGCACCATTCCACAGGCCGACGCCATGAAAGATGCCGGTATCGCCATTGATGTGGTGATTGAGTTTGATGTGCCGGACGACGTTATCGTGGAGCGCATGAGCGGCCGCCGTGTACACCCGGCCTCTGGCCGTGTTTATCACGTTACTCACAATCCACCGCAGGTTGAAGGTAAAGATGATGAAACCGGTGACGAGCTGATCATCCGTGATGACGATAAAGAAGATACCGTTCGTAAGCGTCTGGCGGTGTATCACGATCAGACCGAGCCGCTGATTGGCTATTATCAACGCGAAGCGGATGCGGGCGCGGTACGTTACCTGAAAATGGATGGTACCCAGGCGGTCGAGACCGTCAGCCAACAGCTCGATGAGCAGCTAAATTGATATAACGCCCCGTTTCGGGGCGTTTTTTTTCGTATCATGGTGAACATTGGCAGCGGCATTTACGTATTGCGCGGCAATACCGGCAATGAGAGATACCATGACTTTTAAGGGCAGCGAGCATTTTCGCCACGGTCAGCCAGCGCGCATTGGCGTGCTGGTGACCAACCTCGGCACCCCAGAAGCCCCCACCAAGCAGGCTTTACGGACCTATCTCAAGGAATTTCTCTGGGATCCGCGGGTGGTGGAAATCCCCCGGCCACTGTGGTGGCTGATCCTCAATGGCATCATCCTCAACACCCGGCCGAAAAAATCTGCTGAGGCTTATCGTAGTGTCTGGACCGAGCGTGGCTCACCGTTGCTTTATCACACGGCTGACCAGGCTGATGCCCTGCGTCAGCAGTTGCAGCAGCGCTTTGGTGAGCAGGTGGAAGTGGCTTTTGCCATGCGCTATGGCCAGCCGTCGATAAGCCAGGGCATTGATACTTTGCTCGGCAAAGGCGTGAACCGGCTTCTGGTTTTGCCGCTGTACCCGCAATACTGCGCCGCCACCAGCGCTTCCACCCTCGACAAGGTCAACGAGGATTTCAGCCAGCGGCGCTGGCTGCCGGACCTGCGCTTTGTCAGCCATTATCACGACTTTGCTCCCTACATCGACGCCATGGCGGCACGTATTGAGCGGCACTGGGCCGAACACGGCCGGGCCGAGCGGTTATTGCTGTCTTATCACGGTGTACCCAAGCGCAACCTGTTGCTGGGCGACCCCTACTTTTGTGAGTGCCACAAAACCTCACGTTTACTGCGCGAGCGGTTGGGGCTCAGCGAAGAACAACTGCTGGTGACTTTCCAGTCCCGCTTTGGCAAAGCCGAATGGCTTAAGCCCTACACCGACGCCACTTTAAAAAGCCTGCCGGCGCAGGGAGTGAAATCAGTACAGGTGTTTTGCCCGGGGTTTGCCGCCGACTGCTTGGAAACCATCGAGGAAATTGGTGAGGAAAATCGCGGCTATTTCATGGCCGCCGGTGGTGAGCGTTATGAGTACATCAGTGCCTTGAATGCCGAGCCGGAGCACATCCAGGCGTTAACCACGCTGGTTGTGCAGCAGTTATCGGGTTGGCTGGAGCAAAGTACCGACAGAGCCACCGGCGCGGCGCGGGCCCTGGCGATGGGCGCTAAACATTAATCGCGCTGGCGGTTTTCGCGCTTCATCAACACAAAAGTCAGGTACATCTTGGTTGGCAGCGACAGTATCAGCCCCAAGGCGATGCAGGCTGCGCTGATGATAATGCCGCTGACGCCCATGCGCCCAGGTAGATCGGCATAACTCATCAGGTAATGGCCGGTCAGGATCAGGGTCAGGCCAAGAACAATGGCTATTTTCAGCAGCAGGATCTGGCGTTTTTCGGTCATCACGCACCTCCCAATACTCACTGTAACGGCTATGGCGGCGGGTGGCTTGATGCAGGTCATCTCTGGCGTCAATAGGCTGTTGCCGGCTTTTTGAAACGGATCGGTTTTAGCAGAACAAGGCAGTGAGTTCGGCTGCGGCTTCTGCTACTATCGCCGGCCTTGAACAGGGCCTTTGAGAGACAGCATGAAATTCCCCGGCCAGCGTAAGAGTAAGCACTTCTTTCCGGTGGGCTCCCGTGACCCCTTGCTGAGTGAACTGTCACCACTGAACAAACCCATTGCCAGCCATGTTTGCGGTATCGATCAGGTACTGGTAGACATTGAAGCGCATGTGCCGGACAGCTTCTTGGCCAAATATCAGTTGTCCAAGGGCCATTCGATGCTGATTGAGCCGGACAAAGCTGCTGCCATCTATGCCGAGCTGACCGAGAACAACCTGATCGTATCGGAGTTTGCGGGCGGCACTATTGGTAACACCCTACATAACTACTCCGTGCTGTCAGATGATCGCTCGGTATTGTTTGGGGTTATGAATGAATCTATCCGGGTGGGCAGTTCTTCTTATCGCTACCTTTGTAACACCTCCTCGAAGGTCGACCTGAACTACCTGCAACCGGCCGCAGGCTCCATTGGCCAGTGCATTACCCTGATCGCCCCGGACGGTGAACGCAGCTTTGCCATCAACAAAGGGGTGATGGATTGCCTGGAAACGCAATACCTCAATAAAACCCTCATTCAGACAGGCTCGGCACTGGTTATTTCTGCCTACCTGATGCGCTGTGAAGAACATGAGCCCATGGCCCGCAGCACCTTGCAGGCCGTCGCTTGGGCAAAAGAAGCGCAGGTGCCGGTGGTATTGACCATGGGCACTAAATTCATAGTCGAAGACCGCAAGGCCTGGTGGCAGGACTTTATTCGCGACAATGTCAGCGTCGTGGCCATGAACGAAGATGAAGCCACGGCATTGACCGGTGAGGCGGACCCTTTGCTGGCCTGCGAACAGGTGTTGGACTGGGCTGATCTGGTGTTGTGCACTGCCGGGCCAGTGGGGCTCTACCTGGCCAGCCATGTGGATGAAACCCAGAAACGCGAAACCACCCGTCAGCTGTTGCCGGGCGCTATTGCCGAATTTAACCGCTACGAGTTCTCCCGGCCGATGCGGCGCCAGGATTGCGATGAACCAATCAAGGTGTATTCGCATATCTCCCCATACATGGGCGGGCCGGATCGTATCAAAAATACCAATGGTGCCGGCGACGGTGCCCTGGCAGCACTCCTGCATGATATGGCGGCCAACGATTATCACCGTCTCAATGTCCCGAGCAGCTCTAAGCACGCGGCATCCTTTATGGCTTATTCATCGCTATCGCAGATGTGTAAGTATGCGAACCGGGTCAGCTATGAGGTGCTGGTACAGCACTCACCGCGGCTGTCTCGCGGCTTGCCTGAGCGTGAGGACTCACTGGAGGAGGCTTACTGGGATCAGTAACGGTGGCCACCGTTACGGTTTGTAAGCTGGAGAAAACATGACGCAAGACTGTTACGCCGAGATCCGCCCTTATCACGACGACGAAGTCGCGGCAGTGATCGCCAGGCTGGTAGCCACTGAAGAATTTGCCGATGCCATCGGCCGCTTTGAGTTTGCCAAGTTATATCCGAAACTGACCTGGCTGCTGCGGCCACTGGTGCGCCAGCAGCTCAAGCGCAAACTCGGCGGTATTGACCGGGTACGCGATTTTCAGTTGTTGGTGGCCGACTACATGGCGGCGATGATAAGTAAAACCACCGATGGTGTAACCGTAAGTGGCCTGGAGGGGTTAACCCCCAGCAAGCCGATGCTGTTTATCTCCAACCACCGGGATATCGCGCTGGACCCGGCCTTTGTCAATTACGCGCTGCATCAGGCCGGCCACGATACCGTCCGAATTGCGATTGGCGATAACCTGCTGCAAAAGGACTATGTGTCCGATCTGATGCGGCTGAATAAAAGCTTTATCGTCAAGCGCGCCACCAAAGCCCCACGGCAACTGGCCGCCAATATGGGCTTATTGTCAGCCTATATCGATGACAGCCTGCAACAGGGCCACAGTATCTGGATAGCCCAGCGTGAGGGCCGCGCCAAAGACGGCAATGACGTGACCGATCCAGCACTGCTGAAAATGCTCTACATGGCTCATCGTAAGCAGCTGAGCTTTGAGCAGATGGTGGCCCGGTTGAACATCGTGCCGGTGGCCATTTCTTATGAATATGACCCTTGTGATGTGCTCAAGGCCCGGGAGCTGGCGCAGCAGGCGCGGGGCGGCAGTTATGAAAAGGCGCCGTTTGAGGATATTCGCGCCATAGTGCAGGGGATCACCGGGCAAAAGGGGCGGGTGCATGTTGCCTTTGCTGAGCCGCTGGCTGCCACCGGTCTGGATAGCCCAGCCGCGCTGGCCAGCGCCATCGACCAGCAGATCCGTCGCCACTATAAGCTGTTTCCCACCAACCTGGCCGCTGCCGGTACTGGTAATGACTGGCTGCGTCAGCGTCAGCAAGGGCTCAGCGCTGATGAAGCGCAGCTCCTTAAAGAGGCTTATGCCCGGCCGGTGCTTAACGCTCAGTAGCTGCCCAGCGGCAGGCTGATCAAAAAGCTGGCGCCGCCGAGGGTTTCAGCACGGCCGACGGTCAGTTGGCCGCGATAGGAAGCAACGATATCGACCACCACGGCCAGACCAATACCCTGGCCAGGATTGCGTGAGTCTGCGCGCACGCCACGTTGCAAAATACTTTCACGCTTGTCTTCTGGTACCCCGGGGCCGTCATCGTCAACCTGGATTTGCAGATGTGGCCGTTTGTCACCGGCCAGAGTCAGACTGATGCGAACCTGGCAGACACAGAGCCGAAAGGCGTTTTCCAGCAGGTTGCCGAGGATCTCCATCAGATCCCCCTCATCGCCATCGAAGTAACAGTTTTCATCAACATGACATTGAAAGTCGACGTCTTTGCTGGCGTAGACTTTGGTCAGCGCCCGGCTGAGCCGTTCTACCACCGGCGCCGGGTTGATGCGGCTTTGTGCCAAGCCCTGACGGCCCACCACCGCCCGTTTCAGCTGGTAGCTGATGGTGGTGTTCATGCGCTGTGCCTGCTCGACAATATCGGCCGGCAATTCCCGGGGCACCTCTGGCAAGGCTTGCAGGCTTTGGGCTGAGGCCTGAATGGCGGCCAGTGGCGTCTTCAGGCTGTGGGCCAGATCGCCCATGGTATTTTTCAGCCGCTCCCGTGATTCCTGTTCACGGTGCAGCAAGGCGTTCAGGGGCCGACTGATCCGGTCAATTTCCGTTGGATAGTGTTGCGACAGCTGGCCGCGGGTACCGCTCTTCATTTCTGAAAGCTCCACCGCCAGATAGCGTAAGGGTTTGAAACCCCAGCGCAGGGTCCAGGTGATCACCAACAGCATCAGAAACAGGCCACCGGTCATCCACAGCAGCACTATGGTGGTGAACTGCGAAGCATCGCGCTGGTAGTCCTTGTCCTGATACATGGTCATCAGGGTGTAGTCTTTGACCGTCTTGCCCAGCGAAATCGGGATCGATACCTCATAGATGAAGAAGCCATCCCCTTCGATTTGCTGGTGATAGAACTTGCGGTTGAGATTGAAGAAAGTCGGTTTGAAATTGAATTCGTAGCGGTAACTGGACAACGACCGCCAGATAAGTTTGCCATGCTCGTCAAAAATCAGCCCGATATGGGACGACAGCGGCTGGTTATAGCTGGGGTTGACCAGCTCGTTGGGCAGCCAGCCGGTGCCTTGGGTGTCTTCGAGCAGTGTCACCAGTTCGTTGGCGTCCTGGCTGAGGTTGTGCTCAATGGTGCTTTCGGTGGCGCTCTGGTAAGACTTGATAATGGCAAAGCTGACAAACGCCAAAAAGACCACCACAGAAACCGTGGTGGCCAGCATAACGCGACCTTTGAGTGACAGCGGGCGGATCAATTGGTTTACCGGTCAGCTATTTACTGACAGGTTAACCGGAACATGTAGCCTTGACCACGAATGGTTTCAATGGGCGTCAGGCTGTTGTCCGGGTCCAGCTTCTTGCGCAGCCGGCCAATCAGCACTTCGACAACGTTGGAATCCCGCTCAATATGGTCATCATAGAGCTGTTCCACCAACCGCTGTTTGCTCACCACTTCCTGGTGATGGCGCATTAAAAACTCCAGCAATTTGTATTCGTAGGCGGTCAGTGTCAGTGGATCTTCTGCCCGAAAAGCCTGCTTCTTGGCCAGATCCAGCTTAAATGGCTGAGCTTCGATGGTCGGGCTGGCAAAGCCGGCAGCGCGGCGAGACAGTGCCTGCAAGCGGGCCACCAACTCTTCCATCTGAAAGGGTTTGACCAGGTAGTCATCGGCACCGGCGTCCAGGCCTTCGACTTTATCCTGCCAGTTGCCCCGGGCAGTAAGAATGATGATGGGAAAGGTCTTGCCTTCTTCACGGAAGGTTCGGATCAGGGAAATGCCATTCATGCCTGGCAAACCCAGGTCGACAATAGCCACATCCAGCTCGTACTCTTCAGCAAAAAAACGTGCTTCCTCGGCATTGGGGGCGGCGTGAACACCGAAACCCCGCTCTGACAGCTGCACTTTCAGGTGGTGACGCAACAGGTTGTCATCTTCAACGACCAGCACTTTCATCAGCATTCTCCCTTGTCTTTACAGCGCTGAGGTTAGGGGGCAGGCTGTATAGGCGCAATGGCAAAGCTGAACGGGTACAGGATTTGTTCAGCAAGTTGTTCAGTTTTTACAAGCGGCTGTTTGGCCGGAGAAACAACATGTCCCGAGTATATTTACACAGTTCCATGAGTGATAGCCGCCAGTGGGTGCCGCTTTCCCAGCAGTTTCCCGGCGAACTTCATGACCTTTACGGTTACGGCCAGGCACCGGCCGCACCGGCTGGTCCCTTTCGCTTGGCGACGGAAATGGCGAGAGTAACATTAACTAGTGAAATGACGCTTGTGGGACATTCTTATGGGGCAGCTAATGCCCTGCATCTGGCGGCCATGCAGCCGCAGCACATTCATGCTTTGTGCCTGTATGAACCGGTAGCGTTCTGGTTACTGCCTCAAAACAGCGCTGAGCGGCAGGCGGTGGTCGCATTGTCGGCCCGTATGGCCGGGTTGGATGCCGCGTCAGCGGCGCAGGCGTTTGTTGATTACTGGAGTGGCCCCGGTACCTACGCAGCGATGCCACCACGCCTGCAACAGCGTTTGGCGGCGCAAGCGCCGAAAGTGGTCAAAGACTTTGAGGCCTTGATTAACGAAAACACCGATCCAGCGATGATTTCAGCGCCGACGTTATTGATGGTGGGGCGTACTAGCCCTGCTGCCAGCCGTCAAGTGGCAGCGACGCTGGCACAGCGCCTGCGGCACGTGGAGGTGGTTGAGGTAGACGCTGGCCATATGGGGCCTATCAGCCACCCTGAACAGGTGATGCCGGTGATGGCGGATTTTTTGCGCCGTCATAGCCATCGCTGAGGGTGCCGAGAAAGGCTTCAATATCACGTACATCCTGCTCGCTAAAAGCCGGTTTCGCACCGGCCTGGGCACCAAAAGGTGGTGTCATCTCAATATTGGGCCAGTAAGCCTTGGGCAGGTCGTTGAATTTTTCTATCTGGCCGGCCCCATTGCGGGGGTACCAGCGGCCAGGGTTGCTATCGCGGCTGGCATAAAAGGCAATGGCATCGTGCAAGGAGGTGATCACGCCGTTATGGAAAAAGTGCTTTTTCAGCGCCACGTTACGCAAGCTGGGGGTACGAAAGCGGCCACAGTAGCGTTTTTTACTGGCCAGATCGTGGCGGTAGGGGCCGCATAAACCCATATCGAAAAAATGCGGATCGGCGTTGGCGGGTACCCGCGGGTTACGGGGCAGCCCCAAGGCGCTGTAGCCATAGTCAGTGAACAGCGGCGGTGCGCCGTTGGCGCTATAGCCGGAGAAATGGCAGCTGGCGCAATTACCCCGCTTGGGGTCATTGAAGGCCGCTAATCCCCGGGCTTCTGCCGGGCTGAGGGTGGCCTCACCCCGCAACACGGCGTCGTACTTGCTGGAATAAGGGTAAAAGCGCGGACTGTGTAAAAACGCCGCCAGGCTACTGGCCGCGGCGTCAACCGCGGCTTGGGGGCTGAGCAGGGCCTTGGCACCATACAGCGCTTTGACAGTCTGGCGATAGGAACGGGTTGCCAGTACCCGTAAAATGATTGCGGCGGTGCTGGCCATTTCATTGCTGGCAAACAAAGGCTGACGTACCTGATCGCGGGCCCGATCGGCCCGGCCATCCCAGTCCAGGCCACCGGTAGGGCCGTTGTCGATGCTGTCATTACCGTCATCTTCTGAGAAATGCTCGCTAAACTGTGGCACCGCCTGTAAGTAAGTCAGCCCCGGTACTGCCCGGTTGCCGCGCAGCTGCAACCGGTTACCGCCGGGCATCAGAGCTTGTGGTGAGGAGTAGGCGAGGGTGCGCTGGTGGCAGCTACTACAGGCAATACGGCCGGAACCGGAAAGGGCTTTTTCCGTAAAAAGCTGCTCACCGAGCTGGCGCATGGCATCGGCACGATGGTGTTGTGCCTGAATACGCTGCTCAAATGTGGTCGCTTGCAGTGGCAGCGCCAGTAACAGTGCCAATACCCACCCGAAATTCATCTGCTCTCCGTTATTGTAAGGGGCGACCCCGCCCGGCTTTTTCGGCACAATAGGACTTCACAAAACCAACAGGATACGCGCAATGAAACGCTTGAGTGTAGTGGCTATGGCCTGTGCGGCCTTGCTGGCCGGTTGTGGTGATAACAGCAGTAAGTCTGCCGCCGCCAGTGCTAAGGATCTGTCAAAAATCCAGAATGTGGTGGTTATTTACGGTGAAAACCGCAGCTTTGATAACCTCTATGGCCTGTTTCCCGGCGCTAATGGCATTGCTGACGCCCTGAAACAGGAAGACTACAAGCAGCTGGACCGTACAGGCAAACGGGCGCTGGCGTTTCTGCCGCCAGCCTGGGGTGGTTTGACTGGGCCGGGCGTTACACCGGTTATCACGGAAGAAGACACCGCCAAGCTGCCTAACATGCCGTTTCAGCTGAATGCGCCGGGTGGTTTCGATCTTGGTCTCAATGTGCGTACCCGTGATCTGGTACACCGCTTCTATCAGAATCAGATGCAGATTGATGACGGCCGCAACGACAAGTTTGCTGCCTATTCCGATGCCGGCGCCCTGGTAATGGGTTACTACGATGGCAAGTCATTGCCGTTGTGGCAGTTGGCCCGCCAATACACCCTGGCGGATAACTTTTTCATGGGAGGCTTTGGTGGCAGCTTCTTTAACCATATCCGCCTGATTTGTGCCTGTAGTCCTTACTACCCCAATGCGGATAAGAGCCCGGCCAAAGGCAAGATCTCCGTGGTTAATGCCGATGGCGTCAGCCTGACACTGGCGCCGAACAGCCCACAAAGTGCCATGCAGGGGCCGCCAAAGTTTGTTAATGACGGCACCCTGACACCGGACTTTTTTGCCGTCAACACCATGCAGCCGCCCTACCAGCCGAGTGGTGTGGCGCCGGCCCCGGGGGAAGATCCCCGTTTTGCCAACCCTAATGATCCACATACCTTACCGCCGCAGACGCAAGCGCACATCGGCGATATGCTTGATACGAAAAAAGTGAGCTGGGCCTGGTATGCTGGCGCCTGGGATAAAGCGGTAGCTGATCGCAGCAATGTCTATCACTACCCGGTACCCAACTTTCAGGCACACCATCAGCCCTTTAACTACTTCAAGGACATGGCTCCCGGCACCCCGGAGCGCCAGCAGCACCTGAAGGATGAAAAGGATTTTCTGGCCGCCATCAAAGCGGGTACCTTGCCTGCCGTCAGTTTTTACAAACCGCAGGGCAATTTTAACCAGCACTCTGGCTACGCCAGTGTCATGGCCGGTGACCAGCACATCGCCGATATCATTCATCAGTTGCAAAAAAGCCCGCAATGGCCACATATGCTGGTGGTGGTCACCTACGATGAAAACGGCGGTTACTGGGACCACGTCGCGCCACCCAAAGGTGATCGCTGGGGGCCAGGCAGCCGCATCCCGGCCATCATCATTTCGCCCTATGCCAAACGCGGATATGTAGACCACCAGTTCTACGACACCACCTCTATTCTGCGCTTTATCACCACGCGTTGGGATTTACCGGTATTACCTGGGCTTACCGAACGTGACGCGGCGCTCAAGCGTAACCATTCACCAGCCCTTGGCGATTTAACCGAAGCCCTTAAGCTGTAAATAAAAAGCCCCGCAACAGCGGGGCTTTTTATGACTCAATGGCGGCTTTTCAGTACGGCCACGGCATCGGCCAGAGACAGGCCCCGCAGGCGCAGCGTCAACAGCAGGTGATAAAGCAAATCGGCACTTTCGTTAAGGAGTGCCTCGTCACCTTCAGCGACGGCGGCCAGGGCCACTTCCACCCCTTCCTCACCGACTTTTTGTGCCACTTTGTTGATACCGCGAGCGGCCAGGCGGGCGGTGTAGGACTGCGCGTCACCACTTTGCAGGCGCTGGCCCTGAATGGCTTCCAGCTCGGCCAAAAACGCCAGCTGCGGCGCCGCGTCGGCAAAGCAACTGGCCGTGCCCAGGTGGCAGGTGGGGCCAACCGGCTGGGCGAGGATCAGCAGGCTGTCGTTGTCGCAATCACTGTGTACCGACACAACTTTCAGCACATTACCGGAGCTTTCCCCCTTTACCCACAGTCGCTCTTTGCTACGGCTATAAAAGGTAACCAGGCCACTGGTCAGGGTCTGGCTGAGGGCTTCAGCATTCATATAACCCTGCATGCGGATTTGGCCGCTGGCCACATCTTGCACCAGCGCTGGCAGCAGTCCGTCGCCTTTGGCAAAGTCGATGCGCTGGAGATTGTCGGTAGTCAGTTGCATGGGCGGATCTCCTTACCCTGGCTGATGAGCCAGGCCTTCAGTTCGGGGATGCTGATCAGATTTTTGTGAAACACCGAGGCGGCCAGGGCGCCATCGGCACCGGCGGTAAAGGCTTCTTTGAAGTGGGCCATGGTACCGGCGCCACCCGAGGCAATCAGCGGCAGCCGGGTAGCGGCGCGCACCGCCTGGAGCTGTGGCAAGTCATAGCCCTGGCGCATGCCGTCCTGATTCATCATGTTGAGAACAATCTCGCCGGCGCCGCGGGCCTCGACTTCCTGCACCCATTGCAAGGTGCTGCGCCCGGCGTGGCTGGCTTTATCTTCACGGCCGGTGTATTGCCATACCTGCAAGTCACCTTGCTCGGTCACGAATGAATCAATGCCAATAACCACACACTGACGGCCAAATTCGTCACTGAGCTGGTTGATGAAATCCGGGTTTTCCAGTGCCGGGCTGTTAACCGAAATTTTGTCGGCGCCATAGGCCAGCAAAGTGCGAGCATCATCAAGTGAGCGAATGCCACCAGCCACGCTAAAAGGGATGCTCAGTACATCGGCCACCGCCGCCACCCAGGATTTGTCCACCACACGGCTGTCGGAGCTGGCGGTAATGTCGTAAAACACCAGCTCGTCGGCGCCATTGTCACTGTAGCGCTGAGCCAGCTCGACGATGTCGCCGACCACTTCGTGATTTTTAAATTGCACCCCTTTGACGACCACACCATCGCGGACGTCCAGGCAGGGAATTATGCGTCTTGCCAGCATTGCTGGGCCTCCTTGAGGGTGAATTTGCCGTCTAGCAGGCTTTTGCCGAGAATCACGCCGCTGACCCCGGCGGCTTTGAGTGCCGGCAGTTCCGCCAGGCTGGCAACCCCCCCCGAGGCCTGTAGCGCCATGGCCGGATAGGCATCCGTGAGCTGTTGGTACAAGGCGCTGTTGGCGCCGCTGAGGGTACCGTCTTTGTCGATATCGGTAATGAGAAAATGCCGTGCCCCCTCGGCCAGATAAAAGGCCAGCAGGCTGTCGAGGTTTTGCTCGGACTTCTCCAGCCAGCCGTGACTGGCGGGGAACCAGTCATCGCCGTCAAAACGCACATCCAGCGCCAACACCAGCTGGTCGCTGCCCAATTCACGTAGCCACCGGGCGACGGTATCCGGTGCCTTGATGGCAAGGCTGCCGACGACTACCCGATCAGCGCCCAGCGCCAGTAACTGGCGAACATCGTCCAGGCTACGCACACCGCCGCCCACCTGTACCGGGCAGGGCGCCTGGGCGATAACCTCCTTGAGCTGCGGCCACTGCCGGGCACCGGCGTCACGGGCGCCGGATAAATCCACCAGATGCAGGTAACGGGCACCGGCGGCAGCATAAGCGGCAAAACGTTGTGCCGGGTCGTGGTCGTAACGGGTTACCTGCTGGTAGTCGCCTTTAAATAGGCGCACCACCTGGCCGTCCAGAATGTCCAGTGCCGGGATCAGCATGGGTCGTTCTCCAGAAAATTGTTGAGCAGCCGGGCACCGACCTTGCCGGAACGTTCCGGGTGAAATTGCGTGCCCAGCACATTATTGTGCTGGATCACCGCTGAGAACGGCTCGCCATGGTGGCTTTCGGCTAGGGTATACGCGCCCACCGGCACCATGAAACTGTGCACAAAGTAGAACCAGTCATCGTCTGTCAGACCGTTAAAGAGGGGAGAGCTGGCCTTGATAGCCAATTGGTTCCAGCCCATGTGTGGCAGCCTTGGTGCCTGCAGTTCCCGCACCGGCGCGTCGATCAGTTGCAAGCAATCGACGTTTGACTCGCTGCTCTGGCGAGCCAGCAGTTGCATGCCCAGGCAAATGCCCAGAACCGGTTGGGTCAATGCCCGCAGGGTGTCGGTCAACTCACGCTCGGCCATTTGCCGCATGGCGGCACCGGCACTGCCCACTCCTGGCAAGAAGACGCGCCGCGCGGCCTTGATGGTAGCCGGATCACTGCTGACCACGGGCGTGCTGCCCAGCCGCTGCACAGCGTTATACAACGAACGCAAATTAGCGCAGCCGGTATCGACAATCACGATCATAAGGCCCCCTTCGAGCTGGGCAGTTCATTACCGGCAGTTTTGGCGATGGCCTGGCGCAGTGCCCGGGCGAAAGCTTTGAACAGTCCTTCAACCTGGTGGTGGGCATTGCCTGGTGACACCGACAGCTGCAAGGTGATACCGGCCGCGTCGCTGAGGCTCCGGAAAAAGTGCGGCACCATCTGGGTTGCCATGGTGCCCACCCGCTCGCAACTGAAATCGGCCTCTACCTGGCAATAAGGGCGGCCAGACAGATCCAGTAAGGCCTCGGCGCGGCACTCGTCCATGGGCAGCACAAAGCCATAACGGCCAATGCCTTTCTTATTGCCCAGTGCCTGCTTGAGTGCATCGCCGAGGGCCAGGGCGCAATCTTCCACGCTGTGGTGGTCGTCCACGTCCAGATCGCCGTCACACTGCAGTGTCAGGCCAAAGCCACCATGGATGGCAATCTGTTCCAGCATGTGATCAAAAAAGCCAATGCCGGTGTCAATGTGCGCAGCGGGCGCTGCGTCCAGGTCGATGCTGACGCGAATGGCTGTTTCACGGGTTTGCCGGTGTACCTCGGCGGTACGCGGCGAGGTGGTGAGCAAGCGGGCGATGGCTGGCCAGCTGAGTTCGCTGGGGTGATAACGGAAACCGCGTACCCCCATGGCCTCGGCCAGTTGCAGATCGCTCTGGCGGTCACCGATCACCGCCGAGCGGGTAAAGTCGATACGGCCGCCGGTCAGGTAATCCCGCACCAGCCCCAGTTTCGGTTTGCGGCAGCTGCAGTTGTCTTCCTCAAAGTGCGGGCAGATCAGCTGTTCGGCAAAACCAATGCCCTGGCTTGCAAAGATCTGCATCAGCAGCAGATGCGGGCCATCAAAGGTCTCCTGCGGGTAGCTGTCGGTGCCCAGGCCATCCTGATTGGACACTAGCACCAGCGTATATCCGGCCCCTTGCAGTGCCAGCAAAGCGGGGATCACGCCCGGTTCCAGCTGGAGTTTGTCAAAACGGTCAATTTGCAAGTCGTCCGGTTCGGTGATCAGGGTTCCGTCGCGGTCAATGAATAAAATGGGCTTAGCCACCGAGCACCTCCGATACTTTGGTCATTTCCTCGGCACTGCCGATCGACAGCCGGGTTTGATTTTTAAGACGGCGCGCCAGCACGCCACCGGCCAGCAAGCGCTCAAATAGCGCGGCATCGTCCACCAACACAAAATTGGCGCCGGACGGTAGCACCCGATAGCCCAGAGCGGATAGCTGTGCAATTAAACGGCTGCGTAGCGCCTGCACTTGCTCAACCCGCTGGCGCAAGGTGGTCAGCCCCTGTGCGCTCAGTGCCTGACGGGCAATATCAGCCACCGGTGTGGCAATGGGGTAGGGTGCCAGTACTTTGGCCATCAGGGCGATCACCGCTTCATTGGCCATGACCATGCCCAGGCGCAATCCGGCCATGCCAAAGGCCTTGGAAAAAGTGCGCAGCACCACCAGTTGCGGGTAGTCATCTAGCCAGCCGGCCACCGACTCGGTGGCACTGAATTCGATATAGGCCTCGTCTACCACCACCAGCGCCTGGTTACCGGCCCGCGCCAGTAGTGCTTTGAGAGCGGCGGCGGGCATCAGCTCACCGGTGGGGTTGTTGGGGCGGCAGACAAAAATCAGTTTGACGCCACTGAGATCCGCATCGGCCAGTGACACTGTGGTGTTGACCTGCACGCCGCAGGTTTCGGCACTGATGGCGTACATGCCGTAGGTTGGTGGCTGGATCAGAATGGCATCCAGCCCCGGCTCACAAAAGGTCCGGATCAGCACTTCAATGCCTTCGTCAGCGCCGCGGGTGGCCAGCAGTCGGCTGGCGGCAACACCGGCATAACGGGCGTAGTCAGCCAACAGGGCTGTGGGTTGAGCACCGGGATAGCGGTTAATGGCACCGTCAAAGCTGGCCACGACCGTACCACCAGCCTCATTGGCGTTGATAAATACCGCTGCCTCACCACCGATGCGCCTGGCTGATTGATAGGGCACCAAGGCTTTAACCGCCGGGCGTGCCAGTTCTTCTATGGCCATCAGTTGTTCTCCAGGCGGATGGTCACCGCCAGTTTGTGGGCATCCAGACCTTCGGCGTCGGCCAGCGTGCAGAGTGTTGGTGCCAGGGTGTTAAGGCCGTCACGGCTGAGGGTCTGCACCGTATAGCGGCGCATAAAATCCAATAGCCCAAGGCTGGAATAACTCTTTGCCAGCCCGTAAGTGGGCAGTACATGGTTGGTGCCGGACGCATAGTCGCCAGCGGATTCGGGGCTAAAGGCACCGACAAAAATGGAGCCGGCGTTACGCAACTGCCCCAGCAAGGTGGCGGCGTCGTCGGTTTGCACTATCAGGTGCTCCGGACCATAGGCATTGGCGATGCTGACCATCTGTGCCGGTGAGTCCGCCAGTACAATACGGCTACCTGCCAGTGCCTGACGCGCCGTTTGCTGGCGGCTTAACTGCGGTACCAGCTCGGCCAGCGCCGTGTTCACCGCTGTTGCCAGGTCGTTGCTGGTGGTCACCAATAGGGCCTGTGAATCGCTGCCGTGTTCTGCCTGACTGAGCAGATCGGCAGCCACAAAACGGGGGTTGGCATTACCGTCAGCCAGCACCATCACTTCCGAAGGGCCGGCCGGCATGTCAATGGCCACGCCATCCAGGGCAACCTGGCGTTTGGCTTCGGTCACGTATGCGTTACCGGGGCCAAAGATTTTCACTACCGGCTTGTCGCCGTAGGCCATGTAGCCAATGGCCTGAGCGCCACCCAGGGCCAGCACTTGAGAAATACCAGCCAGCGCTGCGGCCGCGAGAATAACGTCAGGCACCGGCCCCGGGGTGGCCAGAATAATGTCGTCAACACCGGCTAATCGGGCCGGGATAGCCTGCATCAACACCGACGAGGGCAGCGGCGCCGAGCCGCCGGGCACATAAATACCGATGCGCTCCAGCGGTTGCCAGCGTTGCTCGCACAGGACGCCCGGCTGGGTTGCTACTGATACCGCCTGCGGCCGTTGCGCTTGGTGGAAGCAGCTGATGTTCTCGGCGGCTTGGGCCAGTGCGGCTTGTAACTCTGGCGCTAGTTGCGCCATGGCGTCTTTGGTGGCAACCCAGCGCGGGCCGGTGTAACCGTCCAGCTGTTCGGCATAGCGGGCTGCGTCCTCGCTGTCGGCCCGGATGGCGGCCAGCATGCTACTTACCGTATCGCGCACCTGCTGGTTATTGGCTTGTGCCGGGCGAGCCAGTAACAAGCGGCGTTGGTCGCTACGGGTACCAGCCCAATCAATGATGCTCAGCATGATTTACTCCAGCATTTTCTCGATGGGTAGCACCAAAATACTGGAGGCGCCCAGGGCTTTGAGGGCTTCCATGGTTTCCCAGAACAGGGTTTCTGAGGCCACGGCGTGTAACGCCACTTTGCCTTCCTGGCCTGCCAGCGGCAGTAGTGTCGGGTTCTCGGCCCCCGGCAACAGGGCGACGATGTCATCCAGTTTGTCTTTGGGGGCGTGCAACATGATGTATTTGCTGTCGCGGGCGCTCAGTACCCCTTGCAAGCGGGTGAGCAGGGTATCAACCAGGCTTTGTTTGGTATCAGTGAACGGCGCTTCGCGGGCGATCAGTGTTGCCTGTGAGCGGTAAATAACCTCCACTTCCTTGAGGCCATTGGCTTCCAAAGTGGCGCCTGTTGATACCAAGTCACAAATGGCATCGGCCAGGCCGGCGCGGGGGGCGACTTCTACCGAGCCATTGAGCTGACAGTTGGTAAAGTTGGCTCCTTGCTCGCTAAGGTAGCGGCTGAGTAAGCGCGGGTAGGAGGTGGCGATGATCTTGCCGTCAAGCTGGCGAGCGCCGCTAAAGGGTTCATCAACGGCGACGGCCAGTGATAGCCGACACTTGCCAAACCCCAGTGGTTGCAGTTCACGATAACCCGCCGGCAGGGTATCGCTGCGCCGCTCCAGTTCGCATTCTTCCAGCACATTCTGGCCGACGATACCCAAGTCGACGATACCGTCCATGACCAGAGCCGGAATGTCATCGTCCCGTACCCGTAGAATATCTACCGGCAGGTTTTCAGCGTGGGCGATCAGGCGGTTGTCACGCATCACAAAGCGGATACCAAGCTGGCTAAGCAGTTTTTCACTGTCGCGGCTGAGCCGGCCGGACTTTTGTATTGCGACGCGTAAACGGTTGGTGTCGGTCATTATCTTGCTTCCTGTTAACGAAAAACCCCGGCAGGTTCTGCCGGGGTTTTTCGTTAACAGGGCGACCCTGTGACATCCGCCGGAAGAACCATAGCCTTCCAGACGAATATCCTCCTGAAGGCTACTCGGTGGTGTGATGATGATGGTGCAGATTGTTCAGGAGGTTGATGTTCATTTGCGTAAATATGCATTCGTATTGACTGAGCATTCAAGTTACCGTAACCAACAGCGATTGACAACCCCTCAAGCTCATGAAATGTTGGTCGATAAGTGAGCAGAGGTGATGTGAATGGTCAATCTTGACGCTTTTATCCCTTTTCTGCCTAAACCGAACCCGGAGCCCACCAAGCCGGAGCGTAAGGTGCAGGAAGTGCAGAAAACGCCAGCGCTGGACAAAATTCAGGCCCATCCTGATGCTGTGGCAGATACGGATGATCGCCGTCAGCAGCGTCGTGAGCGTCGCGATCGTCGTAATAAGCGTCGTCGTGGTGAAAAGTTGCGTTATTACGATCGCAGCGGCCACGATATCGAAGCCGGTGACAATGGTGACGGCGATCTGGATATTTTTGCCTGACCCCTGGCCGTGCTAAGGTTGCCGCCTCTGTGACCGCTTGCCTGCCCCACTATGACACTTGATGATGCCTTTGCCAGTGACGGCCCGCTGGCCCGTTCCCTGACCGGTTTTGCGCCTCGGGCGCCGCAGTTGGCCATGGCCAGACTGGTGGCAGATGCCATTGATGAGAAAGCCTGCACCATCGTTGAGGCCGGCACCGGCACCGGTAAAACCTTCGCCTATCTGGTGCCGGCGCTGTTGTCAGGCAAAAAAGTGGTAATTTCTACCGGTACCAAGGCCCTGCAAGAGCAACTGTTTGTAAAGGATCTGCCCAAAGTGCGTGACGCCCTGAGCCAGGCGCCACAGCTGGCACTGCTAAAAGGGCGAAGTAATTACTTGTGCCTGGCGCGGCTGAAGTCCCGGGAAGCGGACACTAATCTACTGGACCCGTCACTCTTGGCTGCGATGCAGCAGGTCAGTCGATGGGCGCCGCGCACGGACAGTGGTGATATTGCCGAGCTGCCCCTGCCTGAAGACAGTGCCATTTTCCCGCATGTGACCTCTACGGCCGATAACTGCCTGGGGCGGGACTGCCCGCACTATGACGACTGCTTTTTGGTCAAGGCCCGCAAAAAGGCCATGAATGCCGATGTGGTGGTGATCAACCACCACCTGTTTTTTGCCGACATGGCCATTCGCGATACCGGCTTTGGGGAGTTGATCCCCAAAGCGGACGCAGTGATTTTTGACGAAGCCCATCAGTTGCCGGATATCGCGTGCCAGTATTTTGGTGAGTCGGTCTCAACGCGTCAGATCCAGGATCTGTGTAAGGACGTGGAAGTCACAGTACGAACAGAGCTCAAAGATCAACGCCAGTTGGCATTGGCTGCCGAGCGGCTGGCCCGCACCAGTGCAGACATGCGCCTGGGTGTGGGGGGAGAGCCGCAAAAAGGCAACTTACGGCAAATCAAGCATGCCTTGCAGCCGGTGCTGGCTAAAGTCAATGCGGATCTGGATTTTGTGGTGGAGGTATTAAAGCAAAACCTGGGGCGCAGTGAAGTGGCTGACAATCTTTACGAGCGGCTGGCCACCTTGAAAGGGCGCCTGGCCCGGGTGCTGGACACCGATGTGCTGGGTTACAGCTACTGGTTTGAAACGACCCGCCGGCACTTGTCACTGAACCTGACGCCGCTGAGTGTAGCCGACAAGTTTGCCGCCCTGGTTGCCGAGCAGCCGGCAGCCTGGATATTTACCTCGGCGACCCTGGCCGTAGCCAGCGGCTTTGACCACTTTGCCAATCTGCTGGGCCTGAAGCCGGCTAAAACGCTGGTGCTGGACAGCCCTTTTGATTACCCCCAGCAGGGCTTGTGGGTCGTGCCCAGGCACTTACCGGAGGCCAACCACCAGCGCCGCGCCGAAGATTTGCTGCAACCTTTTTTGCCGTTGATCAACAAGGTCGGCGGCCGTACTTTCATTCTCTTTACCTCACATCGCATGCTCAGCCAGGCTGCCAGTTGGCTGGAAGATAAAGTGGATTTTCCTGTCTTTGTGCAGGGCAGTGCTCCCAAGCGGGCATTACTGGAGCAGTTTGTGGCCGCGGGCAACGGCATTTTGCTTGGCACCAGTAGCTTCTGGGAGGGGGTGGATGTCAGAGGTGAGGCGCTGTCCTGTGTTATTATCGACAAGCTGCCGTTTGGACACCCGGATGACCCGTTATTACAAGCCCGCAGCGAAGACTGCCGGTTGCGAGGAGAAGATCCGTTCAGCACCTTGCAGTTGCCCCAGGCTGTTATTGCCCTGAAGCAGGGAGCCGGGCGGCTTATTCGTGACGGCAGTGACCGGGGGGTGTTGGTGATTTGCGATAACCGCCTGGTTAACCGCCCTTACGGGCAAACCTTTGTTGCCAGCCTGCCGCCTTTTACGCGAACCCGCGATCTGGCTCAGGCCCTGGCCTTTTTTGATTGAAGCCGAAAACGCCTTAAGAGGTACCCATGACCGTATTGCTGGCCCTGGATACGGCCACCGAAGCCTGTAGTGCAGCCCTTGCCGTTGGTGAGCATGTCACCAGTTGCTATGAAGTTTGCCCACAGCAACATACCCAGAAAATTCTGCCTATGGTCGATAGCCTGCTCACCGAGGCGGCGCTGACCCTGGCGGATGTTGATGCCATTGTTTATGGCCGCGGCCCAGGCAGCTTTACCGGTGTACGCATCGGTATTGGTATGGCCCAGGGGCTCGCGTTTGCTGCAGGCAAGCCGCTGCTGGGAGTCTCGACGCTGGCAGCACTGGCCCAGCAAGCCTACGAAGAAGAAGGTGAGCAGCAGGTATTGGCGATGATCGATGCCCGAATGGGGGAGCTGTACTGCGGCGCCTACCAATTACAAGATGGCCTGATGACGTTGGTTGGCGAGGAACAGGTGCTGGCACCGCCGCAGTTGACCAGCCCCTGGCCAGCCTTGGCCGTGGGCACCGGTGTTGACGCCTACCCTGACTGTCTTGCGGGCGCTGCCCTTCATGCCGGTAGAACTCGCTTGCCGCAGGCTCGCTACATGCTGGCGAAAGCCCGGCAACTGTTAGCGCAAGGCCACTGCCAGGATGCATTATCGGCAGAGCCGGTGTATCTTCGTGATAAGGTCACTTGGAAAAAACTGCCGGGTCGCTAATTCAGCATGCGCATTCAGTCGACGCCTTATCAACCCAGTCATCAGCCAGCGGCATCCGTGCCGGTGGCGCCTGCGGCTGCGGAAAAGGCGACGCCGACCACGGCGCTGGTGCGTTACAGCGCCAAAGGCGTGGCTGCTGCTGAGCAATACCAGGTGCAGTACGACGCGCCGTCCAGCCGCAACCGCCGGGCCATTGAACAGTACCAGTCTCTGGACAAAGCCAGTCAGCGTGAACAGGCCAGCAGCCTGCTGGGTGTGGATCTCTACGTTTGATACGCGTCATATTGGTACTGCTGTTGGCCGTTGTGGTCAGCTCTGTACCCTATCTCAATATTCCCTTTCTCTGGTTCACGACGCTGTTTCATGAGTCTGGCCATGCATTGACTACAGTACTCAGTGGTGGTCAGGTGCATAAGCTGGTGCTGCGTATGAATGGCAGTGGCTATTGCCTAAGCCAGGGGGGTGTGGCCTGGCTTATTGCTTTGGCTGGTTACCCGGCGGCCAGTCTCTGCGGGGCAGTGCTGTTACGGGCCAGTAGTCGGCGTCAACGCCGGCCATTACCCTGGTTGCTGTTGATGGCTTGGACCTTGCTGGCAATGCTGCTGTGGGCCCGCGACCCGCTGACTATCTTGCTGATGCTGTTGTGCCTGCCATTATTGTGGCTGGGGGGGCGTCAGCCGCCGCTGGGCTTGCTACTGGCGGCACTATTGATTGTGAACGCCTTGTTGTCACCTTTTAATCTATTGTTCAGGGAACCTGGTGACAGTCTGATACTCTCAACTATGACTGGACTGCCCGCATGGCTGTATGTGCTGTTATGGCTGCTTGTTGGCCTGTTGTCACTACAGTGGGCGTTGAAAGGAGTAAAGCGATGAAGTGGCATTACCTTTCGTTTCTGGGCCTGCTGATGCTGGCCGGCTGTGCAACCATGCCTCAGGAGCTGTCTGTTGCTCAAGGCACACCTCTGGCCGCTTATAGCCTGGCCAGGCAAGGTCAGGAAGTGGGCAAGACTGCGCGCTGGGGTGGCGTGGTAGCCAAGGTCACCAACCTGAAAACCCGCACGCAGGTTGAGATTGTCTATGCGCCGCTAGACAGTAATGGCAAGCCTTCTCTTAATGATCCCAGCCCGGGCCGTTTCTACGCCTACATTCCCGGTTTTGTTGATCCGATGTCGATGCCTACGGGCTATTACATTACGGTCATCGGCACGGTACAGCCGGCAGAACTCGGTAAAGTTGGGGATTTCACTTACCATTATCCGGTGGTCAGTGTCAGTAACTTCAAACTGTGGGCGCCGCGCCAGCAAACTGACGTTTATATTTCCCATCCGTACTGGCCTTACTGGGGTTATCCCTATGGTTACTGGGGTGACCCGTTCTTCTACAGTCCCATTTATTACCCGTCTTACCGGGTAAAAGTGAAGACGCATGTGGTTCCCAAGCCGGTTAATCCACCCCGCCAGGAACCTCCCCGTAAGGAGCAGCCGAAAACCCGGCCTACGCCGGTAAAGCCGGTACCTAAACCCTTACCGCCGCGTCGTCAGGACGAACCGCAAAACCGGCGCCATCAGTTGCGTTAATGGAGGCGATGGACTTTGTGCTGCCAGACATACGCCTGGCAGCACTGACGGTTGGCCAGGGAACGCCGGTGTTGGCACTGCACGGCTGGATGGACAATGCCGCCAGCTTCGCACCATTAGCCCCTTATTGGCAGCATGGCCGGCTTATTGCGCTGGATTTACCCGGCCATGGCCATAGCGGCCACCGCAGTGGCGGCTATTTCTTTGTCGATTACCTTTATGAGATTTGGCAGGTAACGGAGCAATTGGCCGAACCGGTACATTTGCTGGGGCATTCGATGGGGGCAATGCTGGCCAGTTGTTTTGCCGGTCTTTATCCCGAACGGGTACGCAGTTTGCAGTTGCTCGATGGTTTGCTCCCTATCACCGAACGGCAAAGCCAGGCAGCAACTACTCTGCGGCAGGCTATTGCCAGCCGGCACCAGCAAGCATTACGGCCTGCACGTATTTACCCGGATCGTCAGACCATGGCCAAAGCCCGAGCGGCAGGCTCTGATCTGCCGTTGGCGCAGGCGGCCTTGCTGGTTGAGCGAGCCAGTGAAGCCTGCCCCGGAGGCTACCGCTGGCGAGCCGACCCGAAGTTGAAAACCACATCTATGGTTCGACTCAGTCCCGGCCAGCGTGAAAGCCTGCTGGCCGGGTTGTCTTGCCCGGTTTATGCCTACTTGGGCCGGCGCGGTTTCTATGCCAACGATGAGCCGGAACGGGCACGGCAGCTGAGCGCCCTGAAGGTGCGTCAGCACCACTGGTTGGATGGGGGCCACCACCTGCATATGGAGCAGCCGGAAGCACTGGTCAGACTGGTTGGTGAAGTGTTAACGTTGACGTGAACTGCCCGTCTTGCCACTGCCCCTTGAGCAGCAGTGGTCACTGTGGGATGATGCGGCGGTTTTTCGAGTAATTACTCAAATTTATCAGTGTCAGGACGCAGACCTGAATAACAACAAAAGAAAAGACCGGGATGGCAACCGGGAGGAGATTTTTCGTGGACAAAGTTTGGCTCAATAGCTATCCGGAAGACGTACCCGCCACTATCAACCCAGATCATTACGCCTCCCTGATCGATATCATGGAGGAAGCCTGCGGCAACTTCGGTGACCACCCGGCTTTTGTCAATATGGGCAAAGAGCTGAGCTATGCCGAACTGGATGAGAAAAGCCGCCAGTTTGCTGCCTATTTGCAACAAGAGCTGAAGTTACCCAGGGGAGCGCGGGTGGCACTGATGATGCCTAACCTGCTGCAGTACCCGGTAGCTTTGTTTGGTGTTTTGCGGGCCGGCATGATTGTGGTGAATGTGAATCCGCTTTACACCCCCCGTGAATTACAGCACCAGTTACAGGACGCGGGTTGTGAAGCCATTGTTATTGTTGCCAATTTTGCCAGCACTCTGGAAAAAGTGGTCGCGCAGACACCGGTTAAGCATGTGATCCTCACCAAGCTCGGTGACATGCTGGGGCAACCCAAGCGAACCCTGGTGAATATGGTCGTCAAGTACATCAAGAAGATGGTGCCTAAATACGAACTGCCTCATGCCACCAGTTTTCGCAAAGTGTTGCGCCGCGGTCGTGAATTGTCTTATCAGCGGCCGGATATCAGCGGCAGTGATCTGGCCTTTTTGCAGTACACCGGCGGTACCACTGGGGTATCTAAAGGTGCCATGCTGACGCACCGTAATATGGTGGCAAATCTGGAGCAGGTCACGGCCATTGTTGGGCCCTTGCTGGAGCCGGGCAAAGAACTGATTGTCACCGCCTTGCCGCTCTATCATATCTTCGCCCTGACGGCGAACTGTCTGACCTTCATGAAATACGGCGGCAAAAACCTGCTGATCACCAACCCCCGTGATATTCCGGGGTTTGTCAAAGAACTGAGTAAGTACCCGTTCACGGCGATCACGGCAGTCAATACACTGTTTAATGCGCTGCTCAATCACGAAGACTTTGCCAAGCTGGACTTCAGCCCATTAAAACTGGCGCTAGGAGGCGGCATGGCGGTACAACGGCCGGTCGCGGAACGCTGGCAGAAAGTTACCGGCCACCCGCTACTGGAAGGCTATGGTCTGACAGAGTGTGCGCCGCTGGTCAGTGTGAACCCCTATAACACCCAAGGCTACACCGGGAATATTGGCTTGCCGGCACCGAGCACCGATATCCGCCTGGTTGATACCGAAAGTGGTCAAGATGTCACCCATACGGGGGAACCGGGTGAAATGTGGGTGAAAGGCCCGCAAGTCATGGACGGTTACTGGAACCGCCCGGAAGCGACGGCCAAGAGCCTGCAAGATGGCTGGTTTGCCACCGGTGATATTGCGGTTATGGATGATAAGGGCTATTTCCGTATTGTTGACCGTAAAAAAGACATGATCCTGGTGTCCGGCTTCAACGTCTTCCCCAACGAGATCGAGGAAGTGGTGGCCATGCACCCGAAAGTGGTGGAAGTGGCTGCAGTGGGCCTAGCAGATGAGCATTCTGGTGAAGTGGTGAAAATTTTTGTGGTTCGCAAAGATAACAGCGTCACCGAAGGCGACCTTATCAAGCATTGCCGTAAGCACCTGACTGGCTACAAGGTACCAAAAGCAGTGGAGTTTCGTGACGAGCTGCCGAAAACCAACGTCGGGAAAATTTTGCGCCGTGCCTTGCGCGATGAGCAAAGCCAGGCACAATAAGCGGATACTGATGAAAAACGCCGGCGTGATGCCGGCGTTTTGTTAAGGAGCACTTTTTGCAGGTTGAGATGATCACCACCGAGGCGGAGCTGGCGCAATGCCTAAGCAGTCTCGATAGCCAAGCGCCATTATGCCTGGATACCGAATTTATGCGGGTCCGAACCTACTACCCGACCCTAGCCTTGCTGCAAATCACCACTGGTGACGAGGTCTTTTTAATTGACCCATTGCACGTGACCGAGCTGGCGCCTCTTTGGCAACGATTATCCGGCCCGCAACTCAAGGTGCTGCATGCCTGCGGTGAAGATCTGGATGTTCTGCCCAAACCGCTACTGCCGTTGTTTGATACGCAGATTGCCGCAGCCTTGGCCGGTTGGGGTATGTCGCTGGGCTATGCCGCGCTGGTCGAAAAGCACCATGGCGTCACTTTGGATAAAGGCCAGTCACGCACTGACTGGCTGCAACGGCCATTAACGCCAGCCCAGCAGCAATACTGCGTCAATGATGTTCTGTATTTGCCGGCGCTACACCAGGAACTGGCTGAGCGCCTGGACGCGCTGGGCCGGCGCAGCTGGCTGGACGAAGAGTGCCAACGGCAGGTACAAAGCCGCGGCCGGGCGTCAGAGCCGGCCAGTGCCTATCTGGATATCAAAAATGCCTGGCAACTCAAGCCGCAGGGGCTGGCGGTGTTGCGTGAACTGGCGGCCTGGCGGCTGGCCGAGGCGCAGCGGCGCAATCTGGCCCTGAACTTTGTGGTGCGTGAAGAACACCTGTGGGCTATTGCCAAGCAACAAAGCAGCCGCAGCGCGGACATTCGTGCGGTGCTGGCGCCAGCCGAGTGGCGCCACCATGGTGAGCAGTTGCGTACTTTGGTGGAAAAAGCCCTGGCACAGCCAGAATCACAATGGCCAGAGGCTATTGAACGGCTCATTGACCAGCCTGATTACAAGCGCCGACTGGCCGAGGCCAAAGATAAAATTGCCAGCGTTGCCAGCCGTGTAGCGTTACCGGAGGCGTTTATCGGTTCGAAAAAGCTGATTAATGAGTGGTATCGCTATCAGTTTATGCTGACAGAGCAGCAGCGCGCAGCCAGCCCCTTGCCGGTACTGCAAAGTGGCTGGCGGTTGGCGCTGCTTGGGTCACTTTAAAGGCGTTGTAACTGGGCACGAAAGCGGTTCAGTGACACCAGCAATACGGCCAGTGGCAACAAAGACAGGTAAAACGCTATCTGTCCGTTAAAGGCTGCAAATACATGGCCGGTAATAAAGCTGCCGGTGGTGCCGCCCAATGCCGAGAACACCACAATCAGACCTGTCATCGGCGCCTGCTGTGAAGGTTGCAACGACGACAACATGACCGAGTTTATAGCCGGGTAAATCGGCGCCATAAAAAGGCCAATCAGTGGCAGCAAAAAGGCCGCCAGTGGTGCATCAGCCCAGCTGTTGCTGGCCATGGCGGCGATATTACGGGTCATCGGCAAGGTCAGCACTACCAACAGGGCCATGGCCAATAGGCAGACATTCAGCACCGGGTACCAGTTAAAACGCTGCAACAGCCGGCCTGCTGACAGCCGGCCAATGGCCAGGCTGGCGGCGAAAATACTGGTGGCCTGAACACTCATTGCCGGCGGCAGCTTGAGGATCTGATTATTGAACGTTGGCAGCCAGGTGCCGATGCTTTGTTCCAGCAGCACGTACAAAAAAGCAGAGAGAATAAACACCAGCACCAGTGGCCGAATGGCCAGACGCAGCATGTCGGTAAAATCTTGCCAGTGGCTCTGAGTGCTGTCGCTGACTGGTATCGGCAGTGATAAACGGCTGAGTAAAACTAAATTGACTACACATAGCCCTGCTAACAGCCAGTAAACACCGAGCCAGCCATTGCCGGTTTCATCGACAAAAGCACTGAACAGCCAGTAACCGGCCAGTACCCCTACCATAAAGAAGCCTTCAATGGTGTTCATCAGTGCCGCATGGCCCTTACGGTCATCGGTCAGTAGGCCAACCGATGCATACACTGACACCTTCACCAGCGCGAAGCCGACACCGATGCACAAAAATAGCAGCTTGGTGGTCCAGAAACTGGGCAACAGAGGCATGGCTACCGCCGCCAGTGCCACCAGTACCAAAGCTGACATCATGGCAATTTTGTAACCGATGCGCGGGAGCAGTGACGCCACCAGAAACGACACCACCGCAATGGGCAGATCCTTGAAGCCTTCCAGTACACTGGCCTGCTGTTTGGTCACACCGTAGTGGCTGATCACCTGCATGATCACGGTGCCAACGCTGTTCAGCAAAATGGCAAAAATCACGTAGGTCAGAATGAGCGACAGCGCCAGCAGGCGCTTATTCGGAGCTTTTGAAAGGGTGGCGGTAGGCTGCATAGTTGTCGTTTACGTTAACAGAGTCCTTCGGCAGTGTACCGTTTTATTTCCGCATTGCAATCGATTGCAAAAGCGGTAAGATGCCTGCAGTTGTTTTGTCAGCCAAGGCTTTCTTTTCATGCAAGACGCTATCGCGCCGCTTTTTCCCACCCAACCCTGGAGCCTGTCGATTGACCGGCTGGATCCCCAGCAGCAGATGCTGGTGGAAACCTTACTGTCGCTGGCCAATGGTTATATTGGTACGCGAGGCACCTTTGAAGAACCCTTAGATGGGCAGATCGCCAGTTGTGAAGGTACCTATCTGAACGGTGTCTATCAGCGTGAACCCATTACCTATGGTGAAAGTGCCTACGGTTTTGCCAGCCACAATCAAAAGATGCTGCAAGTGCCCAATGGCAAGCGGCTGGAGTTGCTGGCCGATGGGGAGCTGCTGCAGGCTTCAGAGCAGCAGCCAGGTCAGCGGGTGCTGGATATGAAAAACGGGGTACTGATCCGGCGCCAGCAATTCATCACCGCCAATGGCCAGCGTTTGTCCTTGGTGAGCCGTCGTTTTGTTTCACTGGCTGACAGCCAGCTGATGGCGATTGACTGGCAACTGACCGCTGACGATAGCGATATGACGGTGGAGCTGTGGTCCTGGCTGGATGCGGCCTACCGTTTTAATGTGAATAAAGATGACCCGCGGGTAGGGCAGCTGTCGATTGAAGATGCACTGAGCGTGCAGCAGGCGCAGCAACAAGACCGGCTGCAGTGGATGCAGCACAGCGTCAAAGGTACCGATTTTCAGGTGGCCAGTGCCTGCCTGACCGAAGTCGATGGCGAGCTGGTTAGCCAGCGTAATATTGATGATAAGCAACTGGCACAGTGCTTTCGGTTAACGCTGCCGGCCGGTAAAACGGTACGGCTGACCAAGTGGGTGGCTTACGGCCATAGCGAGCACGGCCAAGCACCGGATATTGTCAGCTGGCTGAAAACGGCGGCCAGCAAAGGCTTTGCCTCGCAACTGGCGGCGCACCAGCAATGTTGGCAACAGTTCTGGGATGGCGCCGATCTTACCCTGGTGGGTGATGACGCCTTGCAGCAAGGACTGCGCTTTAACCAGTTTCATCTGTTCCAGTCAGCTGGCCGCAATGGCCGAGCCAGTATTGGCGCCAAAGGACTGACCGGTCATGGCTATGATGGTCACTACTTCTGGGATTCAGAAATTTATGTGGTGCCGAGCCTGGCAATAAGCCAGCCAGCGGTTGCTCGCAAGATGCTGGAATACCGAATTCATACTTTGCCGGCAGCCCGCCAGCGGGCCAGAGAAATGTCCCATGACACTGGTGCCCTTTATGCCTGGCGCACCATCGGTGGTGAGGAATGTTCGGCATATTTTCCGGCTGGCACGGCCCAGTATCACATCAATGCGGCTGTGGCGTATGGTTTTAAAACCTACCTCACCGCCACCGGCGATCTGGATCTGCTGTGGCAAGGTGGTGCCGAGGTGGTGATGGAAACGGCCCGCTTATGGCGTCAGCTGGGGCACTTTAACCCACGCAAGGGTAATCAGTTCTGCATCGACGGTGTGACCGGGCCCGATGAATACACCGCCATTGTCAGTAATAATTTCTACACCAATGCCATGGCTCGCATGCATTTGTCTTTTGCCGCCGAGCTGAGCCAGCGTCTGGCAGCAGACAATCCGCTCGCCTGGCAGGAGCTGGTCGCGAAACTGGCCCTGACCGACGAGGAAGTGCGTGACTGGCAGTACACCGCCGAGCATATGTATTTGCCCTTTGATGACCAGCGCGGCATTCATAAGCAGGACGACAGCTTCCTTGATAAGGCGCCCTGGGATTTTGCCAATACGCCCAAAGATCATTACCCGCTACTGCTGCACTATCACCCCCTGGTGATCTACCGCCATCAGGTACTCAAGCAGGCCGACGTAGTGCTGGCCATGTATCTGCTCGATGATGCCTTTAGTCGCGAACAGAAGGCCCGTAACCTGGCCTACTACGAGCCGCTGACGACCCATGACTCAACGCTGTCGTCCTGTATTCATGCCATTGAGTTTGCCGAAGTCGGGCAACTGGAACGGGCTTATGCGTTCTTCTACGACACGGTGCGTATGGATCTCGACAACCACCATGGCAATACCGAATACGGTGTCCACATCGCCTGTATGGCGGGGTCCCTGGCGTCGGTGGTTAACGGCTTTGGTGGCTTACGGTTACGCGCTGACGGCCCGCACTTTCATCCACGGCTGCCGGCACAATGGCAGCAACTGACCTTTAAAGTGCACTATGCCGGCCGGGTGATCCGCTTCAGTGCCGAGGGCGACAAAGCCAGCTATCAGCTGGTCAGTGGTCAGCCTCTGACGGTCTTCCATCATGGCCAGCCGTTGGCGCTGGACGCGCAACCTGTCACTTTGCCACTGGAGGCGAAATAATGCCTGTTCAAGCCGTTATCTTTGATCTTGACGGTGTCATCACCGACACCGCGCATTTTCACTTTTTGGCTTGGCAGGCGCTGGCCCGCGAGTTGGGTGTGGCTTTTGATGAGCAGGATAACGAAGCCCTCAAGGGCATAGACCGGATGGGCTCATTGCGGGCCATTCTGGCCAAAGGGGCTATTGAGCTGAGTGAACATGAGCAGCTGAGCCTGGCCGAACAAAAAAACCGGCACTATTTGCAGCTGGTACAGCAAATGGGCCCGGAAGATGTGTTGCCCGGTGTCGATGCCATGCTGACCTTGCTGGCTCAAGAGGGCATTGCTACCGGCGTGGCGTCAGCCAGTAAGAACGCCCGGTTGGTGCTGGAGCGGCTTAACTTGCTGGAACGGTTTGCCTATGTGGCCGATGCGGCCAAAGTGACCAACCCCAAGCCGCACCCGGAAGTGTTTTTGACGGTCGCGGATGCGCTCAATGTGCCGGCCGGCCATTGCCTAGGAGTCGAAGATGCTGCGGCGGGTGTACAGGCCATCAAGGCTGCGGGTATGCGCGCGGTCGGTATTGGTGACCGCGCTGTTTTAGCCCAGGCCGACTGGGTCTACGCCAGTCCTGCTCAGGTGCCGCTGGCCTCACTGCTGGCGCAGTGAGGACGCACGGGTAACCAGGCTAACATCCAGCTCAATGGAGGCCGGCTCTTGGCCGGCCATCCGGGCCAGCAGGCTTTCGACCAGTTGCCGGCCGCCGCCAGCTACATCCTGGCGCACTGAGCTTAAGGCTGGATAGGCGTATTCGGCGATTGCCATGTCGTCGAAACCGACGATGGCAACATCCTGTGGTATTGCAATACCAGCCTCATTCAGCGCCTTGATGGCGCCCACGCCAATGGTGTCTGAAGCGGCCAGAATACCGTCATAGGGGCGCTGACCGTCAGCAAACAGGGCAGCCGTGACACTATGGCCGGCAGCAGACGTAAAGTCGCAGTCATGCTGCGCCGCCTGTGGCGCGCTTTGTAAAAAGCCCTGCCAGCGCTGGCGGATCTCCAGGTGGTGAATATTGCCCAGAAACAGCAGCCGCTGGCAGCCCTGCTCAAGCAGGTGCCGGGCAGCCAGCTGGCCGCCTTTGCTGTTATTACTGCCAACTACGCTGTACCCCAGATCCGGCGCATTGGCTCCCCACACCACAAAGGGCACCTGTTCCAGGTGCAGCTCACGGATCCGCGCTTCCTGCTCGCCCTGACCGATAACAATGAGGCCATCGGCCCGCTGTGCATCCATATAAGGGGTGGTACTGGTGCCGGAGCGGGTGGTGGTCAGTAGCATGTCATAGCCACGTTGGCTGAGTTCATCCGCCAGGGTGCCGAGCATGGCCAGCAAGAAAGGATCGGAGATGGCCTGGCTACTGCTGGCATCAAAAACAATGATCACCGCCACAGTATTGGTTTTTTGCAGGCGCAAGTTTCGGGCACTGGCATTGATACGAAAATTCTGTTCGCGGGCCAGTTGCTGCACCCGCCGACGGGTGTTTTCGTTGATCAGAGGATTGTCTCGCAGCGCCCGTGAGGCGGTGGATTCAGAGACACCAGCAAGCGCGGCGAGATCGGCTAGGGTTTTTACTACTTTCGAGTTCATCGGACCAGTATAGCGACCAGGGGGTACTTTACGTTAGCGTAAAAAGCCTTTGCAATCGATTGCAAAGCTAATTAAGTTACCCTCAGCCGCTGGTTAACAAGTCACCGCTCCCTGGGACAAAGGGATGGCCAGCAGCCACACAAACATAAAATTCTGTGGGGAGAAGCAGATGGACTTCAAGATGAACGCCGTGCTGTCAGCAATGTTGCTGACCCTGGCGGTACCTGCCGCGCAGGCGGCAACTGATAACAGCAAAGATAAAAAAAGCAAAGACGATAAAAATATCGAACAGATCGTCGTGACCGGTGCTGCCGGCCGCGGTATGCGCCGTACCGAAACAAGCTACTCTGTGACTACCCTTAGCGGCGCCGAAATTGAGCGCCAGGCGCCAAAGAGTACCGCTGATCTGTTTAAATCCACGCCGGGTGTCTGGGTTGAATCCTCGGGTGGTCAGGGTGGCGCCAACATTTTCGTGCGCGGCTTCGCCAGCTCCGGCGACGCGGCCTTTACGACCGTCCAGCTCGACGGTATGCCGATCTTCCCGCCGTCAACGCTGTCCTTTTTGGAAAACTCCACGCTGTTCCGTCTTGATGACACCGTGCAGCGCATGGAAGCCCTGCGTGGCGGCCCTAACCCGGTTTTCTCCAACGGTCAGCCCGGGGTCACCTTTAACTTTATCCAGAAAAAAGGCACCGACATTCCCGAAGGCAGCATCAAGGCCACTGTCACCGATTACGGCAGCCGCCGCATTGACGGTTACTACGCAGGGCCGCTGAGTAAGGACTGGTACATCAGTATGGGGGGCTTTTACCGCACCTCCGATGGGATCCGAGATACTCAGTATCCTGCGGACCAGGGAGGCCAGCTCAGCGTTAAGTTGACCCATGACCTGGACAACGGCCAGCTTAACCTGTGGGCCCGTAAGACTAACGACAAGAACGTCTGGTTACTGCCTATCCCGGTTGTTGAAACCTCAGGCGGTGATATCAAGGAATATCCTGGCTTTAACGCCGGTACCGGTACTTTGTACGGCAATGATACGCGCCTGGCTGAGCTGGAAGTGGCACCGGGTCAGAGTATCCGCCGTGACATGTCTGATGGCCGCGGCATTAACTTCAGCTTGGTTGGTGGCAGCCTGGATCTGGACTTGGCCAACGACTGGAGCCTGCTGGAAAAATTCACCTTCAGCTCTGGTGATGCCGATTCTATGGGATTGGTACCGGCCAGCTCGCCCATGAGTGCCAGTACCTATCTGGCCAGCAAAATTAGCCAAGCCAATGATGGTGGTACGGTTGAAAATGCTGCCGGTAGTGCTGCGACAACCGGTAGCTTCACCTACGCCAGCTCCGGTGATGCCATGACCAACATGAACCAGCAGGTCATGACTGCTGGCTGGTGGTCAGTACAGAAGAAGATCAAGAGCTTCAGTAACGACCTGCGTCTGGTCAAGAAAATCAATGATCAGCACACGGTGACCATGGGGATGTTCTTTACCGACTATTCCTCCAAGGACCTGTGGTACCTGGGTAACAATATGTTGCTGACGGCGCAGCCTCACGCCCAGCGCCTGAACCTGGTACTGGATAACGGTGTTAAAGCTACCCACAACGGTTTTGAAGGGGCGCCGTTCTACGACGTTAACGCTTCTTATAATGGCCGTAATACCGCACTGTTCCTGGCTGAACAGTGGAAGGTGACAGACCGTTTCAAACTGGACTTTGGCTACCGCTGGGAAAACCAGAAAATTGACGCCACCTTGGAAGGTAATGATACCGGTGTGGATCTCGATGGTAACCCGACCACCTTGTATGACAACAATGCCGCTGTACTCAACGGTAACTTCCGCGGCTTGAACTACAACAACTCCGAGACGGCCTGGACTGCCGGTGCTAACTACCTTCTCAATGATGCCGGTGATACCAGCGTCTTTGCCCGGATTAACTCCGGCTTCAAGATGCCACAGTTTGATGACTTGCGTGACGGTACCACTAATACCCAGGACATCAACCAGTACGAATTGGGCTACAAGCACATGGGCGATGCCTACAGTGCATATGCCACATTGTTCTACACCGACTTCAGCGGTCTGCCGTTCCAGAACTTTATTAACGGTCAGAACGTAGTGCGTATCGGTGGCGCTAAAGCCTTGGGTGTGGAGCTGGAAGGAAATGTTTCGGTCACCGAGAACTTCTCTGTGGCACTGACTTCTACTTTGCAAAACGCCAAGCTGAAAAACTTCGGTGATGTCACGGACAACCAGGTCATGCGTCAGCCAAAAATCCAGTTACGCCTGACACCCAGCTACGTGATGGACTTTAACTGGGGCTGGATGCGTTTCTACGGCACTTATAGCTACTACGGCAAGCGCTACTCCGATCTGGAAAACCAGCAGGTACTGCCGTCGTTCAAAAAACTGGATGCCGGTGTGGTGGCCAATATTGGTGACCACGTCAAGCTACAGCTGACCGGTGACAACCTCACCAACACCATTGGCCTGACCGAAGGTAACCCGCGGGTACTGGGTTCTGGCGCCAATGCTGACGGGGTTATTCTGGCGCGGCCAATCCTGGGGCGCTCCTTTAGCCTGTCCATGAGCTACAGCTTCTAAGCTGCTGCTTGCTATAAAAAAGGGCCCCGAGGGGCCCTTTTTTAACGCTTGTCTTCCGTTTAACGTTTGTCTTCCGGGAGCGTAATATTCAGCTCCAGTACCGCGATTTCATCGTCCTTGTGATCCAGCGCCACCGAAATCTGCTCGGGGCTAATGGGCACATACTTTTTAATGACCTCAAGAATGTCCCGTTCCAGATCCGGCAGATAGTCGGGGCCGCTACGGCGGTTACGTTCATGGGCAACAATGATCTGCAGGCGTTCTTTGGCCAGGCTGGCGGACTTTTTCTTGTTGGCACGGAAGTAGTCGAGAAAGGACATCCTTAACCTCCGAAGATCCGCTTGAACAGGCCTTTTTTCTCTTCATCGAGAAAGCGCATTGGCCGCTGCTCACCCAGGAGCCGGGCAACGGTATCCAGGTAAGCCTGGCCAGCGTCGCTTTGCTCATCGAGGATCACCGGCTCGCCGGCATTGGAGGCCCGCAATACTGCCTGTGACTCCGGGATCACCCCCAGCAGCGGCACCGCCAGAATTTCCTGTACATCCTCGACGCTGAGCATGTCGCCGCTGTTAACCCGGTTGGGGTTGTAGCGGGTCAGCAGCAGGTGTTCTTTGATTGGTTCCTGATTTTGTTCGGCGCGCCGGGACTTAGAGGCGAGAATACCGAGGATGCGGTCCGAGTCACGCACCGATGACACTTCCGGGTTGGTAGTCACAATGGCCTCATCGGCAAAATACAGCGCCATCATGGCGCCGGTTTCAATACCGGCCGGCGAATCGCAGATAATGTAATCGAAAGACTCAGCCAGCTCGCCCAGTACCTGCTCCACCCCTTCTTTGGTCAGGGCGTCTTTATCGCGAGTCTGAGAGGCTGGCAGAATAGACAGTCCTTCTACCCGTTTGTCTTTGATCAAGGCCTGATTGAGGTTGGCTTCTTTGTTGATGACATTCACAAAGTCGTAGACCACCCGGCGTTCACAACCCATGATCAAATCCAGGTTACGCAATCCCACATCAAAATCGACAATCACGGTTTTTTTACCGGCCATTGCCAGGCCGGTACCGATAGCAGCACTGGAGGTTGTCTTACCGACGCCGCCTTTGCCTGACGTCACCACGATAATGCGCGCCATATTTTCCCCTCTTCTTATAACGGCCCGACGGCCAATTGTTCTTGTTGCAATGAAATCTGTGCACTTTGTTGCCACTGTGGCCCTTGCAGGTCATCACTGAGCCAGTAAGTGCCGGCAATAGAAACCAGTTCGGCTTCAAGTTTACGGCAAAAAATGCGGGCGTTACTGTCGCCAGTGGCGCCGGCAATGGCCCGGCCCCGTAAGCTGCCGTAGATATGAATATTGCCGTCACTGATCACTTCGGCGCCAGCGCCGACCGAGCCGAGCACGATGAGATCCCGGCCTTTGGCGTAAAGTTGCTGGCCGGAGCGTACCTGCCCCTGATGAATTTGTGCCGGTGGCGTTGTGGTCGTCGTCGCTTTGGCTGTGCTGGTACTGGTGTTACTGCGGCCCGGTTGCAACAAGGCCCAGCCGGTTCCAGTTGCCAGGGCTTTGAGTGTGGCCGGGCAGTTCACCAGACCAACCGGTATCATGCCTTGCTGTCGGATCTGCTCGGCCAGGGCGGGCAGGTCGGGGGTTTGGGTCAGAGCGGCCAGGTCGACAACCAAAGGCGCCTGCTGAAAAAAGCCCGGTGCCTGTTGCACCTTGTCAGCCAGCTTGCTGGAAAAATCGGCGAGATCGGCATCACTCAGTGCCAGAACAGATAAGGTAAAAGAGGTACCTTTAAACAACAGTGACATTCGGCGTCCGGGCCTGCAGGTGCTAGGTTATTTGAGGTCATGGTATAGTGAGGCCCCACCGCAGGCAAGACGATGACCAGCCAATGTTGTGTGCCGTATACAAAAGCCGTAAAAAGCCGGATACCTACCTGTACATTCGCCGCCGTGATGACTTCACAGAGGTGCCGGAACAACTGTTGTCACTTTTCGGTCAGCCAGAGTTTGTCATGCTGCTGCCATTGGCTAAAAGGCCACAACTGGCGCGTCTTAGTGCGGCGAAACTGCAACAGGCGTTAGACACTGATGGCTATTATTTGCAACTGCCACCGCCCACTGAAAATTTACTGAAAGCGCACCGCCAGGCCCAGGGGGTAGAATGAAAAAAACGTTGCTGTGGCTGACGGCACTACTACCCACATTGGCGCTGGCTAATGTGCCGAATCATGATTTTGCCAATTATGTGTCGTCCCTTAAGGCACAGGCGCTTAATAAAGGCATCAGCAAGCAAACCGTGGATGCGGCCTTTGCTGACGTCAAGTTGCTGCATCGGGCAATAAAGGCAGACAGAAACCAGCCGGAAAGCAAACAGACACTGGAGCGTTACCTGCAGCGAACCTTGCCGAGCTGGAAGGTTACCCAGGCGCGTCAGCAGTTTGCTAAACACCGGGCGTTACTGGAACAGGTTGCCAGCCGTTATGGTGTACAGCCGCAGTACATCGTGGCGTTGTGGGCGAAAGAATCCAGTTTTGGCCGGGTGCAGGGGCATTTTTCGGTGATCTCTGCTTTGACCAGCCTGGCTTTTGAAGGGCGTCGGGAAGACTTTTTCAAGGGTGAGTTGTTCTCGGCGCTGGCCATTTTGGAGCAGGGAAAAATCCCGGTAACCGAACTAAAAGGTTCCTGGGCGGGTGCCATGGGGCAAACCCAGTTCATGCCCAGCTCTTACCTGGCACTGGCTGTTGACGGCGATGGTGATGGCCGCAAGGACATTTGGCATGACCCTGCCGATGTATTTGCCTCTATTGCCAACTATCTTGCCAAAGCGGGCTGGAATGCGAATGAAACCTGGGGTCGGCAAGTGAAGGTACCGGCCCATTTTGACTGGCGCCAGGCGAAAAAAATTCACGCGCTGGCCGACTGGGCAAAAATGGGGGTGACCCGCTATGACGGCCGGCCACTGCCACAAGCTGACATGCAGGCGCAGCTCAAAGCTGTTGATGGTGCCAAAGGGCGTATTTATCTGGTGTATAACAACTATCAGGTGCTGAAACGCTGGAACCGCTCCGACTACTTTGCCACTTCGGTTGGTCTGCTGGCGGATCGTATTATCTGGCCACCACTGAAATGAAGCACTTTTGGGAACAAAAAACGCTGGCGGAACTGAGTCAGCCGGAGTGGGAGTCACTCTGTGATGGCTGTGGCAAGTGCTGTTTGAACAAGCTGCAAGACGAAGATACCGATGAGGTCTACCACACGGCGGTGGCCTGTCAGTTGCTGGACCTGCGTACTTGTCAGTGTCGCCAGTATGATAACCGTTTTGAGCTGGTACCCGACTGCCTGCAACTGACAGCGGACAAACTGGCAACCTTTTACTGGTTGCCGCCATCCTGCGCTTATCGGCGGCTGGCCGAAGGCCGGGGGCTGGCTGACTGGCACCCACTGCTAAACGGTGGCAAAAAACACAAGATGCATGCCGCTGGTATTTCGGTGCGCCACAAAGCCGTCAGTGAAGGGCCGGATATCGACCCGGCAGATTTTATTGTCAGCTGGCCTTTGGATGAATAAAAAAGCCCCGCGTCTGCGGGGCTTTTTTATGCTTTAGGGCGGGGCCGTAGTAACTGCCCGAGTGTCATCAGCAGGCCAATAATGAACAGGGCGCCGAAGATGATTTCCATCCATTGGGGCATTGATAAGCCAGCAAAATGCCAGACTGTTTGAGTGCAATCGCCACGGGCTTCAAACATCGCCGGAAACCACTTATCAACCTTGAACCAGAATGGAAAGTCAGGCAGGAAGGTGCACTGTTTGAAAGGCGAAGGGTCGGTTTGTAACGACACATGCTCAATGGCCAGTTTCAGCCCCCAGCCACTGGCGATCAGCCAGCTAACCAGTGCTGCAAGGCGCAGCCATAGCATTCGTGGGGCAATGGCGCCAAGCACCCCGGCAGCAAAGATGCCCAGCACAGCCACCCGCTGATAAACACACATCACGCAGGGTTCAAGGCGCATACCATACTGGAAAAACAGTGCGATCATTTCCAGGATCAAGGCGCCAGATGCGAGCAGCAGCCAGGACGTTCGGTAATAGGGTAGTTTTCTGAGCATGTTGGTTAGTTCAGTAAAAAACATCTGCTGGGGTTGTAACAGAAAAGCCGTGCCAATGGCACGGCTTTTTGTTTTTCAAAGGATGTTTCAGTGGCCGATAGTGGCTGCTTTGGCCCCGGCACTGGCCTCATGGTGGCTAATCAAGTCCATGCTGTACAGCCAGTGAGTCAGGTCTGGCAGCAGGAAATACACCGCAAACAGGCCGACAAATGTCAGTACGATAGTGTAGGGCAGCGCCATCCATACCATCCGCCCGTAAGACAGCCGCAACAAGGGCGCCAGGGTTGAGGTCAGCAGAAACAGGAATGCAGCCTGGCCATTGGGTGTCGCCACCGACGGCAGATTGGTTCCCGTGTTGATGGCCACCGCTAGCATGTCGAACTGGTCGCGGCTGATAAGCCCGTTATTAAGTGCCGAGTGGACTTCATTGATATAGACAGTACCGACAAAGACATTATCGGAAACCATCGACAGCAGGCCATTGGCGATATAGAACATGCCCAGCTGGTGTTCACCTTCAAAGTGCAGTACCCAGTCAATAACGGGAGTGAACAGTTTCTGGTCGATAATCACCGCGACAACGGTGAAAAACACCGCCAGCAAAGCGGTAAAAGGCAATGATTCTTCAAACGCCTTACCCAGTTGGTGTTCTTCGGTGACGCCACAGGCGGCCGTGGTGAGGATGATCACCGTCAGGCCAATCAGCCCAACCGCCGCCAGGTGCAGGGCCAGGCCAATAACCAGCCACAAGGCCACCAATCCCTGAACTACCAGTTTGGCTTTATCTTTTGCCGAGCGTTTGCGTTGCTGCTCTTGGTCGTGCTCCAGCAACACCTGGCGCACCGTTTCAGGTAGCGTTTCACCATAGCCAAACCAGTGCATCTTTTCGACGATGACACAGGTCAGCAGGCCGAATACGAACACCGGCAAGGTAATAGGCGCCATGCGCAGCAAGAATTCCACAAACTGCCAGCCGGCATTTTCGGCAATGATCAGGTTTTGTGGTTCACCTACCATGGTGCAAACACCGCCTAAGGCGGTACCGACGGAGGCATGCATCATCAGGTTGCGTAAAAAGCCGCGGAAATGCTCAAGATCGTCACGGGTCAGCTCTTGCACCAGATTATCGTCAGTATGGTCATGGTCGTCGTGATGTGTTGGCCGCCCTGACGCTACCTTGTGATAAATGGCATAGAAGCCGGTTGCCACGGCAATGATCACCGCAACCACGGTCAGTGCATCCAGAAAGGCCGACAGCACGGCGGCAGCGGCGCAAAAAGCCAGCGACAGCATGACTTTTGAACGCAGTCTCAGCAGCAACTTGGTGAAAATGCTGAGCAACAGATCCTTCATAAAGTAGATACCGGCAACCATGAAGATCAGCAACAGCAGCACTTCCAGATTTGCCACCAGCTCGGCTTTAACGTGGGCTGGACTGGTCATGCCGATAATTACCGCTTCAATAGCCAGTAGCCCCCCAGGTTGCAGGGGGTAACATTTCAGCGCCATGGCCAGGGTAAAGATAAACTCGACAATCAATACCCAACCCGCCACAAAGGGGCTGATAGCGAAGATAATGGGGTTGATGATAAGAAACAGAACAATAGTCAGCTTGTACCAGTCCGGTGACTGACCAAGGAAGTTGGACAAGAATGCCCGAGGCAGTGAGGTCGTAGACGACATGCAAGTTCCCTGTAAGCAATTTGTGTTAATTTTCCCAATATCTTAGGGGTTGAGTCGCGGCATTGCACTCCCCTGATGACGATAATAGTCGCTAAAAAGCAGCGATATGCCTGAAAAGTTTATTTTTACCGGTGGCACCGCTAGAATCGGCTATCGAATTCAAATAACGATAACAGGCAGCATTACCCGCATGATCATCAAAGCGCAAAGCCCGGCCGGATTCGCTGAGGAATACATCATCGAATCAATCTGGAACAACCGGTTTCCACAAGGCTCTATTTTGCCCGCAGAGCGAGAGCTGTCTGAACTGATCGGCGTTACCCGTACCACGCTGCGCGAAGTGTTGCAGCGCCTGGCCCGTGATGGCTGGCTGACTATCCAGCACGGCAAACCGACGCGGGTTAATAACTTCTGGGAAACCAGCGGCCTGAACATTCTGGAAACCCTGGCGCGGCTGGATCAGGATCGTTTCCCGGAGCTGGTTGACCATCTGTTGTCGGCGCGCACCAACATCAGCGCCATTTTTATTCGCAGTGCTCTCAAGCATGCCCCGGAAAAAGCAGAAGTGAAGCTGGCCGAGGCTGAGCAACTGGGGGATGACCCTATTGCCTTTGCCGAGTTTGATTATCGCCTGCATCACGCTCTGGCTGGTGTCAGCGGCAACCCGATTTACGTGTTGATCCTCAATGGTTTCAAGAATCTCTACAGCCGGGTAGGTAAGTTCTACTTCTCCAACCCCAAGGCCCGTGAATTGGCGCTGCAGTATTACGCAGCCCTGCGCAAACTGGCTCAACAGCGGCAGTTTGAAGAAGCGTTGCCGGTGGTTCGCAAGTATGGCCTGGACTCCGGACGCGTCTGGGTCAGTATGCGCGGCGAGATCCCCTCGGATCTGGTGGACTAAAAAAAGCGCCTCAGGCGCCTTTTTTATTGTCCTTAGCCGCAGGGCAACTTAGGCGCTCAGCTACATTGCCGTCAGCACCAAGCTCATCTAAATGTACGTCAAACTTCCAAAGGTAATGCAGGTGGCGCAGAACCTCGGCAGCACTGGCCTGGTGTAAGGGAATGCCGTTATGTGGCCGGTAATGCAAGGTCAGTGAGCGGTCACCACGAACGGCCACATCATAGACCTGAATATTGGGTTCATTGTTAGCCAGGTTATATTGTGCCGACAGACTCTGGCGCAGCGCCCGGTAGCCATCATCATTATGAATTGCGGTTACCTCAAGGTAGCTTTTTTGCTGATCATCGCGAATGGCAAAAAAGCGAAAATCCCGCATCAGTTTTGGCGACAGATACTGCCCGACGAACGACTCGTCCTTGAAGTTTTCCATAGCAAAATGCACCGACTCCACCCAGTTGCTACCGGCCAACTCAGGGAAGTAGTCGCGGTCTTCGGCGGTGGGCTGCTCACAGATCCGGCGAATATCACGAAACATGGCAAAGCCCAGGGCATAGGGGTTAATGCCGCTGTAGTAGGGGCTGCTGTATTCCGGTTGGTAGATGACACTGGAATGGGAGTGCAGCACCTCCATCATAAAGCGGTCGGAAAGCTGACCTTCATCGTAAAGGTGGTTGATCAGGGTGTAGTGCCAGAAGCTCGCCCAGCCTTCGTTCATGACCTGGGTTTGCCGCTGTGGGTAAAAATATTGCGCAATCTTTCTGACGATGCGCACTATTTCCCGTTGCCAGGGTTCCAGTAAGGGCGCGTTCTTTTCAATGAAGTAGAGGATATTTTCCTGAGGCTCAGGGGGAAAGCGTGGCGTCTGGATCTCTTCTGCGCGAGGCTGTGGCAGAGTGCGCCACAGTTCGTTGACTTGGCTTTGCAAATAAGCCTCGCGTTCCTCCTGACGGCGCTTTTCTTCGGCCAGAGAAATTTCAGAAGGCCGTTTGTAGCGATCGACGCCATAGTTCATCAGGGCATGACAAGCGTCCAGCAGTTTTTCCACTTCCTGTTGACCATGGCGTTCCTCACACTGGCTGATGTAATGGCGGGCAAACACCAGGTAATCGATGATACTGCCGGCGTCAGTCCAGGTTTTAAACAGATAATTATTCTTGAAAAAAGAGTTGTGGCCGTAACTGGCGTGGGCAATCACCAATGCTTGCATCGGCAGGGTATTTTCCTCCATCAAGTAGGCAATACAGGGATTGGAATTAATGACGATTTCATACGCCAGGCCCATTTGCCCACGCCGGTAGGACTGTTCTGACTGGATAAACTTCTTACCGAACGACCAGTGTGAGTAGCCAATGGGCATACCCACTGAGCTGTAGGCATCGAGCATTTGTTCGGCGGTGATCACCTCCAGTTGATTGGGGTAGGTGTCCAGGCCGTAATGTTCGGCGGCCAGGGCAATGGCCTGGTCATAACGAGCCAAGTCATCGAAGGTCCAGTCAGGCCCGTCGGGCAAGCGCTTAGTGCTGTTGGCCATGAAGCCCTCCTATGCCGCTTGCTTGCGGAACAGTTCACGAAATACCGGGTAGATGTCACTTTGCTGCTGAATGTGTGCCATGGCGAAATGGCTGAAATGGCCCGCCAGCTGTTCATATTCCTGCCAGAGGCTCTGGTGGGCGCGTTCGGTGATTTCGATGTAACTGTAGTAGCGCACATAAGGCAGAATTTTTTCTGCCAGCAGGGTTTTACAGAGTGGGGAGTCGTCAGCCCAGTTGTCGCCGTCGGAAGCCTGGGCGGCATAAACATTCCACTGCTCGGGTGGATAGCGGCTGTGCATGATGTCGACCATCAGGTTCAGCGCGGAACTGACGATGGTGCCACCGGTTTCCTGGCTGTAGAAAAAGTCATGCTCGTCCACTTCTTTGGCCTGGGTATGGTGGCGGATATAGACCACTTCAATGTGTTCATAGGTACGGGTTAAAAACAGATACAACAGAATGTAAAAGCGCTTGGCCATGTCTTTGGTAGCCTGATCCATAGAACCTGACACGTCCATCAAACAGAACATGACAGCCCGGCTGGACGGAATAGCCACACGTTCCATGTTGTTGTAACGCAGGTCAAAGGTGTCAATAAACGGCACTCGGGCAATGGCTTGTTGCAAAGCGTTGATTTCTTCGCGCAGGCGCTGCAATGCCTGCTGACTGGCGGTAGGATCCTTTTCCAGTTCTGCCAGCTGCTGTTCCAGTTCACGCAGTTGACGTTTGCGCCCGGCCGTCATGGCAATACGCCGTGCCAGGCTCTGGCGCAGCGAGCGTACAACATTGATACGGCTGGGCATCCCTTCATTGACAAATCCAGCCCGGCGGTTTTGCCATTCCACCAGTTGTGTCAGCTGGCTTTTCTGAAGGTTGGGCAAGGCCAGATCTTCAAACAGCAGATCCAGATATTCATCGCGAGATATGCTGAACACGAAAGGGTCTTCACCTTCACCACTGTCGCTGGCATCACCTTCACCAGCGCCGCCCTGACCGCTACCCCCCGGCGGCCTGGCAATGTGATCACCGGCTACGAACTGGTCGTTACCGGGGTGAACCTGTTCACGCAGACCGCCGCGCCCCTGATGAAATACCGGCTCGGAAATATCCCTCGACGGAATGGACACCGATTCGCCTGACTCCACATCCTCTACAGAGCGCTGCGTTATGGCGTCCGACACCGCCTTTTTGATCTGCCCTTTATAGCGGCGTAAAAAGCGGTTGCGATTGACGGTACTCTTGCCCTTGGCGTTTTTACGCCGGTCAATGATATGTGATGACATGGCGCCTCCGTCAGGATGATTTACGCACCCGCAGATACCAGTCCGACAGCAACCGGACCTGCTTACGGGTGTAGCCTTTGTCCATCATCCGTGCCACGAAGTCATCGTGCTTTTTACGTTCTTCCGTTGAGGTTTTGGTATTGAAAGAAATGACCGGCAACAGCTCCTCGGTGTTGGAGAACATTTTTTTCTCAATCACCGTGCGCAGCTTCTCGTAACTGGTCCAAACCGGGTTTTTGCCGTTATTGTTGGCTCGTGCCCGTAGTACGAAGTTGACGATCTCGTTACGAAAATCTTTGGGGTTGGAAATGCCCGCCGGCTTTTCAATTTTCTCCAGTTCGGCATTAAGGGCGGCGCGGTCAAACAGCTGGCCGGTTTCCGGATCGCGGTATTCCTGATCCTGGATCCAGAAGTCGGCATAGATGACGTAGCGGTCAAAAATGTTCTGGCCGTATTCACTGTAGGACTCCAGATAAGCGGTCTGGATCTCCTTGCCGATGAAATCCACATACTTGGGAATCAGATAGCCTTTGAGGAACTCCTTGTAGCGGTCGGCGGTATCCTGCGGGAATTGCTCCCGTTCAATCTGCTGCTCCAGCACGTAGAACAGATGCACTGGGTTGGCGGCCACCTCGGCGTGATCAAAGTTGAATACCCGTGACAAAATCTTAAAAGCAAAGCGGGTGGAAAGGCCGCTCATGCCTTCATCGACTCCGGCATAGTCACGGTACTCCTGATAGCTCTTAGCCTTCGGATCGGTGTCTTTCAGGCTCTCGCCGTCATAAACGCGCATCTTCGAATAAATGCTGGAGTTTTCCGGCTCACTGAGCCGTGATAACACCGAAAAGCGCGCCATTGTTTCCAATGTGCCCGGTGCGCAGGGGGCCTGGGTTAGCTCGGAGTGCTCAATGAGCTTATCGTAGATTTTTATTTCCTCGGTCACCCGCAGGCAGTAGGGGACTTTGACGATATAAACCCGGTCTAAAAAGGCTTCGTTATTACGGTTGTTACGAAAGGCCTGCCATTCTGACTCATTGGAGTGCGCGAGAATAATGCCCTGGAAGGGCATCGCGGAGAGGCTTTCGGTGCCGTTGAAGTTGCCTTCCTGAGTAGCTGTCAGCAGGGGGTGCAGCACTTTGATTGGCGCTTTGAACATCTCGACGAACTCCATGACCCCCTGGTTGGCACGGCACAGTGCGCCAGAGAAGGAGTAAGCGTCGGCATCATCCTGGCTGAACATTTCCAGCTTACGAATATCCACTTTGCCCACCAGGCTGGAAATGTCCTGGTTGTTTTCATCGCCTGGTTCGGTCTTGGCGATGGCTCGCTGATCAAGAATCGAAGGATAAACCTTAACCACCCGGAACTGGCTGATATCACCACCAAATTCACGTAGCCGCTTGACCGCCCAAGGCGACATGATCACTTCCAGGGCTCGGCGGGGAATGCCGTATTCCGATTCCAGCAGGGCAGCATCTTCGTTAGGGTCAAACAGGCATAAAGGGTGATCCTGTACCGGAGAGCCTTTGAGCATATAAATGGGCTCTTTTTGCATCAGGTATTTCAGTTTTTCAGCCAATGACGATTTACCGCCACCGACCGGGCCTAGCAAATAGAGGATCTGTTTACGTTCTTCTAGCCCCTGCGCGGCATGTTTGAGGTAAGCCACGATCTGCTCAATGGCTTCTTCCATACCGTAAAAGTCCGTGAAGGCGGGGTAGCGGGCGATGACCCGGTTTGAGAACAGCCTTGATAACCGCGGCTCTTTGGCGGTATCAATCATTTCTGGTTCGCCAATGGCCGCCAGCAAACGCTCAGCAGCACTGGCATAGGCCATTTTGTCGTCCTTGCAGAGCGTGAGAAATTCTTCCAGAGAGTATTCTTCTTCACGTGCTTGTTCGTAGCGCTGGCGGAAAGTGTCGATGATGCTCATAAAAACCCCCTGAAAGCCGGAAAAGACAAACACTCATAGCTAAGCGTAGTCCCATTAGCGTTGCCCAGGGGCGGAGATCGATCAGTTTTTTTGAGTCTGTTTAATCTGTAAAAACTGATATATGCCAGCGCGTTAGCAGCTTCAGGTAATAAAAAAGCCCGCCGAAGCGGGCTTTTCTCGATAGGTCTATCAGGCGAAGTTCTGGTTCACAAAGTCCCAGTTCACCAGTGCCCAGAATGCGTCCATGTACTTCGGACGGGCATTGCGGTAATCGATGTAGTAAGCGTGCTCCCATACATCCACGGTCAGCAACGGTGTCAGGCCTTCGGTGATCGGGCAGCCAGCGTTGGAGGTATTGTGAATGGCGATGGAGCCATCAGCCTTTTTCACCAGCCAGGTCCAGCCGGAGCCGAAGTTGGTGGTAGCGCTTTTGGTGAATTCTTCTTTGAAGGCATCAAAAGAGCCGAAAGTGCTGTTGATAGCATCAGCAATGGCACCAGTAGCTACGCCGCCGCCGTTGGGGCTCAGGCAGTGCCAGTAGAAGGTATGGTTCCAGACCTGGGCGGCGTTGTTGAACAGGCCACCGCTGGCGGTTTTGATAATGTCTTCCAGAGACTTGCCTTCGTTTTCAGTGCCGGCAGTCAGGTTGTTCAGGTTAACTACGTAGGTGTTGTGGTGTTTACCGTAGTGAAATTCCAGAGTCTCAGCGGAGATGTGCGGTTCCAGAGCGTTTTTCTCGTAAGGAAGTGGCGGAAGTTCAAAAGCCATTTGTTCCTCTCCTTTGGTTGTGTTCGACATTACTCACTCGTCATTCATTGTACTCCCTCTGCCTGCGCTGTGAATATATAAAGCAATTTTTTTATTTATCGGGTAGTCAGGGGTCTTGGGCTAGCACCTTGCTGGCAGTACAATAGTTGGCAACATTGATAAGGGGGTTGTCATGGACACCATCGAACGCATTAAAGAGCAGATCGCTGAGCACAGCATTCTGCTGTATATGAAAGGCTCACCCAAGCTGCCCAGCTGCGGCTTTTCGGCCCAGGCCGCACAGGCACTGATGGCCTGTGGTGAGCCCTTCGCTTATGTCGATATTCTGCAAAACCCGGATATCCGTGCCGAGTTGCCAAAATATGCTGACTGGCCGACGTTCCCGCAACTGTGGGTAGCAGGCGAGCTGATTGGTGGCTGCGACATTATTCTGGAAATGTACCAGAAAGGGGAGTTGCAGCCGCTGGTTAAAGAAGCGGCGCAGCAGCCAGAAGATAACGCCTGATACCAGGGCAGCAAAAACCGGGCAGCAGCCCGGTTTTTTTATGCCTTATAACACCATTGCGGCTACCCAGCCGGCCACTAGTAGCGGCAGGTTGTAATGGATGAAGGTTGGGATCACTGAATCACGAATGTGGTCATGCTGGCCATCAGCATTAAGGCCTGCTGTCGGGCCAACGGTGGAATCTGACGCTGGTGAGCCGGCATCCCCTAACGCCGCGGCAGTACCGACAATGGCTGCGGTGGCCATAGCTGAAAAGCCCAACTGGATGCACAACGGCACATACAAAGTGGCGATGATCGGCACCGTCGAGAAACTGGAGCCAATACCCATGGTGACAAATAGCCCGACCAGCAGCATCAGCGCGGCGGCCATAGGTTTTGACCCCATGTCTGCTGACAGGCTTTGGACCAGTGTATTGACCGCGCCTGTGGCTTTGAGCACATCGGCGTAGCCGCTGGCGGTGATCATGATAAAGCCAATCAGCGACATCATCTTCACCCCTTGGGTGAAGTCATCCTGACTTTCTTGCCAGGGCACCACACCACCGGCAACAAACACACAAAAACCGGCCAAAGCGCCGAGAATAATGGAGTCGGTAGTTAACTGCAGGGTGTAGGCGCTCGCTAATGCCAGTACGGTGACTAGCAATATGCGCCAATTCAGTGGCCGATGGTCAGTGGTTTCACCGGGCACATGGCTGGGCGCGTAGTGGCGAGGCTTTCGGTAACTGATGAACACGGCAATCAGCAACCCCGCCACCATACCCAGCGCCGGGATCAGCATTACCTTCGGGAGCTGACTGGCACTGATGGCCAGGCCATTAGCGGTCAAATTACCCAGCAATAACTGGTTGAGAAATATCCCGCCAAAACCAACCGGTAAGGCCATATAGGGTGTAACCAGACCAAAGGTCATCACACAGGCTAGCAGCCGCCGGTCAACCTTGAGATCAGTCAAAACGCCCAACAGTGGCGGGATCAGTATGGGAATAAAAGCAATATGAATGGGGATCAGGTTCTGTGACATCACGGCCATCGTCAGGATCACCGCCAGTAAGGTATTTTTGATCACGAGCCGGCGGCTGGGGCTGGGGGTGCTGCCCAGACGCCCGACGATATGATTGGCCAGCCACTCGGTGATCCCGGAGCGGGCAATGGCCACAGCAAAAGCACCGAGCATGGCGTAGCCCAAGGCGATTTCAGCGCCGCCGCCAAGGCCGCCGGTAAAAGCGGCCAGAGTACGGTGAAGGTCAAGGCCGCCCAGCAGGCCAGCGGCAATGGCTGACAGTGCCAACGCCACGACCACATTGACCCTCGCCAGGCTTAGCAGCAACAGCAGCAATACGGATAACACAACCGGGTTCAGTAACATTGTTCTTATTCTGTTTTTTTGATGAAAAGGCAGCCTAGCAAGCTGTCCGGTGGCTGTCGATGTACCGGGGCGTCCCTTGTTTGTCATGATCAAGCGGCTATAATCGGCGACGACACAAATCGGCATGCCTCATGCCACATCAATAAAATGGAGAAGTGCAATGAGCGTACTCGTTGGTCGTCCGGCACCGGACTTCACTGCAGCGGCTGTCATGGGTAACGGTGAGATCACCGAATCCTTCAACCTCAAGTCCCACATCAAGGGCAAGTACGCGGTAGTATTCTTCTACCCGTTGGATTTCACCTTTGTATGCCCGTCTGAGCTGATTGCTTTTGACCATCGTCTGGAAGAATTCACCAAGCGTGGCGTTGAAGTCATCGGTGTATCCATTGACTCCCAGTTCACTCACCACGCCTGGCGTGCCACTGCTATTGAAAAAGGCGGTATTGGTGAAGTGCGTTACCCGCTGGTTGCTGACGTGAAGCACGAGATCTGCAAAGCCTATGACGTTGAGCACCCGGAAGCGGGCGTAGCGTTCCGTGGTTCTTTTTTGATTGACCAGGAAGGTACTGTGCGCCATCAGGTGGTTAACGACCTGCCGCTGGGCCGCAACATTGATGAGATGCTGCGCATGATTGATGCCCTGCAATTCACCGAAGAGCACGGTGAAGTGTGCCCGGCCGGTTGGAACAAAGGTGACAAAGGTATGAAAGCTGACGCTGATGGCGTTGCTTCCTACCTGGCAGAAAACGCCAGCAAACTGTAAGTACCATTAGGTATATAAGAGCCGGCCTAGTGCCGGCTTTTTTGTCACCGGTTGCCTGCAATTTCAGCATAAAAAGCGTAGGCTGGACGAGTACAACCACAAGGAGTGCCCATGACAACCCTGGATTCGGTGGTCAGCGCCACGATTGAAATTTTTGTACTGATCCTGCTGTTGCTGGTGATCGGTGCCATTGTCGCTTTTTTTATTGCCTATCAGGAAGATGCCCGCCAGACCCGCTCCGCCATTTTGCGTAATTACCCGGTTATCGGCCGCTTTCGCTATTTGTTCGAACACCTCGGTGAGTTCTTTCGCCAGTATTTCTACGCCATGGACCGGGAAGAAATGCCCTTTAACCGGGCGCAGCGTACCTGGTGCTACAAGGCTGCCAAGAATGTCGATAATACGCGGGCTTTTGGCTCTACCCGCGATATGAGCAAGCCCGGTACGGTACTGTTTCTTAACACCCCTTACCCGACTTTAGACACCGACGGTGTAGCGGCCCCGGGGCGAGTGATTGGTCCCTATGCCCGCCACTCTTATGAAGCCAAGACCTTTTTTAATATTTCCGGCATGAGCTTTGGCGCTTTGTCGAAAGTAGCCGTGGAGGCGCTCTCCAAAGGCGCTGCCAAAGCGGGCTGCTGGTACAACACCGGTGAGGGTGGGCTGTCGCCTTATCACCTTAGCGGCGGCTGCGATATCGTTTTTCAGATAGGCACTGCCAAGTACGGCGTCCGTAATGAGAATGGCCAATTGGACGATGACAAGCTCAAGGCCATAGCTGAGCACCCACAAGTGAAACTGTTTGAGCTGAAACTCAGCCAGGGTGCAAAACCGGGCAAGGGGGGCATGTTGCCTGGTGCCAAGGTGACCGAAGAAATTGCCAAAGTGCGTGGCATTCCTCGGGGTGAGGATTCCATCAGCCCTAATCGTCACCCGGAAATTGACAGTGTTGACAGTCTGCTGACCATGGTTGGTCATATCCGTGAAGTCACCGGCAAGCCCTGCGGCATCAAGTTTGTGCTGGGTACACGGGAATGGCTGGATGAATTTTTTACGACTATTAAACAGCGTGGGGTAGAAGTGGCCCCTGACTTTATCACTCTTGATGGCGCGGATGGCGGTACCGGCGCGGCGCCGATGCCACTCATGGACTCTGTGGGTCTGACGTTAAGAGAAAGCCTGCCTGCGCTGGTCGATAAGCTTGACGAATACGAGCTGCGTGAGCGTATTCCGGTGGTTGCCTCCGGTAAGCTGATCACGCCGACGGATGTGGCCTGGGCCATCGCCATGGGCGCTGATTTTGTGAACAGTGCTCGGGGCTTTTTATTTTCGCTGGGATGTATTCAGTCGATGCAGTGCAATAAAAACACCTGCCCTACCGGTATCACCACTCATGATCCGAAGCTACAACGGGGGCTGGTGCCGGCCGACAAAGCGGAGCGGGTTGCGCACTACCATGCCAATGTCGAAAAAGAAGTGGGGATCATTGCCCACTCTGTCGGCGTGAAAGAGCCACGGGAATTGCGCCGCCATCATGCGCAGGTGCTGGGCACCAATGGGGTGTGGCAAAGTCTGCATGATTTGCATCCGGAAAAACTGTGAAAAAGCGGCCTCAGGGCCGCTTTTTTAGGAGCGTTTGCGCTGGTAACTCTGAAAAGGAAAGGCACTGCGCAGCTTTTCTTTAATTAATGGCGGAAAGTTACTGGAAAACAGCAAGCTGATCTGGCCATGGTGGCGGTAGCCATAAAGGGTACCTTTGACGTGACTGTGCCGTGCCAGGTTTTCACAAAAGGCTTTGAAATCGGTCGGCAAGGTGCCTTTTTTCACCACCAGCTGATGGCCGCGAAACTGCACGACAAACAGGCAAAGGCTGCGGCGTGTCAGCCGGTAAGCCAGCAGCACCAGCAGCACCAGTAAAGCCAGGCCAGGCAGTGCAACAAGCAGGGCGTCTAAGGTCATGATGGCACCGTCAAAAAAATGTCACTTCAAGTGTATAGCGCATTTCCCGGCTGCTTGTTTTACCCTGATGGCCTTTTGCCATAGAGCCTGAGCCGATGATTGTAACGCCGCGCCTGTTGTTACGTCCTTTTACCCTTGATGATGCGCAAGCCTTTTGGGACATGAACCGTGACCCGCAGGTACTGCATTACATTGGCCAGCCGCCGATCCCCAGTCTGGCTGAAGCAAAAGCGATGATGAAAAAAACAGCGCTGAGCGATTATGCCAACTACGGCCATGGCCGTCTGGCGGTCGTGCATAAAGCTGATAATAAAGTCATTGGCTTTTGTGGCATCAAATACCTGCCGGAAATGGATGAGCGGGAGCTGGGTTACCGGCTGATGCCGACTTACTGGCGTCAGGGACTCGCTACCGAAGCGGCGGCTGCGGCCTTGGCCGACGGCCACCAGCGGCTGGCATTGGCGCGCATTATTGCGCTTATTCATCAGGACAACCTCGGTTCACAAGGTGTGGCGCGTAGCATCGGTATGCAGCAACAAGGCTGGCGGCGCTACTTTGGTAAAGATGTGATGTGTTTTTGCTCGGAGCAGTAAATGGCGTTGTTGTGGTTGGTCACCCTGTTGTGGGCGTTTTCTTTTTCGTTGATTGGTGTTTATTTAGCCGGTCAGGTGGACGCTTACCTGGCGGTACTGTCGCGGATGCTCTTGGCATTGTTGGTTTTTTTGCCGTTTTGGCGGCCTTTACCGTGGCGTCGGGCCTTGCGGCTGATGGCCATCGGTGCCATCGAAATCGGCGTGATGTATCTGTTTCTATACAAAAGCTACCAGTATCTCAGCGTGCCGGAGCTACTGCTGTTCACCATCTTTACTCCGCTTTACGTCAGTCTGTTTGCGGATCTGCTGGCCCGACGTTGGCCCCGGCAGTTCTGGCTACCGGCCATGTTGGCGGTAGCCGGTGCCTTGGTGATCCGTTGGACCGATCTCAGTGACAGTTACTGGCATGGTTTTTTGTTGATCCAGGCCGCCAATGCCTGCTTTGCCCTGGGGCAGGTCTGGTATCGCCATGACAGTGCCGGTGATGACTTGACCCACCGTCAGCGCTTTGCCTGGTTTTTTCTCGGTGCCAGCCTGGTTACAGCTCTGGCGGCGCTGTGTTGGGGCGATTGGGCGGCGCGGCCCCAGACCTGGCTACAAGGTGCAGTGTTGCTGTGGTTGGGCATTGTGGCATCCGGACTGGGCTATTTGGGCTGGAGTGCCGGTTCCATGCGTGTCAGTGCGCAACAACTGGCGGTCATGAATAACGTCCTGATCCCCGCCGGTATTGTGGTCAATGTGGTGATCTGGCAGGGGCAGGCCGACTGGCTGCGGTTGCTGGCAGGCTCGGCGGTAATGGTATTGGCGCTGTGGTTGAGTCGCCGTCAGTCTCGTGGCGCCTGACCCGCAGCCCAGTAGCGGCGTAGCAGCCCCAGGCCGTTGTCGCCAGCCAGCTCTTCGGCCATGAGCAGATCAAAACCGGTCAACGCACGCAATCTGGCCATGCGGTTACCGAGCATGGCGATCACGCCACTGTAGTGTACGCCACCGGGGCTGATGTAGTGGTTGTCTTCAAAGAGGTCATCAGCCTGGCAGGACGGGCATTGCTGACGCAACGCCAAGACCAGTAGGTTACGCTGCTCGGTGAGCAGCCCGACCGCCAGCCGGGGGCTGATGGTGGCAAGGATACAATCCGGGTTTTTCAGGCGAAAACCGATATAGGGTAGCTCACGGGCGGCAAAGCCCTGGCCCAGCGTTAGCTGATCCAGGCGCTGAATATCGGTCCACTTCAGGCTCCAGCCTCCCCGGCGGTGATGTAGGCTCAGGCTTTGGTCATTGACCGACAGGCTGTTGACCGGCTCGGTCAACTTGCCAACGCCCAATATCAATAGCACCGGCCCGACCAAAATCAGCAGCATACCCGGCCCGAGCCAGTGCTGGCTGAGCGCGCCAACGCCCAATGCCAGCACCAGAATGCCGGCAACGGTGAAGGTTAGGCCGTTACGGTGGCGGCCGCTGGAGAGGTCGACCCCTTTCATAGCGCCTTACTGGTGCTTGGCCAGAAACTCCTCGCTCAGTGCCAGCTCGTCATTCACATTGACGGTTACCCCTCGGGCTGCAACATTACGCGCAATATCCTGCGCTTCGGTCAAAGAGTGCATGGTAGCAGTGCCGCACTGGTAGAGATTCAGCTCCGGGATCTGGGATTGATCTTGCACTTCGATAACATCGTTCATTGCCGCCAGCCAGGCATCGGCCACTTGTTGCTCGCTCGGCTCGCCGATCAGGCTCATGTAAAAACCGGTGCGACAACCCATCGGCGAAATATCAATGATCTCAACCTGGTCACTGTTCAGGTGCTGGCGCATAAAACCGGCAAACAGGTGCTCCAGGGTATGAATGCCTTTTTCACTGAGAATTTCCTGGTTGGGCAGGCAAAAACGCAGATCAAATACCGTGATGGTATCGCCACCGGGGGTAGTCATGGTTTTGGCAACACGTACGGCCGGAGCCTTCATGCGGGTGTGGTCAACAGTAAAGCTGTCCAGAAGCGGCATGGGAAATCCTTATTTCAGCGATAAACTCGTGCCGGCCATGGTATCAAAAGCCTTGCTAGGCGCTGTAATGGAATTTACCTGACGGTGGCAAAGAAACGACAAACCCCGCCGCAGCGAGGTTTGATGTGGCGTCCCCACCAGGACTCGAACCTGGATCGGTCGCTTAGGAGGCGACTGCTCTATCCTGTTGAGCTATAGGGACTTAGCAGCCGATTATACCGTTGCCCCGGCAGATGGAAAGCGCCCACCGGCCGGTTGTGCAAAAGCTGCTCAGTTGTCGGCTCTGACCACAAAATCCCCGACTTGAATGTTGGCTTGCTCAGGGGCGATTGGCGTTTTGAGCAGGGTCTGGGTAGCCGACTGCCAGGCCACGGTTAAAGTGGTATCAGCGGGCACCAGTACCTGGCGGCGATCACCGGTGGCGGTCACCATGGTGCGTTTGTGCAGCAGGGTAAAGGTGTCGTCCGGATGGATACCGGCCTTGAGCCCGGCATCCAGCAGCAAACCATTTTCATTGATGGCAATGATCGGCCACTGGCTTGCCTGGCAGGGCAGCGCCTGCTCAAGATCGGTGACCAGTTGCTGCAATTGCCGTTGCAGAGCTTGGCCAAAAGGGCTTAGCCAAAAGCGTGGGTCTTGGGTGTCAAGGTTGACGCCATTGGCTTCACTGGCTTCGGCCAGGTAGCGGCGCTGAAAGAGTTTGTGGCCGGAAAAACTGTCAATTAGCCAGGTGTCTATGGCTACGCTTATGCGGTGTTGGTCGCTTTGCCACGGTTTATACCAGGGCGCATCCTGACGGCTATCGGCGATGCGTACTAAACGGCCACCCAGCAGGTAGCGGGCACCGCTGGTTTCTGCCAGTTGCTGCAATACCGCTTTACTATGGGCTTGTGGTTGGTCGAGAGTGGCACCGATGCTGTCAACCGGCATCAGTGCACTTTGGCGGGCACGGAGCAATCTTGCCAGCTCGGCGGCAATACCTTGCCCTGGGTCACCCACCAGGCCACTGATTGCCTGATCCGGCGTCGCCCAGCTAAAGCGGTACAGGGCGATAGGCTGGCGTTGCCAGCATTGGTTGTCGACGTTGTCGTTCAGATCCACCAACACCCGAAGCTTTAATACACCTTGCTGGCGCTCTTCAGATAAGACCTTGTATTGGCGTAGCAGCTGATCGCGGGCGCCATTACCTGCACGAATACCGGCGTAAAAGTGGGCCTGGGCAATAGCATCTTTTAGCGCGGCCTGGTGCGGGTCGCTCTGATCGGTACTGGCCTGGCCCTGCACCTGATACCAGGTCGCCTGTGCCGGTATAGTCAAAAAGGCAAGCATAAAGATGAGCAGACGTCGTGTCATGGTGTCACCTGATCCGGGTTATGGGTCAGATTTTGCAAGAGTCGTTCCAACAAATTGCTTATGCGTTGTTACTTAAGATACGTCAGTTTGCGCCGATAACGGCAACAGAGACGGAGAAGATAGATGATGAAACGACTCTGGCAAGCAACCTTATTCCTATTGTTCGCGCCGGTAGCCCTGGCCGGGAGCTGGTTTGGTAATGCATCACAGCCGGCGCAGTTTGACCATTTCGCCGGGCAGCTGTCACAGCAACTGGCGACGAATGCCCGCTATATCACTTACCGCACGCCACTGGTGGTTGCCAGTTTGGTGGATGTCAACGACCTCGATAGCAGTGGAGCCCTTGGCCGGGTATTGGCCGAGAGCTTGACAACCAAGCTGCACCAGCTGGGTTACACGCTGGTTGATCTCAAAGGCCGAGGTAAAATCAATATCACCGGCAAGGGCGATTTTTACCTGAGCCGTGATCCGGCCAAGCTGAATGAACGCCTGCCGGTAGATTACGTGCTGGTTGGCACTTATGAACAGCGCCCGGACGGGGTGCAGGTCAATGTACGTATCGAAGGCATCAAATCGCGAGTGGTCGTGGCCACTGCCAGTGGTTTTATGGATAACCAGATGATGGGGCAGGGCCAGCGGGTCATATTCAGCCATAACGGTTTTCTGGAGCGGGAGGGGCAATGAAAAAACTACTGATGCTGACACTGCTGGCGCTCAGTGGCTGTAGTGCCCTGACAACGCCTGCGGACACTGATTTACTGACCGGCGTTGGGGTTGCCATTATTGCTGACCAGCCCGGTAAGTCGGTGGCTGAACGCCAGCGCCAGGCGATGGAAACTTCGAAACTACTGGCCTATCAGGAACTGGCTGAACAGGTCTATGGCGTCAATGTCTCAAGCCGCCGGCAATTAAGCGCTGGCAAACTAACCGCAGAGCAGACTCAGCTGCGTGTGCAAGGGCTGGTTAAAGGCGCCAAGGTGCTTCGTAGCTATCAGCTGCAGGGACGTTATGTGACCGAGGTACAAATGGCACGCCAGAGCCTGGCCAGCAATGATGACAGCGATTATCAGCTGCTGACCCAGCCAGGCCCTAAAATCCGCGTGATCCGCGGCTATTAATTACGCCTGAATATCACCGAGCAGGCGAGTGCGGCTAGCCGCCTCGCCTTTTTGATTGTAGGTTCGGTTAGATTGGCCCAGCGCCCGCAGCAACAACTCACTTTGCTGTGACTGCCGCTTTTGTAACTGCACAATAATCTCCCCATTGACTGCATTGGCTTCATGGCACTGCTGCGCCAGTGGCTTGATAGCCCGGAGTTTATCCACGGCTTCAGGCTCCTGACGCTGGGGGTGGCTGGCCAATTGCGTATCGACACTACTTAGCCGGTGGGCCAGAGCTGCCTTACTGTCAGCCATATCGGCTAAGGCTTTGTGATCCTGCCCAACCAGCAGGGAGCGTTCCTGCTCCAATAGTGCCAGCATTTGTTTAAGCTGGGCCGCTTGTAATGACAAAAGCGCATCCAAGGTCTCCCCGGGATGCGCTTCGAGCGTGGTATGGCTCATGGCGTTAGCCTCAGGTTCCGAAGAGATCGTCCTCGAACTGAAGCAATTTGTCTGCCAGCTTTTCGTGGTTCACTTTGTAGTGACCGGACGAAATGGCCTTTTTCAGGCTTTCCACCTTGGTTTTATCAAAGGGAGCCTCAGAGCTCATATTGCGCTGCATCTTTTCCATACCGGCCGCCTGAGCCGTAATTGAAACCGCATCCTGCGCGGTCTTGGCCGCCGGCGGAGCGGTAGTGCTTTGTGTTGACGACGCCGAGGACTGGCGCACGTTCTGGTTAGCCGCTTTAAGACGATTAACGTCTTGCGGCTGGCCATTGTTTACTTTGTCGATTGCCATGAGTACCTCGTCACTGTCAATTTGTTGACGTCATGCCTATTTAATAGGGTCACGCCTCGGTATCGGCAGGTAAGGGCACCACTTTACCACTTTTTTTTAAAAATTGACTGAAACCTGACCTTTGCTTTCGACCCTGGCTTCCACTATTTGCCCGGAGCCGTTGTTTCGTACCCGAACATGATCCCCAAAGGTACCGTTAGTGATAGCAGTGCCTGTAGCGGTGATTTGCAGGCCGCCACTGCCGGCGCGAATGCTAACGGTATCGCCACGGCAAACAACACAAAGGTTGTCAGCCAATACCGGGCTTTGTGCTTGCAGTCCCATTCGTAGTCGGGCGCCAACAATGTCATTCTTGTCAGTAAAAGTTCGGCCACTGAGGCGATTTCTTGAGCGCCACTGCACCATTAAATCGTCAGCAGTGAGCGTCAGCCCCGCTGGTAAGGAACGTGTGGCAACCAGCATTGGTACTGCTACAGTGGCCCTGACGGGCAGAAAATATTGCCAGTGTGGTTTTTTACACCAGAGCCTGACAGTGAATGAACTGTCAGGGTTAGCCCGTGCCGGCACTTGCGACTGAATGTCAGCGCAATAGGGCAATCGCAGCCGGCTGTCAGGCTCGGCAGCAGTGATGTTGATGCGGGCATTGGGTGGTGGCGTAAGGGCTTTTTGCACTGCTGTTTGGGCCACCTTTTGCAGATCAGCGGGCAGTGTCAGCTTTTTTTGGCTGGCTGAGTGCGCAGAAACGCTTACAATCAATAATATAAAGAAGGCCAGGTAATGGCCGATAGCCCTTGCAGCGGCATCTGTTTTTGCAGTCAAACGTCTAGTCACGGCAAATTTCAGTCGTTAGTGGCTGTGTTAGCATACAGGCAAAAGCTGTGCCCATCTGCAACGTGAGGAAATGAGGTCAGGTATGGCGGGTATTCTCGACACAGTAAACCAACGTACTCAGATGGTGGGGCAAAACCGCCTGGAACTGCTGATGTTCAGTTTGGGTGGGCGCCAGCGTTTTGGTATCAACGTCTTTAAAGTGCGTGAGGTGCTGCAGTGTCCGCCGTTGACTGCATTGCCTCGTCGCCAGCATTCCATTCGGGGAGTTGCTCATATCCGCGGGCAGACCATTTCGGTGATCGACTTGCGTCAGGCTATGGGCGGTAAACCGACCGAAGATGTCAGCAATGCTTTTGTGATCATCACAGAATACAACCGTTCAGTGCAGGGTTTCTTGGTGCACTCGGTTGACCGCATTGTGAACTGCAACTGGGAAAGTATTCAGCCACCCCCCAAAGGCGCCGGTCGCTCCAGTTACCTGACCGCGGTGACCGAAGTCGAAGGGGAAATGGTCGAACTGCTCGACGTCGAGAAAATCCTTGATGAAATCAGCCCGATGAATGCCGAAGCCAGTGCTGAGAGTTTTGAAGGGGCTGATGCGTTACGCAAAGATCGTATTTTGCTGATCGCTGATGATTCGGCGGTAGCCCGCGGGCAGATCAAAAAAGCCCTGGCTCCATTGGGTATCCCCTTACAGCTGGTCAAGGATGGCAAAGAAGGCCTGGAGTTCCTTGAAGACATGCTTAGCGAGTGTGATAAGTCCATTACTGAGCAAGTCTGCCTGCTGATTTCTGATGTGGAAATGCCGGAAATGGACGGTTATACCCTTACTGCGGAAGTGCGGGCCAACGCCAAACTTAAGGACTTGCCGGTAATATTGCATACATCGTTGTCAGGCGTTTTTAACCAAGCCATGGTAAAAAAAGTGGGGGCTGACCGCTTCATTGCCAAGTTCAATCCTGATGAATTGGCTATAGCGGTCAAAGAAGTCTTAATGGTAGAGGCTGAATAAGCGTGAGCAATGGCCTGACCGAGCAGGATTACGGCATCTTTCGCCGTTTCCTTGAAGACCAGTGCGGTATTGTACTGGGCGAGAATAAGCAGTATCTGGTGAAAAGTCGCCTGACGCCATTGTTGGGCCGCTTCCGGTTGGTGGATTTAAGTGCGCTGATCAAAATGGTGGTCAACGGCAGTAGTGATCGGGATTTGCGCCCGGCCGTTATTGATGCCATGACCACCAATGAAACCCTGTGGTTTCGTGATGGCTACCCCTTCGATTTACTGACAGAAAAGCTCTTTCCGGAGTTGGGTAAGGGGGGGCGCAACGTCAAAATCTGGTCTGCCGCCTGCTCATCCGGGCAGGAACCTTATTCCATTGCCATCAAGGCACTGGAACACCAGACCAAAAAGCCCGGTACTTTGCCGGGTGGCGTGCAAATTCTTGCCACTGATATTTCCCACAGCATGCTCAGCCAATGCCAGGGGGGCGAGTATGACAGTCTGGCACTGGGCCGGGGCATGAGTGACGAGCGGCGGCGACTGTACTTCGATGAAACTGCGCAAGGTACCTGGCGGATCAAGCCCAATGTGCGTCGGTTGGTGACCTTCCGTCATTTCAACCTGCTGTCCAGTTATACCTTGCTGGGTAAGTTCGATATTGTTTTTTGTCGTAATGTGTTGATTTACTTTTCCCCGGAAAACAAACTGCGCATTCTTAACGGTATAGCCAAGTCACTGAATCCGGGAGGGTATTTGTTTCTCGGTGCTTCTGAGTCGATGCCTACAGCGGTCAGTGATTTTGAAATGGTGCGTTGTAATCCCGGCATTATTTATCGTCGTAAATAGCCTTTTACTCTCCTCTTTGGCACACATCTTGCCTTCGTTATTGACAGTTAACGGAGGCACAACCGATGGCAATCAGCTTCAACAAAGCATTTGGCATTCACCAGTACGCACTCGAGGTGCGCTCGCAGCGTGCTGAGCTGCTGGCATCCAATATTGCCAATGCCGACACCCCTGGCTACAAAGCCCGAGACTTAGACTTCAAGGCCGCTTTGCAGGCTGCCCAGTCACAGCAGCGCCAACCAGGGCTGTTGGCCACCACGTCGGCGGGGCACATGCAGGCGCCGGCTGATCTGGCGGCAAACCTTGGCCTGGGATCGGCAATCGGTTACCGCATACCCAACCAGCCGGACACCGGTGACGGCAATACCGTCGATGTGCAGACCGAGCGCAGCTTGTATTTGCAAAACGCGCTGGAATACCAGACCTCCGTACAGTTTCTCAGCGGCAAGATCAAAGGGCTGATGACGGCCATCAAAGGAGAATAACGATGAGTGATTTATATCGCATCTTCGATGTTGCTGGCAGTGCCATGAGTGCGCAGTCGGTGCGGTTGAATACCACTGCCTCTAACCTGGCCAATGCCAACTCTGTCTCCAGTTCAGCCGGAGCTACCTACCGCGCCCGCCAGCCGGTTTTTGCTGCTGAGCTGAATAATGCCATGGGCGGCCAACAGGACTCTGTCGGCGTAAAGGTGATGGGTATTGTTGAATCGAAAAAACCATTGGTGAAAGAGTACAACCCTGATCACCCGATGGCCGATAAAGACGGTTTTATCTACAAGCCCAATGTCAATGTGGTGGAAGAAATGACCAACATGATTTCCGCCTCCCGCAGCTATCAGACCAACGTGCAGGTAACAGATGTAGCCAAACAGATGCTGCTGCGTACCCTGCAGTTGGGTCAGTGAGGGGTTGAACTATGAGCATCTCATCAAACGGTTTGGATCCACTGGCTAATTCCCGCTGGGATACCGGCTCTACGGATGCAACCAGTAACAGCAAAAGCAATTCCATCGGTTCTGCTACCGGCCTGACACAAAAAGATTTTCTGTCCTTGCTGACCAAGCAGCTGGCTTATCAGGATCCGTTCAAGCCAGTGGACAACGACAAAATGATTTCGCAGATGGCGTCGTTTGCGCAGGTTAACGGCATCAATAACATGAGCGACCAGTTTTCCAAGCTTAATGATGTCATGACTTCCAACCAGGCACTGCAGGCCTCAACGCTGGTAGGGCAAAAGGTACTGGTGTCCACCAATACCGGTTATCTCAATCAGCAGGGTGGCTCCATGAGCGGCATGCTGACCTCATCGGATGACATGCATGACGTGGTCGTGCGGGTAAAAGACCAGTATGGCCAGTTGGTGAAAACCATCAATATGGGTGATCAGTCTGCTGGCAACGTGGCTTTTGACTGGGATGGCACGAATGATGCTGGACAAGCCATGCCGGCCGGCCATTACAGCGTGTCCGCGCAGGCGCGGGTAGGTAATCAACAAACTGATTTGCCTGTTGCCACCTACGGCAATGTGCAGTCAGTGACCTTGGGCTCTTCCTCAACCGGGGGAGTAGTACTGAATCTTCAGGGCCTTGGTGGCGTCAAACTCAGTGACGTTCTCGAAGTGGCCAAAGCGTGAGTAAGAGGGGAACACTATGTCTTTCAATATCTCTCTGAGCGGCCTGAATGCGGCCCAAAAAGATCTGGATGTCACCAGTAACAATATCGCCAACGCCAATACCTATGGCTTTAAACAGTCACGAGCGGAGTTTGCTGATGTTTATGCCAGTTCGGTTTTCTCCAACCCCAAGACCAAAGTGGGTGATGGTGCCGTAACCTCGACGGTGGCTCAGCAGTTTGCCCAAGGCTCCATGAAGTTCACCAACAACACTTTTGATTTGGCGATTAACGGTAATGGCTTCTTTGCCATGAGTGGTGACGTCAACTCCAATGACCTGACCTACACCCGGGCCGGTAACTTCAAGCTCAATAAAGACAACTACGTGGTAGATAATCAGGGTAACTTCCTGAAGACCTTCCCGGTTAACCCGGATGGCACCTCTGCCTCGGCAGCATTGTCTACCGCCAAGTCGCTGCAAGTACCTGATGCGGTAGGGACGCCGCTGGCTACCTCACGGATCAACATCAAGCTGAACCTGCCGGCAGGCGATGTTACACATGACGTGGCCAACTTTGATCCGAAGGACACCACGACCTATAACAATGCAACGTCAGTAACCACTTACGACTCACTGGGACAGTCGCACACCGTCACCACCTATTACATCAAACCGACCGGTTCCACTAACACCTGGAATGCGTTCACTTTTGTGGACGGTAACCCGGTGAACATGGCGGGCAGCTCGGCGCCGACTTATACCGATGGGGGTGGTACTTCCTACAACGGCTATGTGCTGAACTTCAACAGCCAGGGTCTGCCAGGAACACCACCGACGGTGCCGGCCACACTGACCACCGATCCGCTGGGTGCCACCATTCTCAATAATGGTGCCGATCCCTCGCAGACCATTGATATCAACTACAACAACCAGACGCAGTATTCCGACTCTTTCCAGGTCAATTCTATTGACCAGGATGGCTTGACTGTCGGTCGTCTGACCGGGGTGGAAGTGGGTTCTGATGGTTTGGTACGGGCTTCTTACTCCAACGGTACTACTGAGCCTTTGGGCCGGGTGGCACTGGTACGTTTTGCCAATGAACAGGGGCTGAGCCAGGTCGGTAATACCGACTGGAAAGCGTCTACATCTTCCGGCGAACCGCTGGCTGGTGAAGCCGGCACCGGTACCTTCGGTAACATCCGCTCCGGGGCGCTGGAATCCTCTAACGTGGATTTGACGCAGGAGCTGGTCGATTTGATTTCAGCACAGCGTAACTTCCAGGCGAACAGCCGGGCCATAGAAGTATCCAACACACTTCAGCAGAATATCCTGCAAATTCGCTAACTTAGCTTAGTGTCAAAAGCCCGCCGCGAGGCGGGCTTTTTTATTGGCATTGCACTTGCATTGGTCAGTTATCACACATCGAGGTGACAGAGGATCGACCAATGGATCGCTTCGTTTATCTGGCTATGAGCGGTGCCAACCAGGACATGAATGCCCTGAGTGTCCGGGCCAACAACCTGGCTAACGCTAAAACTGTCGGCTTTAAAGCGGACTTTGCCCAGGCGCGCGCTATGCAGGCCTATGGTGACGGCATGCCCAGTCGGGTCTTTGCCATGACCGAAAATCCCGGCCAGCGTTTTGAGCCTGGCCCTATCCAGACCACCGGTCGTGGCCTGGACGTAGCTGTGGAAGGTCAAGGCTGGCTGACGGTGCAAGGCGCTGATGGCCAGCCAGGCTACACCCGGGCCGGTAATCTGCGGATCAGCGAGACTGGCCTGCTGGAAACGGCCAAGGGGCAGCTGGTGCTGGGCGACGGCAATAACCCTATCGCCATTCCCGTGCCTTATCAGAAGCTGGAGATCGGCGCCGATGGAACCGTCAGTGCCTTGCCACAAGGCGCACCGGCTCAAGACATTCAAGTCGTAGGGCGCATCCAGCTGGTTAACCCCGATGTGAAAAATCTTAACAAAGGCGAAGACGGACTGTTTCGCATGAACGACGGCACCACTGCGCCGGCTGACCCTAATGTCACCTTACTGCAAGGGGCATTGGAAGGATCCAACGTTAATCCGATTGATGAGATGACGGCGCTTATTGATCTGCAACGCCAGTTTGAGCTGCAGATGAAGATGATGAAAACCGCCGAAGACATGGATGCTGCCCAAACCAACTCAATGCGTTTGAGCTAAGGAGACTGAGATGAATTCAGCATTGTGGATTTCAAAAACGGGCCTTGATGCCCAGCAAACCGACATTTCGGTCATTTCCAACAACCTGGCCAATGCTTCCACCGTCGGCTTTAAAAAAAGCCGGGCGGTTTTTGAAGACTTGCTTTATCAGAATGTTCATCAGCCCGGAGCGCAGTCATCGCAGAACACCAAGCTGCCGGCGGGGCTGATGATTGGTACCGGTGTCAAGGTAGCTGCAACGCAGAAAACCTTTACCCAGGGGAACCGCCTGACTACCGATAACAGCCTGGACATGATGGTCGAAGGTAAGGGTTTTTTTGAGGTACTAAAGCCTGATGGTTCCATGGCTTACACCCGCAATGGCCAGTTTGCGCTCAACGACCAGGGGCAGTTGGTAACAGCTGGTTCCGGCTATCAAATTCAGCCGGCTATCACGGTGCCGCAAAATGCCCAGTCCATCAGTGTCAGCACCGACGGCCAGGTCTCCGTACAGATCGCCGGTCAGCCACAGCCAACAGTGGTCGGGCAGCTGAATATTTCCAGTTTCGTAAACCCACAGGGTTTGCAACCAGTCGGCGACAACCTGTTCCAGGAAACCGGCGCATCAGGTGCCCCGCAGCAAGGGGTTCCGGGCCTTAATGGCCTCGGTACCATTCAGCAAGGGGCGCTGGAAACGTCCAATGTCAATGTGACCGAAGAACTGGTGAACCTCATCGAAACCCAGCGCGTTTACGAGATGAACTCGAAAGTGATCTCGGCGGTGGATCAGATGATGGGGTACGTCAACCAGCAGCTGTAAGGAGGCGTCATGCGTAGCCTGGCTTTGAGTGTGCTGTTATTGCTGTCGGGGTGTGCCACCAGCAATAACCCCAAACCTATTCCCGATGACCCGAACTATGCGCCGGTGCTACCGCCTTACGACACCAAGCCGCTGGCGGCCACGGGATCGCTGTTCTATGACGCCGGCTCTCAGAACCTGTATTCAGACCGTCGCGCCGCTCGGGTGGGCGACATTATTACGGTGATGCTGCAAGAAAATACCAGCGCCAAAAAATCGGCCACCACCGAGCTGAAGAAAAACTCCAAGGTGGACTTACCGTCACCCACAGTGATGGGTAAACCGGTCACCATTAATGGCAATACTTTAGGGATCGGCATTGACGGCAAAAACCAATTCAAAGGGGAGTCGGATGCCGACCAGGCCAACCAGCTCAAAGGGGCCATTTCAGTCAATGTGATCAGAGTGCTGCCCAACGGCACCCTGATGGTGCGTGGCGAAAAGTGGCTGACCATCAATAACGGCGACGAGTTCATTCGCCTGACCGGTATTATCCGCCAGGACGACATCAGCGCCGAGAACACCATTTCCTCAACCCGTGTTGCCAATGCCCGCATCCAGTACTCCGGTACCGGTGCTTTCAGTGATGTGCAGCATCAGGGCTGGCTGTCACGGTTCTTCAATTCGCCGTTGTGGCCATTTTAAGGAGTCTGGCGATGAAACGTTTATGGCTGTTGCTGTGTCTGCTGGTGTTGCCAGCACATGCTGAGCGTATCAAGGACATGGCCGATGTTGCCGGCGTTCGCAATAACCAGCTGGTGGGCTACGGCTTGGTGGTGGGCTTACCGGGTACCGGTGAGCAAAGCACCTTCACCCAGCAGTCGTTTGCGTCAATGTTGCGTAATTTCGGTATTCAGATGCCGCCCGGGCAGCGGCTTAATATCAAGAATGTGGCGGCGGTTGCGGTCAGTGCGACGCTGCCGCCCTTTGCCAAACCGGGCCAGCAGATTGACATTACCGTTTCGTCGGTAGGTTCTGCTAAAAGCTTGCGTGGCGGTACCTTGTTGCAAACATTCCTGCGGGGTGTTGATGGCAAGGTGTATGCCCTGGCACAGGGTAACCTGCTGGTTTCCGGGTTCAGTGCTGAAGGGGCTGATGGCTCGAAAATCGTCGGTAACACCCCGACCGCCGGGCGTATCCCCGGTGGCGCTATTGTTGAGCGGGAAGTGCAGTCGCCTTTTGCCCACTCCGACTTTATCACTTTCAACCTGCACCGCCCTGACTTCACTACTGCCAAGCGCATGGAAGATGCCATTAACCAGTTACTGGGGCCAGGGGTGGCCAAAGCGCTCGATGGCAGCTCTGTGCAAGTGCGGGCTCCACGGGATGTGGATCAGCGGGTCAGTTTCTTGTCGACCCTGGAAAACCTGAATTTCAAGCCGGCAACCGAAGCCGCCAAAATCATTGTTAACTCCCGTACCGGCACCATTGTGGTGGGCGCCGAGGTTCGGCTCAAACCCGCGGCCATTACCCATGGCGGTCTGACGGTCACCATTGCTGAAAACCCGCAGGTGTCGCAGCCCAATGCGCTGGGGCAGGGGCAGACGGTGGTAACACCTAACTCCAATGTCAAAGCCGAAGAAACCAAGGCGCGGATGTTTTACTTCAACCCTGGGGCAACCTTGCAGGATCTGGTCAGGGCGATGAATCAGGTTGGTGCCGCACCGTCTGACATTATGGCCATTTTGGAAGCCTTGAAGCAGGCCGGGGCCTTGTCTGGGGAGCTTATCGTCATATGAACAGGGCGGGGCTTTACACTGATCTGGCCGGTCTTGATGCTTTGCGTCGAGGCGCACAGAAAAACGACAAGAACGCGTTGCTTAATACTGCGCGCCAGTTTGAATCGTTGTTTGTGCGCCAGCTGCTCAAAACCATGCGCCAAGCCAATGAAGTGTTTGCTAAAGACAGCCCCTTTAACAGCGACACCATGAAGTTTTACCGCGACATGCAGGACCAGCAGTTGGCGGTGCAGTTGTCGCAAGATGGTGGCTTGGGGCTGGCTAAGATCATTGCCCAGCAGCTGGCCCCGGACGGTAAGACACTGATGCCGGCTTCGGCCTTGACTCCCAAAGATACTATCCACAGTACGGTGTCTTTGGCGCCTAAAAGCGGTCAGGAAATGTCTTTGCCGGTCAAAGCCAAACCGGCTGTTAACCGTTCGCGCAGTGTGACGTCAGTCGAGCACAGCAACGTTAAACCTGTGGCTGACAGTAGTCCTGAAGCCTTTGTGGGCAGCATTCTGCCTTATGCCCGGCAAGCGGCTGCCGCCCTTGGCTGTAGCCCGGCCGTGTTGGTGGCGCAGGCGGCACTGGAAACTGGCTGGGGCCGTAAAGTCCTCAGTAAAGCCGATGGCGACTCCAGCCTTAATCTGTTCAATATCAAGGCTGGTAATCGCTGGCAGGGTGACAGCGTCAAAGCGGTAACACTGGAGTACAACGGCAACCAGCCGAAGAAAGAAACCGCCCGCTTCAAGGCCTATGATTCCCTGGCCGACAGCTTCGCCGACTACGTCAAGCTGCTCCAGCACTCCCCCCGTTATCAGCAGGCGCTGAAGTGGGCCAAAGAACCGGCACGCTTTCTGCAAGAGCTGCAAGGGGCGGGGTATGCCACCGATCCCCATTACGCCCAGAAGATTCTGCAGGTGCTGGGGCACCCGGCACTGAGTAAAGGAGCACCCTGATGTCTAATGACATGATGCGCATCGGCGTTTCAGGGATTTATGCCAACCAGCTGGCCCTGAACATTGCCGGTAACAACATTACCAACGTCAATACCGACGGTTATTCGCGCCAGCGTACCGAGTCGGTAGCCGAGCCGTTGGGTGGTGTGGCGCGGGTTGATGTGACCCGCCAGCTTGATCAGTTTGCTCAGAATCAATTGCGGGTTGATACCAGCAACCTGGGGTTCACCCAGTCTTACCTGGATCAGGCCAACCGTACTGACAAGCAGCTGGGTGATGCCCAGACCGGGGTCGGTGCCGGCCTGCAAACCCTCTTTTCACGTATCAATACCATGAACGGTGATGCCAGCTCGGTCTCGAACCGCCAGTTGGTGCTGTCTGAATTCAAAAATATGCTGGCAACTTACCAACGCCAGGCCGAGCAGTTCTCTTCTCAGCAACAAGAAGTGAATAAACAGCTCAGCTCCCAGGTTGACCAGGCCAATAGTCTTATCAACAACATCTACCAGTTGAATCAGCAGCTGTCTTCGGTCAATAGCTCACAGAACTCCAGCCAACGCGCCACCCTGATGGACCAGCGCGATAACTTTATTAAAAAGCTGTCCAATTTAATGGCAGTCAGCGTAACACCCGCCACCGGTGACGCCGTTAACGTCACCATGGCTAACGGTCAGGCGCTGGTGCTGCCGGGCAGTAAGGCGCAGCTGTCAGCACAACCTGGCGATCCGGAGCAGCGCCGTCTGGATGTGGCGGTAACGTTGGGCAACCAAACCTTTACCACCACCCCGGAACAAATGGGGGGCACTCTTGGTGGCCTGGGCCAGTACCGTCAGCAGGTGCTGGAACCGGCACAGCGGCAGCTGGGGCAAATGGCCCTGGCCATGGGCGACGCCTTTAACAAGCAAAATAAACTGGGCTTGGATCTCAATGGCCAGCTGGGTAAGAACATTTTTAATTTACCGGTGGCCACGGCCTACGGTTTTACCTCTAACTCCAGTGCCGGCCATCAGGTAACGGCGACGGTGGTTGATGGCACCAAGGTGACCGATCAGGACTACCGTATCGTCTTTACCTCGGCTACTGACTACAACATTCAGGCCATTGATGAGCAGGGCAATGCGTCCTCGACGCTGGCCTCGGGCACCTTGCCTGCCAACGCAACTGTTGATGGCCTGCAAATTGACTTTTCTGCGGCAACGCCGCCGGGCAGTTTTGCTGCCGGTGACACCTTTGTGCTCAAGCCTACCCGCGATGCCGCAGCGCAAATGAGCATGGCCATTAATCGCCCGGAAGAACTGGCGTTAGCGTCACCGGTAAAAGTCACCCAAGGCAGCAGTAACCTTGGCAGCGCCCAGCTCAGTGAGCTCAATGTCACCAACACTGATCCGGCCAGTTCCGGCTTTAACGCCAGTTCGCCGCCGCTGTTGGATAACACTGCGCCAGGCAAGGTGGTGTTTCTCAGCGCCTCGCAGTACCAGCTGTACGACCAGTCGGGTAACACCATCGGCGGCCCGACTGCCTTTGACAGCAATACGGCCATACCGGCACCACCGCTTGATTATGGGTTTTCGATAAAGCTCTCCGGTACACCGGCGGCGGGTGACGAGTTCACCATCAGCCCTAATTTGGATGGTGCTACCGGCGCTATGACGGCCAGTTCAGATAACACCAATGGTCTTAAGCTGGCGCAGTTGCAAACACAAAGTGTGGTAAGGCTCAGCGCTGCCGGCTCGGCGCAGTCCTCGCAGAGCATGGCTGATGCCTATGCCGCCATGGTGACCAATGTGGGTGACAAAACGGCGTCCATGAAAGTCAAGCAGCAGGCGGCTCAGGCACTGCATGATGAAAGCCAAGGGCGTTTGCAGGCGGTGTCGGGAGTCAATCTTGACGAAGAAGCCGCCAACCTCATCCAGTTTCAACAAGCCTACTCGGCGTCTGCGCGGATCATCTCTACCGCACAGAGCGTGTTCAGTAGCCTGATGCAAGCCATAGGTTAAGCCCATGCGGATCTCTACTCAGATGATTTTCCAGTCGGGGCTCACTAACATCCTCGACTCTCAGCAAAGTCTGGTGAAACTGCGCGACCAGGTCAGTTCACAACAACGCATCAGCCAGCCGGCCGACGATCCGGCCGGGGCCGGTACTGTGCTGCGTCTGGATAACCAGTATGCGGTGTCAAAACAGTACGGTGATAACGGTAACACTCTGAAGTCGCGACTCGGGGTAGCTGAAACTACGTTGGCGAATATGACCGACACCATGAATTCGGTACGTACCTTGCTCATTCAGGCCAGTGATGGTGTCAATGGCCAGGGAGACCGGGAGGCCATTGCTGATCAACTGGAAGGTTTGCGCGACCAACTGATGGACGCCATGAACACCCGGGACGCCAACGGTGCTTATATTTTTTCCGGTAACCAGGGTGATACCGCCGCTTACCAGCTGGTCGCGGGTAAATATGTGTATCAGGGTGACCAGGGCACACAGAAAATCCAGGTGGCTAATGCGGTCAGTATTGATGCCAACTTTCCTGGCTTCAAAGTGTTTGAGAATTTGCCGCCGGTTCTGAGTGCCTCTGCAACGCTGACCGGGGGGAGTGGCACCGTCACCAGTGATGTAGCTGACGAAGGCCAGTTCAATAACTTTTATCGTAGCAACTATGACCCCAATACCCCGGCGGCTAACACCTTTAGCGTTAGCACCAGCGCCGGCGTACCTGATACCTACCAGATCACTGACAGCGGCGGCAATGTGTTGGCCAGCGGCAACTATACGCCGAATCAGGCCATCAACTTTAATGGCCTGAATATCACCCTTAGTGGTGCTGCCGGGGCCAGTGCCGATATTACCCTGCAGCCGCCGAAACGGGACAACATTCTCAATGTGCTGACGGATTACGCCAGCAGTCTGCGAGACGGCAGCCTTAATCCCCAGCAGCGGCAAAAAGCTGCCGAATATGTGCAAGGGGTTGCCAAAGATACTTATAACGCCGTCGTTGCCGGGCAATCGGAGATCGGTGGTCGCGTTAATGTGATCGATGCCCTGCAAAGCGCCGGGGAATCGTCACAGGTCAATATCAAGAAAACCCGCGCTGATATCGCCGAGGTGGATATCGGTGAAGCGGTCTCTCGTCTTGTACAGCAGCAAACCGTGATGCAAGCGGCTTATTCCGGTTTTCAGACCGTCAATAAGTTGTCTTTGTTTAATTACATAAACTAGTTGGCACGACGATTGCTTTGTAGAAAGTGTGAGCGCAGTTCGTTGCGCTGAAACAGTAAAACTTCATATCGAAGGAGAGGATCATGCCACTTTACGTGAATACCAACGTGGCCTCGCTGAACTCGCAACGGCAGCTGTCACGTTCAACCGATGCCCTGCAGACCAGCTACGAGCGCTTGTCGTCAGGCCTGCGCATTAACAGTGCCAAAGATGATGCAGCGGGCCTGCAGATCTCCGCCCGTCTGACGGCGCAGATCAATGGCCTTAACCAGGCTGCCCGTAACGCCAATGATGGTATTTCGCTGGCGCAAACCGCAGAAGGTGCTCTTGGTGAGTACACCAATATTCTGCAACGGATGCGTACCCTGGCGGTGCAATCATCTAACGGCTCCAACAGTACCGGCGACCGTGTTGCCCTGAATAAAGAGTTCTCGCAGCTCAAAGACGAGCTGACACGGATCTCCAAGCAGACCGAGTTTGGTGGGGTAAAACTGCTGGACGGTACCTACAGTCAGAAATTCCAGATCGGTGCCAACGCTGGCCAAACTATCTCGATTTCTATCAGTGCCAACTTCGCGGCCAGTGCCGTAGGCCTGACATCCACCTCAGTGATCACCAACTTCTCTGATGCGCAGGCACAATTGGGGATCATTGATACGGCTCTGACTACGGTGAACAGCACGCGGGCAGACTTGGGTGCGCGGCAAAACCGTTTCTCGTCGGTGATCCGCTCACAGGAAAACACCGCTCAGAACCTGTCGGCCTCGCGTTCGCGTATTACTGACGCGGACTATGCTGAAGAAACGGCCACGCTGGCCCGTAATACCGTGTTGCAGCAGGCTGCCAGCTCTATGCTCAGCCAGGCTAACCAGCAACCGCAAATCGCACTGTCACTGCTCAAACAGTAATAGTGCTCTACGCAAGAAAAGCAGATACAGAACCAGCCTTGACGGTTGGTTCTGTTTTTTTGTTTTCTTATAGCAAATTGTTATAAAAGTTTTCTCTGAGTCCGGCGATACAGAAAGTGAGCAAAATGTGGCGGCCGGTGAGCCGGGGCAAAAAAGCCAAGTCACCACGCCTATCTGTATACTCGAGGAGACTTCATCATGGCTTTGTATGTAAATACTAACGTCGCATCCCTTAACTCACAGCGTGTGCTGTCCCGTTCAACCAACGAACTGCAAACCAGCTATGAGCGTCTGTCTTCTGGCCTGCGTATCAACAGCGCCAAAGACGATGCTGCCGGCCTGCAAATTTCTAACCGTCTGACTTCTCAGATCAACGGTTTGAACCAAGGTGTACGTAACGCCAACGACGCTATCTCGCTGGCTCAGACTGCCGAAGGTGCGCTAAGCGAATATACCAACATTCTGCAGCGCATGCGGACCCTGTCTGTTCAGTCCTCTAACGGTTCTAACAGTACTGCTGACCGTACCGCTCTGAACACTGAGTTCGGCCAGTTGAAAGACGAACTGACTCGTATCTCCGGCCAAACTGAGTTTGGTGGTGTGAAACTGTTGAACGGTACTTACAGTGCCAAGTTCCAGATTGGTGCCAACGCTGGTCAAACCATCTCAATTTCTATCAGCACCAACTTCACTGCTAGTTCTGTAGGTCTGGGTAGTGCCGCCAGTATCGCCACTTTCAGTGACGCACAGGCACAGTTGGCAACACTGGATACAGCCATCAAAACCGTCAACACTACCCGTGCTGACCTGGGTGCCCGTCAGAACCGCTTCAGTTCTGTGATTCGTTCGCAAGAGAACACCTCGCAGAATCTGCAAGCCTCGCGTTCACGGATCACCGATGCTGACTACGCGTCTGAAACTGCTACACTGGCCAAGAACACCGTGCTGCAACAGGCTGCCAGCTCCATGCTGAGTCAGGCCAACCAGCAGCCGCAAATTGCGCTGTCACTGCTGGGCCGTTAATCCAGTAACAAGGATGTCACTGTCAGGGATGGCGCCTCGAACGAGGACGCCATCCTTTTGCGTTTAAGGGTACTGAGGGCTTCACCATGACTGAGATAACACTGCCTCAACATGGCGTTAGTAATGCCAACACCAGCACGCCGACGCTGAAAAAAAGCGACGGTCATGTTGTTGCCGGAAAACTGGTGCCGACTCCCCAGGCCGCCAATGACAAGGCGGGTAATGCCAAAGCCACAACGGAACAGGTCACATCATCCATCAAGACCATTCAGGATTTTGTGAATGTGCAAGGGTATAACCTGCAGTTTTCCACGGATAAAAAGTCCGGGGCCATGGTCGTCAAGGTGACCGATTCAAAAACCCATGACGTGATCCGCCAGATACCTGCAGAAGAAGTGTTGAAAATTGCCGAACGGGTCAAGCAATTGCGCGATGAGTTGGGTAAAAAAATCGGCATATTTTTTGATAACAATGCCTAACAGGCAACAACAGCGTTTTTAGGAGGCTGACAATGGCAGCAATTACCAATGCCGGTATTGGCTCCGGGTTAGACCTGGAAAGCATTATCAATGTCTATGTTAATGCTCAGAAAAAGCCTCAAGAAGCGCTGTTGAACAAGCGTGAAGATACGTTCAACACGCAGCTGTCAGGGGTCGGTAAACTCAAAGCGGCGCTGGCAACGTTCCAGGAAACGTTAGGTAAACTGGCTGATGCGGCCTCTTTTGATCAATCGAAAGTTGATATTACTGGCCCGGACACCAACGCCTTCAGCGTGACTACAACCAACGCCAGTAATGGCAGCTTTCAGGTTGAAGTGGGGCAACTGGCAACAGGTAGCCGCCTGGCATCGACAAACTTTGCCAGTTCAGCCACTACCTTTGGCACCGGCGGCTCACTGAGCTTTCAGGTTGGCAGTAACAGCGTCAATGTCGCGGTGAGTTCTACCGATAGCTTGGTGGATATCCGAGATAATATTAATAGCCAGGCTAATAGCCTGGGGGTCACCGCTAACATCATTAATAGCGATAGTGGTTCACAGCTGGTGCTGAGCTCATCAACCACTGGTGCTGCCAATCAGTTATCGGTTAGTTATACCGGTGATGCCAGCCTGGCTGATTTGTCGACCAACCTGGTATCGCAGCAAAGCGCCCAGGACGGGCAAATCACCATTAATGGTGCAGTGGTAAGCAACTCATCCAATATCTACAAAGATGCCATTCAGGGCGTGACCATTACTGCCCAAAAGCAGACTACCGGAGCCAATACCCTGACGGTCAGCCGCGATACGCAGGCTGTTACCGATCTCATGCAAAACTTTGTCGACAGCTATAACAGTCTAAAAGGTACCTTGAGTCAGCTCAGTGACCCGGACAATGGCCCGCTGGCGTTTGACCCCTTGGTGCGGCAGTTGTCGTCACAGATGCAAACCATGCTGGGGGGGACTGTCAGTGGCCAGCCCACGGACATGAATAACCTCTACCAGGCTGGTATTACCTTTAATAACGACGGCACCATGTCGATCTCAGATGTTGGGGTAGGCAGCGGCCCGTCCGGTGCTGAGCGGTTGCAAGACGCAATCAATAACAATATTTCCCAACTTGGCCAGTTATTTGCAGGAACTAATGGGCTGGCTACATCACTGAACGGTGTTCTGGATACCTATACTCAGAACAATGGCGCTATCGCTCAGAAAGAGACATCATTGAATGACTCACTGGCCGATATCAGCAAACAGCGTGATGATTTGGAGCTACGGTTGAGCGATTACGAAAAAACCTTGCGGACTCGTTTTGACGGTCTCGACCAGATTGTTGCGCAGTATCAGTCTACAGGTGACTACCTGACGAGTGCGCTGAAGTCATTACCGAAAGTGTCCAGTAGCAGCAGCGGCTAATCACTGCAGTTAGGGGAAACACCATGAGAATGAATATCAAGCAGTATCAGGGCGCCGACAAAAATGCCCGCTTGCTGGAGGCCGATCCACACCAGATCATCTTGATGCTAATGGACGGTGTGCTTGAGCGCATGGCCATCGCCAAAGGGTGTATTGAGCGTAATGATATCCAGGGTAAGTCCAATGCGATCAACCGAACCGTTTCGTTGATCAGTGGCTTGCAGGGCTCGCTGGATTTCGATGCTGAACCGGAAGTGTCTCAAAGTTTTGATAACTTTTACGATCTGATGACCCGTCGTCTGATCGAGGCCAGCGCCAGCCGTGATGTGGCCATCATTAATGAATTGATTGACTTGTTTGTACCGCTGCGCGATGCCTGGCGGGATATGCCTGAGGACAAAAAGGCCGAAGGGCTGGAACAGCTTAGCCGTAAATCTGAGACGGCCTGATGGACGTTTTTGATAAGGCCAAAGCCCAGGTGCTGAGCTGTCACCAGCAAGCACTGGCGGCTGTGGCCGAAGGGCAACTGGAAGCACTGCCGGAAATGTTGAACCAGCGCCAGCAGGCACTGGAAAATTGCATGGCGGCAGTGGCCGGCCATGAGCAAGCCTTCCGGCAATTGGCCGAGCAGATACTGGCGGATGATCAGCAGGTGCTGCCGAAGCTGTTGCAGAATAAGTCGACAGCCGCTGACGCTTTATTGCGTCAGACCCGCACTAAGCAAGCCCTCAAGCAGTACCAGGTGATATCCCACCGTGCCTGACAGACAGGTTTTTCAATGAATGATTTAGACTCTTCACTCCAGCAGGAAATTGCTTCGCTGGAAGATACCATCCGTCAGATGCAGCAACGCCACCGTCATGGTCAGGACCTGACGGGGTTGGCAGAAAATATGTCATTGCTGGTCGCGCATGAGCATCAGTTGGCTTCGTGTTTTGCAGCCAACCTGGCGGCATTTGCCGAGTATTTTCCGGATGTCCACGCGGTTATTCAGCGCCACCAACCGCAGCGTTATCATATTGATTTAATTGACGGTATTGTGAACATTCGCGATGTTCGCAGCCATGAGCTGTTGTATGACGTGCATCCTTTTTTGTTGGCCATACAGCAGTATCAAGATTTTGTTATTGCCCCGAATGCTGCTGAGCTGGCGATCCAACTGAACCCGCATAACCCACAGGGGTATCTGCACTCCGATTACCTTAACCGTATGGTGGAGGTGCATCAGGATGTGCTGAATGGGCGCGGCCAGGCGATGTTGCCGGAAGTGGTTCCAGAGCTGATCTTGTTTGGTATTGGCCTGGGCTATCCGCTGGAGCTACTGGCATTTAACCACCGCATTAAAAACCTCTATCTGTTTGAGCCTGATCTCGATATCTTCCTGGCCAGCCTGTTTACCTGTCGCTGGGATACCCTTTTGCGGCAGTTGGACGAACAGGGTACGACTTTACACTTGTGCCTGGGCATCGATGCCCGCAGCTTTTTTGACAGTTATATGGACAAACTGCTGCACCGTGGTCGTTATAACGTTTCAAAAACCTTTGGGTTCGTTCACTATTTATCACCGCAGATTGAACTGGCACTGGATGAATATCGGGCGCGGCTTATTGAAATTACCAATGGCTGGGGCTTTTTTGACGACGGCATGCTGGCGGTGGCCAATCAGGGCGTTAACCTTGAACGTCAGTATCCGTTTGTAAAGGTTACTGCGACGAAAAACCGCGCGCTGATGAATGTGCCGGTTTTTATCTGTGCCAATGGCCCATCACTGGACAAGCACGCGGATTTTATTCGTAACAACCAGCCCAATGCGGTGATTATTTCCTGCGGCAGTGGCCTCAAGGCCTTGTGTGGCCACGGTATCACCCCGGATCTGCACTGTGAGCAGGAGCGTACCCGGGTCACCCTGGATGTACTTAGCCGGGTAGGTGACGACGCATTGTTAAACACTTTGCCATTGGCGTGCCCTGGTATTGTCCACCCGGACGTCACCGAAAAGTTTGCGCGGGTGCTACAAGTGCCTAAACAAAATGAGCCCAGCACTCTGGCGTTGATGAGTTACCAGGGGTTTGTTGAAGCCGGCCACCCGCCGGCCGATAATGTGTCGCCAACGGTAGCCAATACCGCTCTTTATATGGCGACGGCACTGGGTTTCAGCCAGATTTATCTGTTTGGTGTGGATCTGGGTTATCGCGATGAGGGGCCGCACCACTCGAAAAAAAGCATGTATTACGACGCCAGTGGCCAGGATGAACAGCTGTTTTGGGTGGAAAAGACCCACTTGCTCGATGGCAACTTTGGTGGTCAGTTCTACGCCAATGACTTTTTCAATCTGTCCCGGATCTGTTTACAACGGTTATTGGAAGAACGCCCTGATGTACGCTGCTTTAACTGCAGTGACGGGGTTATGATCCATGGTGCCCTGCCTTGTGATGCCAATACCCTGGCCTTTTCGCCGCTGGCGGATAAAACCCGGTTGTTCCAGCAGGTGCTAGACAGCCATGCCGACATTCCTGATGACCCGGCGCTGCTGGCGCACTATTTGCGCCAAACGGATGCAGAGCGTCTGGAAGCCTTCTGTGAAGCCCTGCTCAAACAGACTCGCCAGCCGGTAGCCAGTCGAGCCGAGGCCGACCAATTGCTGGATCGCATCTACGATGAGTTTTACCTGCATCCTGAACAGGAAAACTGGGTCACGCTGGCACTGTTGGAAGGGTCGGTGACCTATTTTCAGAGTGTGCTCAAGCGTATCCTCTTTGATGCTGACAGCGAGCAGCAAGCCTTGACGCATTTTGCGCGAGGTATTGCGATCTACCAGCAGTTTATTGAGCAGATCCCAGGCTATTACCGCCAGGGCTACCGGCAAACCGATAACATCACCCTCAACAGCCTGCTCGGCCGTTAAAGCAGATGCAGTGCCTGTTATGGCACGGCCCCGGATAAAGCGATGAATGCATTTATTGACGACAACATGGCAGTGATCCGCCGGCGCTGGCCAATGCTTGCCAGCCACCTGGCACGTATCGAAGCGGTTGCCGTAGAACGGGTTGAACTGGTGGAAGGGCTGGACAGTACCCTGCGTATTGATGGCGTACAGCTTACCAGCCGCCATGGCCGCCAAAGTGAAGCGCAACTCCAGGCAAAGGCTTTGCCTGTCGATTGCCATGAAGCCACCTTGTACGGTACTGGCCTTGGGGATCTGCAAGCGGTGCTGTTGGCCAGCGAGCAACTGACCCAACTGGATGTCTATATTCTCAATGCCGCGCTATTGAAATTGGTATTGAGCCTGCTGGACCAACGCCACTGGCTTAATGATGAACGTGTGCGCCTGCACCTTGCCGACAACCAAGCAGATATTATCGTGCCGTTCGCCGTGTATCCTGCTGAGCTGGTACTGGTGGCGGAGTCACAAGCCAAGGTACGTGATCGCATAGTCGCGGAACTGGAAGTGCCTTACGTCAATGGCTTACAAGCCCAGCAGCAGCCGAGAATGAACGCGATACTGGCCAATAATCAGGCCTTCTTTCGCGATGATAAGGACGTCGCGGCATTATTTTCGCAGCAGACGCGGCGAGTGTGGATTGCCGCTCCCGGGCCGTCTTTGGCCAAGCATTACGCAACCTTGCAAAGCAAGCAGAACCGGGATTGCCTGATTGCGCTGGATACGGCTGTCAAACCTTTGACAGAGCAGGGGATCACTCCGGACATCGTGGTCACACTGGACATGGAAATCACCCCGGCCATTTTGCCTGGATGTGCTTGCCCGTTGGTTTATTTTCCTCTCACCAATACTGAACTGCTGGCCAGTTGGCCCGGGCCTCGCTATTTGGCCTTAACGGGGAGCCCGCAGTTTGCCACCCTGCGTAACAATCTGGGCTACGCCAGCCTGTACAGTGACGGTAGTGTGATCCACCCGGCGTTGGATCTGGCGGTCAATATGGGAGCCGAGGAAGTGGTTTTATTCGGTGCCGATTTTGCCTTTAGTGGCCAGCAGACCCATGCCGGCTGGGCTGATGGTGCCTTGGGACTGGGCGCCAATGATACCCAGGAATGGACCATTAATGGTCGTGGTGAGCGAGTGGCCACGCTGCGTAATCTGCGCGGCTATCTGTGTGGTGTGGAGCGCTTTATTGCCGAGCATGGACAAGTGACGTTCTATAACACCAGCCGTGACGGCGCGCTTATCACTGGAGCAGTATTCCACCCGGCTTTCACGGAGGCATCATGAGTGCAACTGAACTGGCCAGCCAATGTCAACGGTTGGCCACGCTGTTTCGGCTGGGCATGCACACCCAGGGTGCCATGGATATGCTGAGCACGCTGGAAGCCTTACCGGCAGTGGTGCCAGCAGAGCACGCGCCGATGCTGGCCCAGTACCTGCAACAGATGCTGGATTGCCAACAGCGCCAGGATTGGCTGGGGCTGGCTGACTTTTTTGATTATGAACTGATGACCTTACTGGCACCACAGTAACAACAAAGCGGCCAGCGCTGGTGCTGGCCTAATATCAAGGCTACCTTAACGCAGTTGCCGGCTGAGCTGCTGGAGCAGATTGACCCCGTCCCATACCGGATCAAAAACCAATGCTTGGCCCAGTGGTTCAATACGATCCAAGCCTGCAGTGGCATGTTTGACGGCCCAGTCCACCAGTGGCTGGAACCACCGGCCTACAACGCCAGGTCGGCCTGCGCCAGTAGTTCTGATCCGTGCAGATTGCATACGGAGCTAAAAACGGTACGGTCTGCGCTTGGAGCCGCCGCGGGCCTGAATAATGGTGACGGTCATGCCAGCGCCTCCAGTACCTATTGTTGCTGCTATGCACTCATGGCAGTGAACAGCGGTCTCACGATAGTACTGCTGGGCTCCGGGGTAGTGCCTTGGCTGCTGGCCCAGAGTCTTAAAATACAGTTGGTTGGAGAGCGAAATATAGTGCAGATTAACGTCAATAGCCTGCTTATACAGGCGGTGAAAGCGCGCGTTTTTGTCGCCTTGACCGCCCTTTGTCTCGCCAGATGCACCACCACCAGTACCTTGGGTAAGGTGTTTTGTTGAGCTGCCTGGCGCAGCTTATCTGCCAGTGCTTGCAGGCACAGGTTGCCGGTGTGTGGCTCAACATCCACAAAATCCACTGAGGCACCACAGTAACGGCCACAGTTGGCGGAGGCGACAAAGGAAATCGCACTGGTCCATAGTCGGTCTCCCGGGCCTAGCCCAAGTGCCAGGCAAGCCAGATGTAAAGCTGAGGTTGCTGAATTAACCGCCACCGCATGACGGGTACCGCAGTAGCGGGCCACAGCTTGCTCAAACTGCGGAACCAGTGGCCCCTGGGTGAGAACATCGCCTTCTAATACCGCCAGTACGGCGGCCTTGTCGTCGTCATCCAGAAACTGACGACCGTAAGGGATCATGCCAGTACCTGCTCATTCATTGCCCGGATCGCTTCTATCGATAGAAAGTCTGGGTTATTCAGCGAGTTGTATTCAAATCCGGATTCGACCAACTGCCCCTGTTGCCCCATGGCATTGCAACTGAAGTCATTGTCACGGCTAAAGAAACGAATAGACGGGGCTATGATGTAATGGTCAGCAAATTCATAGGTGTGATAGGAATCATCGGCAGGGCACATCTCTTCGTGAAGTTTTCCCCGGGGCGGATCCCTATTCTTTTTGCGGTAACTGAGGTGCTATGGTGGTTGCCAGGTCGGTTATTCGCACCGACGGGATTTTGGGTACGAAAATTTCTCCACCCTGCATTCGTTGAAAGTTATCCAGCACAAAATCAACCCCTTGATCGAGGGCGATCCAGAAACGGGTCATGTCATTGTGGGTAATGGGCAGGTGGTCACAGCCTTGCTCAACCAGTTTTTGGAAAAAGGGCACCACAGAGCCTCGTGAGCCCACGATATTGCCGTAACGCACCACCGAAAAGTGCGTCGGGTGCCGGCCGGCCATATTATTGGCGGCAACAAACAGTTTGTCTGATGCCAGCTTGGTGGCGCCGTAGAGATTTACCGGGTTGGCGGCTTTGTCAGTCGACAGCGATATGACTTTTTTACGTTATTGGCCAGTACCGCCTGAATGACATTTTCGGCACCGGTGATATTGGTGCGAATACATTCAGTAGGGTTATATTCAGCAGCGGGAACTTGCTTGAGGGCGCGTCGAAAGTCTGACTCATCTCAAACTGCTTGAGTTCGTCGCGGGAGAAAATGATCAGGCGCTTAGGGCGATAGCGGGCCAGCACCTGACGTACGAACTTGTGGCCAAAGGAGCCGGTGCCACCGGTAACCAAAATGGACGCATTATCAAACATGAAGCTTCTCCCTGGATACGGACGTTACAGGCCAAGCAAGTTGCACGCCAGAACGCAAGAGCAATAATAATTGAATTAATGCTACCTGAATGCTGGCATCTAGCGACTCGGATCGGCATCATACTTCTCGGAACGATTCCGAGCGCAAATGCATTTCTTTCACTATAACAAAAGCTTGCAGTCTTAACGCAGCACCAAAACGGACAAACGGTTTAGTACGGCATGCAAACCCAGTTAGGATTTTTGGTCATTGACGCCGACCAACAGCGTCGCCAAACGCTGATGACTCTGATGGAGTTCATCGGCGAAGAGTGTGAGGCCCTGTCGCCGCAAGAGGCCAAGGGTGCGTCTTTCGAGCACGCTTTTTCGGGCATTATTGCTGCTGCCGGCATCAGTGTTGAGTGGCTCAATCACGCCACTACCCCTTATGCCACTGTTGGCTGGACGCCGGAAACACAGCATCCACTTTACCTGGGAACCCTGGCCGAGCCTTTTCGGCTGAGCCAGTTTCAGGAACTGCTGCGAGTGCTGGCCAGACGCCACCGCATGCTTTCTCGTGAAGGTCATTATAACGGTACAGATAGTAGTACCCGGCTGTTCCGTTCGCTGGTGGGAAAAAGTAAACCCATGCAGCAGGTGCGGCAGATGATCTCCCAGGTGGCACCGGCGGAGGCATCGGTGTTGATCCTCGGGGAGTCGGGCACAGGTAAGGAAGTGGTTGCCCGGAACCTGCACTACCAGTCTGCGCGCCGGGACGGCCCCTTTGTACCGGTGAACTGCGGCGCTATTCCACCAGAGTTGCTTGAAAGTGAACTTTTTGGTCATGAAAAGGGTGCTTTCACCGGTGCTGTTGCTGCCCGTAAAGGCCGTTTCGAGTTGGCGCAGGGGGGCACGCTGTTTCTTGATGAAATTGGCGATATGCCGCTGAACATGCAGGTTAAACTGCTGCGGGTACTACAAGAAAAAACCTTTGAGCGGGTCGGCAGCGGCAAAGCCATCAAGGCTGATGTACGTATTGTTGCGGCAACCCACCGGGCCCTGCCAAAAATGATAGAGCAGGGGCGTTTTCGAGAAGATCTCTACTACCGGCTCAATGTTTTTCCGATTGAAATGCCGGCTTTGCGCGAACGGGCGGAGGATATTCCGCTGCTGATCCAGGAGCTGGTATCCCGCCTTGAGGCTGAAGAAAGCAAAACCGTACAGTTTTCGCAAGAAGCGATGCAATCGCTGGCGCGACATGGCTGGCCGGGTAACGTCAGGGAGCTGGCCAATCTGGTAGAGCGAATGCTCATTTTATATCCCAACCAGCAGGTAGATGCTGGCCATCTGCCGAAAGCTTACCAGTACGGACAGATCAGTAACTTCGATTCCGCAAACGAGGATGCTCTGGAACGTGAAGCACTGATGGCGATTTTCAGTGACAGCACACCGGAGCCGGCCATGATGACCAACGGCAGTGGGGCGGCTTCGACCCTGCCTCCCGACGGTATCAACCTCAAAGAAATGCTGGCGGACGTGGAAGTGGATTTGATCCGCCAGGCCTTACTCAATGCCAATAATGTGGTAGCCCATGCCGCTGATTTATTGGGCATGCGCCGCACCACATTGGTGGAAAAAATGCGCAAATACGGCCTCAACAAAGTCTGAAAAAGCAGGTGTCAAACTTCTGGCACCTCCCTTTCTTTCATTAAAAAGTCTTTAAATTCAGTCGTTTAACTTTTGGCATGAGCCGTGCATTAGCGAGTCTACGCTTGTCTTCAATGCAGGGCTCGTTCATGGCAGTAGCAGAAAACTGGTATCCCGATATTGCGCCGTCGGCGCAGCGACTCGACAAACTGATGGCCATCCTGCCGGTAGGTGTGGTGGTGCTGGACGGCAATGGCCGGGTACGTGATGCCAACAGCATGGCGGTCAGCCTGCTGGGTGAACCGTTACAGGACCAGCCTTGGGTTCGTGTGGTGGAACGGGCATTTCGGCCGCAGGCTGACGATGGCGCAGAAGTGTCACTGGTCAATGGTCGTCGGGTCAAACTGGATATTTGCCCGCTGGACGGTGAGCCCGGCCAGCTGATTGTTATTTCTGATCTTACTGAAACCCGAGCGATGCAGACTCGCATGGCGCACATGCAGCGGTTGTCTTCGCTGGGGCGGATGGTTGCCTCACTGGCCCATCAGATCCGCACGCCGTTGTCGGCGGCAATGCTTTATGCCGGGCAGTTGGATCATCAATTGCCACAGCAAACTCACCAACGCTTCTCAGAAAAATTGATGTCGCGGCTCAAAGATCTGGAAAGCCAGATGAACAATATGCTGCTGTTCGCCAAAAGTGGTGATCAAAAAGTAGCTGACACCTTGGTGGTGAGTGACATCCTGAGCGAACTGAACAGTGCCGTGGAATCGATGCTCGAATCACACCAGGCCCAGCTGACCATCAGTGGTGATGCCCAGCATTGCCGGATCCTCGGTGCTCAGCAGGCTTTGGTATCGGCCCTGTCAAATCTGGTGCATAACGCCTTGCAAGCCGGTGCTCGCCATTTGTCATTGCAAGTTCGCCAGCAACACGAGCAACTGCAACTGCAACTGGATGATGACGGCAGCGGTATTGCCGAAGATGTGCTGGCACAGGTGACTGACCCCTTTTTCACTACCAAAAGTCACGGCACCGGCCTGGGGCTGTCGGTAGTACGTGCAGTTGCCCACGCGCATGGTGGCCGCCTGACGGTGGCTAACGGTGAGCAGGGGGCGCGTATCTGTTTACTTCTGCCACTGCTCAAGGAGGCGGTATGACCCGTATTTTGATTGTTGAGGATGACCTGGCGCTGACCGAAGCGCTGGTAGACACCCTTGAGCTGGCGGGCTTTAAAACCGTCACCGCCCACAATGGTGATGAAGCGCTGTTAACTCTCAAGCGTCAGCCCTGCCAACTGGTGGTCTCTGACGTACAGATGGCCGGTATGGACGGTATGGAGCTGTTGCGCAATCTGCGCAGCCGTTACCCGGCTCTGCCGGTGTTGCTGATGACGGCGCATGCCAAGGTCAATGACGCCGTTGAAGCCATGAAGCTAGGTGCCATTGATTACATGGCGAAGCCTTTTGCGCCGCAAGTGCTGGTCAATATGGTCAGCCGTTATGCCCTGGATGAGCATGCTCAGCAAGGTGGCCCGGTGGTGGCGGATGCCAAGAGTCTGGCCCTGCTGAAACTGGCGGAAAAAGTCGCTGTGACTGATGCCACAGTGATGATCCTAGGCCCCAGTGGTAGCGGTAAAGAAGTGCTGGCGCGGTATGTGCATCAGCACTCAGCCCGTGCCGAAGCGCCGTTTGTGGCAATTAACTGTGCCGCCATTCCTGACAATATGCTTGAAGCGACGCTATTCGGTTATGAAAAAGGCGCTTTTACCGGCGCCGTGCAGGCCTGTCCGGGCAAGTTTGAACAGGCCAATGGCGGCACCTTGCTGCTTGATGAAATCACCGAGATGGACTTGGGCCTGCAAGCCAAATTGCTGCGGGTACTGCAGGAGCGGGAAGTAGAGCGGCTGGGTAGCCGAAAAACCATCAAACTCAACGTGCGGGTGCTGGCGACCTCTAACCGTGACCTCAAAGAAGCGGTCAGTGATGGCCAGTTCCGGGAAGACTTGTTCTACCGGCTGAATGTGTTTCCGCTGTCCTGGCCGGCGCTCAAAGAACGCCCGGATGACATCATCCCGCTGGCCCAGCACCTGCTGGCACGGCACAGCGAAAGTACTGTGCCGGTACTGAGCAGCGAAGCGCAACAGCAACTGCTTAACCATGACTGGCCTGGCAATGTCCGCGAACTGGACAACGTCATGCAACGGGCCCTGATCCTTGCTGACGGTGACCAGATTGGCCGCGAGCAACTACTGATGGAAAGCACCATGGCTGTGCCATTAGCCAGCAGCAGTGATGACGGCTTAAACGGCTCTTTGCGGGCCCAGGAAGCACAGATCATCATTGATGCACTGGAAGCCTGTAATGGCTCACGCCAGGCGGTAGCCGACAAGCTCGGGATCAGCCCGCGGACGCTGCGCTACAAGCTGGCGAAGTTGCGTGATGCGGGTGTCAGCCTGCCTCTTTAAACGGGTTGGCCTGACCTTTGCAGTAAGACTTTCATTCCATGGTAATGACGGAAAACTGACATGAAGATCGACGGCAATCAATCAGCTCTGCTGCAACAGATGCAGTCACTTATCAGCCAGGCCCAGGGGCCGGCTGCCAGTCAGCCATTACCCGGTTTTGCCGAAGCTGGAACCAAAACCAACGGGGTACAGAGCGATTTTGCCAATCTGTTCACCCAGGCACTGGACAAGGTCAACGGCTTACAGCAGGATTCCGGTGCCAAGCAAAGGGCGGTGGAAATGGGTGACCCCAATGTCTCGGTTGCCGATGCCATGCTGGCCAGTCAAAAAGCAGGCATTGCCTTTCAGGCGACAGTACAGGTACGCAACAAGCTGATCCAAGCGTATCAAGACGTTATGAATATGCCGGTGTAAGGAGTCGCAGGTGGCTGAGCAAAATACCCAGTTGGCAACGGTAACCGATGCAGGCAATGTACCGATGTCGGCCGATAACAATGACAGCGGTGAGCAAAGTTTCAGCCTGATGTCCAGTGTCGGTAATGCCGATGTGCTGCGACAAATCAGTTTGATTCTCGGGCTTGCCATTGGTCTGGCATTGGTGGTGCTGGTGTTCCTGTGGGCCAAGGAGCCGGAATTCCGCCCGCTGGGGCGCATGGACACCGACAAGCTGGTCAGTACCCTCGATTTCCTCGATAAAAACCAGTTCAAGTACAAACTCGACGGCAATGTAGTGTCAGTGCCAGAAGGGGAGTACCAAAAAATCAAACTGGCCATGACCCGTGCCGGCATGGTGACCAGTAACAAAGATGACGGCGACTCTATTCTGATGAAGGATATGGGCTTTGGTGTCAGTCAGCGGCTGGAAAAAGAACGTCTGAATTTTAGCCGTGAACAGCAGCTTGGTAGTGCCATCGAAGAACTCAGCGCCGTGCAGCGGGCGCGCGTATTGCTGGCGCTGCCGAAAGAGTCGGTATTCATGCGTGAGCGCCAGCAGCCTTCGGCAACAGTGGTGTTGACTCTCAACCACGGCAATACGCTGTCACAAGAAGAAGTCGACTCCATTGTCGATATGGTGGCCTCTGCGGTACACGGCCTGAGCCCGGAAAAAGTCACCGTTACCGACCAAAATGGCCGCCTGCTGAACTCGGGCAGTCAAAATGCCGCAGCAGCACAGTCCCGTAAGGAACTGGAGCTGGAAAAGGCCCGCGAGCAAATGACCCGCGACAAGCTCAACAGCATCCTTATTCCTCTGGTCGGTCTGGATAACTACACCGCTCAGGTAGACGTCAATATGGACTTCACCGCCGAGGAACAGACCCGTCAGACCTACGATCCGAAAAAACCGGCGGTACGCTCGGAAGTGAAAATGGAGCAGCAAAACAATGGCGGTGGCAGCGAAGGGGGGATCCCTGGTGCACTGTCTAACCAGCCGCCAGCTGCCGCCCAGATCCCGCAGACTGCGACCGAGAAAACCACGCAATCACAATCGCCCAGTTCCAGCCGCAGTGAGGAAACCCGCAACTATGAACTGGATACCACCATCAGCCATACCCGCCAGCAAGTGGGCAAGGTGGATCGGGTAACGGTATCCGTTGCGGTTGATTACAAAACACAAACCGGTGCTGACGGTAAAGAAACACGGGTGCCGCGTAGTGCTGAAGAGCTGGACAAGATCAAAAAACTGGTCATGGCGGGTCTCGGCTTGAATCCAGCGCGTGGCGACAGCCTGGAAGTGTTATCAGTGCCCTTCACACGACCACAGGCAGCACAAATTCCGCCAACGGCTTTTTATGAAACCAGCTGGTTTGCCCGGCTGATCAAGGTCGCGGCCGGGGCACTGATCATCGTGGTACTGATTTTTGTGGTGGTTAGGCCATTATTGAAGCGACTGCTGGCACCAGCTTCTTCCGGTGATGGTGGCGATTACATGGGCGGCTACGGTGGCGGTTATGGTGGCGCCGGTGGTGGCGATGCGTTGGAAAACCTGTCAGCCATGGAAGAAGGTGATGCGCTGGTGCCGGGTATGACTCTGGTCGGTGGTGTCGAGCTACCGGATCTGCGCAAAGATGACGAAGTGCTCAAAGCTATTCGGGCGTTGGTTTCCAACGAGCCAGAATTGTCAGCACAGGTTGTGAAAGGGTGGTTGGTTAACGATGGCAAATAACAACGACAGTAAAGAAACCTTTGATGTTTCCAAGCTCAATGGCATCGAAAAAACCGCTATTTTGCTGCTGAGTCTGACCGAAGAAGACGCCGCATCCATTTTGCGTCATCTGGAGCCCAAGCAGGTTCAGAAGGTCGGTATGACCATGGCCGCCATGGAAGATTTCAGCCAGGACAAAGTGCTGGCGGTACACAAGTCCTTTATCGAAGATATTCAGCAATACTCGAGCATCGGTTTTGACTCACAAGACTTTATCCGCAAGGCGCTAAACCATGCATTGGGTGAAGACAAAGCCGGCGCTCTTATCGACAAAATCATTCTTGGCGGCAGTGCTACCGGGCTGGATTCTTTGAAGTGGATGGATGCCCGGCAGGTAGCCAATATCATTCTTAACGAACACCCGCAGATCCAGACCATCGTGCTGTCCTATCTGGATCCGGACCAAAGTGCCGAGATCCTGTCACAGTTTCCGGAGCGGGTACGTTTAGATTTGCTGATGCGTATCGCCAATCTTGAAGAAGTGCAGCCGGCCGCATTGCAGGAACTGAACGAAATCATGGAAAAACAGTTCGCTGGCCAAAGTGGGGCCCAGGCTGCGAAAATGGGTGGTTTGAAAGCCGCGGCCAACATCATGAACTTCCTCGATACCGCGGTGGAAAGCCAGGTAATGGAAGGCATCCGCGAGATGGACGAGGAAATGAGCCAGCAGATCCAGGATCTGATGTTCGTTTTCGAAAACCTGGCAGAGCTGGACGACCGGGCAGTACAGACGTTGCTGCGCGATGTGCAGCAGGATGTACTGATCAAAGCCCTCAAAGGGGCCGACGATGCCCTGCGCGAAAAAATGTTCAAGAACATGTCCAAGCGTGCCGCCGAACTGATGCGCGACGATCTGGAAGCCATGGGGCCCATTCGTATTTCCGAAGTGGAATCGGCGCAAAAGGAAATCCTGGGTGTGGCCCGGCGTCTGGCCGATGCGGGCGAAATTGCCCTGGGCGGCGGTGGCGGCGAAGAATTTGTATAAGGAGTAGCAGGTGGCAGACGAGGTTAAACGCTGGCAAGGCGACGATTTTACCCCGGCCACTGCTGATGAGCTTGACCGGGCGTTGCATATCCACCGGCGTAAACTGACGCCAAAGGAAGAAGAACCGTCGCTGCAAGGCGTCGGTATCGCCGAGCTGGAATCGTTGCGTCAACTTGCCCATGAAGAAGGCTTTGCAGAAGGCCGTCAGGAAGGCTTTGAGGCCGGTCACAAAGACGGCATTGCCGCAGGCCGGGCAGAAGGTTATCAGGCCGGGCTGGAACAGGGGCTCAAAGACGGCCAGCAGCAAATTCAGGACGCGGTCAGCCACTGGCAACAGCTGGCGGATGAGCTCAGCGCGCCGCTGGAAGACCGTGACCAGCGCCTAGAAGGGCAGTTAGTTACCTTACTGGTTGCCGGTATGGAAGCGGTGCTGGGTCATGAACTGAAAACCCACCCCGAGCAGATCCATCATCTCATTCGTCAGGGGATTGACGCCCTGGCTGATGAAGACAGCCGCCTGATCATCGAAATCTCTCCACTGGACGGCAAAATACTCCGCGAAGTCTATGACGAGCAGGCGCTTGCCGACAAAAACTGGAAGCTTGTGGATGACCCGGCTCTAAAAGCCGGGCAATGCCGTATTGAAGCCGGGCAGTCGGCGGTGTCTTTGGACTTGCATCAGCGGCTGCGGCAATTGACTCAAAACGTGCTGGTCGAAGCAGGTCTCAACGATGGCGAACAGTGACCGTCCGGCCTTGCTGCAACGGCTAAGCCGTTACCAACGGTTGATGCATGTCAACCGCCCGGCTGTGGCCGGTCGGCTGGTAAGGGTTGTTGGTCTGGCACTGGAAGCGCGGGGTTGCCGCGCGCCCATCGGTTCTTTATGCCGCATTGAAGGACATAGTCAGGATGTCGAAGCCGAAGTAGTCGGCTTTGGCGATAATCAAAGCCTCTATTTGATGCCCAATGGCGATGTTTCCGGCATTTTGCCGGGAGCACGGGTTACTCCCCTTGGGGTGTCGGCCACTTTGCCGGTGGGCATGAGCTTACTGGGGCGGGTGGTTGATGGTCTCGGCCGCCCCATCGATGGTTTAGGTAGCATTCGCGCTGAGAATCGTGTGGGCTTCAAAGGCCAGCCACTTAACCCATTGACCCGTCGGCCTATCCGCCAGCCTCTGGATGTGGGGATCCGGGCTATCAACAGTTTACTGACCATCGGTACGGGCCAGCGCATGGGCCTGTTTGCCGGCTCCGGGGTTGGTAAATCGGTATTGATGGGGATGATGACCAAAGGCACCACCGCCGATGTGGTGGTGGTGGGACTGGTGGGCGAACGGGGCCGGGAAGTACGGGAGTTTCTCGATGATATTCTTGGCCGCGAAGGGCGCGCTCGTGCTGTGGTAGTGGCGGCCCCGGCTGATACCAGCCCGCTGATGCGTCTCAAGGCTTGCGAAACAGCCCTGACTTTTGCCGAATACTTTCGCGATCAGGGGTTAAATGTCCTGCTACTAGTGGACTCCCTGACGCGTTACGCCATGGCGCAACGGGAAATTGCCCTGGCGGTTGGTGAGCCTCCCGCTACCAAAGGTTACCCGCCATCTGTCTTTGCCCGGTTACCGGGGCTGGTGGAGCGGGCCGGTAATGGTGGTGATGGCCAGGGCTCTATTACGGCCTTTTTCACGGTACTCAGTGAAGGGGATGACTTGCAGGATCCGGTGGCTGATGCGGCCCGGGCTATTCTGGACGGCCATATCGTGTTGTCACGGCAACTGGCTGACAGTGGTCATTACCCGGCAATTGATGTCTCGGCGTCGGTGTCGCGGGTCATGCCACAGGTGACCTCAACGGAGCACCAACAGCAGGCCCGGCGAGTTAAGGCGCTGGTGGCGGCCTATCAACAGTCCAGTGATCTGATCCAGGTTGGGGCTTACCGGCAAGGGTCGGACCCTACCGTCGACAATGCCATTCGCCTCAAAGGGCCAACCAACTTGTTCTTACAACAGGGCATGCACGATGTTTGCCCCTACGATGAATGCTTGCAGGCGCTGGCGTTACTGGCCAATGCGGCTGCCGAAGGTGAGGCCTCATGAGTAAAAGTCTGACGCTGGTGCTCGATTTACGCCAAAAAGAAGAAACACAAGCCTTAACTCACCTGGCGCAGGCCCGTCAGGCCATGCAGCAATTGCAGGATAAATATAATCGGCTGGCTATGTATCGGCGCGATTACCTGGGTGAGTTGCAGCAAAAAGGCAGCCTTGGGATGAAGGCGTTGAATATGAGCCACTATCAGCACTTTGTTGCTCGTCTGGATGATGGCTTGGGCGAACTGACCAGCCAGCTTGAGCAAAGCCGGCAGGTTGTGGCGCAGCGTGAACATCAGTGGCGCCAGGCCCGCCAGGCAACTAAAGCCATTGAATTGTTGCTGGAGCGCCAAGCGCAAAAACATGCCACACAGCAGCAGCGTCGCGAGCAACGGGAGCTTGATGATTTGGTAAGCCGACGACTTGGAACACCTATTGCATAGATGTTACTGACTTTGCTTTCAGGAGCGTGCAATGCAACTGCCACCGGTTTCTTCTCACGGCGCTAACAGTGCCTCAGGCCAGCCCTCAGGGCACGATAAAGGCGCTCCTTTTGCCAGTGTCATGGCGCAGCACATGGACCACAGTGGCAAAACTTTGCCGCCGAAAAAGACAGCGGTTGAGCAAAGTGCCGCCAAAACCCCTTCGCAGGCCTCAGCCAAGCAGCCGGAATCCACCAGTACTGAGCAGGCAGGCGCCCAGGCTGCTGAGACAAAGCCCACGCCCGCCAAAAAAACGGCTGATAAATCGCAGATGCCAGCTGTTGATGCGAAAAAAGACAAAAAAGCCGACAACAGTGATGCTGACAGTGGCGATGCTTTGTTAGCGCTGGTTAATCAGTCGCAACAGCAGCTGGCCGACAAACCGAAAAGCCAGTTGGCCAGTGCCGTGAGCTCCGGTGACAAGGCTGATAAGCCTGAAAGCGCAGCCTCCGCTGCCGCGATTAAAGGCATGGCAAGCAGTGCCAAGCACGCTCTGGCCGATGCCAGCGAAACCGCCGCGCCGGACGATGCTGATGAAATGGCAGATAGCGGGCAAAAGACAGCGACCCAAAAAGACGATGGCACTGTTGTTGGCCGCCCTGTTACCCCGGCAGACAAAGATCTCAAGGCTTTAGCTGCTGCGAGTAAACACAGTGATAGTCGCGAAACTAAGGTTGCAGGCTCTGCCGACAGTGCCGCAGCTCACGCAAGTAAGGGACCACTGGAAAAACCACTTAATAAAGCGGCACCGGTTATCGCGCCAACGCTGGCTGCTAAGGCAGCCGCTACTGACGATAGCACTGCCGCAGCTGCTGGCGATGATAACAAGACCGCTCCGGTTAGCACCAAGATAGCCAGCCAAAGCGACAACAAAGCGGGCAAGCCCGTCAGCCAAAACAGCGCCGGCGCTGATACTGCACTCGGCGCCGCTCTTAATGGGCATCAACATGCTCAGTCAGATAAAGCGCCTGCTGACAAAGAGGCCAATAGCATTGCTACAGCGACGGCTCAGCCTGAAGCCACAACGCCCGTGGTCAAGCCGGCCGCCAGTGCTGCTGAGCAAGCCGCTATGGCGGCCAATCAGCCGGCTCATCAGGCGGATGCACAAAAAGTGCTGGCTGAAGCTCAGCAAGTATCTGCCCTGGCTGGGAAAAATGCTGAGCGTCGGAAGGCAACCGATAACAGCAATAACAACATGACCAGTTCCCTGCTACAGCAGGGCAGCCATAACAGCGAGCTGAGCAAAGCACAGAGCCCGCAACCGACGCAACAAAACGCGCTGGTGCAAGACAATAAACAGCCGGTCAACCAGCAGCAGTTTGCACAAGCATTGACTGAACGGGTAGAGGTGATGCTGGCCAAGAATCTTCGCCATGCTCATATCAAACTGGATCCTCCGGAGCTGGGGAGTCTGATGATTAAAGTACAGGTGCATCATCAGGATGCGCAGGTACAGTTCCAGGCCACTCATGCTCACACCCGGGAGATGTTGCAAGACGCTATGCCGCGGCTCAAGGATATGATGAGCCAGCAGGGTTTTAACCTCAGCGACGGCCAGGTCAATGACAATGCACAGAGCCAGTCTCGCCAGCAGGGCGGTCAGCAAGGCAGTGGCAGTCACTGGCAAGGCAGCGATGAATGGCCAGAGGGTGATGAATCTTTGCCCTATCGTTATCAGTTGACCGCAAATGGGCTGGTTGACGCCTACGCTTGAACTGGCAACCTAGGGTAAAGTAAGGCTTTTCCAACAGGAACGGGAACCATGGCTGACGAACTGCAACTTGAGCCGGTAGAAGGTAGTGAAGAAGAAAAAGCCGGCACTGGCGGCAAAAAGAAGCTGATCATTATCGGCATCATTGCCCTGGTGTTGCTGGCTGGTATTGGCGCTGGCGTCTGGTTTTTCCTGAAAAGTGATGCACCGGCCACTGACAAAGCAGCCACGGAAAAACAGCCCAGCACAGAAATGCAGGCGTTGTATGTGGCATTGCCACAACCCTTTGTATTTAACGTCCCCGGTGACAATGGTGACCGGCTGGTGCAAATCAAGGTCCAGCTGATGGTACGCGGAGCCGAGAACGAAGGCTTGGTTAAACAACACCTGCCGCTGGTGGAAAGTGTATTGCTGCAAACCTTCAGTACTTTTAATGAAGAACAATTGTCCACAGCGCAAGGGCGTGAGACCCTGCGCAGCAAGTCACAGCAAGCGGTTGACAAGGCACTGACCAACGTCACCGGCAAGTCGGTACTTGAGCGCGTTCTCTTTACCGGCTTTGTGATGCAATAACCGAGGAGGTTGGGTGAGCGATCTACTGTCACAAGACGAAATCGATGCCCTGCTTCATGGCGTTGATGATGTCGATGAGGATGCTGAGCAGGATGTTCCCCAGGGAATAGCCCAGTACGACTTTTCCTCACAAGACCGTATTGTCCGGGGCCGGATGCCGACCCTGGAGATCGTCAATGAGCGTTTTGCCCGCCATATGCGCATCAGTCTGTTCAACATGATGCGCCACACTGCCGAGGTGTCGATTAACGGCATCCAGACCATGAAATTCGGGGAGTACATTCATACGCTGTTTGTACCCACCAGCCTGAACATGGTGCGCTTTCGTCCATTGAAAGGGACGGCACTTATCACCTTGGAAGCCCGTTTGGTGTTTATCCTGGTGGATAACTTCTTCGGTGGTGACGGGCGCTTTCATGCCAAGATCGAAGGGCGCGAATTTACCCCGACCGAACGGCGTATCGTGCAGATGCTCTTGAAACTGGTGTTTGAAGATTACACCGAAGCCTGGGCGCCGGTAATGGATGTGGGTTTTGAGTACCTGGATTCGGAAGTGAATCCGGCCATGGCGAACATTGTGTCACCGACCGAGGTGATCGTGGTGTCGTCTTTTCACATTGAACTGGAAGGTGGTGGTGGTGATTTTCATATTGCCATGCCGTATTCCATGCTGGAGCCGATCCGGGAACTGCTTGATGCCGGGGTACAGTCCGACAAAGAAGACACTGACCACCGCTGGTCCAAAGCGCTGCGTGACGAGATGATGGATGTGCCCGTGAACTTGCGGGCCAAGCTGCTGGAAACTGAGATGACGCTGCGCAAGATGATGAATCTTAAAGCGGGCGACATTATCCCAGTAGAAATGCCGGAGACCCTGACCTTGTACGTGGAAGACTTACCAACCTACCACGGCAAGCTGGGGCGCAGTGGTGATAACGTCGCGGTCAAGATCACCGAAAAACTCAAACGCCCTCGTTCCGCTAAAACTGAAATGCAGAATATAACCCGTCGCGGTATACGTATTGATAACGTCTCCGGGATGGAAGAACTGGACACTGACCTGGAGAGTGATCTCAATGGCATCTGAAGAAGAACAGAAACTGGCCGACGAATGGGCAGAAGCCATGGCCGAGCAGGGTGACGAGGAGTCATCAACTGAAGCTGAGGCTGTTGAACTTGACGATTTCGGCAAAGACGAGACCCCGAAACTATCCAAGGAAGAAAGCAAGCGACTGGAAACCATCCTTGATATTCCGGTCACCATTTCCATGGAAGTAGGGCGCTCGAAAATTACCATCCGTAACCTGCTGCAGCTCAACCAGGGCTCGGTGGTTGAGTTGGATCGGGTTGCCGGTGAGCCGCTTGATGTACTGGTTAACGGCACCCTCATTGCCCACGGTGAAGTGGTGGTGGTCAATGACAAGTTTGGTATTCGCCTGACGGATGTGATCAGTCAACAAGAACGGATCAAGAAGCTGCAATGATCACCGGCTTACTGGCGGCGACAGCTACCCTGTCGGCAGACAATACGCCGATGACAACCCCGGCGGATCAGCTTGGCACCCTGGTACTGAGCCTGGTGGGCATTGTCGCCTTGTTGTTGGGGGTGATGTACTTTGCCCGCCGCCACCTGCCGCAGTTCAAAGGAGGGCCCATCAAGGTCGTGGCCCAGCAAAGCCTGGGTACCCGTGCCCGGCTGTTGGTGGTACAAGTGGGTGAGGAGCAGATGCTGATTTCGGTCAGCGGCAATGACGTCCGGCTGATCAAGGCTCTGGACACGCCAATCAAGGAGAACGGGTGAAACGCTGGATAATGCTGGGGCTGCTGCTGTTGCTGCCCACTGTGGTTTTTGCCAACCCCATTATGCCGGACGGTTCCTTGCCGGCGGTGACCGTGACCACCAACGCCAATGGCGGCCAGGAATACAGCGTCACGCTGCAAGTATTGCTGCTGATGACGTTGCTGACCTTCATCCCCGCCATGCTGATGATGATGACGTCTTTTACCCGCATCGTCGTGGTGCTGGGCATTTTGCGGCAGGCCTTGGGGTTACAGCAGGTTCCTTCCAATCAGGTACTCCTGGGTATTTCCCTGTTTATGACCTTTTTTGTTATGAGCCCGGTTTTTGATGATATTTACCAGCATGCGGTGCAACCCTACGCGCAGGAAAAGATCACTTTTCAGCAGGCGCTGACAAAGGCCCAACAGCCGCTCAAAGGCTTCATGCTCAAGCAGACCCGGCAAACGGATGTGAACACTTTTGCCGGTATGGCTGGGGTCAAAAATATCGACAAGCCGGCTGACATCCCGATGCGGATCCTGATCCCGGCGTTTGTCACATCGGAGTTGAAAACGGCCTTTCAAATCGGCTTTATGCTGTTTATTCCGTTTTTGATTATTGATTTGGTGGTGGCGTCGGTGCTGATGGCCATGGGTATGATGATGCTGTCACCGATGATTGTGTCGCTGCCGTTTAAACTGATGCTGTTTGTATTGGTGGACGGCTGGAACCTGATACTGGGTACCCTGGCCAGGAGTTTCTGATGACCCCGGAACAGTTTGTCGATATTTTTCGCCACGCCCTGTATCTGGTGTTGATCATGGTAGCGGCGATCATGATTCCAGGGTTGATCATTGGTCTGATTGTGTCGATATTTCAGGCTGCTACCTCGGTGAACGAACAGACGCTGTCCTTTTTGCCCCGCCTCATTGTCACCTTGTTGACGCTGATCGCCATTGCTCACTGGCTGACCCGATTGTTGATGGACTACTTTGTTGAGCTGGTGCAGCAGATCCCCTCGGTATTGCAATGACCTTTTCAACGGCGCAGCTGCTGGACTGGATAGCGGCCTACGCCTGGCCCTTTGTGCGTATTAGCGCCACGCTGACAGCTATGGTAGCGTTCGGTACGCAGCTGGTATCGGTGCGGGTGCGGGTGCTGCTGGCTTTGGCCATTACCATTGTCATGGTGCCAACCCTGCCGGCAATGCCGGCCGTGGCGCTGTTTTCCATCAAAGGCATGCTGATCACCGCCTTACAGGTGGTCATTGGCCTTGCCATCGGTTTTATTAGCCTGATGGTGATGCAGGCGATGGTATTGGGTGGCTCCATCATTGCCATGCAGTCATCGCTGGGCTTTGCGGCTATGGTCGATCCGGTTTCCGGGCAACAGACGCCAGTGGTGTCGCAGCTGTTTTTGATGCTGGCAACACTGCTGTTTTTTGCTATTGATGGTCACCTATGGCTGTTACAGATGGTGCATATGAGCTTCTATCTGGTACCGGTTGGCATGGATGGCGTCGTCATGCCCAACTTTCAGGTTATTGCCAGCTTTGGCAGCACCCTGTTTGCTGCCGGTCTGGCCATGTCAATTGCCGAGGTTATCGCGCTGCTGATGATCAACCTGACCTTCGGCTATATGACTCGGGCTGCCCCCCAGCTCAATATTTTCACCATTGGTTTTCCCATCATCATGTTGTCGGGCCTGTTGTTCTTGTGGCTGACAGCATCCAATCTGCTGGCGCACTTCGTGCATACTTGGCATCAGGGGCAAAGTGCCGTTTGTGAACTGTTAAGGACATCCTGCTGAGCCATGGCTGAAGAGCAAGCCGGGGAACGCACAGAAGAAGCGACCCCCAAACGACAGGAAGAGGCCCGAAAAAAAGGGCAACTCCCCCGCTCGAAAGATTTGAGCGGGGCGGTTGGTCTGTTGGGGGCCATTATCGCACTGATGTGGTTTGGCGGCTGGCTGGGGCGAACCATGATGACGGTGATGGGGCAAAGCTTTTCCCTGAACCGTGACACCCTGTTTGACTTCAAAGTTTTACTGGGCCATTTGGCCGGTACCCTGTGGGGCGTGGTCTGGCCCCTGCTGGCGATTTTACTGATGGCTTTTGTGGTGACCTTTTTCGGTTCCATTATTGTTGGCGGCCTGAATTTTTCAGCCGAAGCCATTGCTCCCAAATTTAATAAACTCAATCCACTCAGCGGCCTAAAACGCATGCTGGGAATACAAGCATTGGTGGAGCTGTTAAAAGCCCTGGCCAAGTTCCTGGTGATTGCCGGTATGGCTTGGTTGCTGTTGTCATCTCTTTACGATCAGGTTATCGCCCTGTCGGCAGAGCCCGTGCATGGCGCCATCATTGATGGCTTAAAGCTGCTGTTGTGGCTGTGTCTGGCGTTGTGCTTTCCTTACCTGTTGATTGCTCTGGTAGATGCGCCTTTTCAGGTGTGGCAACACAACCGGAAAATGCGTATGTCCAAGCAGGAAGTCAAAGATGAGTTCAAGGACTCGGAAGGTAAGCCGGAGGTTAAAGGGCGCATTCGCAGGATGCAGATGGAGATGGCCAGCCGGCGGATGATGTCGAAAGTGCCGGAGGCCGATGTGATCATCACCAACCCAACGCACTATGCGGTGGCGCTACGTTATGACCCGGATAGCGATGCGGCGCCGGTATTGCTGGCAAAAGGCGTTGATGAAGTGGCCGGGCACATTCGTGATATTGGCCGCGCTCATGATGTGACCATGCTACGTTCGCCACAGTTGGCCCGGGCGATTTACTACACCGGCGATCTTGATAAACCTATCCCTGATGGCCTGTTTGTGGCGGTAGCCCAGGTACTGGCGTATGTCTTCCAGCTGCGCATGTGGCGCAAGGGCAAAGGGCAACGGCCGAAATCCTTACCCAGTGATGTACCGGTACCGCCGGAATTCCGACGTTGGTAATCATTCGATTGTTAATTTGCTGAAATTAAAGGGGTTTAATTTCTGGCCTAGTCTTTGCTTTACTCGTTGCAACTCCCTTTTAAGTGAAACAGGGCATGGCCGTCGCAAATCTGCAAAACGTCTTTACATCCCTGCGTGCGTCTCGCGCAACTCTGAGCAAAGGACTGGGGGCGCCACTGCTGGTATTGGCTATTCTGGCCATGGTGGTGTTGCCAATGCCGGCATTCCTGCTGGATGTCTTGTTCAGTTTCAATATTTCACTGTCGCTGGTGGTGCTGCTGGTGTGTATCTACACCCGCCGGCCACTGGATTTTGCTGCCTTCCCGACGGTACTGCTGGTTGCAACCTTGCTGCGTCTGGCCTTGAACGTGGCGTCTACCCGAGTGGTATTGCTTGACGGTCATAACGGCCCAGGGGCTGCCGGTAAGGTAATTGAGTCCTTCGGCTCGGTGGTTATCGGTGGTAACTACGCCGTGGGGCTGGTGGTGTTTGCGATCTTGATCATCATTAACTTTGTGGTGGTTACCAAAGGGGCCGGACGGATCTCGGAAGTCAGCGCTCGTTTCACTCTTGATGCCATGCCCGGTAAGCAAATGGCCATCGATGCCGATCTCAATGCCGGCATTATTAATCAGGATGAAGCCCGCTCCCGCCGCTCAGAAGTGACCCGCGAAGCCGACTTCTACGGGGCTATGGATGGTGCCTCCAAGTTTGTCAAAGGTGATGCAGTTGCCGGTATTCTGATCCTGTTTATCAACATCATCGGTGGTTTTGTCATCGGTATGGTACAGCACGGCCTGACCTTCGGTAATGCAGTACAGATTTATACCCTGCTGACCATCGGTGATGGCCTGGTTGCGCAGATCCCTTCACTGTTGTTGTCGGTTGCTGCCGCCATCATGGTTACCCGTGAAAACACCGACGGTGATATGGGTAGTCAGCTGGTAGGGCAGATGCTGGATAATCCCAAGTCACTGGCTATAGCCGCCGGGATCCTGATAGTCATGGGGCTGGTGCCGGGCATGCCGCACTTTGCGTTTTTGCTGCTGGGCACGATCTGTGCTGCCACCGCCTACCTGCAATATAAAAAACAGCAGAAAAAAGCGCAGGAAGAAGCGGCTAAAGCGGCGCAACCGGTCAGTGGCGAATTGATGAAGCAAGACCGCCGTGAACTGGGTTGGGATGATGTGCAACCGGTTGACACTATTGGCCTGGAAGTGGGCTACCGGTTGATCCCATTGGTTGATAAGGCTCAGGGGGGCGAGTTGTTGTCACGCATTAAAGGGGTGCGTAAAAAACTCAGCCAGGACCTCGGTTTTCTAGTGCCGCCGGTGCATGTGCGTGACAACCTTGAGCTGGAACCCAACATTTATCGCATCACCCTGATGGGCGTTGCTATCGGCGAGGGGGATATTCGCGCCGACCGCGAACTGGCCATCAACCCTGGTCAGGTCTTTGGTCGGGTAGAGGGGATCCCGACCAAAGAACCGGCTTTTGGTCTGGAAGCTTACTGGATCACCCCGGCAGAACGGGATCATGCCCAGAGCCTGGGGTACACCGTAGTTGATGCAGCTACGGTTGTAGCTACGCATATGAGTCACCTGCTGGCCAACAACGCCGCTCAGTTACTGGGCCATGAAGAAGTACAGAACCTGCTGGACATGCTCAGTAAAAAGGCTCCGAAACTGGTGGAAGGGCTGGTACCGGATATTGTGCCGCTGGGGATTTTGGTCAAAGTATTGCAAAACCTGTTGCATGAAGGGGTGCCGATCCGTGACATGCGAACGCTGGTACAAACCATCGTCGAGTATGGTCCCAAGAGTCAGGATACTGACGTGCTGACAGCGGCCTGCCGAATTGCGGTCAAGCGGTTACTGGTTCAGGAAATCTTCGGGCCGGTGCCAGAGCTGCCTGTCATTACCTTGGCGCCAGACTTGGAACAGATGTTGCATCAGACGCTGCAGGCAGGCGGTGAGAATGCCGGTATTGAACCGGGCCTGGCTGAGCGACTGCAAAGCTCGCTGGAAAATGCCGCCAACGAACAGGAAATGAACGGGCAGTCAGCGGTATTGCTGACCTCCGGAGTGCTGAGAAGCTCACTGGCCCGTTTCGTCAAATATTCGATCCCGGGTCTGCGGGTACTGTCTTATCAGGAAGTACCAGATGATAAGCAAATCCGTATCGTCAGCAGCATTGGTAACGGAGGCTGAAGGCCGTGAAAATCCATCGTTTTTTTGCCAAAGACATGCGCAGCGCATTGGCAGAGGTCAAAGAGACTCTCGGCGCTGATGCAGTGATTTTGTCCAATACCAAGGTTAATGGCGGTATTGAGATTGTTGCGGCAATTGACGGCGAGCAGCCGGCAGCCCGGACGAGCAGTCAGCACAAGGTGGTGAAGGCCTCGCCGCTGGCCGGCCGGCAACTGGCTGAAGACGCGGTAACACTATCCAGCGCGGCGCAAAAGCCAGCCAAGCGTCGCGAACCGGTCAACCAGGATTGGCAAGCACGTGAGCGTCAGGCACGCCATGAAAAACTCCCCGACTGGGCGCGGGAAATGCAGCAGCGTCAGGCGGCCCCGATCGCTGCGGCAACCGCCGAGCCGGCTGATAACGTCAAGAAAGTGACGATGGCTGAACTCAACGCGGAAATGCAGGGCCTGCGACAGTTACTGGAAAGCCAATTGTCAGGATTGCGCCAAGAAGAACGGGCCCGTCAACACCCCATTCGGACACTGATGGAAGAGCGTTTACATCATATGGGCTTTGCCGATGATGTGGCTGAACAGTTAGTGGCTACCATGCCAGAAGCTCTGGGTGCCAACGATGGTTGGAAGTGGGTGCAGGTGCAGTTGAAAAAACGCCTCTACACCACCGATGACAGTATTTTGGCCAAAGGGGGCGTAATTGCCCTGATGGGGCCTACCGGTGTCGGGAAAACCACCACGGTCGCCAAGCTGGCAGCACACTACGCTATGAAGCATGGTGCTGATCAGGTGGCGCTGGTGAGTACTGATACTTATCGTATTGGTGCCCATGAACAGTTAGCGACCTACGGTCGTATTATTGGCTGCCCGGTAAAAGTGGCCAAAGATGCGCTGGAACTGGAAGAAGTACTGTATCAATTGCGCAACCGTTCTTTGGTGCTGATTGATACCGCCGGCTTGGGGCAGCGTGACCTGCGCCTGAGCCAGCAGTTGGCTACGCTGGTACAGGCCGGGCAGGCGCCAATTCAGCGCTATCTGGTGTTGTCCAGTACAGCACAGCAGCGGGTCTTGGATGATGCCCTGAGACGGTTTTCACAGGTACCGCTGGATGGCCTCATTCTCACTAAACTGGATGAAACCCTCAGCATGGGAGAAGTCCTGAGTCTGGCCATACAAAATGCGCTGCCGATAGGGTATCTTACCGACGGTCAGCGTGTACCTGAGGATTTGCAGGTTGCCCAGCCTGATGAATTGCTGGAAAGAGCCATGGCGTTGTTCGTTCATGGTGCAGCTGCTTAAGGCTGAGACGTAAGTAAAATAAGGATCTGTCATGGATCAAGCGAGTGGCTTGAGGCAAATGAAGCGGCAAAGTATCACCAAAGTGATAGCAGTCACCGGCGGTAAAGGCGGTGTCGGTAAAACCAACGTGTCTATCAATACAGCAGCCTCGCTGGCTCAGGCTGGACAGCGGGTATTGCTGTTGGATGCTGACTTGGGCTTGGCCAATGTGGATGTACTGCTGGGGCTGCGGGTGGAAAAAAACCTCAGCCATGTGCTGTCAGGGGAATGCCAGCTCAAGGATATTCTGCTGGAAGGCCCAGGCGGCTTCAAAATAGTACCGGCCACTTCCGGTACCCAGTCCATGGTGGAGCTGACGGCGGCTGAACATGCCAGCCTGATCCGCGCATTTAGTGAATTAGACGAAGAATTTGACGTCCTGATCATTGATACCGCTGCCGGTATCTCCGACATGGTGTTGAGTTTTTCCCGGGCTGCCCAGGATGTGCTGGTGGTGGTCTGCGATGAGCCGACATCGATCACCGATGCGTACGCGCTTATCAAGCTGCTGTCACGGGACAGTGGCCTGTTCCGTTTCAAAATAGTTGCCAATATGGTGCGTAGTCTTAAGGAAGGTCAGGAACTCTTTACTAAACTGTCGAGAGTGACGGATCGCTTTCTTGATGTCGCCCTGGAACTGGTGGGCACCGTGCCTTTTGACGAGCACGTGCGCCAATCGGTGCGCAAGCAACGGTTGGTTGTTGATGCCTTTCCCCGCTCACCAGCTGCAGTGGCATTTAAAGCACTGGCAACCAAGGTCATGAGCTGGCCTGTGCCGAGTCGGCCAGGCGGTCATGTTGAGTTTTTCCTCGAACAACTGATCGGCGACAAACTGCATGGTGGGAGCGAGCAAAATACTCAATAAAAACCCCTACAGTGAGCAGCGGGAAAGCCAACTGGTCGCCCGCTACACTGAGTTGGTGCGTCGTATCGCTCATCATTTACTGATGCGCTTGCCCCCCTCAGTACAGCTCGACGACCTTATTCAGGCCGGTATGATGGGTCTGATTGAGGCAGCACGGAATTTTGACGGGGACAAAGGTGCCAGTTTCGAAACCTATGCGGGCATTCGCATTCGTGGAGCCATGCTGGACGAGATCCGCCGTGGTGACTGGGTACCTCGCAGTGTGCACCGTAATGCCCGGGCGATTGGCGACGCGGTCAGTGAAGTGGAGCGGGAAACCGGCCACGAAGCCCGCGATGTTGACATAGCCCGCAAGCTGCAAGTATCGGTGGACGACTACCATCGTATGCTTAACGACGTGAACTGTGGTCGCATTGTCGCCATGGAAGATCTGGGTGTCAGTGACGATATTCTGGCGCCCGACGACAGTGACCGCCCGGATAACAATCAGCAGCGCAGTGAATTTCAGGGGGAACTGGCTAACGCCCTGAAGAGCCTGCCCGAACGGGAAGCTCTGGTATTGTCGCTGTACTATGACGAAGAACTCAACCTCAAGGAAATCGGGGCTGTTCTAGGCGTTAGCGAGTCGCGGGTTTGCCAAATCCATGCGCAGGCAATGGTGCGGTTGAAAAAACGACTCGGCGACTGGCGTTATGACAGTAACTTAATTTAAGTTTTTCAAATCTAAGCCGATTAAGCATTAGCGCAACGCTTCGTTGGAGGAAGCATTGGACAAGAACATGAAGATCCTCATCGTGGACGACTTCTCCACGATGCGACGCATCATAAAAAACCTCATGCGCGATCTGGGCTTCAATAATTGCCATGAAGCCGATGATGGCAACACTGCGTTGCCCATGCTCCAGAATGGTGACTTTGATTTTGTCATCACCGACTGGAACATGCCGGGTATGCAGGGCATTGATTTGCTCAGAGCCATTCGGGCCGACGACAACCTCAAGCACTTGCCGGTGCTGATGGTCACCGCTGAAGCCAAACGGGAGCAGATTATTGCTGCAGCCCAGGCTGGTGTGAATGGCTATGTCGTTAAACCGTTTACCGCTGTCACTCTCAAAGAGAAGCTTGACAAAATTTTTGAGCGGCTTGGCTAAGGAATGTCCATGAGCAACGCTGAACAGACAATCTCGCTGGACCAGGCCAAGGCGCTGGTTGCGCATCTGGAGGCCGGCGAACAGCAAAAGGCCCGGGAGCTGTTGCGGGCTATGTCCACGAGCATGGATGCCGAGTTGTTCTCGGAAGTGGGTAAGCTGACCCGCGAACTGCATAGCTCAATGCAGGAATTTCAGAACGATCCCCGTTTGGCAGTGCTGGCCACGCAGGATATTCCTGATGCCAAAGACCGGCTTATGCATGTCATCACGATGACCGAGTCAGCTGCCAACACGACTATGGATGCGGTCGAATCGTGCCTGCCTATCACCGATAAAATTACCCAAAGTATTGAAGAACTGACGCCTTCGTGGAAGCGCTTGATGGAGCGTGAAATGCAGGTGGGTGAGTTCAAAACACTGGTGCACGATCTTGATGGTTTCTTATTGAAATCGAAGCAAGAAGCTGACGATTTGCGCGAAGCACTGACGGAAGTGCTGATGGCGCAAGGCTTTCAGGATTTAACCGGGCAAATTATTCGCCGGGTTATCGAACTGGTTAGAGAAGTCGAAGAACGTTTAGTGCAAATGGTGGCCATGTTTGGCCTGCAGCAAAACGACACGAAAAATACCGCCAAAAGTGGTGCTGAAGCGGAAGGGCCCATTATCAATCCGGAACAGCGGGATGATGTGGTGAACGGGCAGGATGACGTAGACGACCTGCTGTCCAGTTTGGGTTTCTGAGGAGCAATCGATGAGCTTCGAGTTGGACGAAGATATTCTGCAGGATTTTCTGGTTGAGGCCGGAGAAATACTTGAGCTGCTGTCGGAACAGCTGGTGGATCTGGAAAAACAGCCAGAAGATGCCGACCTGCTGAACGCTATCTTCCGTGGCTTTCATACCGTCAAAGGCGGAGCTGGTTTCCTGGGGCTTAATAACCTGGTGGATGTCTGCCACGGTGCTGAAAACGTCTTTGACCTGCTGCGAAACCACCAACTGACTGTGACACCGGATTTGATGGATGTGGTGCTGCAAGCACTGGATATCATCAATGACATGTTTGCGCAGATCCAGGAGCGAGTTATTCCCGGCCCGGCAGACCCTGAGCTGCTCGAGAACCTGCATCGCTTATGCAACGGTGAAGCGGTGGTAATAGATGATACCGCTGAGCCCGAGTCTGAACCAGAACCCGAACCCGCATCAGTACCTGAACCGACGCCGGCTGGCAGCGGTGATGGGGGGATCGATGACATCACCGATGATGAATTTGAAGCCTTGCTCGATGAGCTGCATGGCACCAATAAAGGGCCATCAGCAGCCCCTGCAGCAAAAGAACAAAAGCCTGCGGCGAAAACTGAACCGGTCGATGGTGATATCACCGATGACGAATTTGAAGCCTTGCTTGATGAGCTGCACGGTAAAGGGCAGTTTCAAGGTGCTGTCGAAGATGATGCCGCGGTAACGGATACCGATAATAAGGCTGATAAGGCTGATAAGGCTGATAAGGGCACAGATGACATCATTAAAGATGATGAGTTTGAGGCCTTGCTCGACCAGCTGCATGGCAAAGGCAAGGGGCCTGGCACAGAGCCTCCCGCCAAGGCCCCAGCTCCAGCCAGAGCCACTGCCAAGCCGGAAGCTAAAGCCCCTACAGCCGCTGAGGCGAAGCCGGCAGCTAAAGCAGAAGCAAAGCCAGCCGTGGCTGGGGCGCCTGCTGAAACAACAGTCCGTGTTGATACCAAAAAGCTGGATGAGATCATGAACATGGTCGGCGAGTTGGTGTTGGTGCGTAACCGCCTGTTAAGCATCGGCATTAACTCCGATGACAGCGAGCTGTCAAAGGCGGTGGCTAATCTGGACGTGGTTACCGGTGATCTGCAAGGTTCGGTAATGCAGACCCGAATGCAACCAATCAAGAAGGTTTTCGGGCGTTTCCCGCGGGTTGTGCGTGATTTGTCCCGTAGTCTGAAAAAAGATATCAACCTGGAACTGGTCGGTGAAGAAACCGACCTGGATAAAAATCTGGTTGAAGCCTTGGCCGATCCTTTGGTGCACTTGGTACGTAATGCGGTTGACCACGGTATCGAAATGCCGGATGAGCGTGTAGCGGCAGGTAAACCCCGTACCGGCTCCATCATCTTATCGGCCAGCCAGGAAGGGGATCATATTCTGCTGGCTATCGTTGACGACGGTGCCGGTATGGATCCGGACAAGCTCAAAGGCATTGCCATTACGCGTGGGGTGCTGGACGAAGATGCCGCGGCACGAATGTCAGATGAAGAAGCCTACAATCTGATCTTTGCTCCCGGTTTTTCAACCAAACAGCAGATCTCGGACATCTCCGGCCGTGGTGTCGGCATGGATGTGGTGAAGACCAAGATCAGTCAGTTAAACGGTACCATCCATATTGATTCGAAGCTGGGAGAGGGCACCCGGCTGACAATCAAGGTGCCTCTGACGCTGGCCATTTTGCCCACATTGATGGTGCAGGTGGGGCAGCAAACCTTTGCCTTTCCGCTGGCGACCGTCAATGAGATCTTCCATCTGGATCTTTCTCATACCAATGTGGTGGATGGCCAGCTCACGGTGATTGTGCGCGACAAGGCCATACCGTTATTTTATTTGGATCAGTGGTTGGTTCGCAGTGGTCGCACCCGTGAACGTCGCCAGGGTGTGGGTCATGTTGTTATTATCCAACAAGGCACCATGCAGGTGGGGTTTGTGGTTGATGGCCTGATTGGTCAGGAAGAAGTTGTTATCAAACCTCTTGGCCAGATGCTGCAAGGAACACCTGGAATGGCTGGTGCTACCATTACTTCAGATGGGGGAATTGCCCTGATCCTGGACGTGCCGGCGCTGCTTAAGCGTTACGCGCGTAAGATGTAAAAATAGGAATACCCGCATATGCCGATCCGCGTTCTGGTGGTTGATGATTCCAGTTTTTTCCGGCGCCGGGTTTCGGAAATCCTGACGTCTGACAGCAATATTGAAGTAATAGATACGGCCATCAATGGCAAGGAAGCGGTCGAAAAAGCGATACAGCTGCGCCCTGATGTCATCACCATGGACATTGAAATGCCGGTCATGAACGGTATTGCTGCCGTCCGTGAAATCATGCTGGCCAAGCCTGTACCAATATTGATGTTTTCGTCGCTGACCCATGATGGCGCCAAGGCTACTCTTGATGCTTTGGATGCCGGGGCACTGGACTTCCTGCCCAAGCGTTTTGATGACATCGCCAAAGATCGTAATGAGGCGGTTAACACGCTGCTTGAGCGCGTTAAAGCCTTAGCCAATCGCCGTGGCTTGAGTCTGATCAAAGCGCGTCAACTGCGCCAGAGCAGTCAAACCGGTGCAATACCTGCGAAGCCCGAGCCGGCAAAGCCGGAGCCGCCTAGAGGTGAACACAGTACCACTGTAACACCGGTGCGCCGCCGCCATCGCAGTACTCCTTATAAATTGGTGGCGATTGGCTGCTCTACCGGTGGGCCGGTGGCGTTGCAGCAGATCCTCAGCCGTTTACCAGCCAGCTTTCCGTTGCCCATCATTCTGATCCAACACATGCCAGGCACTTTTACCTCTGCCTTTGCGCAGCGTCTTGATGGCCTTTGTGCAATCCGTGTGCATGAAGCCAGCAATGGTGATCGGCTACTGCCCGGCCACGCCTATCTGGCTCCGGGTGGCCAGCAAATGTTACTTGAAGGCAGCAGCGGTGCTATGCGTCTGAAAATCAACCCTGGGCCACCGAACATGGTTTATAAGCCTTCTGTTGATATTACCTTTGCATCAGCGGCCAAGATCACCGGGGATGTATTGGCGGTGATCCTGACTGGCATGGGCGCTGATGGTCGAGAAGGCGCGCGGTTGCTGAAAGGGCAGGGGGCAACGTTATTTGCCCAGGATGAAGCCAGTTGTGTCGTCTATGGCATGCCGCAAGCCGTCACGGCAGCAGGGCTGACCGATGAGTCTATCGGCCTTGATCGTATTGCCGGGCGCATTCTTGCCGAGATCGGCCATGGATAGGATGGCACTCCCGGCAGTATTGCTGGGGCTGGCTATCGTGGCTTTGGCCTTTGTCATTGAAGGCGGGCAGTTGCAGAGCTTGTTCAATGCGCCAGCGCTGTTGATTGTGGTTGGCGGCTCCCTTGCTGCCACCTTGATCCAGAGCCCTTGGATGCGGATGCAGCGCTGGCTGACATTGCTTCGCTGGCTGATAGCGCCACCCGCGATGCCGATCAATCATCTGGTTGACGATATTGAGCGTTGGAGCCAGGAATGCCGTCAGCAGGGGATCCTGGCACTGGAGGATATGGCCGAACTGCACCATGACAGCTTCGTCAGAAAGGGGCTGCAACTGCTGGTTGATGGCGCCTCACCCGAGCAACTCAGAGAGGTGCTGGAAGGGGACATGTATCTGCAGCAGGATCTGGATTACAAAGCGGCTGATATCTTTCAAGTCATGGGTGGCTTTGCCCCGACTATGGGCATATTGGGGGCGGTTCTTGGCCTGATCCAGGCGATGGCAGAGCTGACCAATCCCACTGCCTTGGGAGCCGGTATTGCCACCGCTTTTGTCGCCACTATCTATGGTGTGGGCTTTGCCAACTTCCTCTTTTTACCCTTGGGCGGGCGCTTGCATGCCTTGATTGAGCAGCGTTGCCGCTTTCAAGAAGCGGTGATTATCGGTTTGACCGGCATTGTTGGCGGTGAGCATCCGACGAAACTGGCTTTGAAACTCCAGGCTTATCGGGCGCACTGATATGTACCGTTACCGGCGTCAGCACCGAGTGCACCACAAAGACAACAGTGATCGCTGGCTGGTGTCGTACGCCGATTACATGACCCTGATGTTTGCACTGTTCGTGGTGTTATATGCTTTTGTCCTGCTGGAAAAAGACGAATACCGGGAAGTCGTGTCCAACCTTGAAAGTGCTATCAAGCGCATCGCCAAACCCTATCCCAAGCATGACCCCAATGCCGCAGGTAAAAGCATTCTGCCCGACGGTGCTGGCCTACAAAGTGGTGGCAAAGCGCTTAGCAAACAAGGCCAGGGTGATGAAGCGGCTGACCAAGGCATGCTGGCCGGTTCGCCTTCCACATTAAAAGGGGTGCCGCTGCCCAAGTTAGCGAAAGAATTGCAAATGGCGCTGGATGGCAATCAGGCCCTGGCCGGCGCTGAGCTGAAACTGGGCGAACAGTGGCTGACCCTGTCGTTGCCGGACTCATTATTATTTTCCCGGGCCAGCGCCACTTTGCAAAAACCGGCACGCGACTTGCTTTTATCTCTCCTGCCGGCACTGAAAAGTGCCAATAATTACATCAGGATACGGGGTTATACCGACAACAAGCCGATCAGTGACGGGGTTTTCGACTCCAACTGGGAACTCTCGGCAGCACGGGCTGCGGCAGTTATCAAACTACTGGTCAGTGAAGGTGTAGCCCCACAGCGACTGGCTTTAGAAGGGTATGGCGCATACGGTTTACCGGCATCAACACCGGCAGCGCAGCGTCGTAAAGTGGTACTGGCATTGTCAGTATATGGCTGGCAAAAGCCAGCCCCGCTACCCAGTAAGCCGGTGGCCGGAGAGCCTGGACTGAAAGAAGTCAAACTGCCGGATGGCGGTATTCGTATTACCTCGGATGATTCCGGGAATTGACGTCAGTGAGGTTGGGGTGAACGTCTGGACTGTTGCCAATCAAAAAGGTGGCGTGGGTAAAACCACAACAACCGTTACACTGGGGGCCCTGCTGGCCGCCCGGGGTGAGCCGGTGCTGCTGATTGATATGGATCCTCATGCCTCGCTGAGCAGCTACTTTGATCTGGTGCCGGACAAACTGCCCGCTACCCTCTTTGATCTGTTGTCTACCACCCGGCTAACCCCCAAGCTGATTGATGATGCTACCCATGAAGTGAGCCAGCAGCTCTATCTGTGGCCTGCCGCCATGGAGCTGGCAACCCTGGATCGGCAATTAGGCGCCCGCGAAGGTTTGGGGCTGTTGCTTAAACAGTTGCTAGACAAGCTCGACGGCCTCTATGGCCATGTCATCATCGACTGCCCGCCGGTACTGGGCGTGCTGATGGTCAATGCCCTGGCGGCATGCCAGCGGGTGCTGGTGCCGGTACAGACCGAATTTTTAGCTATCAAGGGGCTGGAGCGCATGCTGCGAACCCTTGGCATGATGGAAAAATCCCTAAAAGGAAAGCGGGACGTGACGATAGTCCCAACCATGTTTGATCGCCGCACCCGGGCATCGCTCGAAGCGGTAAAAGAGTTGCGTCAGGAATTTGGCGATCAGGTCTGGCCGGGGGTTGTTCCCGTGGATACCAAGTTCCGGGATGCCAGCCGTGCCCATCAGCCCTTACCGGTACTAGCACCACAAGCCCGTGGTGTGGTGGCGTATCAAAAATTGCTGGAAGCCTTACTGCCGGCGGAGGTTATCGTATGAGCCTGATGGACGATTACTTCGCTGCCTTACTGACCGAACCGCGGCCAGAGCCAGAAGTAAAAGTGGCGGCCAAGCCATTAAAACCGGCGGCAGAGATCGACAAAGATGAGCGTAACAAGCTCGATCAGCTGTTAGCTCAGGTGCGCGCGGTGCAGCAACCGCAAGAACAAGAGGCGCCAATAGCGCCGCCCAGTGCTCTGGTGCCAGTGCAAGAAGACGTGGCCAAAGTTGTCGATGAGCAACCCACGGCCACTTCCCTCGAACAGCAAGCAGAGGCCGCTGTTGCAGCCACGACGCCGACAGAAACGGTGCGAGAAGGGCTGTTTCAGGTGTTACTATTTGATGTAGCAGGACTTGAGCTGGCGGTTCCCTTGGATAAACTTGGAGGCATACACCAGATCAGCGAAGTCAGTCCGCTGTTTGGAAAACCCGACTGGTTTATGGGGCTGATGCTGCACCGTCAGCAGAAGATGAGAGTGGTTGATACTGGCCGTTGGGTCATGCCGGATAAAGTTTCTCATCAAGATCTGCGGGAAAATTACCGATATCTGGTTATGCTGGGAGACAGTCCTTGGGGACTGGCCTGCGACAGCTTGGTTAGAACGGAACGGATTAACAGCGCCGATGTGCGTTGGCGTCAGGGGGGCAGCAAGCGCCCTTGGCTGGCCGGCATGGTCAGGGAACGGATGTGTGCATTACTGGATGTGGACGCCTTGCTTGGCATGCTAGAGCAAGGCCTCGGTGGCCTGGAACAGGAACAATAAGGGTAGCAAATGAGCAAAGAGCAACAGCTTTCCAAAGTGGCTGAAGCCAATAGTGAGATCCTGCAGTGGGTAACGTTCCAGCTGGATAACGAAACCTATGGCATCAATGTGATGCAGGTGCAGGAAGTGCTGCGCTACAGCGAAATTGCGCCAGTGCCGGGAGCGCCGGATTACGTACTGGGTATCATCAACCTGCGCGGTAACGTGGTAACGGTTATCGACACCCGTTCACGTTTTGGCCTGCCGTCCGCAGAAGTCAGTGACCAATCTCGCATTGTCATTATCGAAGCCGACAAAGAAGTAATTGGCATTCTGGTCGACTCGGTTGCCGAAGTGGTTTATCTCAAGCGTTCGGAAATTGAAGTGGCGCCGAATGTTGGCACCGAAGAAAGTGCCAAGTTTATTCAGGGCGTCTCCAACCGCGACGGCGAGTTGCTGATCCTGGTGGATCTCAACAAGATGCTGACAGACGAAGAGTGGGAAGAGATCCTGAGTCTGTGATGAACCTGGTAACGGTATTGGAAATCGTTCTGCTGCTGTTACTGGTGGCAGTGATTGTCGTGATATACCGCCGCCTGGTGCAGCTGGAAGGGCAATGTGAGCAGCTGGCCAGGCAACTGAGCGAACGTGAGCAGCTGCTACACGAAATTCATGCCGGTACCCTGGGGATGGGGCAACGCATGCTGGCCATCGCGGCTGATGTCGAACACCTGCAAGGTGCGCAAGACGAGCTGAAAGGTATCGATCCGCAGAGCCGTTTGTACAGCCGTGCCGCCAAGATGGTTGAGCTGGGGGCTGATATTGACGAGCTGATGCGCGAGTGTGAGCTACCCAGAGCCGAAGCTGAACTCCTGTTTAACCTGCACAGCAAAGTCAGCGACTAGCCTTTGCCCCGTATGCCGCCGTCCGGTGTGCGCCAGTATTCGGGTTCTTTCCCCATCAACAACCAGGCAAAGGCGATAAGCTCAGCGACGATTTGATACAGCGCCGCGGGGATCTCCTCGCCTTCTGCCAGTTGTTCCAGGCTGGCCAGCAGCCCCTGATCTTCATGTACCAGCAAACCGAGTTCCCTGGCTTGTGCCACCACTTCACGGGCCTGTTGACCGGTCAGTTTGAAGTCCAGTTTCGGAGGTGCGCTGCCGTCGTAAGACAAGCCAATGGCTTTTTCATCACCCATCATACTTCCTCATCGATAACGCCCGACGCCGGGGCCAGCCGTTGTGGCACCTTACCCTGAAAGCTGTGCAGTGCTACTGCCAGGCCCAGATCGGCAAAACGGGAAGTCAATCGTGGCAGGGTGCTATCAACCAACGCTTTCAAGGTGGGGTTGTCAGCATAAAAGCGCACCTGCCGGAGGCTGGCCTTAACCAGCAGGCGGCCTTTTCCGGGCAGGGGAAACAGTAGTGTCAGTACCGGCTCGGCATCATTCTGCCGGCGTTGTTGTGGTTTTGGCCAGCTCAGCTCCAGCCAGTCATCTGCAAAGGGTAATGGCAGTGCCCAAAACAGCGTATCTTGGCGGGACTGCACCTGCGCCTGTTCCAAGCGGCCAAGCCCGTCACTGAGCAGCTTTTGCTGATCGTCGCTGAGACTGTCGAGCAGTGTCATCAAACTACGGGGAAGATTTTGCCCGGCCAAGCGTAACCGCACGGCCAAGGCACTGAGCAGCCACTGCCGTAACACCGCCGGGGCTTTTTCACTGTCAGGTGTTAACAGTGTTGTTAAGAGTTTTGCCAGTGACTGACCGTCCAACAGCTTGGGTAATAAACGGCTCAGTTGGGCACCGGTAGGCGCTGCCAGTAGCAATTGGCTAGGGACCCTGGCGGCATTGCCTTGCCTGACATTAGTAATTGATGATGCAGGCTTTTTCTCTGTCTTCGCAGTTGTTGGTGCAGGGGCGGGATTGGGTGGATTGACTTTCATCAAATAGCCTGCCTCTGAACCTGTTCCGATGCTGCCAGTATGGTATTATCCGGCCTGTTTTTACAGTCAGGCCGCACCTTGTGACATTTTCGCTACTTACTGCTGACAATCTGAGCTGTGTGCGTGAGGAGCGGTTGCTGTTCAGCGAGCTGTCACTGACGGTAGACAGTGGTGCCTTGCTACAGCTTGAAGGCCCTAATGGTGTCGGTAAAACCAGCCTGCTCAAAATTCTGGCAGGGCTCGGCCAACCGGAAACCGGCACAGTCCGTTACTTGGGCGAGCCCATCAACCGGGTTCGTGATGCCTTTCACGCCGACTTGCTCTATCTTGGCCACCAGTGTGGCGTCAATCCGGTGCTCAGTCCACTGGAAAACTTGCGTTTCTACGCCAGTGTCATGCCGGCAAAGACCGTCGATTTTTTTGAGCTACTGGATACCGTCGGCCTGTTTGGTTTTGAAGAGCAGCCAGCTGGGCAATTGTCTGCCGGCCAGCAGCGCCGGGTTGCCCTGGCGCGTTTGTGGTTGAGCCCTGCCCGGTTGTGGATCCTCGATGAGCCTTTTACCGCCATTGATAAAAAAGGGGTTAGTGCTCTGGAAGCGCGCTTTGAGCAGCATTGTCAGCAGGGTGGCGCCATCTTGCTGACCACCCATCAGGATCTAGGGGCGCGGCTGAGCGGCCGTATCACGCTGGAGGCGCCACTGTGGTAGGGATTTTTGTAAGCCTGGTGCGCCGTGATCTCACCATTGCCTTGCGGCGCCGGGCTGATGTACTCAACCCGCTGATATTTTACCTGCTGGTGATCACGCTATTTCCGCTGGGACTGGGTCCGGAGCCTGGCCTGCTGGCACGGCTGGCACCGGGCATTATCTGGGTGGCAGTACTGTTGTCGGCATTGTTGTCATTTGAGCGGCTGTTTCGGGATGACGTCACCGACGGCACCCTTGAGCAACTGCTGTTGTTACCCTTGCCATTGCCCTTGGTGGCACTGGCAAAAGTGCTTGCGCACTGGCTGCTGACGGCGCTGCCGCTGGTGATAGTGTCACCATTAGTGGCACTATTGCTGCACCTTGACAGTCAGGCCTGGCTGGCACTGGTACTGAGTTTATTGGCCGGTAGCCCGGTATTGAGCCTGGTTGGCGCGGTCGGTGTTGCTTTGACGGTGGGCTTGCGACGCGGTGGTATATTGCTGAGCTTGTTGGTGTTACCGCTGTTTATTCCGGTGCTGATTTTTGCCGTCAGTTGCGTTGAAGCCGCAGCCTTAGGGCTGGGCTACAGCGGGCAACTGGCCTTACTGGCCGCTTTTAGCCTGGGAGCACTGACCCTGTGCCCCTTTGCCATTGCCGCGGCGCTGCGTGTCAGCGCCAGCTAACAGGAAAGACGACGCTATGTGGAGTTGGTTACACCCCTATGCAAAACCCGAGCGTGCTTATCAGCTGTGCCAGCGTGTGCTGCCGTGGCTGCTGTGGCTGAGTTTGCCGGTATTGCTGGTAGGGCTGGTATGGGGCCTGGCGTTCGCACCGGCTGACTATCAACAGGGCAATAGCTTTCGCATTATTTACCTGCATGTGCCGCTGGCCATGTTTGCCATGGGCGGTTACCTGGCAATGGCCATCGCCGCATTTATCGGCCTGGTCTGGCAATGGCGGCTGGCGGACTTGGCAGCACAGGCGGTTGCCCCGATTGGAGCAGTCTTTACCTTTTTATCGTTATTCACCGGCGCTGTCTGGGGGAAACCAACCTGGGGAACCTGGTGGGTCTGGGATGCCCGCCTGACCTCGCAGTTGATCCTGCTGTTTCTTTATCTTGGTGTTATCGGCCTGTTTGCTGCTTTTTCTGATAAAAGGCTGGCAGGGCGGGCGGCTGGTATTCTGGCGATGGTTGGGGTGATCAATTTGCCGATCATTCATTATTCCGTAGAGTGGTGGAATACCCTGCACCAAGGTGCCACGATCAGCAAGTTTGAACGGCCCTCCATGGCGGCCAGCATGCTGTGGCCGCTGCTGATAAGCCTGCTGGGTTTTGCCCTGCTGATGGCTGCACTCAGTGTGAAGCGCATGAGCACCTTGATCCTGGCGGTGGAGTCTCGTCGCCCTTGGGTTGCTGAGCAGCTGGAGCCTTAAGGATGTATTTTCATAGTTTTGCGGATTTTCTGGCTCAGGGTCACCACGGCTTTTACGTCTGGCTGGCTTATGGTGTCACGTTATTTGTGCTGTTGCTGTTGGCCGGGCTTATTTGGCAACAGGACCGGCAGCAAAAAGCCGCCATCAGGCGCCGCCTGGCAACAGAAGCCCGGCGCCGGGCCCGACAGCTAGCGGAGGACAAACATGAACCCGCGTCGTAAAAAACGGTTAACGATCATTGCTGCCATTCTGCTGGGGCTGGCTGGTACCACGGGGTTGGTACTGTACGCACTGAGCCAGAATATTGATTTGTTCTTTACGCCAGGAGAGATCTACAGCGGCAAAGACGGGGTAAAACCGCATCCCGGGCAGCGCTTGCGGATTGGCGGCCTGGTTGTGCCGGGTTCGGTGCAGCGGGCTCAAGGCGGCCTGGATGTCACTTTTAAACTGACCGACGACTCCGGCAAGCAAGTCACCGTGCACTATAGCGGCATTCTTCCGGATCTGTTTCGTGAAGGGCAGGGTATTGTGGCCCAAGGCTCACTGATTGACGGCAGTGACATCCGGGCAACTGAAGTACTGGCCAAGCACGACGAAAATTACATGCCGCCAGAGGTGGCGGATGCAGCCAAGAACATGCATCAGCGAGGCGTCAATGGTTCCTGAACTTGGTCACTTCGCGTTGATGATTGCCCTGTGCCTGGCGGTATTGGCCAGCGTTTATCCGTTATGGGGGGCTCACCGCGGTTATCAGCGGCTGATGGCATTGGCCCGGCCACTGGCCTGGGGGCAGTTTTTGTTTATCGCGGTGAGTTTTGCCGCCTTAGTGTACGCCTTTATCAGCAATGACTTTACCCTCAACTACGTAGCGGCAAACTCCAACAGCCAGTTGCCGCTGGCCTTTCGCATCAGCGCTACCTGGGGCGCTCATGAAGGTTCATTGCTGCTGTGGGTGTTGATCCTTTCCGGTTGGGGCGCTGCGGTAGCGCTCTTTTCCCGCAGCCTGCCGTTACCGGCGGTGGCTCGGGTGCTGGCCGTCATGGGGATGATTGCTACCGGCTTTTTGCTGTTTATCCTTTTTACCTCCGATCCCTTCAGCCGCAGCCTGCCGTATTACCCGGTAGATGGCCGGGATCTGAACCCGTTACTGCAAGACCCGGGGTTGGTGGTACACCCGCCCATGTTGTACATGGGCTATGTGGGCTTTTCTGTGGCTTTTGCCTTTGCCATTGCGGCGCTGCTTTCTGGCAAGCTGGATACCGCCTGGGCCCGCTGGTCCCGACCCTGGACGGCTGCCGCCTGGTTGTTCTTGACTATAGGCATCACACTGGGCTCCTGGTGGGCTTATTACGAACTGGGCTGGGGCGGCTGGTGGTTCTGGGACCCGGTGGAAAACGCCTCTTTCATGCCCTGGTTGGCAGGCACAGCGCTGATGCATTCGCTGGCGGTGAGCGAAAAGCGCGGGGTGTTTAAGGCCTGGACTGTGTTGCTGGCCATCGCGGCCTTTTCGCTAAGTTTGCTGGGTACTTTTTTGGTGCGCTCCGGGGTTTTGGTCTCCGTGCATGCTTTTGCCTCAGATCCGGCCCGTGGCCTGTTTATCCTGGCCTTTTTGCTGATTGTTATCGGTGGCAGTTTAAGCCTGTATGCCTGGCGGGCCGGAAAAGTGAAAAGCCAGGGGCATTTTGCCCTGTTAAGCCGTGAGTCGCTGCTGCTGGGCAACAATATCTTCCTGGCTACCGCTTGCGTGGTGGTGGTGCTTGGCACTCTGATGCCGTTGGTACATAAGGAGTTGGGGCTGGGTTCCATTTCCATCGGTGCGCCGTTTTTTGACAGCCTGTTTACCTGGCTGTTTATTCCCTTTGCTTTTGTCATGGCCGCAGGCCCGCAGGCCCGTTGGAAACGTGAGCGAGCGGGGGTTTTGGTGCGGCGTTTACTGTTGGCGTTGGTACTGGCGTTGGCTTTGGGGCTATTGCTGCCGTGGCTGCTACTGGGCTCTGTACATGGTTATGCGACCCTGGGAGTGACCCTGGCGCTGTTGATATTGATTGCCACCGTGCAGGAAGTGCAGTTACGCGTTGGCCACCGTTTTGGCTTTTTCAAAGGGCTAAGGGTACTGAATCGCAGCCACTGGGCAATGGTGCTAGGGCATGTCGGCTTGGTGGTCACTGTCATTGGCATTGCCCTCACCACCGGCTATTCCGTGGAAAAAGACGTCCGTATGAAGCCAGGCGACAGCTACACCCTGGCCGGGCACCAGTTTACCTTTACCCGCATTGCACCGGTTAACGGCCCTAATTACAGCGGCTATGAAGCGGTGTTGACGGTGACTCAACAGGGCCAGCCGGAAGCAACCCTACTGGCGCAAAAGCGCTATTACCAGGTTTCCCGTTCGGTGATGACCGAAGCCGGTATTGACTGGGGGCTGAGCCGTGACCTTTATGCGGCTCTGGGCGAGCAACTGAAAGACGGTTCCTGGGCGGTACGGTTGCATGTGAAGCCCTTTGTTCGCTGGATCTGGCTGGGTGGCTTGTTGATGGCGCTGGGTGGCTTGTTGGTGGTGACTGACCGGCGTTACCGGTTGCGCCGGCTGGCGGAGAAAGCGGCATGAAAAAACTCTGGGTCATTCTGCCATTGGCGGCATTTTTGGTACTGGCCATCTTTTTATTCCGGGGGTTGTTTTCCGATCCGCGCACCTTGAATTCAGCGCTGATCGGTAAAAAAGTGCCTGCTTTTGAGATGATCGATCTGTTCGATACCGGTAAAACCTATGACGCCCGCCTGCTGGCCAATGGCAAGCCCGTACTGCTGAATGTGTGGGCAACCTGGTGCCCCACCTGCTACGCCGAACATCAGTATCTCAATACCCTGGCTCGACAAGGGGTTCGCATTATTGGCCTCAATTACAAGGATCAGCGCGCCAAAGCGTTGCAATGGCTGAACAGTCTGGGCAACCCCTACGAAGTGACGCTTTATGATCCAAAAGGTATGCTGGGCTTGGATCTGGGGGTTTACGGTGCCCCGGAGACATTCCTTATCGACGGAAAGGGAATAATTCGCTATCGCCACGTGGGCGATGTCAATGAGCAGGTCTGGAACAAGACCTTGAAGCCGCTCTACGAAGGATTGCTACCATGATGCGAATGTTACTGAATACGCTGTTGTTGACAGCGCTGGTGAGCTGGCCGGTACTTGCGGCCGTAGATGCCTATACGTTCAATGACCCGGCTAAGGAAGCGGAGTTCAAGCACCTGATCAAAGAACTGCGTTGCCCCAAGTGCCAGAACCAAGACATCGGCGACTCGGATGCTCAGCTGGCCAAAGATCTGCGCGACAAGGTTTACCAGATGATCCAGCAGGGCAAGAGCCGTGAAGAGATCATTGATTACATGAAGGCGCGCTATGGTGATTTTGTTCACTACCAGCCGCCGGTACGTATGGACACCATTATTCTCTGGCTGGGCCCAATGGTGGTGCTGGTGGCCGGTCTGATCTTTATTTTTGTGCGCGCCAGCCGTGAAACCAGCCCGGCCTTGACTGAAGAAGAGCGCCAGCGTCTGGCCCGGTTGCTGGACGAAGAGGATCAACAACGATGACGGTCTTGTTCCTGGCAATGGCCGGGATGCTGCTGATTGCACTATTGCTCCTGCTGTTACCTCGGCTGGGTAGTCATAGTGTTAGTCAGCAGCGCTTGAATACCCGTTTATATGAAGCGCGTCGTCAGGAACTGCTGGCGGAAAGTCAGCAAGGGCTTGTGGATGAAACCCGCCTGGCGCAGATGGATATCGAATTAAAACGCAGCCTGCTGGACGATGCACAACAGGATGCCCAGCTGAAACAGTCTGTCAGTTGGAAAGTCTTGCTGCCCGGCGCTATCTTGTTGCTGCTGGGCAGTGTGGTGCTGTACTGGCAGCTAGGCTCTTACCGTCAGTTGGCCCATTGGCAAGAGGTGGATAAAAACCTACCGGCCTTGGCCGAAAAAGCCTTGCATCCGGCCCAGGGGGAAACCCTGAGCCAACAACAGATGCAAGACCTGGCGCTGGGCATACGCAGTCGCCTGGCCAGTAAAGGCGATGATAAAAATGCCTGGATTTTTCTCGCCCGCGTCGGTTTTACGCTGGGTGAAACAACACTGGCCGCTGACGCTTACAACAAAGCCCTGGCCATGGACCCGGATAACACCTCGGCGTTACTGGGGTTGGCGCAGGTGAAGTTGATGTCCGGTGAGGCAGCTGATCGCCAAGATGCGGCTCAGGCACTGGCGCGGTTACTGACATTAAAGCCAGAGGATACTGAAGCTTTGCTGCTGTCCGGCTTTGTGGCCTATCAGAACAATGATTTTTCCCAGGCACTGAGCACCTGGCAGCAGTTACTTAAAGCATTGCCTGAACAGGATCCGCGCCGGGCATTGCTGGCATCGCGTATTGCGGATGTTAAGCGTAAAATGGCCGGCTCTAAGCGCCGTATTGTGGTCACGGTAGATGTGACCTCGGCACTGAAAAAAGCCCTGCCGGCGCAGGCGACCCTGTTTGTGTTTGCGCGCCCGGTAGCCGGTGGGCCACCACTTGCTGCGGTAAAAGTACCGTTGTCACGGTTGCCGGCAGAAGTTGAGCTGTCAGATAATACCTCGATGATCCCGGGGCGAAGCCTGTCTGATGCCGATACCTACCAGATCGGTGCGCAGATCAGTCAGTCAGGAAATGTCTTTAAACACCAACCGGGTGATCTGCGTGCTACCGCGAAGACCGTGTCAGCCACTGATACGGCTGTTAAGTTGATGATTGATCAAAGGATTCAGTAATGCGCTGGTTGTTGTCTATCGTGCTGTTGACGCTGGCAGGTTGCGCCAGTAAACCTCAGATGCTGCCGGATGCCAAAGCACCGGTGCTGGCGCCAAGTAATCAGCGTGATCCCTTGGAAAAATTTAACCGGGCAATGTGGGATCTGAACTGGAATGTGCTGGACAAAGACTTTGCCCGGCCAATCACCGTCGCCTACACCAATAATGTGCCAACACCGGTACAAAAAGGGCTACTCAACTTTGCCAATAACCTCGGTGAACCCTTCAGCGCCGTGAACCAGTTGCTGCGTTTTGAGTTTGTGCGCTCGGGTAAAACGGCAGGCCGTTTTTTACTGAATTCAACTTTTGGTCTGCTGGGGTTTATTGATGTTGCCAGCGATATGGGGATTGCCCGCAAGAAGACCGAGTTTGGTGAAGTGCTGGGTTATTACGGCGTAGCGTCGGGGCCTTATCTGATGTTGCCGGCACTGGGCCCGACCACGCCAAGAGATAAAATTGGTGATGTGATTGACTTCCTTTACCCGCCGCTGGCTTTTTTAAATTTCACGGAAAAAACCCTGCGTTGGGGCATTCAGGGCATCGATAAGCGTGCCAAGCTGATCCCTCAGGAAGGACTGATCAACCAGAGTGTGGATCCTTACTCTTTTATTCGTCAGTCATATTTCCAGAAAACCTATTTTGACACCTACAATCAAACTATGCCCGAACAGCCACAAGACGATATCGATCTGGATAAGTATCTGGATGAATACTGAGTCGTCAGTGGGCCAGCAAAGAGGATAGTCAGGGGGCATAGCCCCCTGTTTTATTATGGTGAGCCGAACCGTACTGGTAGTGGATGATGAGCCCGTTTTTCTGGGGCTGATCAGCGCCTACCTCAATAAACTGGGATTTACGGTGCTGCAGGCCGACAGCCTGGCACAGGCGCGTCAAACGCTGAGCCTACGGCCGGTGGACTTACTGCTGTGTGACTTGCAGCTGGGGGACGGTAACGGCCTGACGCTACTCGAAGAAGTGCGCGACCGTTGGCTGGATATGCCGATGATTGTCTTATCCGGTACCGCAGACATGGCTGATGTCACCACCGCGCTGCGCCTGGGAGCCAGTGATTTTCTCAACAAACCCTTGGATAACCTGGCGGTGCTGGAGCACTGCGTGGAAACGGTGCTGGAACGTAAACAGCTGCAGCGAGAAAACCAGCGGCTGGTAGAGGAGCTGGAAGCCGCTCATGTCGAGCTGGAATTAAACCTAAAATTGCTTGAAGGCAATAAGCTGGCCGGCCGTGAAGTACAGCAGCAACTTTTGCCCGCAACAGTGCTGGACTGGCAAGGACTGGCGTTGCGTTATCAACTACTCAGCGCCAGTGAGGTAGCCAGCCAGTTTATCGACTATGTGCTGCTGGGCGATCGTTACCTGGCCGTACTGGTGGGGCAGTTTGGCTGTAATGAACATGCCGCCTTTTGTTCTGTACTGGCCAAAAGCCTGTTTAATCAGCCCATGAAGCAGTACCGGCCGGGAGAGCCATCGGTATTGCTGAACCCGGCCTTGTTCATGCAGTACTTCAACGGGGAGTTGTTGAAAAGCCAGCTTGAGCAGCCCTTTAAAGCTTTTTATTTGCTGGTCGATAGGGTCGATAACAAGCTGTCGTTTGCCAGTGCCGGTTATCCGCAACCGCTACATCTGGATTGTCAGGTGCAGCAGGAGCACCAGCAGCCACCAGTGGGCATGTTTGAATGGAGTCGCTACCAGCACCAGCAACAGCCTTTTGCTAGCGGCCAGCAACTGCTGCTCTCTAGCCAACCCCTTGCCTGGAAGCAGCCACTTCACACCAAAGCGTCGCTGTGTCAGCAATTGGCACTGGCGGAAGAAAGTGGTCGCGATCAAGATCTTTTATTACTGGCTATCTTTAACTTTTCGTAAATGACGTATTACATTAGGTTTATAGGGACAATAAGGAGTGCGCCATGGCAAAGACTCCGTCAGTGGAACATTTCCGGCACTGGCTCTGGCGCGCGTTCATTCGGCATTCACTGATCCCCTTGCTGCTGGTCGAGTCCCTGCTGGTTGTTATTTACCTCTATACCAATGCCAATATCCGCAACAACAATATCCAATACCTGCGCAATAACGCCATTACCGAGCTGAATCATGCCGCCAGCAGTGAAGGCCTGCTGATTGAAACCCGGCTTGAATCGGTGGAACAACTGTTGTCTCTTTATCGTCAGCAAACCAAGGAAGTGCTGGATGATCGTCACTATCAAGCTACGCCTTCTGAGTTGGCGAATTATCGGTTAGCGCCTAACGGAGTCTTTCACAGTATTCAGGATGATGGCGGCGCAGCGTCGTTTTATTCGGCTATCACCCCAGCGGATAAACAGGACCGGGCCAAGGTCTACCGGCTGAGCCAAACCGATCCGCTGATGCGCAGTATGGTCAATAGCAGCCCGTTGATAACGCAGGTGTATTTCAACAGCTTTGATAGCTATAACCGTATTTACCCGTTTTTTGACACCCTCAGCCAATACGATGCCAAGTTGGATATTCCCCGCTTTAATTTCTATTACGCTGCAGATGCAGTTCATAACCCGCAACGCAAAACAGTCTGGACCGAAGTCTACGCCGATCCGGCGGGTGGTGGCTGGATGACTTCGGCCGTAGCGCCAGTGTACCGGGGCAATTTTCTCGAAGGGGTTGTGGGTGCGGATGTGACGGTCGGGCGCTTTATTCAGCAGATTGAAGAGCTGGATCTGCCCTGGGGGGCGTATGGCGTTTTACTGGACCAGGATCTGGCGGTATTGGCCATGCCCAAGCAAGGCCAGCAAGATTTTGCGTTAGATATGACCGCGCACCATTACCAGAGTGCAATTCAGCAGGAAACCCGGCGCCCGCCTCGTTACTACTTGGATAAACGCCAGGACACCGCGGCTCTGGCCAGGGCCATCCGTAAGAACCCGGGTGGCACCATGAACCTGCTGATCGGTGGTAAGCAGAAAATGGTGGCCTGGACCACCATTCCGGCCAACAGCTGGGTTTTGCTGAGCATTGTTGATGAGGGCACATTGTTTGCCAACACCGAAGCACTCAGCTATCGCTATAAGCTGGTTGGTTATCTGATGATTGGTGGCTTAGCTGCGTTTTATCTGCTGTTTTTCCTGTATATTCGCGGCCGCTCTCAGGATCTGGGGGAAACCCTGTCCAAGCCCATGGACACCCTGACCGGGAAAGTTCAAAGCATTGAGGCGGGTCACTACCTGCAGCAAAGTGAGCCACAACCTTTACTGGAACTACAGCAGTTCTCTGACAGTGTTTGTGCCATGGGGCAGGCGCTGGGGCGAACTGTTGAAGCCCTGGAAATCAGTGAAACCCGCCTGCGTCAGGCCCTTAAAAGCAGTGGTGACAGTGTCTGGGAATACGATATTCCCAGCCATCAGCTCAGGCTCAGCAATAGCTTTGATCACTTTGTTGGCAGGGAAATACCGAAACAGATCTCCTTTGATGAGTTTGTTGATTGGGTACATGAAGACGACCGAGACAAGCTATGTCAGAGCCGTGATGAAGCAATCGAAACCGGCAATGCTTACAGTGTCGACTTTCGTATTCAGCACCAGCGGGGTCACTGGGTATGGATCAACTCCCGTGGCCAGATGCAGCCACCCATTCCTGGCCAAGGGGTCAGGTTGACTGGCGTGTATGCCAATGTCAGCCAGCGAAAAGCACTGGAACAACACTTGCGCCAGGCTAAAGAAGCCGCAGAGGATGCCAACAAAGCCAAATCGTTGTTCTTATCGTCGGTTACCCATGAGTTAAAAACGCCCCTGCATGCCATTCTCGGCTTTGGCCAACTGCTCAAAGCGCAGGTCACCGATAGCGGCCAGCGTGCAGCCGACGAGATCCTCAAAGCCGGCAATTATCTGAACCAGCTGATTGAAGATCTGCTGACCCATGCCAGGCTTGAAGCCGCTAGCCTCAGTGTTGAGCTTACTGTGCAGGATATGGCCGATATTGCCGCAGATTGCGTATCCATGCTGTCTACTGAGGTTGCCAATGCCAAGCTCGAATTGGTCAATAATATAACTGGGCCACTGCCTTGTATGGCTGACAAGAAGCGAGCCACTCAGATCTTGATTAACCTGCTCTCCAATGCCATCAAGTACAACCAGTCCGGTGGTCGGATTACTTTGGAAGCCACTATGGATGACAGCAATATTGGCATTGTGGTCGCGGATACCGGCAAGGGGATTGCGGCTGAAAACCTGGATAAGATTTTCGAGCCCTTTGAACGCCTTGAACACCAGCGTAGTGCCATACAGGGTACTGGCATTGGCTTGGCGGTCAGCCGTCAGCTGGCAGAGCTGATGAGTGGGAAAATTACCGTGGTTAGCCAGCAGGGTGTTGGTTCGCGGTTCACACTATGGTTACCCATAGCGCAGGGAGAGGGTGAGTAATGCATTCGCAAGCGTTAAAAGAAGCTCACATACTGGTTATCGATGATATCGAGACCAATGTGCTGTTGATGCAGGACATTCTCTCCATGGGCGGCTATCACAATATCCATGGCATCACCGATCCAACACAGGTGCCGGCGTTTGTTCGTGAAAATCCGGTGGATATATTGCTGCTGGATCAGAGTATGCCGGAGCTGAGCGGTTTGGAATTATTTTCCCTGTTAAAAGAGGAGCACTACCGTCTGCCACCGGTACTGATGATCACGGCTTTAAACGATCAGGAACTGAGACACCGGGCACTGGCCAGTGGGATTGCGGATTTTATTAACAAGCCCTTTGATATCGGGGAAGTGCTACTGCGTATTGAGAACAACCTGGATCGTTACTTCTTGCAAAAAACGCTTGATGCGCAGGTGATTGATCTTGAAGGGATGGTAAAGCAGCGCACCGAGGAGCTGCATGAGTCCTATATGGAGCTGCTGCGCTGTCTGGCCAAGGCGGCGGAATTTCGCGATAACGAAACAGGCGCCCATGTTATGCGTATTGGTGCCACGGCTAAAATGCTGGCAGAAGCAATAGGGTGTGACAAAGAATACTGCGAGATGCTGCTTATGGCGGCACCGATGCACGATGTTGGCAAAATAGGTATTCCTGATGGCATCTTGTTAAAGACCGGCCCACTCAATGAACAGGAGCGGGAGGTGATGAAACGCCACCCCGCCATTGGCCGTGAGATCTTGGGGGTAGGGCAGAGCCGGCTGGTGAAAATGGCTTCAGAGATTGCCCTATATCATCATGAGTTTTGGAATGGCAAAGGTTATCCGGCCGGTATTGCCGGTGAGCATATTCCGTTATCAGCACGGATCACCAGCGTTTGTGATGTCTATGATGCATTGCGGTCTGTGCGCCCTTACAAAAGTGCCTTTAGTGTCGAAAAAGCCAAGGAGATCTTGGCTGATATGGCCGGGGGCCACTTGGACCCGGAGCTAACGGCGAACTTTATCGGCATTATTGACAAAGTCGAGGCATACCGCGAAGAACTGGGTGAAGATTAAAAAACCGGCCTTTGGCCGGTTTTTTAATTAGCGCACCAGGTGTAAGAAGTGCATGTGCTTTTCATACTGGTCAAGGACATCACAAATGACCTGATCCGTCGTGTAGCCATAAACATCATAACCTTGGCCACCCTCGCGCAAATACACCTCTGCACGGTAATGCTTCTTGGTGTCCTTTTCGGTGAAGTTAAACTCCGGGAAGGCGAAGGTTGGTGCTTGATAACCCCGTACCCGCACTTCATAAATGAAGTCAATTTCCTCACCGTGAGACACTTCCATGCTGAGTCGCTCAGGACTGCGATGCTGGATAGTGACATCCAGGCCAGTCTCTTCCAGCTCCTTGACCACAGCGCTAAGTGCTGGCTCTACCGTGTCGTTCAGAAATTGCTGAACTTCCTGCTGCTTGGGCCAGGATACAATCCGCTGCAGGCGGTTACGCCAACTGTAGTTACTCTTGGTGTGCTGAATGCGCGGCGTGGTCACGGAATGGCGTAGTGTCAGCTGTTTCACTCCTTCAATACGCAATGCCTTCCACAAGCCGTAGCAAATAGCCAGCATGATAATGGTAAAGGGCAATGCCGAGGCAATAGACAGTGTTTGTAGCGCTTTGAGGCCATCAGAACCACCAGCTACCAGCAGTGCAATGGCGACAGCGCCTTCGGTAACCGCCCAGAAAATACGCTGCCATACTGGCGGTTCTTCCTGGCCACCGGAGGTGATCATGTCAATCACCAGTGAGCCGGAGTCGGAACTGGTAACAAAGAAGGTGATGACCAGCAAGGTGGCCAGCAGTGACATGATGCCGGAGAACGGCAGATGGTCGAGAAATTTGAAAATTGCCGTCGAGGTGTCATCACTGACCGCCTGGCCGATACTTTTTATGCCATCAACCATGATCATGTGAATGGCGGTATCACCAAAGAAGGTCATCCACATAAAGGTGAAACCAACCGGTACACACAACACGCCAATAATAAATTCGCGAATGGTGCGGCCACGGGATACCCGGGCGATAAACATGCCGACAAAAGGAGACCAGGCTATCCACCAGCCCCAGTAAAACAGGGTCCAGCCGCCTATCCAGCTATGGTCAGGTTTGTAGGCGTACAGGTTGAAGGTCTTCTGGACAATGTCTGACAGGTAAGAACCGGTATTTTGTACCAGCGTTTGCAGCAGGAAGACGGTTGGCCCGGCAAACAGCACAAACAACAACAGCAGCACCGCCAGCAGCAGGTTCAGCTCCGATAAACGGCGGATCCCGCCATCAAGGCCCAACACTACCGAAATGGTCGCCAGGGCAGTGATGCCGCAAATCAACAAGACCTGTGTGGTCAGATCGGTGGGCACCGAGAACAAATAATGCAGCCCGGCATTCACCTGCATTACCCCAAAACCGAGGGAGGTGGCGACGCCGAACATAGTGCCCAGTACGGCAAAAATATCGACCGCGTGGCCAATAGGGCCGTGGATACGTTCACCCAGCAGAGGGTACAGCGCCGAGCGGATGGTCAGCGGTAAGCCATGGCGAAAGCTGAAATAGGCCAGCGATAACGCGACAACGGCGTAAATAGCCCAGGCATGTAACCCCCAATGAAAGAAGGTGATCCGCATTGCCTCACGGGCTGCGGCAATGGTATGGCCGTCACCTACCGGTGGATTGACGAAATGCATGACCGGCTCGGCAACACCAAAAAACAGCAGGCCAATACCCATGCCGGCAGAAAACAGCATGGCAAACCAGGACGGGTAGCTGAAGTCAGGGTCAACATGGTCAGGCCCCAGCTTGATGCGGCCATAGTCACTAAAAGCCAGAGCAACCACAAACAGCAGGAAAATGGCAACCGCCAGAATATAGAACCAACCCGTATTGGTGATGATCCAGCTCTGAATATCGCCAAATACCGTACCAGCTGTTTTCGGCGCCAGCACAGCAAAAAGCACGAAACCAAAGATGATCAAGGCTGACCCAAAGAACACCGGCGGGTTCATTTGGCTCGTTAAAGGTGTTTTTTCATTAGACATAGAAGGCATGCTTGATGAGTGTAAACGCACGTAAGTCTAAAGGCGTTTACTAAAATACTCAAAAAACCGTTATAGCAGGAATAATTTGTGTGCAGTGTATTTTAGTGGTGCAAGCGTTGCAGCAACCAGGCAAAACGCAGCAATGAGAATCGTTTTGGCAACACAAGGCATTGATCGGCGTAGCAGAGTTCTGCATGGGTGAAGGGTTGCTGGTTTTTCAGGCTGTGGCGTACTGTTGCCAGTAAATCGCTAAAGCCCATGGGTCTTAGCAATAAAGTACAGTGCCGTCGTTTTCCCTGATAAAACCGCAGCTGGTAGTTATGGCGCACCTGGCACTCCACTCTTGTCTTGTTTCAAGACTAGCCTAACACCATGAAAAAGCCCGCAAAAAGCGGGCTTTTCAAAGCGTTGTTATTGATGATCTTTTGCCATGCCTTCGTGCTCGGCAGTAATGTCAATTTCCTCGTCAGTGCCATGGCTTTTGCTTTCCGCACCGTGCATCCAGTCAATCAGCTTGTTGGACAGTAGCCACAACACCAGTGCTGAAATCACCCCCATGGCTACCAGACTTCCGAAGATAGACAGTGACTTGTCGACCATCATGGCCTCTTTCAGGCCACCGGCACATTGCTCGATTTCTGCAGCAGCGCTGAGCCCCTTGGCTTTACATTCGGCAATGAAGGTGGCGTGATTGCCTTCTACACCGACAAAAGAACCGATAAAGCCGGCGACATAATTGGCCAAACCGGTGAAGAAAAACCACAGCCCCATGAAGAACGAGGCCAGTTTGATCGGCGCCAGTTTGGTAACCATCGACAGGCCCACCGGGCTAAGGCACAGTTCACCGAGCGTATGGAACAGGTATGCCAGTACCAGCCAGACCATGGATGCCTTGGTTTCGCCGCCAGCGATTTGCATCGATGCCGCTACCATGAACAAAAAGCCCAGACCCAACATGAACAGACCCATGGCAAATTTGATCGGGGAAGAGGGTTCTTTGTCACCGAGCTTGACCCAGATACTGGCGATGATCGGTGCGAAAATGACAATGAACATGGCATTGACAGATTGGAACCAGGCGGTTGGTACTTCGAAGCTACCAATCATCCGATCGGTGAACTTGTCCGCATAGATGTTCATCAGACCACCGGCCTGCTCAAAGCCAGCCCAGAATACAATGGTGAAAAGACCAAGAATAAAGATCACTTTGATACGGTCACGTTCCACTTTCGACAGTGGTCCACTTGGTTTTTGCGCAGCCGCGTCTTCAGCCTTTTTCAGCTTACCGACAGGAACCGTACCAATATCACCCAGTAAGCGTTTGGCTAAGAACAGTTGGATCAGTACTGACAGCACCATACCGGTACCGGCGGCAGCAAAGCCTGCTTGATAATCGTTGATAAAGACTTCCTGGCCATTAACCATTTCACTGTGGCCAAAATACTGGTAGGCCGCGGCCACCAAAATACCGGCCAAGAAGGCACCGAGGTTAATACCCATGTAGAAGATGGTGAAGGCTCCATCACGGCGGTGGTCGCCTTGCTGGTAAAGGTCACCAACCATGGTGGAAATGTTCGGTTTAAACAGACCATTACCAGCAATCAATAATGTGAGGCCAATGTAGAAAGTCTGTGTCTCAAAGCCTGGCACCATGGAGTGCGGGGCAGCCAGCGTAAACTGGCCGATGGCCATCAAGGTACCACCAATCAAAATAGCCCGGCGCTGGCCCAGCACGTTATCGGCCAGCCAGCCGCCAATCAAAGGAGTCAGGTAAACCAACATGGTAAAGGTGCCATACAGTGAAATGGCATCTTCTTCTGACCAGCCAAGGCCTGCACCGCCCTGACCCTCAACTTTGTCAACCAGGTACAGCACCAAAATGGCGCGCATCGCATAGTAGGAAAAACGTTCCCACATTTCAGTGGTGAACAGCAGGAAAAGGCCTTTGGGGTGTCCCAAAAAAGTGCCTGCTGGCTTCGTTTGGCTCATGAAAAACTCCTGTCCTTCAATTTGACGTTATTGTTGTGATGGTGGGCCTCTTATACCCACGGGGCAAGGTAAATGCAATGAGCTGATAACATTCTCGTGACGCCGAAGAAACTTTTATGCGGCACTATGGCTTTTTTGTGCGGTACTCAAGCTGCTGCCACCGTGGTTATTCAGTATTTTTCGCAAAATGCCACCGTGGGCAGGGCGTAAGAATTTGAATTTTCAGGCTTTCGTGGTGGATGCACGAAAAAACACCGCAAATGTGCGCTTTTTCGCACAGGGTAAAACGTTGATAGGAGGTTGCCTGGTTCGGTCAAGAACGTAAAATGGTGGTGTTATACAGCACGGCCCCGGAGGTCAAAATGGAAGGGTGGTACCTACTCTACTGCCGCAGTCGCCAGGAAGAGCGCGCCAGAATACACCTTAACAATCAGGGGTTTTCGACCTATCTGCCGCGAGTGCAGGTTACCCGCATTGTTGCTGGCCGTCGCCAGTGCCGTGAGGAAGTGCTGTTCCCCAGTTATTTGTTTGTGCATACCGACCCTTTCTCAAGCAGCTACCACAAGATCCGTTCAACGCGGGGTGTCAGCGCCTTTGTTCGTTCTGGCGATCAGCCATTGCGGGTTGCTGACCAACTGGTGAAAACGCTGGCCCTCAATGAAGAAAAGCTCGAATTCAGTGGTGTACTGAACAATGACTACGCCATTGGCGATACTGTTGATGTTACAGAAGGCGCCTTCAAAGGCCTGAAAGCGGTGTACCAGATGCCCAAAGGGGAAGATAGAGCACTGATCATGATCAACTTGCTGCAACAGCAAATGTCAGTGGAAGTGCCTCTGCAGGATATCACCCCTGCTGTAGCAATTTAGTAACATAAACGCCTGCGAAGCATTGATGAACATGACGGTGCGCCGTTACCGTCTTATCTTTAGCGCATGATGTTGCTAACAGGGCTGGCTGAACGAGGGAATGTACGTGTTGCTGAACGAAAGCCAAACAGAGTTAAGCTCGTTGCTTACTTACTGTCCACCTTGCAGCAATTCCACATTTACTGACTGTGAATAACTGGTAGGCTCAGCCCTTGCATCTAACCAGAACGCATAGGCGTTTTGGCTAAACACGTTGCATAGCTGTCATTGTTTTGACCACTACAGTGGTTATATTTTACAGCTGAAAAGACAATCTGGCCGTACCGCAGCACATTGGGAGCTGTAACCCAAGGGCGGTAGCGTGTCCAAAAAAAACTTTTTAGGGTGTTTTTTGTACTGTCGCCCTGGTTTAAACCCACTCGGAGTTAAGCGTGTTAAGGAAAATTTGGTTTTCTCTCGCGGCGTTGTTGCTGTCTGCAAGTGTTGTAGCTGCTCCTATTTCGCCGGCCATGATCCAAGAATTCAAAAGTCTACCGCAGGCCCAGCAAGAGCAGTTGATGCGCCAATACGGCATTGACCCGTCGCAGTTTACCCAGGGCCACCAGAGCACTTCCGGGCAAAGTCAGTCACAGCAATTGACTCCCCAGCAACCAGCCCAGCAAGCCACGCCTGACATTAAAGCGCCCAGGCAAGAGGGTGATGATGCCAAGCCGGTACGCTTTGGCCTTAACTTGTTTAATGCAGATAACAGTACATTTTCGGTGGTCAACAATGCGCCGGTACCTGCGGATTATGTCATTGGCGTCAATGATGTTTTTAACGTTCAGCTCTATGGTAAGGAAAGCCAGCAGCTGAGCCTGCCGGTTGAACGTGATGGCTCGGTCAGCTTCCCTGATCTTGGACCATTGCACCTTGCCGGGCTGACTTTTGCCAAAGCGCAGCAAGTGATTGAAGACCGCGTGGCGCAGCAGATGATTGGCGTAAAAGCGGCTGTTACCATGAACACCCTGCGCACCATCAGTGTTTTTGTCGCCGGGGAAGCGAAAAAACCTGGCGCTTACGCCGTGCCGGCGCTGACGACTGTGACTCAGGCACTGTTTTTGGCCGGGGGCGTGTCTGATATCGGTAGCCTGCGTAATATCGTGGTTAAGCGCAGCGGGAAAACCGTTCGCCATTTCGATCTTTACAGCCTCCTCCTGCGTGGTGATGCGTCTGATGATATTCGCCTACAGTCAGGCGATGTGGTGTTTATCCCTCCTTATGTCGGCCTTGCTGAGGCCAAAGGTGAAGTGCGTCGGCCGGCGCTTTATGAAATCAAAAAAGGGGAAACCCTCAGTGACCTGCTGGCAATGGCTGGCGGCGTTGATGCCGGTGGCTATCCGCAAGCGTCGGTACTGGAGCGGATCAACAGCCATAACCTGCGCGATGTCGAGAACGTTGATTTGACCAAACGCCAGGCGCTCAATACCAAGCTGCGCGCTGGTGACGTGCTGCGGGTGGGGGTAACTTCCAGCCGCTACACCAATGCCATTACTCTGGCTGGTGCGGTCGTTCGCCCGGGCCAGTATGCCTGGCACAAAGGCATGCATGTGCATGACCTGATCCCCAGCCTCTGGGCTAACCTCAAGCTGTCTGCCGATTTAGACTACGCCTTGATTGTGCGTGAGGTTAATGCCCTGGGCGATATCAGCGTCAAGCAATTCTCGTTAGGAAATGCCATTACCCACCCGAACAGCAGCGACGATTTAGCGCTACAACCTCACGATAAAGTACTGGTATTTAATGCTGACGACAGCACCCTTGACCGTTCCAAGCTCAGCCGTTTTATCAGCAAGCACCTGCAAGAAGTTGTAGAGCAACCGGCGCAGCAGCGTTGGCTTAGTGATGACTTACTTACTCGTGGTTTCTCGTTACTGCAAAATCAAGATAAAGCGCAAAAGATAAACTCGGTTGCGGGTGTCACTATTGACGATGCAGTCAGTAAAAAAGCGCAGCAGGATGCCAATAACTCTTCTTTGCAAAATAATGACTTGAGTGATAGTGAGCAGCAGCAGCTGCTGTTGCGTGCTGTTACACAACTTCTGGCCCATATCTATCAGAACCCGAAAACCCTGGCTCTGACACCACAAATGACCCGTCAGGAGTTGCTCTATCCCATTATTCAAAAACTGAAAAACCAGGCCGGCCAACAGCTGGGGCTGGCATTAGTATCTATCAGTGGTGATGTTAAAGTCCCAGGTGAGTACCCACTTACGGACAACGCTACTGTTAAGGGATTAGTTGAAGCTGCTGGCGGCGTGAAAGACTCGGCCTTTATGGGCCGCGCAGAACTCACCCGTGCCATGGGCAACCGCGCCAATATGAATGGCATTCGTGTTGCGCACCAAGCGGTTGATTTGGCCGGAGCCCTACGTGGTGATGCCAGTAACCTCAAATTACAAAGCCGTGATCACCTCAATGTCTTTGCCACCCCTGACTGGCAGGTCGACCGAACCGTGCAAATTCGTGGTGAGGTGAAGTTCCCTGGTACTTACACCATTCAACGGGGTGAAAGCCTGAGTGATGTACTGAAGCGGGCAGGGGGCGTCACTCACTTTGCCTTTACCGATGGTGCTGTTTTTACCCGTGAACAAGTCAAAGCCCGAGAGAGCCTGCAAGTAAATAAGCTGATTGATCAACTGCGCTCTGATGTGGCCACGCGGGCCTTATCGGCAGAACGTGCACCGATCAGTTATCAAGATGCCATGGCCATGATCAATGAGCTGCAAAAGCTCAAACCGGTTGGTCGGCTGGTGATTGACTTGCCGGATATTCTTAAGGGTGACAAAACGGCTGACCTGCAGGTTAACGACGGTGATGTGCTCTATATCCCGCGTAAAACCGACACAATCAGCGTGGTCGGTGAAGTACAAAACGCCAGCAGCCACCGTTTCAAATCAGGTCTGACGGTAGACGATTACCTGAATTTGTCCGGCGGTTTCCGCAAGCGTGCGGATGAAAGACGAGTTTATGTCATTCGTGCCGATGGCTCTGTGATGATCCCCGGCGGCAGCAGCTGGTTTTCCAGCAATCATGAGCAACTGCGCCCAGGCGACACCATTGTGGTGCCACTGGACACCGAGTACATGAACAAACTCAGTACCTGGAGCAGTGTCACGCAGATTATTTACCAGAGCGCTGTGGCCCTGGCTGCTATTTCCACGCTGTAAGCAGATATGGGCGGTAGAAGCCGCCCTTGTTAGACAAAGGAATTTCAATGAACGACGCGCAATTCCCGGCTTCGAGCCAGCGCTACCAGCAGGACGACGAAATTGACCTGCGCGAACTTTTCAGTGCTATCTGGGCCGGTAAGTGGTTGATCGCCGCTGTAACCACAGTATTTGCCGTAGCGGCGGTGGTTATCGCGTTATATTTGCCCAATATCTATAAATCTGACGTATTACTGGCGCCAGCTAGTAATCAGGAGAAAAGTGGTTTAGCAGGACTCGCCAGCCAATTTGGGGGCCTGGCATCCCTTGCCGGTATAAATCTAGGTGGAGGTAGCACAGACCAAACCACGCTGGCGCTGCAAGTCCTGAAGTCACGGGAGTTTATTGGCCAGTTCATCACCGAACACCACATTCTGGTGCCACTGATGGCAGCTAAAGACTGGGATCGCGGTACTGGGCATCTCATTATTGACCCTGAGCTATACAGCGAGAAATCCCAGCAATGGGTGCGAAAAGCGAGTGCTCCCTACAAACCTGAGCCCAGTCTGCAAGAAGCTTACAAAAAATTTACCAAGCATGTACTTGGTGTAAGCCAAGACAAAGAATCAGGAATGGTGACCATCAGTGTGAGTTTCTACTCGCCAGATATGGCCCAACAGTGGGTAACCTGGTTGGTTAAAGACCTCAACAACGTAATGCGCCAGCGCGATATGGCTGAGGCGCAAAAAAGCATTCAGTATCTGGATGCGCAAATCAGTAAAACAAATCTTGCTGATATGCGCAGCATGCTTTACCAGCTGGTAGAGCAGCAAACCAAAACCCTGATGTTCGCCAAAGTGCGTGACGAATACGCCTTTAAAACAGTTGATCCGGCTATTGTTCCGCTTGAAAAGAATAAGCCTAAACGTGCATTGATTGCTGTGCTAGGTACCTTATTGGGCGGCATGTTGGGCGTGATGTGGGTGTTAATTCGACATTTCTCTCGTAAAGAGGATTAACGAACATGAGTATTCTCCTCCCCGCTTTAGTCGCTTTCGCTTTTGCTTGTATTGCTGTAGTGGTTGCCAAGCCCTTGGCTATCAAGGCAGGTCTTGTGGATATACCCAACGCCCGTAAGCATCACAGTGGCCATGTTCCGTTGGTGGGGGGCGTTGCCATTTTTATATCCGTTCTCTTTGCTGTAATGTTATTTGCCCCACACAGTCAGGCTATTAATATCTTTTTGCTATCGGCTGCGCTTATTGTGTTTATTGGTGTGCTGGATGACAAGTATGACTTAAAAGTCTCATTCCGGTTAATTGCACAAACGCTGGTTGCCTGTATGATGATTTTTGGTGCCGGCTTCTATTTAGATAATTTAGGAAACTTAGCTGGCTTAGGCACCATTCATCTTGGTTACAGTGGCATTGTGCTGACTGTTATTGCGGTTATTGGCGCCATTAATGCGTTTAACATGGTTGATGGTATAGATGGCCTGGCTGGTTCGTTAAGTTTAGTGAGCTTTACTTCACTGGCGGTACTGTTGGGGTTAGCGCATAGTAGTTGGACAGTAGTTCCCATTCTTTTTATTGGCGCTACGTTCGCCTATTTGATGTTTAACCTAAGCTGGCCTAGTAAACGTATCAGTAAAATCTTCATGGGTGATGCAGGCTCCATGCTGATTGGTCTTTCCGTGGTATGGATGTTAGTGATCGGTACGCAGTCGAATCATCCTGCTTTTAAGCCAGTAACAGCACTATGGATAATCGCCATGCCGCTTATGGATATGGCAGCCATTATGGTGCGCCGGGTAATGAAAAAACAGTCACCATTTAAACCTGATCGTGATCACCTCCACCATATATTTATGCGACTTGGTTTTTCATCACGGCAAGCACTTCTTATCATTACTGTCTTAGCCTGTTTGACAGCTGCTATTGGTATTTTCTTTGAAGCGACTGATTTTCCAGCATCAATATCGTTTTTGTTTTTTATAATTTTATTTTTGCTTTATTGTCTTTTGCTACAAAGGATTTGGGTTTTTGTTTCTTATATCCGGCGAAGCTTCAATAAATTTAGAGTGAGTAATAAAAATGTTTGAAGATAAAACAATTCTCGTAACAGGTGGCACTGGTTCATTTGGTAACACCTTTGTTCCTATGACATTGGAAAAATATAATCCTAAAAAAATCATCATTTTTTCTCGAGACGAAATGAAACAGTGGGATATGGCAAAGAAATTCCACGGTGATAAACGTGTTCGATTTTTTATTGGCGATGTCCGGGATAAGGAGCGTCTCTACCGGGCGTTGGATGGTGTTGATTATGTGGTCCACGCTGCTGCTACTAAAATTGTTCCCACAGCCGAATACAATCCATTTGAGTGTGTGAAAACCAATATCAATGGAGCCATGAATCTTATTGATGCCTGTATCGACAAAGGTGTCAAGGGTGTTGTGGCACTCTCTACTGATAAAGCAAGCAGCCCCATCAATCTTTATGGTGCGACAAAACTGGCTTCCGACAAGTTATTTGTTTCGGGTAACGCATATTCAGGTGAGCACGGCACTAAGTTTTCTGTCGTTCGATACGGCAACGTTATGGGCTCACGTGGCTCTGTTATCCCCTTCTTTATGTCGATTAAGGACAAAGGCGTTCTGCCCATCACTGATCCCCGCATGACCCGTTTCATGATTTCCTTGGAGCAAGGCGTGGAGTTGGTATGGCATGCATTCCAAGATATGGAAGGTGGCGAAATTTATGTCAAAAAAATTCCATCTATGAAGGTAACCGATTTGGCCCGTGTTGTTGCTCCAGAAGCAGAACAGGAAGTAATTGGCATTCGTCCTGGCGAAAAGTTACACGAACAAATGATTAGTGCTGAAGATGCTTACTATACCTATGAGTATCCAGAGCACTTCAAAATCCTACCAACAATCAATAACTGGGCAACCTGCAAAAATCGAATTAAGGACGGCAAGAAGGTTCCTGAGGGTTTCGTCTACGCCAGTGACAACAACACTGAATGGATGACGGATACCGAACTCCATATATGGATTGAAGCGAACAAAGACAAGATTGGCAGTATCTAAAATGATCCCTTACGGTAAGCAAGATATCTCCCAGCAGGATATTGACGCTGTTGTTGATGTTCTACAGTCTGATTTCCTCACTCAGGGGCCAAAAGTGCCCTTGTTTGAAAAATCCTTGACTGCGCATACAGGAGCAAAGCACGCACTTGCGGTCAACAGTGCGACCTCAGCGCTCCACATTGCCTGCCTGGCTTTGGGCCTGGGTGAAGGGGACTGGTTGTGGACAACACCTATCACCTTTGTTGCCTCAGCAAACTGTGGCCTATATTGCGGTGCTAAGGTTGATTTTGTTGACATCGATCCTGATACCTACAACCTGTGTCCTGAGGCGCTAGCAATTAAACTTGAAAAAGCGGCATTTGCAGGGGATTTACCAAAGGTACTGGTTGCCGTCCATCTATGCGGTCAGCCCTGTGACATGGAGAAAATCCATCGTTTGACCAAAGCCTATGGCGTACATCTTATTGAAGATGCTTCGCATGCCATAGGTGGTAAGTATAAAGGTGAGCCTGTTGGTAACTGTCGCTATTCAGATATCACCGTATTCAGCTTTCATCCGGTTAAAATTGTAACCACGGCTGAGGGTGGTGCCGCAATGACTAACAGCGACGAGCTGGCAGCAAAAATGGCACTTTATCGGAGTCATGGTATTACCCGAGAGCAAGCCTTAATGACAGAGCCATCGCATGGAGGCTGGTATTACCAGCAAATAGAGCTTGGCTACAATTATCGTATGACGGAACTCCAAGCTGCATTGGGAGTTAGTCAGATGTTGCGCTTAGAGGCTTTTGTGGCGGCCAGGCATGTATTAGCTAGGCGCTACGATGAGCTGCTGAAATCGCTGCCTCTTACTATCCCTTTCCAATTAGATGGTACCTATTCAGGCTTACATCTTTATGTTGTTCGGTTGAAATTGGACGAAATATCTCTAACTCACAAGGAAGTTTTTGAACAGCTACGGGAGCAGGGTATTGGTGTCAATCTACACTACATTCCCGTTCATACCCAGCCTTACTACCAAGCCATGGGGTTCAAATCTGGCGATTATCCCAACGCTGAACGATATTACAGCGAAGCCATATCTTTGCCTATGTTCCATGCCATGACTTTTGAGCAACAAGAGCAAGTGGTAGAAGCTTTGACAGCGGTATTAGGGCGCTAGAATGAGGATAGCTGTAATCCCTGCTCGAGGTGGTAGTAAGCGGATACCTCGTAAGAATGTGAAAGACTTTCACGGCAAGCCAATGATTGCCTGGTCTATCGAAGCAGCCCAAGCCTCAGGTGTTTTTGACAGGGTTATCGTATCAACTGACGATGAAGAGATTGCCGAGGTAGCCAACTCTCTTGGCGCAGAAACCCCTTTTCTGCGCCCGGTTGACCTCTCTGATGATTTTGCTACAACGGGTCAGGTTATGGCTCATGCTGTGTCGACGTTGGCGCAGCTGGGTATTCAGGCAGAAATAGTCTGTTGTTTATACGCTACAGCTCCATTTACTAGAGCTGAAGACCTTAAGTCGGCTATAGAAAAGTTGGAAAGTTCCGATGCTGATTTTGTTTTCTCAGCAACCAGTTTTGAATTTCCTATCCAGAGGGCATTGAAATTGGATGCTAAAGGGCGGGTAGAAATGTTCCAGCCAGAACACTTGTTGACCCGCTCGCAAGATCTAGAAGAAGCCTATCATGATGCTGGTCAGTTCTATTGTGGCAGAGCCGGGGCATTCTTAGAGCAACGCCCTTTCTTCTCGCCGGCTAGCTTAGCCCTTATTCTGCCGCGTCACCGAGTCCAGGATATTGATACACCTGAGGACTGGTTGCGCGCAGAGGCACTTTTTAAAGTTATTGAGACTGTGTCTGGTGAGTAACAATTCGTGGATTGCTATAAGGGCTGATGCTTCTATGGAGATTGGTTCTGGCCACATGATGCGTACAATTACGCTTGCTCAGGCTGCTCGCAAGAGGGGAGTAGCGGTTGTATTCATTTGCCGGCATACCTTAGACAGCATGACTAAGCGTTTGGCAGACTTGGAAATAGGGCTGATTAGGTTGCCAGAACACATTCAAACCGAAGCCCTCGGCCCTTATTTTCATTCCCCTTGGTTGGGGGTAACTGAGCAGATTGACGCCCAAGACACCCTCGCAGCGCTTGAGCATGAAACGGTAAAGCGAGGTGTTCCCCCTCTGCGGATGATTGTTGACCACTATGCTCTGGCCGCTCCTTGGGAACAGCGGATAGCTGAGATCTGTCCAATTTTGGCCATTGATGACCTGAACGACAGGCCCCATCATGTAAGCTGGTTACTGGATGTGACCCTGGGCAAGTCGCCCAGCCATTATGCACCTTTGGTACTTGACTCAACCAAGCTGCTGCTGGGCTCTCGTTATGCCTTGCTGCGTGACGAGTTTACGGCATTGCTTCCCCTGGCAAGAGCCAAATCCGCCAAGACCCAGGGGCCCTGGCGTATCCTGGTTACCCTTGGCGGTATCGACAGGGACAACAAGACCATGCTGATCTTGGAGGCCTTGGAAAAGGTTGAGGTCAATTCTGCCCTGTCAATTTGCATTGTGGCCGGTGCGGCTAATCCCCACTTTGATGAGCTGGAGAAGCGAGTCCAGGAAAGCCAGTTGGAAATCGAATTACTGAGGTTTACCGACCAGATAGGAAAGCTGATGTTAGAGGCTGATCTCTGTATAGGAGCTGCCGGTTCAACCTCCTGGGAGCGTTGTGCCTTGGGGCTGCCAACAATCAATATTGTCTTGGCGGCAAACCAAGAAGTTGTGGCGAATAATTTGAAGAAGGCTGGGGTCGCTATAAATTTTGGTTACCTGGAAGCAAGTGAGGTTGATAGGTTAGCCGAGATGGTGTCTAACTTACTGAACTCTAAAGATAAATTAGAGAGTATGAGTCGGATAGGTCAGAGCCAATGCGATGGGCATGGAGTAAACAGAGTGTTAGAGGCCATCGGATGTATGATGCAAAAATAAGACTAATGGAAGCAGGGGACTTAAGTCAGGTTCTTGAATGGCGAAACCATCCTTATGTAAGAAGTGTCATGCATTCTCAGCAAGTTATTTGTGTCGATGAGCACCAGAAATGGTTTGAGAATTCAAAAAAAAATCCCGACAGAACATTGCTTATATTTGAATATGAAGGACTAAATTCTGGTTTTGTTCAGTTCAATAAAACAGAAAAAAATGGTGAGGTTGAGTGGGGGTTCTATCTCAGTCCATCGGCTAAAAAAGGTGTAGGGTATATTATGGGTTTTTTGGCGCTAAAATATGCTTTTGAAAAACTCAAGGTCGACTCTGTAAGAGGAGTCGTCTTAGCATCTAATAGAAAATCTATTCGGTTTCACGAACGGCTGAATTTCCGACAAGTAAATAGTGCTGAACAAGAGGATATCGGTCAGCCTCAAGAGACGACCGATGTTATATTTATTCTTGATAACGATTTTTTTAAGGTTGATTATGTCTAACTTGAAATTGGTAATAGACGGTAGAGAAATATCTTCAAATCATCCTCCTTACATCATTGCGGAATTGTCAGCAAACCATAACGGTAACATCGAAACTGCTTTTAAGCTGATCCGTCAGGCTAAATTAGCTGGCGCAAGCGCTATAAAGATTCAAAGCTATACTCCAGATACAATCACATTAAATTCTAATAATCCAGATTTTTTAATTAATGATGGCTTGTGGGCTGGTACTACCTTGTATGAACTATACCAAAAAGCACACACTCCTTGGGATTGGCATAAACCTCTTTTCGAAGAGGCACGTAGTTTAGGTATCACTATGTTTAGCTCTCCCTTCGATAATACCGCTGTGGATATGTTAGAAGATATAAATGCACCAGCGTATAAGATTGCTTCTTTTGAAGCTGTTGACTTGCCACTTATCCGTTATGTGGCAAGTACAGGTAAGCCCATGATTATCTCTACTGGTATGGCTGATGCTGACGAAATACAAGAAGCGATAGAAGCTGCAAGGGAAGGTGGTTGCAGGGAGCTTGCCATATTACACTGCGTTAGTGGCTATCCTGCACCATCTCAAGACTACAATTTGCGTACTATCGTTGATATGCAGGAACGCTTCGGTTTAGTTACTGGTCTATCAGACCATACCCTGGATAATACCACTGCTATTGCCAGCGTTGCCTTGGGCGCTGCTATCATCGAAAAGCACTTCACCCTCGACCGTAACGGCGGTGGTCCCGATGATTCCTTCTCCTTGGAACCGGCAGACATGCAAGCCCTTTGCCGTGATAGTCAAACCGTATGGGAGGCTCTGGGCAGAATAGACTATGGTCGCAAGTCCAGCGAGCAGGGTAATGTCAAATTCCGTCGCTCTTTGTACTTTGTTAAAGACTTAGAGGCGGGTGATATTATTACTGCAGATGCAGTAAGAAGTGTTAGACCTGGATATGGAATTGCTCCAAAGTATTTAGGGGACTTAATAGGAAGAAAAATAAAGTTTGATGTGAAAAAAAACACTCCAGTTAATTTCGATTTAATACTAGACTAACAATGCCAAGATTAATCTATTATATGGCAGGGGAGGCTTTTTTTAAAGCTTCCCCATTTCTATTGCTACCATTTCTGACAAGGATGTTAAGCGAAAAACAGTTTTCGTTATATGCTGAAAGCCAGTCTTATTTAAACTTAGTAACAGTATTCATACTTTTTTTTCAAGATGGTGCTATTATTAGGTACTATCATAGATATGGGTCTAGATTTTTATATACATTAACTCAAACTTCAGTTTATTTATCATCTTTTATTGCGATTTCTATATTCATTGTTGGCGTCATTTATAAAAATCAGTTCATCCAGGTTGTTTCATTTTCTTCTCTTTCTCAATCTATTGTTTCAGTCTCTCTTTCGGGAATTCAATGTAAAAATCTCGCAAAGAGATATTTTTTTGTGCAATTATTTCATTCAATCAGTACTTTAACTTTAGTTTTCATTTTAGTTTCATTCTTAAGAAGCTATCAAATTGTTTTTCTTGGTTTTTTATTAGCGAATTCGCTCACCTTCATATACTCGAAGTTCATATTCCATTTAGATAATAAAAAATTGAAATTAAGGAGAGTAATGCTGGCGTTGCGTTACTTTTTTTATTTTTCATCACCATTAATATTTCATGGCCTGAGTTTTTTCTTCAAGGGCTATTTCGATAGGATAATCATATCTAATGATTATCCTGCTTCTGACCTAAATAAATATGCTGCATCATTTCAAATTGCATCAATATTCTCAGTTTTGATTATTGGCTTAAATAGAGCATTTTTAAATAAGTATTACAGTTTGATTTCATCTGGTTATTTGACATCGAAAAAGATATTGGAATATGTCTTTTATTCCTTAGCCATTAGCGTGTTTATTTTTTTTCTTCTGACGTTTATACCGAATAGTTTGTATCAGCATATAATATCAAAAAGCTACGAAAATATTTCAAAAATGGTTTCATTTTTTTCTCTTGGAATATTGATGAACGTCCCCTACCTTTTGATTGTAAATTATTTTTTTTACCACGCGCGCAATTCTTTGGTTTCTGTATGTACATTTATCTCCGCATTTCTTCATGTTTCAATGCTGCTGATTTTCTCAGGAAATGTTGAGGTGGAATTTATTTCATTGCTTTTATTCTTTTCCAATTTGTTTCTGGTTGTTATTCTTGCCTTACTACTTGGGAAATCATTATTTTCATGAATTTGTTTTTTTGTGAAACACCCTTCCATTATTTAATGTCTATTTCTATTGTAGATAAATTTGATATCGATGATGCCGTAATCTTAATAAAAAAGGGGATGTTGAAAAAATCAAGCAGAGATGTGAAAGTAATAGAGCTTGGAGGGGGTGGGGCTCTTTTGTTTTTCATCCTATTAAATAGGAATAAGATATCAAGTTTTTATTCTGGTAACTTAAAGAAAATAAAATCAAGATTTATATGCCAGGTCTTACGTGGAAAGAAAATTTTTTCATTTGATGATGGTGCAGGTAGTCGATGGGGAAGTGGTTACTTTTATAATACCAATGAGTCACTCCTCAAAAAAATCGTCTTATTTTTTATTGGTGGACGGTATCAAGATTTTTGGGAAAGAAAAGTGATCTGTCATTATAGTATTTTTGAAAAAGGAATAACGTTCCTAGGAAAAAAAACTATAATAATTCCATTGGTGAAGTCAAGTAATATTAATTCTAATGTTAGATTGGGTGTTTTAGATTCAAAGAGTAATGTTTTCATTTTAGGTTCTCCATTTGTTTCTGATGGTCTAGTAGCAGACAGTGATTATCTGAATAAGATAATTCACATTGCTAATAATTTTCCCGAGTGTAATATATTTTACTACTGTCACCCACGAGAAGACTACGATTGGGTGGTTAATTTAACAGCTAAACTTAATGTCAAAGTAATTGCTAGTAATGGACCAGTTGAAATGGTTTTCACAGGATTTAAAGAGAGCACTTTTATTGGTTTTTATTCTACATCTTTGGTGAATTTAAAGAAAATGAATTTTGATGCCGTATACCTTTGCCATCTTAATTTTAAAGGCTTTGATAAGAGCGTGGAAGATTTCATGATCATTAATGGAGTCATTAAAATTGAATTTGAAAATTAAAAATTTAAATTATCATTATCTTGTTCTGCTTGTTGTTTTTTTATTTCCTGCGTTTAAATGGACTCAGGGGGGAACTGCGTTAGGACAGAAACTTATGCACCTTTGTGTGCTCTTTATTTATGTCCCTTTTTTTTTAATGGCTGCATTTAACAAAAATAGCTTTATAAATTCAACCTTTGGAGATAAAAATAGAAAGCACATTATACAATCCTTATTTTACTTCTTTTCGGTATCTATATACTTTGTCGCAGTTGTATTTTTTATTTCACCCAATCCGTCAGTTAGTGACTTTAGTGATTTTTTTAGACCTTTCGTTTACTTTCTCTATTTTTCAATTCCATTAATATTCCCAATTCGGCAAAACGAAATCAATAAATTGTTTGCTTTTTTACTTTGGTCTGTTTTAATTCAAATTTTATTTTCTGCTTTTGTTTATATTAAAGCGCTTTGGCCTATCGTCGATGTTTTTAAGGGAAGGATGAGTGATGATATTATTCAGTATCATTTTTTCAGATGGTCAGGAACTTTTGTTTACCCAAGTGACTTTAGTTTTTTTCTATCCTTCTTTTTCTATTATTTAATTTATTCTTTAGGTCAGAGTTTCTCGGTTGGAAAAAAAATTAAATTTACTATTTTAATAATTTTTATTTTCACCGCAATATTTATGACTTTGTCTAGAGGGGGGTTGGCATCTGTATTGTTTATATCTTTACTTATCTATATATTCACTAGCTTAAAAAAATCTTTGTTTTTTAATGCTACTATTATTATTGTTTTTGTTTCATTATTCGGTGCTGTGGTTTGGGCCTTATCTAGTTCAAGCTTTGAGAAATATAACTTTGACTATATTGTTGCCCCATTTTCTAAAAAGGGACCGGATGACTCAACCAAGCATAGAATTATAGAGCTTGAATTGGCTGAAAAGTATTCAACAAAACATTTCCCTTTCGGTGTCGGTGGCGATAGAGAAAATCTATCAAAAGAAGTTGGTGTTATAGAGAGTTATTACGGGAATATTTTAATAAGATGGGGGTGGTTCGGCTTATTTATTAATTTTATTTTTTTGTTTTATATACTGCTGATTGCCTTTAAACTAATTAAGTTTGAAAGAAGCGTTGAAAATAAAAGCTTTTTCGTTGCTGCTTTTTTTACAATTGCTTCAGTTCCAATTATTTTTGGTTTCTCATCAGCCATGAGCGACAGATTTAAGACATTGCCATTTTATTATCTCCTTTGTGGTTATGTAGTATCATATTACTGCGGAATATTGACGGATGATAGGAAATTTAAAAATGAATGAGAAAAAAGCTGTCGATATAATTGACTCTAAGATACAGTCCAGTGATTATCTAGCTAGACTATATAAAAAGATAGAGTTTGATAGATTGGAAAACTCATTCTCTTTGTCATTTCTTAATCCGTATTCATACTTTAAAATTCTTGAGTGTCCCAATGTGTCATATCTTGATATTGATCATTTTTTAATAGATGGCTCTTTGCTTTGTTTTTTTGACTCCTTCTTCAATGGTAGAAAAACAATAAGATATTCTTTTGATTTTTCCTCTCTGGCCGATCCGTTGTTATCTTATTTTAATAGGAAGAGATATAATGTGGCAGCGATAGGAGGAACGAGCTCTGAAATTAGTAAGTTTGTTGAGAAAATTGAAATTAAATATCCAGGACTGAATTTAAAATATCAATCATCTGGTTATTTTGGTGATGAGTTACTTGATGATGTATCAAAAGTATTGATTGACAGGAAAGTAGATATAGTTATTTTGGGGCTAGGCACTCCAAAGCAAGAATATTACGCAAGTGTTCTAAAGAAAAAAATCCCGAAAGGAGTCTTTTTTTTAACATGTGGTGGTTTTATTTCTCAAACGGCAAGAAAAATGGATTATTATCATCCCATCGTTAAGCGTCTTGGATTGCGCTGGCTTCAGCGTTTTTTAATGGAGCCCCATGTTCGGAAACGCTTGATTTTTGATTATCCGTCTTTTGTTGTAAAGTACATTAAACTTCATATGAAGAGATAAATTCGAATGAAAGCAGTGATCCCCGTTGCCGGCCTTGGCACCCGTATGCTCCCCGCTTCCAAGGCGATTCCCAAAGAAATGCTGCCAGTGGTAGATAAGCCGCTTATTCAATACGTGGTTAACGAGTGTGTGGCGGCCGGTATTAAGGAAATTGTGCTGGTTACCCATTCTTCTAAAAACGCCATTGAAAACCACTTCGACAAGAGTTTTGAACTGGAGTCGATGCTGGAAAAACGCGTTAAGCGCCAGCTGTTGGAAGAGGTGCAGAACATTTGCCCTGAGGGGGTAACCATCATGCATGTGCGTCAGGGTGAAGCTAAAGGCCTGGGCCATGCCATTCAGTGCGCCAAACCGCTGGTGGGTGATGCGCCTTTTGCCGTGGTGCTGCCTGATGTATTGGTAGATGACGTAGCTGCCAACCCCGCCAAAGACAACATGGCGGAAATGCTGGCGCGTTTTAACAGCAGCGGCACCAGCCAGGTGATGGTGGAACCTGTACCGCAAGAAGCGGTAAGCAGCTACGGCGTTGTTGATTTAGCTGGTGCGGCGATTGAGCCTGGCCAATCGGTAGCAATGAATGCCATCGTCGAGAAACCTCCAGTAGATGAAGCGCCTTCCAATATGGCTGTAGTAGGGCGCTATATCTTCAGTAAAGATATTTGGCCATTACTTGCCAAAACACCCATCGGCGCCGGTGGTGAAATTCAATTAACAGACACCATTGCCATGCTGATGAGTAGCCAAGCTGTTGAGGCTTATCGCATCAAGGGCCGCAGCCATGATTGCGGTGACAAACTCGGCTACCTGCAAACCTTTGTTACCTATGGCCTGCGCCACCCCAAGCTGGGTAAAGATTTTGCGCAGTTCATTAAAGGCCTGGAGCTGTAAATGATTTTGGTCACAGGTGGTGCCGGTTACATCGGCTCTCATACCTTGGTTGAGCTGTTAACTATCGGCCAAGAAGTGCTGGTGCTGGACAACCTCGCCAATAGCTCCGTTGAAGCATTGAAGCGAGTGGCCAAAATCACCGGTAAAGGTGTCACCTTTGTAGAAGGAGATATTCGCAACCGCGAGCTGCTTGATAAGCTCTTTGCTGAAAATGCCATCACCGCTGTTGTGCACTTTGCTGGCCTCAAAGCCGTGGGTGAAAGCGTGCAGCAGCCGCTGCGGTACTACCAGAATAATGTCGCCGGCACCCTAACGCTATGTGAGGCAATGGCGGCGGCTGGCGTCTATAAGCTGGTGTTTTCCTCGTCAGCTACCGTGTACGGGGACCCGGCTACGGTTCCTATCACTGAAGCCAGCCCTACTGGCGCCACTACTAACCCCTATGGCACCTCCAAGCACATGGTTGAACGCGTTCTGTTTGACCTGGCTGGCGCCAATGCTAACTGGCGTATTGCCGTATTACGCTACTTCAACCCGGTAGGGGCTCACTCATCAGGGCTTATCGGCGAGGACCCTAACGGTATCCCCAATAACCTTGTGCCCTATATTAGCCAGGTTGCGGTAGGGCGCTTACCTGCGCTGAACATCTTTGGCAACGACTACCCTACGGCTGACGGCACAGGTGTGCGTGATTATATTCACGTGGTGGATTTAGCCCAGGGGCATATCAAAGCGCTTGATAAGCTCAATACTCAAACCGGCTGCGTGGCCTACAACCTCGGCACGGGTAACGGCTACTCGGTGCTGGATATGGTCAAAGCCTTTGAGCAGGCTTCCGGCAAGCCGGTGCCGTATCAGTTTGCACCGCGCCGCCCCGGCGACATTGCCAGCTGCTATGCCGACCCGGCTTTTGCCACCAAAGAACTGGGCTGGCACGCCGAGCGGAATTTAGCCCAGATGATGGCAGATACTTGGCGTTGGCAGTCTAAAAACCCTGAGGGTTACAAGGCCGATTCTGAGCATTTCATTATGTAATACCAGCTGAGCTCAGGCTTGTAACCTGAACGTTATATGAATAATGAAATCAAAGGCATAGTTCCAAAAGGGCTGTGCCTTTTCTTTTTTCATGCGAAAACAAAGTCTTATGCATTTGCATTTCCTGTTTAAATCTAGATGCCTAGCTGTTAGGATGCAGCCTTATGGTGTGATTGGTATGTAAATGGTGAGTAAAGGGGCTGCGGCGGTTTTCTGTGCCTGCCAGCAGTGTTTTTTTGCTTGCCGTTGGTTTTTGTCCATCGAAGATTTTTGAATGAAAAAGCTGTTATTGCTATTGCTGTGGATAGGCTTAGGTGGCTGTACTCTGGTGCCCGGCGCCCATGTTCCTTACGATACTGAGCGCTCTTGGGCCGCGCCGGCTCCTGAACACGCTGACCTTGCGGGTACGGGCGTGGCAATTGTTCCCATTACGCCGCAAACACTGGCTAAATACGCCACCTTAAACCTCCCCAAGCCTGCCCTCAATACCGCCCTGGAAGCGGCGCGTAAGCAATACGATTACACGGTCGGAGCAGGAGACATTCTAAGCATCACCGTGTGGGACCACCCTGAGCTGACCATTCCAGCAGGCTCGATGCGTTCGCCGCAAGACGCCGGCAACTGGGTGCATACAGACGGCACTATTTTTTACCCTTATGTGGGAGTGGTGCATGTGGCCGGCCTGAAGGTCACGCAAATCCGCGGCATTATTCGTCAGCGCCTGACCAGGTACATCGAAAATCCCCAGGTAGACGTCACTGTGGCGGCGTTTCGGTCTAAGCGAGTATACGTTACCGGCGAAGTTAAACAGCCCGGTGTACTGCCGATCACCAATGTTCCTCTTACCCTCCTTGAAGCAGTGGATCGCACCGGTGGCCTGACGGCCGATGCGGATTGGACTGATGTTACTCTGACCCGTGCTGGCCAAGAACAGCATTTCTCACTACGCCAGTTATTTGAGCAAGGCAATACCCAACAAAACGTGCTGCTACAAGCCGGTGATGTAGTACACGTTGCCCGTAATGACTACGCCAAAGTATTTGTTCTGGGGGAAGTGGGTAAACCACAAAGTTTGACTATTGGGCGGGCTGGAATGTCTCTTGCTGAGGCGTTATCTGATGCTGGGGGCTTCAGTGAAACAACCGCTAATGCCTCTGGCATTTTTGTATTGCGTAAAGCCGCTGCCGCCAGTGGCCACAACATTGACGTATTCCAGCTGGATGCGGCCAATGCTACGGCCCTGGTGCTGGCTGACCAGTTCACCTTACAGCCGCGCGACATCGTTTATGTGACGGCGGCGCCGGTTGCCCGCTGGAATCGTGTGATCAGCCAGCTACTGCCGTCGCTCTCCGGGTTGTATTCGGTCACCCGTACCCGTAGTGACCTGACAAACTAAGGCCAAACATGTTCAACAATATTTTGATGGTGTGCGTGGGCAATATTTGCCGCAGTCCTACGGCCGAATTTCTCATGCAAGCCGCGCTGCCGGAAAAAAATGTTTCATCGGCGGGTATTGCGGCAGTGCAAGGGCATGACATGGATGCCACTGCTCGGGCGGTGGCTGAAGCCAGGGGCCACCATTTTGCCGAACATACTGCCCGCCAACTGACCCGCAGCCTGTGTCAGCAGGCTGAGCTGATTCTGGTGATGGAACCGCGCCACCGCGACGAAGTTGGGCGCCTGGCACCAGAAGCATTGGGCAAAACATTCCTGCTGGGCAAGTGGCTGGGTGATAAAGCCATACCAGACCCTTATCGCAAGAGTACTGACGTCTTTGAGTTTGTATTTGAACAAATTGAGGCTGGGGTCAATGCCTGGCAGCAGAAGCTAAACCAATGAATATGATGACTACACCACGCAGCGCCCGTCCTGAAGACGATGAAATCGACTTAGCCCGTCTGTGGGCGGTGATCATGGAGGGCAAGTGGCTTATCGCGGCTGTGACGGGCGCTTTTGCCTTGGTGGGGGTGGCTATCGCCGTTTTATCAACGCCAATTTACCGTGCCGATGCGCTGCTGCAGGTGGAACAAAAAGACAGTGGCATGTCCAGCCTGCTGGAAATGACCAGCATGTTCCCGCAGGACTCGTCAGCAGATGCCGAAGTGCAGATCATCAAGTCACGCATGGTTCTGGGCGGCGCCGTTGATCAGCTTGGGCTGCAAAATATGGCTACGGCGCATTATTTCCCGGTTATTGGGCGGTTTGTTGCCCGCCACCATGTGGGCGCGCCGGCCGCAAAACCGTTCTTTTCCAGCTATGCCTGGGGGGGCGAAGTGATTCATCTGGGGCATTTGCAGGTGCCAGCGTACCTGCTTGATACCCCTATGACCCTAACGGCCCTTGCCGGTAATCAATACCAGTTAAGCCTGGATGGTACACCTCTGCTCTCAGGTACCGTTGGGCAGACCGCCACCGGCCAGGGTATTAGCATCAATGTTACCGATTTGCAGGCCCGCCCGGGTACGCGTTTTGATATTCAAAAGAAGAACCGGCTGCAGGCGATCACCGACCTCAGTAGCCAGCTCAGTGTTGCCGAGCAAGGGCAGAAAACCGGCATTTTACATGCCTCGATGATGGGGGCTGATCAAAGTGAAATTCAGGCAGCTCTTAACGCAGTTAGCACCCATTATCTGCTACAAAACGTCAAGCGAAATGCGGCCCAGGCGCAAAATAGTCTGGTGTTTTTGAAAAAACAGCTACCGAAAATCAAATCCAAATTGGATGCCTCAGAAGAAAAGCTCAACGACTACCGGCTACAGACCAAGTCACTGGACTTGGGCCTGGAAACTGAAGGCATTCTCAAGCAATCGGTAGAACTTGAAAACCAGCTCAATGAACTGAAATTCAAAGAAGCGGATATCAGTCGGCTTTACACCAAAAGCCACCCGGCCTACATCGCTTTAAAGCAGCAAATCGCCACCCTGGAGCAAGATAAGGCCAAGCTCACCGGGCAAATTAAAGCGCTGCCAAAAACACAGCAGGAAATGCTGCGCCTGAAGCGGGATGTGGAAGTCAATCAGCAGATTTACCTGACCCTGCTGAATAAAGTGCAGGAATTGAATGTGCTTAAGGCCGGTACGGTGGGCAATGTACGTATTCTCGATAATGCAGCTGTCAACCCGAAGCCAGTGAAGCCGAAAAAGGCTTTGATTATTGTCCTGGCTACATTGTTGGGGGCGATGCTCGGCACCCTGTGGGTGTTGGTGCGTGGTTTTATGCGTAAAGGTATTGAGAGCCCTGAGGAATTGGAAGAAATGGGTGTCAGTGTCTACGCCACAATTCCGCAATCAGACACCCAGAGCAAGCTGGAAGAGAAAATTAAGCGGCAATTCAAGCGCGGTAAAAAGCAGGAAGAACGCCCGCTGCTGGCCCAGGAAAATCCGGCGGATTTAGCTATTGAGGCCATGCGTGGCCTGCGCACCAGCTTGCATTTTGCCATGATGGAAGCGGCCAACAATGTGCTGATGATTTCAGGGCCCAGCCCGTCGGTGGGTAAGTCCTTTGTATCGGCGAATCTGGCGGCAGTCAGTGCCATGACCGGGCAAAAGGTACTGGTGGTTGATGCCGACATGCGCCGCGGCTACATGCATGCCCTTTTTAATCAGCACAATGAGCGAGGGCTGTCTGAGCTGTTATCTGGCCAGTGCCAGCGCCAAGAGGCTATTTTGCCGACGGGCATTACCCACCTTGATGTGCTGCCACGAGGCATGGTGCCACCCAACCCCAGTGAATTGTTGATGCACCCCAACTTTAAAGCGCTACTGGAGTGGGCTCAGCAACATTACGATCTGATTCTGGTGGATACCCCGCCGATCCTCGCCGTGACCGACCCCGCCATAGTTGGGCGCCTCGCTGGCACAACGCTGCTGGTGGCGCGCTTTGGACAAAATCCGGCCAAGGAAGTGGACGTTACCCTGCGCCGTTTTGAGCAAAATGGCATCGACGTCAAAGGGGTCATTCTCAATGGTATGGTGCGAAAGGCCAGTCAGGGCTATGGATACGGTGCTTACGGTTACAACTATGACTATAAATCTCACTCGGATGCGACCTGAACGGTCCATGGAGTGAGCTAATACAAAAGAGCGGCCACAATAAGTCGTCATCATAATTATCGTGCGTTGATGTGAGGTTCTGTGAAAAGGAAGTTGCAACTGTATAGCCAGGACGTAGAGCTGCTATCGTTACATTTGTCCAGCCGCTTGCGGGCAGGTGACGCCATTTTGGCTGCGCAAGAAGAGTTGGCGCGAAATGCACTGGCCACCCATGCGCTATTGCGTGATCAAAAGGGCAAAACACATCTGATCACGCCGGCCATGGGCCGCCTGAAGCGACTGCTGGTGGCCCGGAAAATCAGTTAAGTGTGCTACCCTTGCGCCACTGAGTTTCTGGAGGTTGTACCATGCGGTATCTGGTCACCGGCGCAGCCGGTTTTATTGGCTTTCATGTAGCGAAAAAGCTGTTAGCGGCTGGGCATCAGGTGGTTGGGGTAGATAACCTCAATGATTACTATGAGGTGAGCCTCAAGGAGGCGCGACTGGCAGAGTTAGCCGGTGAGGGCGGCTTCACTTTTCAAAAGCTTGATATTGCCGACCGCGCCGGGGTTGCTGCACTTTTTACTGGTGAGCGCTTTGATCGGGTAGTGCACCTGGCGGCACAAGCCGGAGTACGCTATTCCATCGACAACCCCCATACCTATGCCGATGCCAACCTCGTTGGCCACCTCAATATTCTGGAAGGCTGTCGCAGCCAGCAAACGGCACACTTGGTTTATGCCTCATCCAGTTCCGTTTATGGCCTCAACACCGCCATGCCATTTAAAGTGTCGGACAGTGTCGACCATCCGGTATCACTTTATGCGGCAACGAAAAAAGCCAATGAGCTGATGAGCCACACTTACTCTCATCTCTATGGTATTCCCACTACCGGCCTGCGCTTTTTCACCGTGTATGGCCCCTGGGGGCGCCCGGATATGGCCCTGTTCAAATTCACCCGAGCCATTTTGCAAGGCCGGGCTATTGACGTGTATAACCACGGCAACATGCAACGTGACTTCACCTATATCGACGATATTGTCGAATCCATCGTGCGTGTGTGTGAGGTCATTCCAACGCCGCAACGTGATTGGGCGCCGGGGCAGGGCAGTGCCGGGCAATCCAGCGCACCTTACCGGGTGTTCAACATCGGTGCTGGCCAGCCGGTCAAGCTGACCGATTTTATCGAGGCCATTGAAGCGGCGACGGGGCTCAAAGCAGAGCGTAATCTGATGCCTATTCAGCCGGGCGATGTACCCGCCACCTGGGCGGAAACAGAAGACTTGTTCAATGCCATTAACTACCGCCCGAAAGTAGGCGTTACAGAAGGTGTTGCGGCTTTTGTGGATTGGTATAAAGGCTATTACGGTTGATGATAAAGCCCGCTAAATGCGGGCTTTTTTACAAGCGGCGAAAACGCTCCGGCGCGTTTTGTTGCTCCAACTCCTGTTCACGCATTTCTTCAGCTTTATAAACCTGGAATTTTTCGCTGGCGCTGGCGCACTCCTCTACCGCGCGCTTTACCATTAATTCCAGTGTTTCCAGGCTTTTGGCGCGCCGAAAGTGTGGCAGCCAGTCTTCTGCTGTTTTCATCAGGGCATGGTTGGTGTTGATAGTACAGTAAGGCTTATTGTACTCCGTACTGCTCTAAAGGCTACTGACAACAGCCTGTTTCCGGCGTGTTCATTGGCAAGCCCCTATCACCATGGCATCATGCCGGTTTTCGGCGGCATTGCCGCGGTCACAGTTGATTGGAAATATCATGAAAGTCACGGTTTTTGGAATTGGGTATGTGGGGTTGGTACAGGCGGCGGTGTTGGCCGAAGCTGGCCACCATGTCTGCTGCGTGGATATTGACCAGGCCAAAATTGATGGCCTGAAGCGCGGCGAGGTGCCTATCTACGAACCTGGCCTGGCGGCGTTAGTTGAAAATGGCTTGGCTACCAAGCGGCTGCTGTTTACCACTGATGCCGAGACCGGGGTGAATTACGGTGAACTGCACTTTATTGCTGTGGGCACCCCGCCGGATGAAGATGGCTCTGCTGATCTTAAATATGTGCTCGCGGTAGCCGAAACCATTGCCCGCTATATGCAAGGGCCGAAAATCATTATTAACAAGTCCACGGTGCCGGTAGGTACAGCCGACAAAGTGCGGGCGCGGGTGGCCGAAGTGTTAGCGGAGCGCAGCGCCGCGTATGATTTTGCGGTGGTATCGAACCCTGAGTTTTTAAAAGAAGGGGCAGCCGTTGCCGACTGCCAAAAGCCTGACCGTATTATCATTGGTACCAATGATGCTAATGCCGAGGCCAAAATGCGCGAGCTCTACGCGCCTTTTAACCGTAACCATGACAAAGTCATCGTCATGGACGTGCGTAGCGCTGAGCTGACCAAATATGCAGCTAACTGCATGCTGGCCACGAAAATCAGCTTTATGAATGAAATTGCCAACCTGGCTGAAAAGCTGGGGGCTGATATTGAGGCCGTGCGTAAAGGCATTGGCTCTGATCCGCGTATTGGCTACCACTTTATTTACCCTGGCTGTGGTTACGGCGGCTCCTGCTTCCCTAAAGATGTACAGGCGCTGGTGCGTACTGCTCAGCAGGTTGGTTACCAGCCGGCACTGCTGGAAGCGGTGGAAACCGTCAACTACCGCCAGAAGCAAAAGCTGTTTCAGTTCCTTAACCGCCATTTCAAGGGCGAGTTGGCTGGCAAAACCATCGCTTTGTGGGGGCTGGCGTTCAAACCAAACACTGATGACATGCGGGAAGCGTCAAGCCGGGTTCTGATGGAAGCACTCTGGGCCGCTGGTGCTAGGGTGCAGGCCTTTGATCCAGAAGCCATGGCTGAAACTACCCGTATTTATGGTGAACGTGATGATCTGATATTGGCTGACAGTATGGAAGCCGCCTTATCAGGCGCGGATGCTCTGGTGATCTGCACTGAGTGGCAGTCGTTCCGGGCGCCGGATTTTGCTGTCATTAAAGACAGCCTGAGTAAGCCTGTGATCATCGACGGCCGTAACCTCTACGACCCGCAAAGCCTCAAAAAGCAGGGTTTTAGTTACTACGCTATTGGCCGTGGTGATAGTATCGAGCAATACCCAGAAAAATAAGGGACCAAGAGGGTGGCAACGTCCAACAACAAGCTTGCGTGGGCAGCCTTCGGGCTGCTCTTTTTGTTTGCAGTTCACTACTTTCAAAACAACCTTGGCGGTTATGGCTTGCAGTTGTCGTTCAACAACACAGTGTGGATGGCGGCGCTACTAGTGGTTGGCGTGGGTATATTCCAGGGTGTGAACTGTGGCCAGTGGCAACTGCCCGGTTACTGGAAGGACTATCCGCTACTATTTGCAGCATTATTTATACCGCTGCTCTGGTCGGGTGATACGGCCATTTATGCGGTTGGCCGCTTTTTTGCGGTGCTGGCAGGGCTTATGTTCCTTTTGGCACTTTTTCAAAGTTTTGACGGTGAGCGGGATGAGCGCTCGTTGCTGTTCATCGTCGTACTGTCCGTACTGATTGAAGCTAGCCTCGGTGCCTTACAGCTTACAGGCTGGCAGTGGCTACCAGGTGGGCGTGTTTCTGAAACGGGTATCCGTCCCCAAGGCATATTTCAGCAACCCAACGTTTACGCCAGCTTTCTTGCCACTGGCATGATGGCCGCGTTGTGGTTACTGGCCAAACACAAACTGCCAGCGTCGCCGGTGCGCAAAGTTGCATGGTTGGCGGTTTTGTTCGCCACCTTGGGACTGGCAGCATTTGGCCAGTATGTCACGGTTTCCCGGACAGGGGTTTTAGCTTCTGCTGGCGGTTTGTTGCTATTGTTGTTGGCATTTCGTGGGCAACATCGTCGTGTACTGTTCTTTGGCGTGTTGTTGTTAGTTGTAGGTGAGTTGGCAGGCTATCTGTACACCACTTTTGAACATAACGTCGTGCGGGATGCTTCTGGTGTATTGGAAAGTAATGGTCGTTCGGCTATTTGGACAGTGTCCTGGCAACTATTTGCTCATCATCCTGTAACCGGTGTCGGTTTGGGCGGCTTTGAAGCCGCCTATGCTGATCAGCGGGCAATGACCTTCGCTCAGACAGGCTTGTTATCAATGGCCAATGTCGATCATCCCCACAATGAGTTGTTGTTTTGGGCGGTTGAAGGTGGCTTGTTACCGGTCTTGGCAATTTTGCTATTTGCTGCGCGCTTTGTCTGGCGGTTGGCGCACTTGGGCCGCAATGCTTTTGCCTATGCTGCATTACTGCTCCCCATTGCACTTCATAGCATGACCGAATACCCCTTCTACCACTCGGCCATTCACTGGTTCACCTTTTTACTACTGCTATTTTTGGTGGAATCACGGGTAGCGCCTCTGCAACAAAAGGACGCGGCGTTACCTTATGTCTGGAAGTCGCTGACTGCCGCTGGCCTGTTGCTCGGCAGTGCATTTTTGCTCACTAATCTACAAACCATCAGCAAGTTGGTGCAGGTGAGCCGTGCCAATAAAGTAGCGAAAGAGGGTGACTCGCCACTTTTACCTATGCGTGACATCATCAACCCGGTCGTATTTCAAAGTCAGATCGAACACATCGCCATGTACGCGCAATTTCAGCAGGCATTAAAGACGCATAATCGCACAACACTGCAGCGATTCATTGACTGGGGGTGGCAGTTCAGCCACTCGGTAGTGCGCGCAGATACCTTCGTAAACATGTTGCGGGCGGCTGATGCGCTTGGGGACAGGGCGCAGTATCAGCGTATTCTGAAAAGAGCCCGCTGGTTATATCCACGCAACCCCGCCTTTGAGGCATCAAGTAGTGAAGTAGGGCAAAAACAATGAAGCCGGCAGTATTTCTGGACCGAGATGGTGTTATCAATGTTGATCATGGCTATGTCAGCCGCATCGATGACTTTGAATTTATCGAGGGTGTATTTGAAGCCGCTCGTGCCTTCAAGGCTATGGGCTATTTAGTCGTCGTGATCACCAATCAGTCTGGCATTGCCCGCGGCATGTTCAGTGAAGATAGCTTTGCTGAATTGACGCAATGGATGGACTGGAACTTTGATGACAATGGTGTTGTGCTGGATGGCATCTATTATTGCCCGCACCATCCGGATAAAGGCATCGGTGAATACCGCCAAGACTGCAATTGCCGCAAACCCAAGCCGGGCATGTTGCTCGAAGCGCAAGGCGATCTCGATATTGATATGGGCAGATCAGTCTTTGTAGGTGATAAGGCAGACGATATGCGAGCCGCCGATGCTGCTGGGGTTGCGACGAAAGTGCTGGTGCGTACAGGTAAAGCTGTCACCGAAGACGCCCAATCACTTGCCACGGTAGTGCTTGAAAGCATCAAATCAGTGCCTGCTTGGCTTAAGGTGAGCGCAAAATAGGCAATCAAGGGCGCTAGCTTAAATTGGCACTTGCGCTCTTTAAATACCAGGTCCATAATTCGTCTCCCGCTGCCGAGAAATGGCACAGGATGTGGTCTTCGAAAGAAGCGCCGACAGCCAGGGCAGCGCGGCAGGAATCAACGCCATAAATTAGTGTTTGACTCCCGCAGCGAAGCGTGTAGAATGCGCTTCCTCGCTCGGCAAGAGCGACGTTCTTTAACAAGATAATCCAAGTAATCTGTGTGGGCACTCGCAGAGGGTACATCTCAAAAAATTGAGATTTACTCGATGACTGCGAAGTGTTCAACACTTCAGCAATTCATTGAGCATCAAACTTTTAATTGAAGAGTTTGATCATGGCTCAGATTGAACGCTGGCGGCAGGCCTAACACATGCAAGTCGAGCGGTAACATTTCTAGCTTGCTAGAAGATGACGAGCGGCGGACGGGTGAGTAAAGCGTAGGGAGCTGCCCGATAGAGGGGGATAACCATTGGAAACGATGGCTAATACCGCATAATGTCTACGGACCAAAGAGGGGGACCTTCGGGCCTCTTGCTATCGGATGCGCCTACGTGGGATTAGCTAGTTGGTGAGGTAACGGCTCACCAAGGCGACGATCCCTAGCTGGTTTGAGAGGATGATCAGCCACACTGGGACTGAGACACGGCCCAGACTCCTACGGGAGGCAGCAGTGGGGAATATTGGACAATGGGGGCAACCCTGATCCAGCCATGCCGCGTGTGTGAAGAAGGCCTTCGGGTTGTAAAGCACTTTCAGCGAGGAGGAAAGGCGAGTGGTTAATAACCGCTTGCTGTGACGTTACTCGCAGAAGAAGCACCGGCTAACTCCGTGCCAGCAGCCGCGGTAATACGGAGGGTGCGAGCGTTAATCGGAATTACTGGGCGTAAAGGGCACGCAGGCGGCCTGTTAAGTTAGATGTGAAAGCCCCGGGCTTAACCTGGGAATGGCATTTAAGACTGGCAGGCTAGAGTCTTGGAGAGGGGGGTGGAATTTCCGGTGTAGCGGTGAAATGCGTAGAGATCGGAAGGAACATCAGTGGCGAAGGCGACCCCCTGGCCAAAGACTGACGCTCATGTGCGAAAGCGTGGGGAGCAAACAGGATTAGATACCCTGGTAGTCCACGCCGTAAACGATGTCAACTTGGGGTCTGTGGTCATGCACTGTGGATCCCGGAGCTAACGCGTTAAGTTGACCGCCTGGGGAGTACGGCCGCAAGGTTAAAACTCAAATGAATTGACGGGGGCCCGCACAAGCGGTGGAGCATGTGGTTTAATTCGATGCAACGCGAAGAACCTTACCTACTCTTGACATCCAGAGAACTTTGCAGAGATGCATTGGTGCCTTCGGGAACTCTGAGACAGGTGCTGCATGGCTGTCGTCAGCTCGTGTTGTGAAATGTTGGGTTAAGTCCCGCAACGAGCGCAACCCCTATCCTTTGTTGCCAGCGATCAGGTCGGGAACTCAAAGGAGACTGCCGGTGATAAACCGGAGGAAGGTGGGGACGACGTCAAGTCATCATGGCCCTTACGAGTAGGGCTACACACGTGCTACAATGGCGCGTACAGAGGGAAGCGACCTCGCGAGAGCAAGCGGATCCCAAAAAGCGCGTCGTAGTCCGGATCGGAGTCTGCAACTCGACTCCGTGAAGTCGGAATCGCTAGTAATCGTGGATCAGAATGCCACGGTGAATACGTTCCCGGGCCTTGTACACACCGCCCGTCACACCATGGGAGTGGGCTGCACCAGAAGTAGATAGCTTAACCTTCGGGAGGGCGTTTACCACGGTGTGGTTCATGACTGGGGTGAAGTCGTAACAAGGTAGCCGTAGGGGAACCTGCGGCTGGATCACCTCCTTACTAAAAGAGGCGTACTGTTTGCGCAGTGTCCACACAGATTACTTGGAGCCCGCTCATTGAGCGGGCTTCGTGTTCTTTAACAATTCGGAAAGCTGATAACACTGCAATTTAAATGAGACTCTCAGTTTTACTTGAGCGTCCGGCGAAAAAACCAGGTGTTAGTCACATACAGACATGCTCATTCGTGAGGATGTGTTCGCGCAAGCGAAACCCTTAGGGGTTGTATGGTTAAGTGACTAAGCGTACAGGGTGGATGCCTAGGCAGTTGGAGGCGATGAAGGACGTGCTAATCTGCGATAAGCGTTGGCGAGGTGATAAGACCCGCATGAGCCAACGATTTCCGAATGGGGAAACCCACTTGCATAAGCAAGTATCGTTACGTGAATACATAGCGTAACGAGGCGAACCGGGAGAACTGAAACATCTAAGTACCCCGAGGAAAAGAAATCAAACGAGATTTCCTCAGTAGCGGCGAGCGAACGGGAAAGAGCCCAGTGTGTTTATCAGCAGTTGGTATAGTGGAAGGCTCTGGAAAGTGCCGCGATAGAGGGTGATAGTCCCGTACACGAAATGCCAGCTGTTGTTGCATACGAAGAGTAGGTCGGGACACGTGGTATCTTGACTGAATATGGGGGGACCATCCTCCAAGGCTAAATACTCCCAACTGACCGATAGTGAACCAGTACCGTGAGGGAAAGGCGAAAAGAACCCCGGCGAGGGGAGTGAAATAGAACCTGAAACCCTGTACGTACAAGCAGTAGGAGCACCTTCGGGTGTGACTGCGTACCTTTTGTATAATGGGTCAGCGACTTATGTTTTGTGGCGAGGTTAACCAAATAGGGGAGCCGTAGGGAAACCGAGTCTTAACTGGGCGTCCAGTCGCAAGGCATAGACCCGAAACCCGGTGATCTAGTCATGGGCAGGTTGAAGGTTGGGTAACACCAACTGGAGGACCGAACCCACTACTGTTGCAAAAGTAGGGGATGACCTGTGATTAGGGGTGAAAGGCCAATCAAACCGGGAGATAGCTGGTTCTCCTCGAAAGCTATTTAGGTAGCGCCTCGGACGAATACCTTGGGGGGTAGAGCACTGTTTGGGCTAGGGGGTCATCCCGACTTACCAAACCCATGCAAACTCCGAATACCCAAGAGTACTATCCGGGAGACAGACGGCGGGTGCTAACGTCCGTCGTCAAAAGGGAAACAACCCAGACCGCCAGCTAAGGTCCCCAAGTCATAGCTAAGTGGGAAACGATGTGGAAAGGCTCAGACAGCTAGGAGGTTGGCTTAGAAGCAGCCACCCTTTAAAGAAAGCGTAATAGCTCACTAGTCGAGTCGGTCTGCGCGGAAGATGTAACGGGGCTAAGCTATGCACCGAAGCTGCGGACTCCTACGGGAGTGGTAGAGGAGCGTTGTGTAAGCTGTTGAAGGTGTGCCGGGAGGCATGCTGGAGGTATCACAAGTGCGAATGCTGACATGAGTAACGTTAATGGGGGTGAAAAACCTCCACGCCGGAAGACCAAGGGTTCCTGTCCAACGTTAATCGGGGCAGGGTGAGTCGGCTCCTAAGGCGAGGGCGAAAGCCGTAGTCGATGGGAAACAGATTAATATTTCTGTACTTCTGCGCAATGCGAAGGGGGGACGGAGAAGGCTAGGCAGGCATGGCGTTGGTTGTCCATGTGAAAGTGCGTAGGCTGAGGACTTAGGCAAATCCGGGTCCTTAAGGTCGAGACACGAGACGAGTTGCTACGGCAACGAAGCTGTTGATGCCACGCTTCCAGGAAAAGCCTCTAAGCGTCAGTTGCGCAGGAACCGTACCCCAAACCAACACTGGTGGTCAGGTAGAGAATACTAAGGCGCTTGAGAGAACTCGGGTGAAGGAACTAGGCAAAATAGTACCGTAACTTCGGGAGAAGGTACGCTGCTGACGGTGAAGACTTCGCGTCGTAAGCTGTTGGCAGCCGCAGTGACCAGGTGGCTGGGACTGTTTATCAAAAACACAGCACTGTGCAAACTCGAAAGAGGACGTATACGGTGTGACACCTGCCCGGTGCCGGAAGGTTAATTGATGGGGTTAGCCGTAAGGTGAAGCTCTTGATCGAAGCCCCGGTAAACGGCGGCCGTAACTATAACGGTCCTAAGGTAGCGAAATTCCTTGTCGGGTAAGTTCCGACCTGCACGAATGGTGTAACCATGGCCACGCTGTCTCCATCCGAGACTCAGTGAAATTGAAATCGCTGTGAAGATGCAGTGTACCCGCGGCTAGACGGAAAGACCCCGTGAACCTTTACTACAGCTTGACACTGAACATTGAGCCTACATGTGTAGGATAGGTGGGAGGCTATGAAGCACGTACGCCAGTATGTGTGGAGCCAACCTTGAAATACCACCCTTGTATGTTTGATGTTCTAACCTCGGCCCATTATCTGGGTTAGGGACAGTGTCTGGTGGGTAGTTTGACTGGGGCGGTCTCCTCCCAAAGTGTAACGGAGGAGCACGAAGGTTGGCTAATCCTGGTCGGACATCAGGAGGTTAGTGCAATGGCATAAGCCAGCTTAACTGCGAGACAGACACGTCGAGCAGATACGAAAGTAGGTCATAGTGATCCGGTGGTTCTGAATGGAAGGGCCATCGCTCAACGGATAAAAGGTACTCCGGGGATAACAGGCTGATACCGCCCAAGAGTTCATATCGACGGCGGTGTTTGGCACCTCGATGTCGGCTCATCACATCCTGGGGCTGAAGTCGGTCCCAAGGGTATGGCTGTTCGCCATTTAAAGTGGTACGCGAGCTGGGTTCAGAACGTCGTGAGACAGTTCGGTCCCTATCTGCCGTGGGCGTTGGATGATTGAAGGGAGTTGCTCCTAGTACGAGAGGACCGGAGTGAACGAACCTCTGGTGTTCGGGTTGTCACGCCAGTGGCACTGCCCGGTAGCTAAGTTCGGAATCGATAACCGCTGAAAGCATCTAAGCGGGAAGCGAGCCCTGAGATGAGTCATCCCTGAGACTTCGAGTCTCCTAAAGGGTCGTTGAAGACCACAACGTTGATAGGCTGGGTGTGTAAGCGTAGTGATACGTTGAGCTAACCAGTACTAATTGCCCGTGAGGCTTAACCATACAACACCCAAAGGGTTTTGTAGGGCGCCAAGCAAGACTGAGAATCCAAGCATTGTTATCAGCTTTAATCCGAATTGAATGAGTTGGCTCATATGAGCGGACTCCAACAAATTCGCCTGGCGGCAATAGCGCTGTGGAACCACCTGACTCCATTCCGAACTCAGCAGTGAAACGCAGTTGCGCCGATGGTAGTGTGGCATTCGCCATGTGAGAGTAGGTCACTGCCAGGCACCTAATACACGAGAAGGCCCAGTCTAACGACTGGGCCTTTTTGTTTTGGGGTTTAAAACCTCAGACACTGGTTGTTGCTGTTACTTCATGGCTTCACTGCAGTTATTGACCTCTAAAGCGCTTTTACTGGTATGTCACCGGTTGGCAAGGTAGGCTTTGTGCTTTATTTCAATACAGTGGTTGGGTCATGCAAGGTTTGTTGTTTGTCGCCCTGGGTGGTGCCGTAGGCGCGATGCTCCGCTTCGGGATAAGTGAGTTTTTTGTTTGGGTATTAGGCCGCGGCTTTCCCTACGGCACACTGTGCGTCAATTTATTAGGCTCTTTTTTAATGGGCATATTAATGGGCCTGGTCTTTGCCGGTCATATTGAACCGCACCCATGGCGTAACTTGATTGGACTCGGCTTTCTTGGTGCTTTAACCACCTTTTCCAGTTTTGCGATGGATAATGTGCTGTTGCTGCAAAACGGGGATTTCGTCAAAGCGGGCATCAATATTTTTCTCAATGTAACGTTGACAATACTGCTTGCCTTGGCCGGAATGGTACTGGTCCGTCATAACTTGTAACGGCTACGTTAACGTGGCAAAAAGGCACTGTCATTGCTAACGGACAGAGCCCGATGAAAACTTTTTTGTCAGCGGCGGCTTTACTGGCTGCTGCTCCTCTTACTGCTCAAGACCTTACTATCGAACGTATTTTTTCTGACCCTGATCTGGCTGGCGCCGAGCTTCGCGAGCCCGCCTTTTCGCCTCAGGGAGAGCTTGTTACTTTCCTTAAAGGCCGTAGTGACGATGCGAATCATTTGGACCTATGGGCGTATAACGTTCAAAGTGGCCAACTGCGCCGTTTGGTCAACGCTGATGACCTTCATCAAGGGAGCGAGAACCTTTCTGACGAGGAAAAAGCTCGTCGTGAACGGCAGCGACTTTTCGCTTCGGGTATTGTTGAGTATCACTGGTCCCATAATGGTAAGGCTTTGCTCTTTCCATTAGCCGGTGATCTTTATTACTACGACTTGACCACCCACAAAGCACGGCAACTCACCCAAACGGATGCTTTTGAGTTAGATGCGAAGTTTTCCCCTGACGATAAAAAAATCGCCTTCATTCGTGATCAAAATATCATCGTACTTGACCTTGCCACAGGTAAAGAGCAGGCGCTGACGCGAGACGGTCATGGCCCGATTAAAAATGGCATGGCTGAGTTTGTTGCTCAGGAAGAAATGGACCGACTAACAGGCTACTGGTGGGCTCCAGATAGCCAGAAAATAGCTTTCTTACAGGTAGATGAATCGCCGGTACCAGAGGTCGTTCGCAATGAAATCTATGCTGATCGCATTGAGTTTATTAAGCAACGTTATCCTGCGGCTGGTGAGCATAACGTTAGCTTGAAGCTGGGCGTTATCAATCTCCCGGACGCTAAGGTTCAGTGGTTAGATACCGGCAGTGATAAAGATTTTTATATTCCCCGGGTCAACTGGAGTCATAACAGTAACCTGCTAACTTACCAGTGGCAGAGCCGGGATCAGCACCGTTTGGAACTACGGGCCGTCGAGCTTGATATACAGAAAACTACTGTGTTAGTGACAGAACAGGCCAATACCTGGGTAAACCTCAACGAAGACCTGCGTTTTCTCAAAGCCGATAATAGTGTTATTTGGGCATCAGAACGTACTGGTTTTAAACACCTCTATCATTTGCTCAATGGCAAACTGCTACCGCTTACAAAGGGTAACTGGCAAGTAAATAAGCTCGAAAAAGTCGATGAGTCATCCGGCTGGGTTTACTTTACTGGCTGGCTCAGTGACCCAAAGGAGCGTCAACTGTACCGTACCCGGCTGGATGGTTCGACTGCCACAGCACCGCAACAGATATCGCTACAGCCAGGCTGGCACAGCATTACCTTTAGCGAGGACGCCAGTCACTACTTGGATTTGTATTCCAATTTCAACCAGCCTCCGCAGGTCTCTTTGCACCAGGCTGGTGGCAGTCTTAAAGGTTTTCTTGTTGAGAACCGACAGGATGAAAACAGTGCCTTGGCCCCTTATCGTACCTCCTGGGTAGAGCCTGAATATGGCACGCTAACAGCAGAAGATGGTAAAGCGCTTTATTACCGTGTTTTTAAACCCACGACGCCAATGCCGGAAGGTGGCTACCCGGCAATTATCCGTGTTTATGGTGGCCCTACAGCTCAACTGGTTGTGAATGCCTGGAGTAATAGCAATCTCTGGACTGAATATATGGTTAGCCGAGGTTATGTGGTCTTCCAACTGGATAATCGAGGAAGTGAAAACCGTGGCAAAGCCTTCGAAGATGTCATTTATCAACATTTAGGTGATCTGGAATTAAAAGACCAGGTTGTTGGCGCCAACTGGCTGAAGCAACAAAATTATATTGATGGCAGGCATATTGGTATTTATGGGCATAGTTATGGTGGCTATATGGCGTTGATGGCTATGTTTAAAGCCAGTGATACTTTTGCTGCAGGTGTCGCCGGCGCACCGGTCACCGACTGGCACCTTTACGATACTCACTATACTGAGCGCTATCTCAATACACCACAAGCTAACCCGAAAGGCTACCAGGCATCGTCCGTTTTTCCTTACAGCAAAGAATTCAAGGGTGAGTTGCTGATTTACCATGGTATGGCCGACGACAATGTACTGTTTACCAACACCACCCGGTTAATTAAGCAACTACAGGACCAAGGCAAACTCTTCGAGTTTATGGCTTACCCTGGTGCTAAGCATTCGCTTTACGGCAAAGCGACACGCATTCACCAGTACAAAACCATAACGCGTTTCTTTGATCGTAGTATTGGTCAGAGAAAGGTATCTGCGCCGTTACGCTAATCAGAAGGGCCGATAGGCCCTTTTGTACTCTTTTTAACCCACCCGCTGTGGGTAACCTGTGCGTTTCTTGTGTTAAAGCCGGTATTTTGTTTTTTTAATAAAAATCCCTTGCCAGCATAAAACGGCGCCCTATAATGCCGCTCCGTCGCCAAGGGAAAGCGGTTTGAGTGTTGAAAAGGTAGGTTAAACCGGCCTTGACCGCACAAGAAAAGCGAGTAGAATGGCGGCCCGCTTCGGTAGATGAGCTTAAGGGCTCAAAAACAGAAGTTTCGGTGTTGAGAAATGTGCTTGACACTGTCAATGGGAGCGGTAGAATGCGCTTCCTCGCTCGGCAAGAGCGACGTTCTTTAACAAGATAATCCAAGTAATCTGTGTGGGCACTCGCAGAGGGTACATCTCAAAAAATTGAGATTTACTCGATGACTGCGAAGTGTTCAACACTTCAGCAATTCATTGAGCATCAAACTTTTAATTGAAGAGTTTGATCATGGCTCAGATTGAACGCTGGCGGCAGGCCTAACACATGCAAGTCGAGCGGTAACATTTCTAGCTTGCTAGAAGATGACGAGCGGCGGACGGGTGAGTAAAGCGTAGGGAGCTGCCCGATAGAGGGGGATAACCATTGGAAACGATGGCTAATACCGCATAATGTCTACGGACCAAAGAGGGGGACCTTCGGGCCTCTTGCTATCGGATGCGCCTACGTGGGATTAGCTAGTTGGTGAGGTAACGGCTCACCAAGGCGACGATCCCTAGCTGGTTTGAGAGGATGATCAGCCACACTGGGACTGAGACACGGCCCAGACTCCTACGGGAGGCAGCAGTGGGGAATATTGGACAATGGGGGCAACCCTGATCCAGCCATGCCGCGTGTGTGAAGAAGGCCTTCGGGTTGTAAAGCACTTTCAGCGAGGAGGAAAGGCGAGTGGTTAATAACCGCTTGCTGTGACGTTACTCGCAGAAGAAGCACCGGCTAACTCCGTGCCAGCAGCCGCGGTAATACGGAGGGTGCGAGCGTTAATCGGAATTACTGGGCGTAAAGGGCACGCAGGCGGCCTGTTAAGTTAGATGTGAAAGCCCCGGGCTTAACCTGGGAATGGCATTTAAGACTGGCAGGCTAGAGTCTTGGAGAGGGGGGTGGAATTTCCGGTGTAGCGGTGAAATGCGTAGAGATCGGAAGGAACATCAGTGGCGAAGGCGACCCCCTGGCCAAAGACTGACGCTCATGTGCGAAAGCGTGGGGAGCAAACAGGATTAGATACCCTGGTAGTCCACGCCGTAAACGATGTCAACTTGGGGTCTGTGGTCATGCACTGTGGATCCCGGAGCTAACGCGTTAAGTTGACCGCCTGGGGAGTACGGCCGCAAGGTTAAAACTCAAATGAATTGACGGGGGCCCGCACAAGCGGTGGAGCATGTGGTTTAATTCGATGCAACGCGAAGAACCTTACCTACTCTTGACATCCAGAGAACTTTGCAGAGATGCATTGGTGCCTTCGGGAACTCTGAGACAGGTGCTGCATGGCTGTCGTCAGCTCGTGTTGTGAAATGTTGGGTTAAGTCCCGCAACGAGCGCAACCCCTATCCTTTGTTGCCAGCGATCAGGTCGGGAACTCAAAGGAGACTGCCGGTGATAAACCGGAGGAAGGTGGGGACGACGTCAAGTCATCATGGCCCTTACGAGTAGGGCTACACACGTGCTACAATGGCGCGTACAGAGGGAAGCGACCTCGCGAGAGCAAGCGGATCCCAAAAAGCGCGTCGTAGTCCGGATCGGAGTCTGCAACTCGACTCCGTGAAGTCGGAATCGCTAGTAATCGTGGATCAGAATGCCACGGTGAATACGTTCCCGGGCCTTGTACACACCGCCCGTCACACCATGGGAGTGGGCTGCACCAGAAGTAGATAGCTTAACCTTCGGGAGGGCGTTTACCACGGTGTGGTTCATGACTGGGGTGAAGTCGTAACAAGGTAGCCGTAGGGGAACCTGCGGCTGGATCACCTCCTTACTAAAAGAGGCGTACTGTTTGCGCAGTGTCCACACAGATTACTTGGATGAGTAAGAGCGAATACAGGTGTGGGTCTGTAGCTCAGCTGGTTAGAGCGCACCCCTGATAAGGGTGAGGTCGGTGGTTCAAGTCCACTCAGACCCACCACACTTTATATGGGGCTATAGCTCAGCTGGGAGAGCGCCTGCTTTGCACGCAGGAGGTCAGCGGTTCGATCCCGCTTAGCTCCACCATTTAGTGTTTGTGGTTGCAACAGCAGCCCACCATGATTGAAGTCCCCTTCGTCTAGAGGCCTAGGACACCGCCCTTTCACGGCGGTAACAGGGGTTCGAATCCCCTAGGGGACGCCATTTATGTGTTTGCTCGAGAAATGCCTAAGTTAAATCGTCAGATTTACCTTAGGCTTTTTTAAGCCTTGCTCTTTAACAATTCGGAAAGCTGATAACACTGCAATTTAAATGAGACTCTCAGTTTTACTTGAGCGTCCGGCGAAAAAACCAGGTGTTAGTCACATACGGACATGCTCATTCGTGAGGATGTGTTCGCGCAAGCGAAACCCTTAGGGGTTGTATGGTTAAGTGACTAAGCGTACAGGGTGGATGCCTAGGCAGTTGGAGGCGATGAAGGACGTGCTAATCTGCGATAAGCGTTGGTGAGGTGATAAGACCCGCATGAGCCAACGATTTCCGAATGGGGAAACCCACTTGCATAAGCAAGTATCGTTACGTGAATACATAGCGTAACGAGGCGAACCGGGAGAACTGAAACATCTAAGTACCCCGAGGAAAAGAAATCAAACGAGATTTCCTCAGTAGCGGCGAGCGAACGGGAAAGAGCCCAGTGTGTTTATCAGCAGTTGGTATAGTGGAAGGCTCTGGAAAGTGCCGCGATAGAGGGTGATAGTCCCGTACACGAAATGCCAGCTGTTGTTGCATACGAAGAGTAGGTCGGGACACGTGGTATCTTGACTGAATATGGGGGGACCATCCTCCAAGGCTAAATACTCCCAACTGACCGATAGTGAACCAGTACCGTGAGGGAAAGGCGAAAAGAACCCCGGCGAGGGGAGTGAAATAGAACCTGAAACCCTGTACGTACAAGCAGTAGGAGCACCTTCGGGTGTGACTGCGTACCTTTTGTATAATGGGTCAGCGACTTATGTTTTGTGGCGAGGTTAACCAAATAGGGGAGCCGTAGGGAAACCGAGTCTTAACTGGGCGTCCAGTCGCAAGGCATAGACCCGAAACCCGGTGATCTAGTCATGGGCAGGTTGAAGGTTGGGTAACACCAACTGGAGGACCGAACCCACTACTGTTGCAAAAGTAGGGGATGACCTGTGATTAGGGGTGAAAGGCCAATCAAACCGGGAGATAGCTGGTTCTCCTCGAAAGCTATTTAGGTAGCGCCTCGGACGAATACCTTGGGGGGTAGAGCACTGTTTGGGCTAGGGGGTCATCCCGACTTACCAAACCCATGCAAACTCCGAATACCCAAGAGTACTATCCGGGAGACAGACGGCGGGTGCTAACGTCCGTCGTCAAAAGGGAAACAACCCAGACCGCCAGCTAAGGTCCCCAAGTCATAGCTAAGTGGGAAACGATGTGGAAAGGCTCAGACAGCTAGGAGGTTGGCTTAGAAGCAGCCACCCTTTAAAGAAAGCGTAATAGCTCACTAGTCGAGTCGGTCTGCGCGGAAGATGTAACGGGGCTAAGCTATGCACCGAAGCTGCGGACTCCTACGGGAGTGGTAGAGGAGCGTTGTGTAAGCTGTTGAAGGTGTGCCGGGAGGCATGCTGGAGGTATCACAAGTGCGAATGCTGACATGAGTAACGTTAATGGGGGTGAAAAACCTCCACGCCGGAAGACCAAGGGTTCCTGTCCAACGTTAATCGGGGCAGGGTGAGTCGGCTCCTAAGGCGAGGGCGAAAGCCGTAGTCGATGGGAAACAGATTAATATTTCTGTACTTCTGCGCAATGCGAAGGGGGGACGGAGAAGGCTAGGCAGGCATGGCGTTGGTTGTCCATGTGAAAGTGCGTAGGCTGAGGACTTAGGCAAATCCGGGTCCTTAAGGTCGAGACACGAGACGAGTTGCTACGGCAACGAAGCTGTTGATGCCACGCTTCCAGGAAAAGCCTCTAAGCGTCAGTTGCGCAGGAACCGTACCCCAAACCAACACTGGTGGTCAGGTAGAGAATACTAAGGCGCTTGAGAGAACTCGGGTGAAGGAACTAGGCAAAATAGTACCGTAACTTCGGGAGAAGGTACGCTGCTGACGGTGAAGACTTCGCGTCGTAAGCTGTTGGCAGCCGCAGTGACCAGGTGGCTGGGACTGTTTATCAAAAACACAGCACTGTGCAAACTCGAAAGAGGACGTATACGGTGTGACACCTGCCCGGTGCCGGAAGGTTAATTGATGGGGTTAGCCGTAAGGTGAAGCTCTTGATCGAAGCCCCGGTAAACGGCGGCCGTAACTATAACGGTCCTAAGGTAGCGAAATTCCTTGTCGGGTAAGTTCCGACCTGCACGAATGGTGTAACCATGGCCACGCTGTCTCCATCCGAGACTCAGTGAAATTGAAATCGCTGTGAAGATGCAGTGTACCCGCGGCTAGACGGAAAGACCCCGTGAACCTTTACTACAGCTTGACACTGAACATTGAGCCTACATGTGTAGGATAGGTGGGAGGCTATGAAGCACGTACGCCAGTATGTGTGGAGCCAACCTTGAAATACCACCCTTGTATGTTTGATGTTCTAACCTCGGCCCATTATCTGGGTTAGGGACAGTGTCTGGTGGGTAGTTTGACTGGGGCGGTCTCCTCCCAAAGTGTAACGGAGGAGCACGAAGGTTGGCTAATCCTGGTCGGACATCAGGAGGTTAGTGCAATGGCATAAGCCAGCTTAACTGCGAGACAGACACGTCGAGCAGATACGAAAGTAGGTCATAGTGATCCGGTGGTTCTGAATGGAAGGGCCATCGCTCAACGGATAAAAGGTACTCCGGGGATAACAGGCTGATACCGCCCAAGAGTTCATATCGACGGCGGTGTTTGGCACCTCGATGTCGGCTCATCACATCCTGGGGCTGAAGTCGGTCCCAAGGGTATGGCTGTTCGCCATTTAAAGTGGTACGCGAGCTGGGTTCAGAACGTCGTGAGACAGTTCGGTCCCTATCTGCCGTGGGCGTTGGATGATTGAAGGGAGTTGCTCCTAGTACGAGAGGACCGGAGTGAACGAACCTCTGGTGTTCGGGTTGTCACGCCAGTGGCACTGCCCGGTAGCTAAGTTCGGAATCGATAACCGCTGAAAGCATCTAAGCGGGAAGCGAGCCCTGAGATGAGTCATCCCTGAGACTTCGAGTCTCCTAAAGGGTCGTTGAAGACCACAACGTTGATAGGCTGGGTGTGTAAGCGTAGTGATACGTTGAGCTAACCAGTACTAATTGCCCGTGAGGCTTAACCATACAACACCCAAAGGGTTTTGTAGGGCGCCAAGCAAGACTGAGAATCCAAGCATTGTTATCAGCTTTAATCCGAATTGAATGAGTTGGCTCATATGAGCGGACTCCAACAAATTCGCCTGGCGGCAATAGCGCTGTGGAACCACCTGACTCCATTCCGAACTCAGCAGTGAAACGCAGTTGCGCCGATGGTAGTGTGGCATTCGCCATGTGAGAGTAGGTCACTGCCAGGCACCTAATACACGAGAAGGCCCAGTCTAACGACTGGGCCTTTTTGTTTTGGGGTTTAAAACCTCAGACACTGGTTGTTGCTATCACTCAATGGATTCACTTTGCTGACATCTTGAGCATCTGTCGCAGCAAAGAGGCATCCTCGTTACGCCTGCCAGGGCCCTTGGATCACATCGCCACTAGTAACGCTAGACGTGCCTTGAGCCTGGCGATGATGAGCGCTAAACGTCAAAGTCACCACCTTATTGACTGTTTGTTGGTGGGGCTGCTTTTGCAACATGATCCCGACGGTATCGCCTTTTTGAGCCGCTTGTTGCAGGCACTGCAGCTGGCTCTGGCTTAGGCCTTTTGGCCAAGCGAGCACAGCACTGCAATTCCCGCTGGCTAAAGCTTGTGCCAGTGTTTTTAACGCACTTTTTATTTTGCTGGGATGGATCACCAGAATACGTGACAGGTTTACACCTGCTGCGCTTAATGCCGATACTTCCGGCCGTGTTGGTGGCGCCATGAAAACAATCCAGCGCTTTTGTTGTGATAAACGAGCCAGCATCGGCATCAGCAGTTGTAGCTCGCCGCCACTGTCTTGCCGATAAAACAGTTCGCTAATAGCCCCGCTTGGTAACGCTGCGTCCGTAAGACCCTGGGGGGATTGCAGGCTTTGTGACATGCCAGTGGCAAGTGGTTGCCGAGGTTGTGCATGCCGGGCCAGGGTGCTGTCGAACAGGCTATTGGGGCGCGGGTCCATAGTTATCTCCATGTCTGTAATTTTATACAGTGTATGGGTGTACAGTATTTCAGGTTGAAATAACTGGCAAGTGTTTTGTGCAAAAAAGATGCAGTGAGCTGCGAAGAGGCTGAGAGATCGGATGTTTGCGGTGGCCAAAATGGGCTACCATCATCGCCTGATTGTGAAACCAACACACGGACTTACCATGATTATCAAGCCCAAGATCCGCGGCTTCATTTGCACCACTGCACACCCGGCCGGCTGTGAAGCCAATATTCTGGAACAGATCAATTACACCAAAGAGCACCCTGCTATCGAAGGTGGCCCTAAGCGGGTACTGGTGATTGGTAGTTCCAGTGGCTACGGTATGCCGTCGCGCATTGCGGCTGCATTTGGGGCCGGCGCTGCAACACTGGGTGTCTTTTATGAAAAACCGGGCTCTGATACGCGTCCAGGAACCGCCGGTTACTACAATGCCGTTGCCTTCGACAAACTGGCCAATGAAGCAGGCCTGTACGCTAAGTCAATCAACGGTGATGCTTTTTCTAATGAAGTAAAGCAGCAGGCCATTGAGCTGATTAAAGCTGATCTGGGGCAGATCGATCTGGTGGTTTACTCTATTGCCTCGCCGGTACGCAAGCTGCCCGATACGGGTGAGTTGGTACGCTCCACCCTGAAGCCGATTGGTAAGCCTTATAGCGCAACAGCGGTTGATACAAACAAAGATGAAATCATCTCTGTTGATGTTGAGCCGGCCAATGAGCAGGAAATTGCGGACACCAAAACAGTCATGGGTGGCCAAGACTGGGAACTGTGGATGCAGGCGCTGAATGAGGCTGGGGTGCTGGCTGATGGCTGCAAATCCATTGCTTATAGTTATATCGGCACCGAAATCACTTGGCCTATCTACTGGCATGGCACTATTGGCAAGGCTAAGGAAGACTTGGATCGCGCCTCCGCTGCTATTGATAGTCAGCTCAAGGGTAAAGGTGGCGAAGCCCATGTTGCGGTGCTGAAGTCTGTTGTTACCCAGGCCAGCTCAGCTATTCCGGTGATGCCGCTGTATATCGCCATTGTTTACAAGGTAATGAAAGAAAAAGGCTTGCACGAAGGCTGCATGGAGCACGTTTACCGGCTGTTTAGCCAGCAGCTTTATAAGGCTGACGGCAGTGCCACCGACACTGACGATAAAAACCGTATCCGGATGGACGACTGGGAACTGCAAGAAGAAGTCCAGAACGCTTGTAAGGCGCTGTGGCAGCAGGTCACAACAGAAAACCTGCGTGAGCTGACCGACTACGACGGCTACAAGGAAGAGTTTTTGAAACTGTTCGGCTTTGGCTTGGATGATGTGGATTATGAAGCGGATACTGATCCCAATCCGCCGCAGCACTTTGTAAATGTCTGAAAGAAGGGGCCTGTTGGCCCCTTCTTTGTTGTTCGGATGTTGCAAACTGCGTAATATAAACCCCCGATAAACAGACATAACAATAAACAACAGCCGCTACAGGCTGGTACTTTGAGGGGACTGACGTGGGACTGAGACTGATCCTGGGGCTCATGATGAGCTTGCTTGTATTGGCACCAGCAGCATCGGCAAAAACAGTAGTGGTGGGGCATAGAGCCAGTGCTGGTTTAGCGCCAGAAAATACACTGGCAGCAGTAAAGCAATCTCTGAAGTTGGGTGTGGATGCCATCGAGATTGACGTTCGCCGCTCCAAGGATGGCGCTTTGGTGGCCTTCCATGACAAACAGCTGCAGCGCACCACCAATGGCCAGGGCAATGTCGATGACATGACGTTGGCACAGCTCAATGCGCTGGATGCGGGTTCCTGGTTTGGGCCCCAGTACATTGATGAATGGATCCCGACCCTGGCTGAAGTCATGAATGCCATGGCGCACAGTAAAACAACCCTCATCATCAACTTGCGGGTGCCGGGCCTGGAAGCGAAGGTGCTGGAACATATCCGCACCTACCACATGCAAGATCGGGTGATCCTCAAGTCATTTAATCCAGAAGTGCTGCGTAAGCTGGCCCAGCTGGCGCCGGACATTCCCCGCATGTACGTCATCTTCGGCTGGTATCAGCGCTTTAACCTGCTGCTATCTGATGAGATACGGCGTCAGGATCCACTTGCCATGCCGGTGCAGTACCTGGAGGTTTACCATAGCTTTATGTCTCCTGAGCTACTCAGTCAGGCTCATCAGCATAATATGCAGCTCTATGTCTGGGGTGTTCACTCCCGTCAGGCAATGGCAAAAATGCTGACACTGGGTGTGGACGGTATTGAAACGGATTACCCCGACCGTTTATTCAGTCTTATCGATGAATTCCGGTTAAAGCAGCTGACCGGTTTCAAACACTAAAAGGGCCGACAGGCCCTTTTTTCATGTAACTAACAGGCGTAATCCGGCATTGATTTGCCAAAAAACGAGCTGAACAGACTAATGATCCTATGCTGACATCAGCCTGAGCTGGTTTTCTGGTCAGGGTGACATGGCCTTGTATCAGTGGCAGGGTGAGCAAAAAAGGAGGGAGCGATGAGCAAAGTAATGAGCGACTCCATGGGCGAGGTCACCCTGCCTGACGACGCCCTCTACGGCCCCCAGACCCAGCGCGCCAAGGATAATTTTCAGATCTCCGGGCAGCCATTGCCCTGGCGTTTTTTGGCCAGTCTGATTGAAATCAAACGCGCAGCGGCACAAACCCACCTGACCTTGCAACTGCTGAGCGAAGCGCAGGCCAGCGCCATCATTAAAGCTGCCGACCAGTTGCTGGCCGATGCACCCATGGCGGCTTTCCCGGTGGATGTTTTTCAAACAGGCTCCGGCACTTCCAGCAACATGAACGTCAATGAAGTCATTGCCAACCTGGCGGGGGCTGACATCCACCCCAATGATCACGTCAACATGGGCCAAAGCTCCAACGACACGGTGCCTTCAGCGTTGCAGTTATCGGTGCTGCAAGGTATCGAAAAGCAGCTGCTACCGGCACTGCAGCAGCTGGTAGCCAGTATTGAAAAACGGGCCAGGGAATTGGATGGCGTGGTTAAAACCGGCCGAACTCACCTGATGGACGCCATGCCATTGACCTTTGGTCAGGAGCTGACGACCTGGCAAGTGCAGCTAGAAGCCGTGGCAAGCGCACTGCGCCAAGCGGGAGCCTCGCTCAGCGAACTGCCGTTAGGAGGCACAGCCGTGGGCACCGGTATTAATGCTCACCCTCAGGCTGCCGGTGGCATTTGCCGCCGTTTGAGTCAGCGTTTACAGCTGAACCTGCAAGCCCATGACTGGCCTTATGCCAACATGGCTGGCCAGCAAGCAGCTCTGGCTGCCTCTGCGGCCCTGCGGCAACTGGCGGTCGTGTTGATGAAAATCGCCAATGACTTGCGCTGGATGAACTCGGGGCCCTTGGCCGGGCTTGGCGAAATCGCGTTGCCGGCGCTACAACCGGGTTCCAGCATCATGCCGGGTAAGGTTAACCCAGTGATCCCGGAAGCCGTTACTATGGTCGCCGCGCAGGTCATGGGGCTGGATAACGCTAACGCGGTAGCGGCCCAAAGTGGTAATTTTCAACTCAATGTGATGTTGCCGTTGTTGGCCATGAACTTGAACCAGATGACCGACTGGCTGACCGAAAGCTGCCGCCATCTGGCTGACAAGGCCATCGCCGATTTCACTGTCAATCAACAACGGCTAGACGAAAACCTGGCTCGTAATCCCATACTGGTAACGGCACTGAACAGTGAAATTGGCTACCAGAAAGCGGCAGCCATCGCGAAACAGGCTTATGCTGAAGGCCGGCCTATTATTGAGGTGGCCAAGGAACAGACCAACCTGGGCGAAGAGCGGCTTAAAGCCCTGCTCGACCCCGCTAAATTATGCAGGCCCAACGATGAATGAATACGGTTTCTGGCTCGACAGCCGTGAGGCCCTTGATGATACCGCAATAAAAGCCCTCCCGGCCTTTACGGAGCGGCCCTGCTGGTTACACCTGAACCGCACTGACAATGGCCTTGAAAAGGCTTTTATCCGGCATTTGCCGACCCATCTGGCGGTTGCTGCGCTGGCTGAAGAAACCCGCCCGCGCTGGCAGTGGGAGCACGATGGCACCTTGCTGCTGATCATGCGCGGTATCAACTTCAACCCCGGCAAAGAAGCTGAAGATATGGTGTCATTGCGCTGTATTGTCACCGGCACGAGCTTGATCACTTTGGCTGGCCAGCGCTTGAAATCCGTTGATGAAGCGGTAGCGCGGCTGACTCGAGCCAATGAAGCTGTTGACCAATGGCAAATGCTAGGCGACATACTGCGTAACCTGGTGCGTGGCGCCGATGAACATTTGAAAACCCTGACTGGCGGCTTGCTGGATATGGAAATGGCCTGGCTGGAGCACAAAAAAGACTTACGCTCAGCACTGATGGTGATGGAGCGGCGGCTATTGAGCTTACGCCGCCACATCGAACCGCAGCAGGAAATGCTGGACGATCTCAGTGACGAACTGGATGAAGTTTTGCCACCTAACGCCCGTACACAGCTGCTGGAAATCCTCGATCGCATGACCCGCCTGCTGGAAAGTCTCAACTTACTGCGTGAGCGCATCAAGTTGCTGCGGGACGATATGAACGCTGAGCGTGACGCGCAGATGAACAAGACCTTGTATCTGCTGTCGATTGTGACTGCCTTATTTCTGCCGTTGTCGGTGATTACCGGCTTTTTCGGAATGAATGTAGGTGGTTTACCCTGGTTGGAAGACAAACATGGCACGCTGTGGGTCAGCTTGTTGATGGCGGCCAGTGTTGCTTGCTCTGTGTTGTTGATGTGGTGGCGGCGTTGGTTTTGAGCAGGTATCATGGCGGCTGATTTTATTAGCCCTAGAGAGGCGTCATGCTTAAGCCACGGCAGCAGGCCAAAACCATCGTAAACCGTCCTGCGCAAGGAAATATTTTGCCTCAGCACCAAATCCTTGGTGAGGATGAATTGGAACTGCGCGAAGATCTGATTGCTGAGTTTGGCTGGCAGCAGGGTGATCACCTGCTGGTGAGTCGTGAAGGTGGCAGCCTGTTGATCACCAACTTGTCTCAGCGTGACGTGGCCATGACCCGTTTTCACCGGGAAGCGAAAAGTATTTTCCGTAGCCTCGAAGATCCTGAACTGGCGTTACGCCGCGTGCGTATTTTCCATAACGGCAAGCTGGTACAAATACTGGAAGCCGATGACCATGAGTGTGACGAGCACTGCGCACACTAAATGAAGCCGCCTTCGGGCGGTTTTTTAATGCCAGTGGCGAGTATCCAAGCCATAAAACACCATCAGCAGGCTATATACCGCCGGCTCTGTCTGCGCCAGCGCCGCGCCGCGCTCAAAAAAGAGCTCCGATAACACCGCAAAGAATTCCGCTGGGTTGGTGGCCCCGTAAGGGTCAATGAGGCCGTGGTGACCGGCAGCGACGGCATGCTGGTGGCGCTGAAAGGCTTCACTGAAGGTTTGCTGCCAGTGCTGCGCCTGTAGCTGAGTGGCTTGCAGTGGTGCGCCGGTGGCCGCCCCTTTGGCTTGATCAAGCTGGTGAGCAAACTCGTGCACCACCAGATTTTCACCATCAAAAGGGTGAGCAGCTGAGCGCAAGCAACCAGCCCAGCTCAGTACTACCCGGCCATCACGCCAGGCTTCGCCGGCCAAGTGTTTGCCCTGAGTATCCACTACCCCTCCGGGGAGCCATTGCGGTTGGCGGTTAATAAAGTCATTTGGATACAGGTACACGGTGTGCACGTTAGGGTAGGCTGGTTCATCACGACCAATCAGCAGCAGGCAGGCCTGCGCGGAGATCAGTAAGCGCATCCGCGTTTCTATCTCCAGACCTGCACAACCAATAAATTCCACACGACTCACAAACGCTACAATCAAGGCGTCCAGCTTCTGTCGCTGGCGAGCCGGCAGCCGTGAGTATAAAGGCATATCACGGGCCAGCTGGCGGCGCTGGGGATCCGTTAGCGGCCGCTCCCGGCTTTTAAAGTAAGCTTGTTTCAACCGCTCGCCATAAAGCCACCAGCTGATCAGCGCCGCCCCGATAAACAGCAAAACCGCTATTGCCACGTTTCGTCTCCTTGTTTTAAATCAAGGTGGGGCCTGTCCTGGCAAAACACAATAGGACTATGCTGTAGATATTGGGGACGTAAAAAGAGGTGCGTTATGGCGTCATTAACGATTCGCGATCATATGCAGCGGCATCCACTGACACTGGAGCCGGATATGCCCGTTGCGCTGGCGGTAGAAAAACTATTGGCCGGTACCCAGACCGGCGCGCCGGTTGTAGACAAGCAGCTTCGGCTGGTGGGCTTTGTGTCGGAACAGGACTTTCTGGCCAAGCTGATAGAGTCCAGTTACCACTGTGAGTTAGTGGCGAAAGTCAGTGATGTGATGCGCACTGACGTACTGACCGTCGGGCCTGATGATTCGGTACTGGAACTGGGGCAACAAATGACCGGCCAGAAACCGAAAATCTACCCGGTGATTGAAGATGGTGTGCTGGTCGGCATCATCAACCGCCGGCAGGTACTACGGGCCATGGATAACCACCTAGAAACCTGTTTTAAAGCCAGCTAAGGCGGTGGCCCGGGCCTTTCTTGCCCGGCTGCAATCCAGTAGCATTGGGCGGTTCATTCCCGGCCCAATGCGTTTTCATGTCTGACTCATCACTGCTTACCCAACTTCACGAAGTGCCCAGCCTGGATCGCGGCCGTTTGCGCCGGCGTATTGAAGGGGCGCAAAAAATTGCTGACCCTGACAAGCGCAGCGCGACATTGGCGATGTTGGAAAAGGAGTTGGCAAAAGCCAAAGGTCGGCTGGCGGCTCGTAAAAACCGGCAGTTGCACCTGGACTACCCGCAGCAGTTGCCGGTGGTGGCAGCCCGCGATGACATCAAAAAAGCTATTGCCGAACACCAGGTGGTGATCATCGCTGGGGAAACCGGTTCCGGGAAAACGACCCAGCTGCCGAAGATCTGCCTGGAGCTGGGCCGGGGAGTGGATGGCCTGATTGGTCATACCCAGCCGCGGCGGCTGGCCGCACGTTCGGTAGCAGCTCGACTGGCCGAGGAGCTAAAAACCGAATTGGGCGGGCTGGTTGGTTATCAGGTTCGCTTTACCGATCACACCCGGGCTGAAACCTGCGTCAAGCTAATGACTGACGGCGTTTTGCTGGCGGAGATCCAAAAGGATCGGCTGCTGCGCCGGTATGACACCTTGATTATTGACGAGGCCCACGAGCGCAGTCTTAACATCGATTTTTTGCTGGGCTACCTGAAAACCATTCTGCCCAAGCGCCCTGATCTGAAAGTCATCATTACCTCCGCCACCATCGACCCGCAGCGCTTTTCCCGGCACTTTAACGAAGCGCCAATGCTGGAGGTTTCCGGGCGTACCTACCCGGTCGAAGTGCGTTACCGCCCAATCACCGATGAAGAAAAAGACAAAGATCAGCTCCAGGCGATCTTCGATGCTGTTGATGAGCTGTACCGTGAGGGGCCACGCGGCGACATTCTGATTTTCATGAATGGTGAGCGGGAGATCCGTGACACCGCCGATGCTCTCAATAAGCGCCAGTTGCGTCACACCGAGGTGCTGCCATTGTTTTCACGGCTGTCGGCGGCAGAGCAAAACCGCATTTTTTCGCCCCATGGCGGGCGGCGCATTGTGCTGGCAACCAACGTTGCCGAAACATCGCTGACCGTGCCGGGCATCAAGTATGTGATTGACCCTGGTACTGCTCGCATCAGCCGCTACAGCTATCGCACCAAGGTGCAGCGCTTGCCGATTGAGGCCATCAGCCAGGCCAGTGCCAACCAGCGTAAGGGCCGGTGTGGCCGGACAGAGCCCGGTATCTGTATTCGCCTGTACAGTGAAGAAGACTTTATGGGCCGCAGTGAGTTTACCGAGCCGGAGATCTTGCGCACCAACTTGGCGGCGGTAATTTTGCAGATGTTGTCACTGGGGCTGGGGGATATCGAAGCTTTTCCGTTTGTTGAAGCCCCGGATAACCGCTTTGTCAGAGACGGCTTGAATCTGCTGGATGAGCTGGGGGCCATTGATGGCCGGACGCTGACAGACATCGGCCGGCAACTGGCTAAACTGCCGGTGGATACCCGCCTGGCACGCTGTCTGGTAGAAGCCAATCAGCGGGGCTGTTTACAGGAAATGCTGATCATCACTGCCGCCTTGGCAATTCAGGACCCGCGCGAGCGGCCTCTGGAGGCCAAGCAAAAAGCGGACGAGATGCACCGGCGTTTTGCCCACCCGGAGTCCGACTTCCTCGCTTTTGTAAACCTCTGGGCCTACAGCGATGCGCAGCAGCAGGCGCTGTCTAATAACCAGTGGCGCAAGCTCTGCCAGAAAGAATTTCTCAATTACGTACGGATGCGAGAATGGCAGGACTTGGTAGAGCAACTCGGTGATTTTTGCGATGAGCTGGGTTACCAGCTTAATACGGAGCCAGCCAGCTACGACGCCATTCACCAGGCCCTGTTGGCAGGGCATTTATCGCACCTGGGCTTTAAGGATAAAAACCGCGAGTACCTGGGCGCCCGGCAAAGCCGCTTTTTACCGTTCCCAGGCTCAACCATCGATAAAAAACCAAAGTGGCTGATGGCCGCCGAGCTGACGGAAACATCGAAGCTTTTTGCCCGCACCCTGGCCCGGGTTGAGCCTGAGTGGGCAGAAGCCTTGGCGGGGGAGCGGGTCAGCCGCAGCTACGCCGAACCGCACTGGGAAAAAAACCGCGCGAACGTCATCGCCTATGAGCAGGTTAGCCTCTATGGCCTGGTTTTGATCCCGCGTCGGCGGGTGGACTTCGGCCGCATACAACCGGCCGAGGCCCGGGCTATCTTCATTCGTAGCGCCCTGGTGGAAGGGGAATTTAAGTGCCGGTTGCCGTTTTTTCGCCATAACCAGCAGTTGATCAGTGAGCTGCAGGGGCTGGAAGATAAGTCCCGGCGCCGTGACATCCTGATTGATGATGATTTACTGGCGACACTGTATGACCAGCGCCTGCCAGAGAATATTTTTGATGGCCGAACCCTGGACCGCTGGTGGCGCCGTGCCGATGAAGCCAGCAAAAAGGCACTGTTTTTCACCGAAGCGGATTTATTGGCCCAGGATCCGGACCATGTTACCGCCAATGCCTTTCCTGACAGCTGGCAGCAGGGCAACCTGCGGTTGCCGTTGTTGTACCGCTTTGAACCGGGCCATGATGATGACGGTGTGACGGTCCAGATCCCGCTGGCCGCCTTAAACCAGGTGCAAGCCGACGGCTTTGACTGGCAGGTGCCGGGGCTGCGCGAAGAATTGGTGGTGGCGCTCATCAAGGGCTTACCCAAGCCAGTGCGGCGCAATTTTGTGCCGGCGCCCAATTATGCCCAGGCGGCGCTGGCCCGGCTGACGCCGCTGGACGGGCGGCTCATCGACAAACTGGCTGACGTGCTGCGGCAGATCACCGGCATTCGTACCGACCCGGAACTCTGGCAGCAGGTTGCCTTGGCGCCCCACTTGCGTATGCGTTTTGCCGTAATGGATGAGGCTGGCAAAGTGCTGGCGGCTGGGCGCGATTTACCGGTACTCAAAGGTAAGCTGGCCGGGCACATCAAAGACAGTTTATCGAAGGCGGCCAGCCCCGGTATTGAGCAAACAGGTTTAACCAGCTGGTCTTTCCCGGCTCTGCCGAAGCAGTTCGTCGAGCAGCGTCAAGGCTTGGAAGTACGCGCTTATCCCGCCTTGGTGGATGAACAAGACAGTGTGGCCATTGCCCTGTTTGATACCCCGGAGGCGCAGCAACAGGCGATGGCCAAAGGCTTGCGGCGCTTGCTCCTGCTGAATGTGCCATCACCGGTAAAATACCTGCAGGAGAGCTTGCCCAATAAAGCCAAGCTGGGGCTTTATTTTAATCCTTTCGGCAAAGTAGGCGATCTCATCGAAGATTGCATTGCGGCGGCTATCGATAGCCTGATTGCTGGCCAGGAATGTCAGGATGCACAGCACTTTGAACAGCTCAAAGAGCGGGTGCGGGCCGAGTTAAACGACACTGTGGTGGCCATTGCCGCGCAAGTGGAGCAAATTCTGGTGCGCCACAATGCCATTAAAAAGCGTCTCAAGGGCAAAACCGACCTTTCTGTGGTCAGAGCCCAGGCTGATATTCAGGCCCAGTTGGACGGCTTAGTTTTCAAAGGTTTTGTCACGGCGTGCGGTGCGCCACGGTTAGGTGACATGCAGCGTTATTTGGATGCCATCAGCCGGCGGCTGGAGAAACTGCCGATTGACCCAAATCGCGATCGTCTACAGTTGGCCAAGATTGATACGGTAATGGCGCGTTGGCAGCAGTATGCCAATAAAACCCCCAAGGGGGTGGCAAGGCCGCAGTGGTTGACCCAGGCTCGCTGGATGATAGAAGAGCTGCGAGTCAGTTACTTTGCCCAGCAACTGGGTACCCCATATCCGATATCAGACAAGCGTATCCTCAACTTCATGGAAGAGCAGGCGAAAAGCAGCTAACGTAAAAGAAAGTTCACCTAGGACGACGGCAAATGGAAAAAGCCGCATTTTTTGCCGCCATTGCAGATGGCAATGAGCTGAAGCTGCATGACTTGCTGAAAAAGCAGCCCGGGTTGATTGCCAGCCGTTACCAGGGGGCCAGCCCGGTACTGTGGGCTTGCTATCACCGTCGAAACGCTATTGCCAGGTTACTGGCAGGCAAGGTGGATCTGGATATTTGGGAAGCAGCCTCCATGGATGAGCTGCCGCGGTTGCTGAGCCTGCTGAAAATGGAACCTGCATTGATGTCGCTACTGAGTGAAGACGGTTATTCCCCTTTGCATCTGGCGGCTTTTTTTGGCTCGGTGGCCTGCCTGGAAACCCTGATCTTCTATGGTGCTGATGTCAATATGGTCGCGGATAACGACAGTGCCGTCACACCCTTGCACAGCGCCGTCGCTAATGCTGAACAAAATGGCCGCCTGGCGTGTGTAATGGCCTTGTTGGCAGCCGGTAGTAAGGCCAATGCGCGTCAGCAAGGCGGTTTTACACCTTTGCATACTGCTGTGCAGCGTGCTGATCCGGTGGTGACCCAATGCTTACTGGCCGCGGGGGCAGATGCGAGCCTGGCCGCTGATGATGGCCGCCGACCGCGGGACTTTTTCCCCACAAAAAACCCCGCCTGAGCGGGGTTTTTCTTACTGAACCTCGATGCGTCTGGGCTCATCAGGGGTGGTGCTTTTCGGTAGGGCAAGAATTAATAGACCACTGTCAAATCGTGCTTCAATGGCATCAGTATCAACCCCTTCAGGCAGGCTGAAGGTACGGCTGAAACTGCCATAACGACGTTCCGTGCGGTGATTGGTGCCCTTGTCCTGACGGCTGCGCTCACCGCTGACCGTCAGTAAGCCGTTATGTACCGCCACGTTGATCTGCTCTTTGCTCATGCCGGGCACTTCCAGTGCCAGATGAAAGGCTTTGTCGTCTTCGTCAATATCCACTGCCGGCAGCCACTGACGGCTCGAATGCGGTTGCAGGTAGCGGTCGACAAAATTGTCCATATCGCGAAACGGATCCCAGCTAAGTAACGCCATAATGCACCTCCAATGAATCGATGGGGTCGCTATAGATATGGCGTCTTCTGGCTAAATTTCAAGCAGCTCAATCGAACTGTACGACCAAACCCTTGAGATAAAGCCCTTCTGGGTAACTGAGACTGACCGGGTGATCGGCCGCTTGTGTCAGCCAGCGTTGGATCTGCCCCTGGCGGCCCGCATCCAGGGCGGCATCAGCGACCAGTTTCTGAAACAGGTTCATATCCAGAAGGCCGGAACAGGAGAAGGTCAGCAGCGTGCCGCCAGGCCGTAACAGTTTTATGGCCTGTAAATTAACGTCCTTATAGCCGCGGCAGGCCGACTTCAGATTGGCTTTGCTGTCTACAAATTTCGGCGGGTCCAGCACGATCACATCAAACTGCCGGCCTTCTGTTTGATAGCGGCGCAGCAGGGCAAATACATCTTCTTTGACAAAGGTACAGCGGCTGGCGTCGAGCTGGTTGAGGGCCAGGTTATCGGCTGCCAGCGCCAGTGCGGAACTGGAGACATCCACCTGGGTGACGCCCTTGGCGCCGCCTTGCAGGGCATAAACACCAAAGCCTCCGGTGTAGGAAAAGCAATTGAGCACCTCGGCGTTTTGCACATAAGGCAGCACCGCCGCGCGGTTATCACGCTGATCGAGGTAATAGCCGGTTTTATGGCCCTGCAGTAAATCAACCCACAAAGACAGGCCGTTTTCACGAATGGCCACCCGTTCCGGCAGGTTGCCGCTGAGGGTTTGCACCAGTGGCTCCAGGCCTTCCTTACGGCGCACGTCCACATCCGAGCGTTCATGAATAACCAGACCGGGGAACTGTGCCTGCAAGGCTGCCACAATGGCGGCGCGCCAGGTATCCGCGCCAGCGGACAGCAGCTGGCAGACCAGCACATTGTCGTAGCGATCAATGGTGACGCCGGGCAGGCCGTCGCTTTCTGCTGCCACCAGGCGATAACCGGTTAGGTCATCACGTGTGATCAGCGCCTGGCGGCGTTGATAAGCTGTTGCGATACGGCGCGCAAAAAAGGCGTCGTCAACAGCTTCTTGCTGCTCAAAAGTCCAGATGCGAGCGCGGATCTGCGATTGCGGTGAATATGCGGCGCGGGCCAGCCATTGCCCGCTACTGCTGTATATCTCGACGTTATCGCCGGCTTTGGGCTTGCCTTTGATGTGATGAATCGCACTGGCAAAAATCCAGGGGTGGCGGCGCTTTAGTGATTTTTCCCGGCCTTCGGCCAGAACCAGAGCATTACGGGGCATCAGCAAGCCTGTAAGGTAAGCAAGAAGGGCCTGGATTGTAGGCCCTTGCCCGCTAAATAAAAAGGCTCAGACCGTCAAGCCTTTGAGGGTTTCGGCCAGCCGATCCGACAAACCTTTCAGTTCGTTGGTGCCGGAAGCATTATTTTTGGCGGCATCTTCCACAGACAGTGATTGTTCGCGCACCTCACTGATGTTCGCGGTAATGTCCTCGGCAACGGCGCTTTGCTGTTCGGCGCTGGCGGCGATCTGCGCCATCATTGAAAAAACCTGTTCGGCGTGGGTGTTGATGGTATGCAGATCCTGCCCGGCTTGCGAGATCAAGGTGCCGCCATGTTCGGCCTGCTGAACCGTGTTTTCCATTATCCGGCTGACGTCATCGGTGCCACTTTGCAGGGCTTCGATCATCTGCTGGATTTCGACGGTAGCCTGCTGTGTACGGGCCGCCAGGGTACGTACTTCATCGGCAACCACCGCAAAACCGCGGCCTTGTTCGCCGGCCCTGGCGGCTTCAATGGCGGCGTTGAGCGCCAGCAGGTTGGTTTGCTCAGAAATGGCGTTAATGGTTGTTACCACTTCATCAATCCGGCTGGCGTTGTCATTCACTTTGGCCACCGCATCGCTGGCAGCAAAAATTTCCTTCGATAACTGCTCAATGGCACTGATGGTGTGCTGGATATTATCGGTTCCTTTGGCCGATTCCTCCGAGGCGCGCTGGGTTTCCGTGGAGGCGCTTTCGGCGTGGTGTGCCACTTCTTTGACAGCCGCGCTCATTTCTTCCATGGCGGTGGCCAGGGAGTCAAGGCTCTGGCGCTGCCCCTGAGCCAGGGCTTGGGTATCGGTGGATTCGTTTTTAAAGCGTACCGCGGCGTCACTAAGGGTGTCAGAAACGGCTTTGATGACTTTCACCATGTCATGCTGGCGGCTGGCCAGTTTATCGATGGCAATTGCCAGGGTGGAAAATTCATCCCGCACCGGCAGGAAATTCAACCGGAAGGTTAAGTCCCCATCGGCGACTCGAGTCAGAGCCTGCACCTGGCTGAACAGGGCGCCGCCGATAAAGGTGGTGATGTAGTAATTGATCACGCCCAGTATCGCCAGCGCAATACTGAGCATGATGGCGTAGGGTTCAGCTACATCCCAGAAGGGTTTGGCGAGCAATGGGTGCTGCTGTGCCAGTAACCAGGGTTTTCCGGGCACATCAGCGGCGGCGACCAGCATCTGATCAGCGGTCAGCAGCGCGTGGCTGCCCAGCTTATCGGCATCAACCTTGATGCCCGGGTAGCCACTTAAGGGGCTGCCATTTTTGTTCAGTAACTGAAATTCCTTACCGGCAGCGGCGAGAATTTGCCGCGCCTGGGCCTCATTGCCAATGCTAAGGACATGGGCCATGTCCGTTACTTCTTTTTGCATTAGCTGCTGTTGCGCCAGTTCATCGGATTGCATGTCGTTATGCATGCCAATGGCGGCAAAAATCAGCAGGGCGATGATCGGCAAGCCCAGCAGTAACAGCAGTTTTTCCTTGAGGGTCAGATGGATGAGGTAGCGATCAATCCAGCGAAACTTCACTTCACGCATGGTATGTCCTTTGACGGCAAGAAATCGAATGGTTCATTGATGTTATCGCCACTATTTACGCAATTTTTATGCCGATAAAAAGAAAAACCGGCCTGATGGCCGGTTTCTTTTTTTATGCTTTATCAGCAAAGAGGTCGTATTCGTCGGCGGCAGTAATGGTGGCCTGGATGATGTCACCGCTACTGAGGCCACCGGCTGTGCTGAGATAGACCTGGCCGTCGATTTCCGGGGCGTCACCTTTGGTGCGGCCAATGGCACCATCGGCGTTAACCTCGTCGATGATTACATCCAGGGTCTGGCCCACCTTGCGCTGTAACTTGGCGGCGCTGATGCGTTGCTGCGCCTCCATGAAACGGGCAAAGCGTTCCTGTTTGACGGCTTCATCCACTGGGTTAGCCAAGGCATTGGCAGCTGCGCCTTCCACTGGGCTGTAGGGAAAGCAGCCAACCCGATCCAGCTCGGCCTCGGTAATGAAATCCAGCAGCATTTGAAAGTCGGCTTCGGTTTCCCCGGGGAAGCCGACAATAAAGGTGGAGCGCAAGGTCAGGTCCGGTACCTGCTGACGCCAGCGCTGGATGCGCTCCAGGGTACGTTCGACTTGGCCTGGGCGTTTCATTTTTTTAAGAATGTCCGGGCTGGCATGCTGCAATGGCATATCCAGATACGGTAATACCTTACCTTCTGCCATCAGCGGAATAATGTTGTCGACGTGTGGATAAGGGTAGACGTAATGCAAGCGCGTCCAAATACCCAGTTCCGACAACGCATTGGTGAGCTGGTACATATCGGTTTTAACCGGACGACCATTCCAAAAATCCGTGCGGTGTTTGATGTCCACACCGTAGGCCGAGGTGTCCTGACTTATCACCAGCAGCTCTTTGACGCCGGCATTCGCCAGCCGTTCGGCTTCGCTGAGTACCTGACCGACCGGCCGGGAAACCAGATCGCCGCGCATACTGGGAATGATGCAGAAGCTGCACCGGTGGTTACAGCCCTCGGCAATTTTCAAATAAGCGTAATGACGAGGGGTCAGCTTGACGCCCTGGGGCGGCACCAGGTCCACGAAAGGGTTGTGCTGGCGGCGGGGCCGGGGCAAATGCTGGTGCACCTTTTCCAACACCGCTTCATAGGCATGAGGGCCGGTGATGCCCAGTACATGGGGGTGAATTTCGCGGATCTCATCCTCTTTGGCGCCCAAACAGCCGGTGACGATCACTTTGCCGTTTTCTTTCAGGGCTTCGCCTATTGCGTCCAAAGACTCCTGCACGGCACTGTCGATAAAACCACAGGTATTAACAATAACCAGGTCCGCATCTTCATAGCTGGGTACGATCTGGTACCCCTCTGTGCGTAGCTGGGTCAGGATCCGCTCCGAATCCACCAAGTTTTTTGGGCAACCCAGGCTAACAAAGCCGATGGTCTGGTGAGTCATGCACTACCTCTGGATCTGTTTGGCACGAAAAAACGCCATAGTGTACTCAACGGCGCAGCGCCTTGCATCCGTCAGCATCGACAAACGAGCTGTTGCAGTTAATCGGCTAATTCGATGCACAACCATGGACGGCGCTGTTATATCATAGCGACAGCGCCCCTGCGGGTGCTCAGATGCTGTGTAGAGGTAGTAATGACTGATAATGCAACGCCGGTAACGATTCGTCGTCAGGTGCAGATCCCGGTACTGGGAGGCCGTTATATGGCCACTTTTGTCACCTTTGATAACTTGCCCGATGGCAAAGAGCATTTTGCCGTTGTGCTGGGCGACTGGCAGCAGCCGCAACCCTTGGTGCGGTTGCATTCGGAATGTGTCACCGGTGATGTGTTTTTATCCGCCCGCTGTGACTGCGGCCCACAACTGGAAGAAGCCATTGTGCGTATTGCCGCGGAAGGGGGGGTGATCCTCTACCTGCGCCAGGAAGGGCGTGGCATCGGTTTGATTAATAAACTCGACGCCTATGCGTTGCAGGACCAGGGCATGAATACCTACGAAGCGAATCGCGCGCTGGGTTTTGCCGATGATCAGCGTGATTTTGCGGTAGCTGCCCAGATGCTCAAGGCTCTGTCAGTCAATGATATTCGCCTGTTAACCAATAATCCGCGCAAAGTCGAACAGCTGGCAGCGCATGATATTCAGGTAGCAGACCGGGTGGGTACACGGGTTTATCGAAATGATCACAATGCCCGCTACCTGGCTGCGAAAAAAGAAGAAGGGCACCATGCTCTGGAACACGACAGTGAAAACTGCTGCCCGTTCCATGGTGAGCATTAAAAAAGCCGCGCAGTGCGCGGCTTTTTTCTTGGTGGCGGCGATTACTTGATCAGGTAATCGTCCAGGTTGCCACCGTTATCAACAATCGCCTTGAAGACGCGCGGCATCCGGCCAATGCCAGTCCACAGGTGCTCTTCACCGTCTTTTACCAGGCGGTACTTCGGTGGGCGCTTAACGCCTTTACCACCACGACGCGGTGCCGAAGCGGTGCTACCACCGGTAATTTCTTCTGGAGAAATACCGGCTTCGGCCATGGCCTTACGCAGCTCATCAATTTTTGCCAGACGTTCGGCATTTTCTTTTTCGCGAGCTTGTTCTTCTTCTGCACGCTGAGTAATGATGGCGTCCAGCTTGCCTTTAATTTCTTCCAATTCCTGAACGGTCAGTTCTTTTGTTGCCGCATTCAGGCGACGTTGATTGCCAAGGATCTGCAAAAAGTCAGACATCGTTATGCCCTTTTTATTTAGAGAGGTAATTTATCTGTATTTTAAAAAGGCTTTTTATTTTTGCAAGTCATAAAAAGAAAAAGGCAGCCAATTGGCTGCCTTTTTTTACATATTGGGGTAATTGGGGCCGCCGGTGCCTTCCGGAGTTACCCAGCGAATATTCTGCGACGGATCTTTAATATCGCAGGTTTTGCAGTGAATACAGTTTTGCGCATTGATTTGAAAACGGGGCTGGCCCTCTTCTTCAATTACCTCGTAAACACCAGCCGGGCAATAGCGTTGAGCCGGCTCTGCGTATTGGGGCAGGTTGACGCTGATGGGGATTGTCGCGTCTTTAAGTTGCAGATGGCACGGCTGATTTTCTTCATGGTTGGTATTGGAAATAAACACCGAACTCAATTTGTCGAAACTGAGCTGGCCGTCGGGTTTTGGGTACTGGCGCGGCTGGTGTTGCGCCGCCGGCTCCAGCTGCTGGTAGTCGGCTTTGGGATCCGACAGCGTCCAGGGGAGCTTGCCGGCAAACAGGTTCTGTTCCAGCCAGTTATAGGCACCACCCAGCAATGGCCCCCATTTATGCAGCGCCGGGCCAAAGTTGCGGGCTCGGTACAGCTCATCATAAAGCCAGGAGGCTTTGAAACGGGCATTGAAACTGTCGGCGCTGAGCGGCGTGTCACCTTGCCGCTCGGCAATAATGGCTTCGGCGGCCAACATGCCGGATTTCATGGCAGTGTGGCTGCCTTTGATTTTGGCAAAATTTAGGGTGCCGGCATCGCAGCCAATCAACATGCCCCCGGCAAAAACCGTCTCGGGCAGGGCATTGAGACCACCTTTGGCAATGGCCCGGGCACCATAACTGATCCGCTCACCACCTTTGAGGTATTGGGCGAACAGCGGATGCTGTTTCATACGCTGGAACTCATCAAAAGGCGACAGGTAAGGGTCACGGTAGTTGAGATCAATGATCAAACCTACCGACACCAGATTGTCTTCCAGGTGGTAAAGAAAGGCGCCACCGCTGGCGGTTTCGTCCAGCGGCCAGCCGCCGGAATGGATCACCAGCCCAGGTTGGTGTTGCTCGGCCGGAATTTGCCATAACTCTTTGAAGCCAATGGCGTAATGTTGTGGATCTTTGCCTTCGGCGAGATTAAAGCGTGCCAGTAGTTCTTTGCCCAGATGCCCACGGCAACCTTCCGCAAAGAGAGTGTGTTTGGCCAGCAATTGCATGCCTGGTTCGTGTTGTGGGCCGGGCTGGCCGTCTTTGTCGAGCCCCATGTCTCCGGTTTGAATACCCAGCACCCGGTCGTCGTCACCGTAGACGACCTGCGCGGCTGCAAAACCGGGGTAGATTTCCACTCCCAGGCTTTCGGCCTGTTCTGCCAGCCAGCGGCAGAGGTTGCCGAGGCTGATAATGTAGTTGCCGTCATTGTGCATGGGCTTGGGGATTGCCCAATTTGGCAGTGCTTTTTGGCTGTTTTCACTGAGCAGGTAGAGTTCGTCTTTTTGTACGGCGGTGTGCAGCGGGGCGCCGCGTTCTTGCCAGTCCGGAAACAGTTCGGTCAGTGCCCTTGGTTCAAACAGCGCGCCACTGAGAATATGGGCGCCAACTTCGGAGCCTTTTTCTACTACACACACCATCAGTTCCGGGTCCTGCTGTTTAAGACTGCAGGCGGCGGCCAGGCCGCTGGGGCCGGCACCGACGATGACAACGTCAAATTCCATGGTTTCGCGTTCCATGAGAGACTCCTGATAAAGCGGTTAAAAACCGTGCTGGCCCAGAAAAAATGCGGACTGCTGCACTGCTCTTATCTGTCGGTTTCAAGTTGACGTTTACGTTAACAGGAAGTATTTTGGCGGTAAAGCTGGGGCCGCTCTGAATGGCCCCAAAAATACAGCCTCAGAGGATACCGCCAATGAAGGTGCTGGTCGCAGTCAAACGCGTCATCGATTATAACGTCAAAGTCCGTGTTAAAGCGGATCAAAGCGGGGTCGATCTGGCTAACGTCAAGATGGCCCTGAACCCTTTTTGTGAGATTGCCGTGGAAGAAGCGGTGCGCCTGAAAGAGCAGGGCACTGCCAGTGAAGTGGTGGTTGTCTCCATTGGTGCTGATAACAGCCAGGAACAACTGCGCACCGCTTTGGCTCTCGGCGCTGACCGGGCCATTCTGGTCAAAGCCGAAGATGGCCTGGATTCGCTGCATGTGGCCAAGCTGCTGGCAAAAGTATGTGACCAGGAGCAACCGGAGATGGTGATCCTCGGTAAACAGGCTATCGATTCTGACAATAACCAGACTGGGCAGATGCTGGCGGCGTTAAAAGACTGGCCACAGGCCACCTTTGCTTCCGAAGTGAAAGTGGCTGAGGGTGAGCTGGAAGTGACCCGGGAAGTTGATGGTGGCCTGGAAACGGTGGCGGTGACACTGCCAGCGGTGGTGACCACTGATCTGCGCCTTAATGAGCCGCGCTATGCGTCGTTGCCCAACATCATGAAAGCCAAGCGTAAGCCGCTGGAAGTGATCGATGCCGCTGACCTGGGAGTGGATCTGACGCCGCGGGTGAAAACCCTGAAAGTCACCCCCCCACCGGTGCGTCAGGGCGGCGAGCTGGTCGACAGCGTAGATACCCTTATCGATAAACTGCGTAACCAAGCGAAGGTGATCTGATGAGCATTCTGGTTATTGCCGAAAACGACAACACCCATCTCAAACCGGAAACTGCCAAAGTTGTGGCGGCAGCCCAGGCGATGGGCGACGACCTGCACCTGCTGGTGGCGGGCCACAACTGTCAGGAGGTTGCCAATGCTGCAGCTCAACTTCATGGTGTCGCTAAAGTCCTGGTGCTGGATGACGCGGCGTTTGCCCACCCGCTGCCAGAAGCCCTGAGCCAAGCCATTGTGGCGCTGGCCGGCGGTTACAGCCACGTGGTTGCGGCCAGCTCCACCACCGGTAAAAACCTGATGCCGCGTGTCGCCGCCAAGCTCGACGTGGCGCAGATCTCCGACATTATCAAGGTTGAAAGTGCCGATACTTTCCAGCGCCCCATCTACGCTGGCAACGCCATTGCCACAGTACAGGCGCTGGATGCGCTGAAGGTGGTCACGGTACGGCCCTCGGCTTTTGATGCCGTGGACGGTGGCAATGCTGCTCCTATCGAAGCGCTGGAAAACAGCAGCAGCTTTGCTGGCAGCCGTTTTCTGCGGGCACAGCTTACCGAAAGCGAGCGGCCAGAGCTGGGCAGTGCCCGAGTGGTAATCTCCGGTGGCCGAGGTCTGCAAAACGGTGACAACTTTACCCTGCTGGAAAAGCTGGCGGACAAACTGGGCGCGGCTATTGGCGCCTCCCGGGCGGCGGTTGATGCGGGTTTTGTACCCAATGACTGGCAGGTTGGCCAGACTGGTAAAATTGTTGCCCCGGATTTGTATATTGCCGTCGGCATCAGTGGTGCCATTCAGCATCTGGCGGGTATGAAAGACTCCAAGGTGATTGTGGCCATCAACAAAGATCCGGAAGCGCCCATCTTCCAGGTGGCTGACTATGGCCTAGTGGGCGATCTGTTCGAGATTGTCCCGGAATTGACTGACAAACTCTGATTGCCTCGCCTATCGGAATACAAAGTGCGCCCTGGTGGCGCACTTTTTTGTGGCCGGGTAAACTGCCCGGTGACAATAAGGAACCTTTCATGGCGCAGCTGTATTTTTATTACTCGGCAATGAATGCCGGCAAGTCCACATCGTTACTGCAATCGGCCTACAACTACAAAGAGCGGGGCATGAACGTGCTGCTGTTTACCGCTGCTGTTGATGACCGTACCCAGGTGGGGGAGATCAGCTCCCGTATCGGCCTGAAAAGCGAAGCCCAGGTTTTTGATGGCAACAGTAATCTCTATGCCGATGTGCTGGGGCTGTCACACACCCAGCAAATCCACTGTCTGTTAATTGATGAAGCCCAGTTTCTGAACAAAGCACAGGTGGCGCAGTTGTGTCGTATCGTCGATGAGCTGCGGATCCCGGTGTTGGCCTATGGCCTGCGCACCGATTTTCGGGCCGAACTTTTTGAAGGAGCGCATTACCTGCTGGCCTGGGCCGATAAGCTGGTGGAGCTGAAAACTGTCTGCCATTGTGGCCGCAAAGCCAACCGGGTGTTGCGGGTCGGTGCTGATGGCCAGCCCATCAAAGAAGGGGCGCAGGTAGAGATCGGTGGTAACGACCGTTACGTCTCGGTGTGCCGCCGCCATTACCTTGAGGCATTGGCAAGAGCCTGAGGGCACAGTATAAACAGGCTATAGCCCTTGGTGGAGACAGCCTGTGATTGTGGTCGTTAAATTCGGTACCAGTGTATTGACCGGGGGCACTAACCGTCTGGATAAAGCCCATATGGTAGAGCTGGTACGCCAATGCGCTGGCGTACAAGCTGCTGGCCATCAGTTAGTGTTGGTCACCTCCGGTGCGGTCGCGGCTGGCCGGGAGCAGCTCGGCTGGCCGGCACTTCCTGATGATTTGCCTCACAAACAGATGCTGGCGGCTATCGGTCAGGGGCAATTGATTCATCTTTGGCAGCACCTGTTTGGTCTGTACGGCCTGCAGGTAGGCCAGATGCTGCTGACCCGGGCCGATCTGGAAAACCGGGAACGCTACCTCAACGCCCGTGATACCCTGGCGACCTTACTGCAACACGGCGTCATTCCGCTGATCAATGAAAATGACGCAGTCGCCACCACAGAAATCAAAGTAGGTGACAATGACAACCTGTCGGCGCGGGTAGCCATTGTTGCTGGCGCGCAGTTGTTATTGCTGTTGACCGATCAACGAGGGCTATTTACCGCAGATCCCCGTGCATGCCCGGACGCGCAACTGATAGAAGAGATCCAGCACATTGATGCTTCCTTGCAGGCACTGGCGGGCAATGCCGGTGCGCAGGGCACAGGGGGCATGGTGACCAAGTTACAAGCAGCGGATGTTGCCCGCCGTGGCGGCATTAGTGTCGTCATTGCCAGTGGCCACCACCGGGATGTTATTGCCGGTGCCATTGCCGGTAACAAGGTGGGTTCACGTTTTTTGCCGGTAGCCGAGCGGCTGGAAAGCCGTAAGCGTTGGATCCTAGCCGGGCCACCGGCAACAGCTACCTTGCAGATTGATGCCGGCGCAGGCCAAGCACTGCTCGAGCGCGGGGCCAGCTTACTGCCCAGTGGTATTGTTGCTATTCAAGGGCGCTGTCAGCGTGGCGATGCGGTGACAATCTGTTGTAACGGCCAGCGCCTGGGTATCGGTTTGGTTCGTTACAGCAGTAGCGAACTCAGTAAACTGGCAGGGCAGCAATCGAGTGCTATTGAAAGCTTACTGGGTTTTGATTGTGGCCCGGAAGTGATCCATCGAGACGATTTCGTCTTACTGCAATAACGTGGTTTTATTGTCAGCTGTTTTTTATTCCCGGAGGTCGTTGTGGTTGGGTACATCCAGTATGTGTTGGTTGGATTGGTTCGGGAATTAGGTGGCGAGGATGCTGTTACTACGGTATGCCAAAAAGCCGGCCTGACAACGGCGCCGAGTTTTCGTATTGATACCGACTATAGCGACAGCGAGTGCCTGGCCCTGATAAAAGCCACCGGCGAGCACTTTCAACTGACCAACGAACAGCTCTACGCTGCTTATGCCGATGGCTTTATCCTCGCCGCGAAAAGACAGTTCCCGAAGTTTTTTGCCATGGCCAGCTCCGCCAAAGACTTTCTCAGACGCCAGCCCCGCATTCATCAGACCCTGGCCTCCAGCATTCGCGATGCCGACACCCGCCAACAGGTGGGAGCCAAGTTTGAACTGGTCGAAGACGGTGAGCAGCTGGTTGTCCGTTACCATTCCAAAAATGGCCTTTGTGGTCTCTACGAAGCGCTTTTCCAGCGGCTATTAGAAGAATACGGTGAAACCGGCAGTATGACCCACCACCGTTGCCAGCACCGTGGCCATGATTATTGCGAGTTTTTCCTGCAATTTGATCGGGAGGCAGCGTGAAAGACGATGATTTACACCGGGAGTTAGATGCCATCGCTGACCAGCTTTGTCTCGCGGTTGATGATGACTTTTCCTTTCGGGTGCGCACGGAAAGCGAGCGGGTTGAGCTACAAAAACTGGCGACCCTGACGAACTTCTTGCTGGAATCTGTCGAAGAGAACGTTAATTCACTGAAGAATATTCAGCAGGATTTGGAAGCACGGGTAAAAGAACGCACCCGCCGGCTGAATCTTATTTTACGCGGTGCGGCGGTCGGCTTTTGGGAATGGGATCTGCACAAGCGCGAGGTCCGTGTCGTCAATAGCAGCCTGGTGATCGGCAGTGATGAAACCACCTTGTCGTTAGAAGATTGGCTAAAACGCATGCACCCGGCCGACACAGGCCCTTTTCAAAATGAATTACACCAGCACCTCAATGGCCTGACGCCACGTTTTGAAGCGCGCTTTCGGGCCGCCGACGGTTATGGTGGCTATCGCTTTTTTGAATGCCGCGGGATCAGCGACCGTGACCGGCAAAGCGGCGACGTGCTATGGATGTCCGGTACCCTGGCTGACATTACTCAGCAGCGCTTTACCGACGCTGCTACAGGCCTCGCCAATGCCGATTATTTTGAATTGATCGCCAATGAACAGTTGGCCAAAGGCAAGCCCGCGGCGATGGTCATGCTGAGTATCTCCAACCGCAATTTGCTGCTTGAATCACTGCCGCAAAAGGCGCTGAAAGAATTAACCGAGGCTTTTGTCAGCCGGTTACTGACCGTGATCCAGCCCGGGCAGTTGCTGTCTTCGCTGTCAGGCGGGTTGTACGGTTTGCTGGTGGCCGCAGACACAGAACCGTCATTACAGCAGCAGGTGAAAACCTTACTGCGGGTATTTGATGAACCTTTTACGGTTGCCGAGCAGCGCTTATGGCTGTCGTGCCTGGCCGGTGCCGTCGATATGACGGCCAATGGCATCAGCAGCGCTGAAGAGGGGATCAAAGCCGCCCAATTGGCACTACGTGAGGTGCGTAACCATCAGGGCAGTGATTACCGCCTCTATCAGGACAGCATGCGTGTTGTCAGCCAGCAGCGGCTTAATAGTGAGCAGTTGTTGCGTACGGCATTGCGCCATGACTGGATTGCTGTGTACCTGCAACCGCTGGTTGATTTTGAGCGGGGGCAGATCCATGGCTATGAAGCACTGGCCCGCATTGAGCATCCTGACGGCGAGGTCATTGGCCCGGGGCGCTTTATTCCCGTTGCCGAGGAAACCGGCCTGGTGCGCCAACTCACCCAGGTAGTGATGCAAAAAGCAGTAGCGATGATGAGCCACCCGGATATGCAGGCCCTGCACCCTGATGGCTGCACCATGAGTGTCAATTTGTCGGCCAGCGAGTTGCATGATCAGAATTTGCCGCAAAGTATCGCCACGTTACTGGCGCACTATGGTGTGCCAGCACAGCGCCTGAAACTGGAGCTAACGGAATCGGCGGTGATGGCTGACCCCGGTGCTGCCATTGGCATCATTCACCAGTTCCGCAAACATGGCATGAAAGTGGCGCTGGATGACTTCGGCACCGGCTATTCCTCGCTGGGGTATTTACGGCAGTTGCCGTTGGATATTCTGAAAATTGATCGCAGCCTGGTCTCCGGACTGGATCAAAGCCCGGAACAGTACGCCATCTTGGAGATGATCCTAGGACTGTCAGGGAAGTTGGGTCTGAAAGTGATTGTTGAAGGGATTGAAAGCACAGAAGAGTTACTGCAAGTCATGGCTATGGGGGGGCATTTCGGCCAAGGTTATCTCTTCAGCCGGCCGGTGCCGTTTAGGGAGCTGGGCCTGGCTCACCAACAAGTACGCCAGGTGTTTTCTACTCTGAAATAAAAAAGCCGCCTTAGCAGGCGGCTTTTTTGTGCTGTTTTTCAAACACCTATCTCTGGCACATCGTCGGCAGCAATCAGCTTGCCGGCGGTGGCGGCGCGAATGTCGTCAACACTGACCCCCGGCGCCCGCTCTTTGAGCACAAAAGCGCCGTTGTCGATTTCAAAATAGCCGAGGTTGGTCAGCACCTTTTTGATGCAGCCGGCGCCGGTCAGCGGCAGCTCGCACTGGTTTAGCAGTTTGGAATTGCCGTGCTTGTCGGTGTGCATCATGGTGACGATGATGTTGTCGGCACCGGCCACCAGATCCATGGCGCCGCCCATGCCTTTGACCAGCTTGCCGGGGATCATCCAGCTGGCAATGTTGCCCTGTACGTCCACTTCAAAGGCACCGAGCACGGTCAAGTCCACATGGCCGCCGCGGATCATCGCAAAAGACTCGGCAGAGTTGAAAAAGCTGGCGCCTTTGCTGGCGGTGACCGTTTGCTTGCCGGCGTTGATGAGGTCGGCGTCCACTTGGTCTTCGGTGGGAAAGGGGCCCATGCCCAGCAAGCCGTTTTCCGATTGCAGCATCACCTCGATGCCGTCAGGAATGTAGTTGGCCACCAGGGTGGGAATACCGATACCGAGGTTGACGTAGTAACCGTCTTTGAGTTCCTGGGCGACCCGGGCCGCCATCTGTTCACGTGTCAGCATGGCTTAGCTCCTTACCGTCCGTTGCTCGATGCGTTTTTCGAAGGTGCCCTGGATCACCCGGTCGACATAAATGCCCGGGGTGTGGATGAAATTCGGGTCCAGTTCGTCAACAATCTCTTCGACTTCTACCACCGTGATCTTACCGGCGGTGGCCATCATTGGGTTGAAGTTCATGGCGGTTTTACGGAAGGTGAGGTTACCGAACTTGTCGGCCTGCCAGGCCCGTACCAGGGCAAAATCGGCTGTCAGGCTGGGCTCAAGCACGTAATGGCGGCCGTCAATTTCTCGGGTTTCCTTGCCTTCAGCCACCGGTGTGCCGTAGCCGGTGGCGGTGAAAAAGGCCGGAATACCGGCACCGCCGGCGCGGATTTTTTCGGCCAGGGTGCCTTGTGGGGTCAGCTCTACGTCCAGCTCACCAGACAACATCTGGCGCATGAACTCGGCGTTTTCGCCCACGTACGAGGCCACCATCTTCTTGATTTGCTTGGTTTGCAGCAACAACCCCAGGCCAAAGTCATCGACCCCGGCATTGTTGGAAATGCAGGTCAGGCCCTTGGCGCCACTGTCGCGCATGGCGCTGATCAGCCCTTCGGGAATACCGCAGAGGCCAAAGCCACCGACCATCACGGTCATGTTGTCGCCAATGCCGGCAAGGGCCTCGGCGTAGCTACTGACGATTTTGTTAAATCCTGACATGTTGTTCCTCACAGATGTGTCATCAGGCAATCTTTTTCGCGCTGGCCAAGGGCCAGAGACACTTTCGAGCTGGGCTGGCGGCCCAGCTCTTTAGAGATAAACCAACCGGCTTCACACAGACGATCAAGGTCGATGCCGTGCTCAATACCCAAACCATTGAGCAGATAAACCACGTCTTCGCTGGCGACATTGCCACTAGCGCCTTTGGCATAAGGGCAGCCCCCCAGCCCGGCGACGGCGGCATCGACAACACTGATACCCATGCTAAGAGCCTGATGGATATTGGCAATGGCCATGCCGTAGGTGTCGTGAAAATGCACTGCCAGCTTACCCAGCGGCACTTCTTGTGCCACCGCTTCAATCAACTGCCGGGTTTTTTCCGGGGTACCCACACCGATGGTATCGCCCAGGGAAATTTCCACGCAGCCCATGTCCCATAAAGCCTTGGCAACCCGAGTGACCGCTTCGGGTGCAATGTCACCTTCATAGGGGCAACCCAGCACGCAAGACACATAACCGCGTACCCGGATCCCTTTGGCCAGGGCCTGGGCCACCACTGGCCGAAAGCGTTCAAGGCTTTCGGCAATGGAGCAATTGATATTGGTTTGGCTGAAGGTTTCGGAGGCGGCGCCGAACACCGCTACTTCGTCTGCCCCGGCCAGCAGGGCCCCTTCCAGGCCTTTGAGGTTTGGCGTGAGGGCGGAGTAAATAACGCCGTCCTTGCGCTTGATGGCACTAAACAGCTCGGCGGTATTGGCCATTTGCGGCACCCACTTGGCAGAGACAAAACTGCCTACTTCCAGGTGGCGAATACCGGCGCCGGTGAGCATTTCGATCAGTTGCTTCTTGGTTGCCAGGCTAACCTGGCCTGGCTCGTTTTGCAGGCCGTCGCGGGCACCGACTTCCACCAGTGTGACGTGACTAGGGTAGGGCATCAGGCCTCCTCTTCCAGGCGGACCAATTCGGCGCCATCACTGACCCGATCGCCGGCCTGATAGAAGACCTCGGCAACTATTCCGTCGCGGGGAGCGGCAATGGTGTATTCCATTTTCATGGCTTCCATGACCACCAGGGTGTCACCCGCTTTGACGCTGTCACCGGCATTGACCTCGGTCGCCACTACCGTACCGTTCATCGGGGCCACCAGTTCGCTGTCGGTATTGTCGAGCTGTTGCAAAGCCGCCTGGTATTCACGCCACTGATACGGCTGGCCCTGCTCAAACAGGGCGAAGCCATCTTCATGCTGCCAGACCGGTAATTGCAGCTGATGGCCATCTAGGCTGGCATAGAGGCGATCATTTTCGATGTGGCCCTGAGCCAGCATTTGGTGCTCGTGGAATCTCAGCTGCCAGCCATCTGGGCTATGTTCGGCCATGACGATAACCGGCTCGTTGTCACCGATATCCAGTTGCAGGCGCAGGCTGGCATTGGCATTGAGACGCCAGCCATTGGCGCGATGCCACAGTGAACCCGGTTCATGGCTTTGTTCACGGCGTTCAGCGGCATTGTGGTGGCGGTAGGCCAGCACCGTCAGGGCAGCCAGCGCCAGGCGCTGTTCATTCCACTGCGGGGCGGCGGTCAGCTCCGCTTGGTGTTGCTCAATAAAGCGGGTACTGAGGTCAGCAGCCATAAAGGCCGGGTGGCTGACCAGGCGGCGCAAAAAGCCGACATTGGCTTTGATGCCCGCCAGACGGTACTGATCAAGCGCTCGGCTCATGCTCCGCAGAGCGCTGGCGCGGTCACTGGCATGGACAATCAGCTTGGCGATCATCGGATCATAAAAGGGGCTTATTTCATCGCCCTGACGAACACCGGTATCAATACGCACATCATCTTCCGGCTCGCGCAGCAGGGTCAGGGTGCCGCTTTGTGGCAAAAAGTCCTTGTAGGGATCTTCGGCATAAATACGCACTTCGACACTGTGGCCGTCACAGCGCACTTGTTGTTGGGTCAGTGGCAGTGGCTGGCCGGCAGCTACCAGTAACTGCCAGTGCACTAAGTCCTGACCGGTCACCATTTCCGTGACGGGATGCTCTACCTGCAGGCGGGTGTTCATTTCCATGAAATAGAAATCATCGCCGTCGAGCAGGAATTCCACGGTGCCGGCTCCCACATAACCGATGGCCTGGGCTGCTTTGACGGCGGCCTCACCCATGGCCCGGCGCAGGTTGTCAGAAAGTCCCGGTGCCGGCGCTTCTTCCACCACCTTTTGATGGCGGCGCTGGGCGGAGCAATCCCGGTCTCCCAGGTAAATGCAGTTACCGTGCTGGTCGGCAAAGACCTGCACTTCCACGTGCCGTGGTCGGGTCAGGTAACGCTCGATCAGCAGGTGTTCGTCACCGAAAGCCGATTTGGCTTCACGGCGGGCGGCCGCTATGGCGTCTTTTACCTGCTCGGCGCTGTCAACCACCCGCATGCCTTTACCACCGCCGCCCATGGCGGCTTTGATGAGTTGCGGGAAGCCGATGTTGATGGCGGCATCAAGCAGGGTCTTTTCGCTTTGGTCGTCACCATGGTAGCCCGGCACCAATGGCACACCGGCGTCTGCCATGATGGCTTTTGCCGCCGATTTTGAGCCCATGGCTTCAATGGCCGCCGTCGGCGGCCCAACAAAGGCAATGCCGGCGTCATCACAGGCTCGGGCAAAGGCACTGTTTTCCGATAAAAAGCCATACCCCGGGTGAATGGCATCGGCCCCGGCGGCTTTGGCGATGGCCAGAATTTTATCGGCTCGCAAGTAGGACTGAGCCGCTTCAGCAGGCCCCAGGTGCCAGGCTTCGTCTGCCATTTGCACATGGCGGGCATGGCGGTCAGCGTCGGAATAAACAGCAATACAGCGCAACCCCAGGCGATGAGCCGTACGGATCACCCGGCAGGCAATCTCACCGCGGTTAGCAATGAGCAGGGTTTTAAACATCTTTTTTCTCCTGCCAGCCCGGTGAGCGCTTGTCAAAAAAGGCTTTCAGCCCTTCCTGACCTTCCGGGCTGATACGAATTCGGGATATTTCATTGGCAGTAAAATGGCGTAGTTCGTCATCGAGCAGGTGGCTGTCCACGTGCTCAATCAACATCTTGCAGGCCTTCAGAGCTTCCGGACCGTTGGCCAGGAGGATCTGCACAAAGTCGCCGATAGCTGTATCCAGCTCATTGGCAGGGACTTTTTCGTGGATCAGCCCTAGCTTGCGGGCGACTCCGGCGTCAAAACGCTCTGCGGTCAGCATGTAGCGGGTTGCCTGGCGTACACCCATGGCGCGCACAATGTAAGGGCTGATCACCGCCGGAATAAGGCCCAGTTTGACCTCCGACAGGCAAAAGCGTGCATCGTCGCTGGCTACGGCAATATCGCAGCAGGCGATCAATCCCAGGGCGCCACCAAAGGCGCTGCCCTGAACGGCGCACAGGGTTGGATGCGGGAAGCTGTGCAGGCGGGCCATCAGTTCGGCCAGCGCTTCGGACTCCGCCAGGTTCTGATCAAAACTGTGGCTGATCTGCCGTTGCATCCACTTCAGATCGGCACCGGCGGAAAAATGCTTGCCATTGGCCTTCAGTACCAACAGCCGCACTTTGTCATCGTCAGCAAGCTCTGATAATGCCTGGATCAGCTGGTTGATCAGGTTGTCGTCAAAGGCGTTGTACTTGTCCGGGCGGTTCAGGCACAAGGTGGCGACGCCACGGTCATCAATATCGGTCAATAGCCAGTCCATGGGGCCTCCTTACATGCGGAACACGCCAAAACGGGTGTCCTCAATAGGTGCGTTGAGTGATGCAGCCAGGGCCAAAGCCAGCACGTCACGGGTTTGCGCCGGGTCGATGACGCCGTCATCCCACAGCCGTGCTGAAGCATAGTAGGGATGTCCCTGTTGCTCGTACTGGTCAATGATGGGCTTTTTAAAGGTCTTTTCCTGCTCATCGGTCCAGCTTTCGCCTTTGCGAGCCAGGTTATCTTTGGTTACGGTCGCCAACACTCCGGCGGCCTGCTCGCCCCCCATGACCGAAATGCGGGCATTCGGCCACATCCACATCAGTGTCGGATCGTAAGCGCGGCCACACATGCCGTAATTACCGGCCCCGTAGGAACCACCGATCAGTACCGTGAATTTCGGTACTGAGGCACAACTAACAGCGGTCACCATCTTGGCGCCGTGTTTGGCGATACCTTCGGCTTCGTATTTCTGGCCAACCATAAAGCCGGTGATGTTCTGCAAGAACAGTAACGGTGTTTTGCGCTGGCAGCACAGTTCGATGAAATGGGCGCCTTTTTGCGCACTTTCACTGAACAAAATGCCGTTATTGGCGACGATACCTACCGGGTAGCCCTGAATATGGGCAAAGCCACAGACCAGAGTTGGCCCATACAAGGCTTTGAACTCATGAAATTCCGAGTCGTCTACCAGCCGGGCAATGACTTCTTTGACGTCGAATGGCTTTTTCAGATCGGTGCCGACAATGCCGTAAAGCTCGTGTGCCGGGTAACGGGGCGGTTTGGGGTCGCGAATGGCCAGTTGCTGTGGCTTTTGCCAGTTGAGATTCGCCACGGCGTCACGGGCTAATGCCAAAGCGTGGGCATCGTCCAGGGCGTAGTGGTCGGCCACCCCGCTGGTTTTACAGTGCACATCGGCGCCGCCGAGATCTTCAGCGCTGACTTCTTCACCGGTCGCGGCTTTAACCAGAGGCGGCCCGGCCAGAAAAATGGTGCCCTGATGGCGGACAATAATGGACTCATCCGCCATGGCCGGCACATAGGCGCCACCGGCAGTACAAAGTCCCATTACCACGGCAATTTGCGGAATACCCTTGGCAGACATTTGCGCCTGATTAAAGAAAATCCGGCCAAAGTGGTCACGGTCCGGAAACACTTCGTCCTGACGGGGTAAGAAGGCGCCACCGGAGTCCACCAGATAAAGGCACGGCAAGTGGCAGCGGGCAGCAATTTCCTGTGCTCGCAGATGCTTTTTCACGGTCAATGGGTAGTAGGTGCCGCCTTTGACGGTAGCGTCATTGGCAATGATCATGCATTCAACACCACTGACCCGGCCGACGCCGGCAACAACGCCAGCGCAGGGTACGTAATCTTCATAGACCTGCCAGGCAGCCAGTTGGCCAATTTCCAAAAAGGCGGAACCGGGGTCTAGTAGCAGGTCAATGCGATCCCGGGCCAGCAGCTTGCCCCGAGAGGTATGGCGTTCACAGGCCTTGGCACCGCCACCTTGACTGATCTGAGCGATTTTCTCGTTCAGATCAGCCACCAGGGCGCGCATGGCGGCATCGTTATTTTGAAAGCTTTGTGCCTGGGGATTGACAGCGGAGGTCAGGATCATCGGGCAGGTCCTTTAACAGCAGCGGGGGCCGAAGCCCCCTTATTGATGTGGCTTAGCGCGACTCGTTGAACAGTTCGCGGCCGATGAGCATGCGGCGGATCTCTGAGGTGCCGGCACCAATCTCATACAGCTTGGCATCGCGCAGCAAACGGCCGGTAGGGTACTCGTTAATGTAGCCGTTACCACCGAGCAGTTGAATGGCGTCCAGGGCGACCTGCGTGGCCATTTCGGCGCTGTAAAGAATGACGCCGGCAGCATCCTTACGGGTGGTTTCGCCGCGGTCACAGGCCTTGGCCACAGTGTAGACGTAAGCACGGGCTGCGTTCATGCGGGTATACATGTCGGCAATTTTACCCTGCACCAGCTGGAAGGTGCCGATGGCCTTACCGAATTGCTCACGGTCATGTACATAGGGTACGACCACGTCCATGGCTGCCTGCATGATGCCCAGCGGGCCACCGGAGAGCACTACGCGCTCGTAGTCCAGGCCACTCATCAAGACTTTCACGCCCTGATTCAGTTCGCCAAGAATGTTTTCTTTAGGGACGATGCAGTCTTCGAACACCAGCTCACAGGTGTTCGAGCCACGCATGCCCAGTTTGTCGAGCTTTTGGGCTTGGGAGAAACCGCTGAAGCCCCGCTCAATGATGAAGGCGGTAATGCCATGAGGGCCTTTTTCCACATCGGTCTTGGCATAGACCACATAGGTATCGGCGTCGGGGCCATTGGTGATCCACATCTTGTTGCCGTTAAGCACAAAATGATCGCCATTATCACGGGCGGACAGTTTCATCGACACCACATCAGAACCTGCATTGGGCTCAGACATGGCCAGCGCCCCGATATGCTCACCGGAGATTAACTTGGGCAGGTATTTGTGTTTTTGCTCGTCATTACCGTTACGGTAAATCTGGTTCACACACAGGTTGGAATGGGCACCGTAAGACAGCGCTACAGAGGCACTGGCACGAGACAGCTCTTCCATGGCAATGACATGTTCCAGGTAGCCCATGCCGGCGCCGCCATATTCTTCACTGACGGTGACCCCAAGCAGGCCCATATCGCCGAGCTTTGGCCACAGTTCGTTGGGAAAGGCGTTGTCATGATCAATCTGTGCGGCACGGGGAGCAATCTCTTCCCGTGCGAAAGCATTGACGTGGTCGCGGAGCATATCCGCAGTATCACCCAAACCGAAATTCAGGCTCTTGAACTGGCTAATCATCAGCGTCTCCCCCGAGAGGCGTATTGAGTTAGCTGCCGGTTTTCTTGTGTTCCTTTATATCAGCAAGGGCAGTACGGCAGCGGGTTTCTGCCGAAGTGAGCTCCATCAGTACCACTTTGATGTCTTCCATCTGCTGTTCCAGCGCCGCTTTTTTCTCGGCCACCAGATCCAGCATGGTATTGAGCTGGGTGACAGAAGACTTGTCCGCGTCATACAGATCAAACAGCTTGCGCACCTCCGCCAGAGTGAAGCCCAGGCGTTTGCCACGCAGGGTCAGTTTCAGGCGAACGCGATCCTGGCGACTGTAGATCCGGGTTTGACCCTTTCGTTCCGGAGTGATCAGGCCCTGGTCCTCGTAGAACCGGATAGAACGGGTGGTGATGTCAAACTCTTTGGCCAGCTCGCTGATGCTGTAAGTGTTGCTCTTGTTGGACATGGTGTCTTGGCTCATCTTCGATGTTGCTACCTTACTGGAAGTTTACGTAAAGGTAAAGATTATGGCGGGTGGGGGAAAACACCGCCTAACCCACTGTCAAGACTGACTTTCTCCTACACAAAAAACAAGTCTTGTTTCGTAGCTTTGCGATGCCATGACGGAAAAAAGTCGCCGTATTCTTTTTATCTACCACTTTGTCTGGTGGTGCTGAAAAAGGCGCTGGAAGCCGCGGCTATCAAGGTTCTTTTTCACAAACAGGTCGGATGCCTTTACGTTGCCGTAAACGTAAATTATAGGTAGGCTGTGGCAAAGCCTTAAAAGGAGTCTGACATGTCTGTTGTTATCGTCGGCGCAGCCCGTACCGCCATGGGCGGATTTCAGGGGGCTTTGGCCCCGGTTGCGGCCCCCCAACTTGGTGCTTCTGCCATTCGCGCGGCAGTGGCGCGGGCGGGCCTGGCACCTGAAGATATTAACGAAACCCTGATGGGATGTGTACTACCAGCCGGTCTAGGCCAGGCTCCTGCTCGTCAGGCCAGCCGGTACGCCGGTTTGCCTGATAGCTGCGGGGCGACCACGGTCAACAAAGTCTGTGGCTCCGGTATGAAAACCGTCATGTTCGCTCATGATCTGATCGCCGCAGGCAGTGCCGAGGTGGTTGTGGCCGGCGGCATGGAATCCATGTCCAATTCCCCTTACTTGCTGCCTGGCGCTCGCGCCGGCATGCGCATGGGCCATGGCGATGTCAAAGATCATATGTTCCTTGATGGTCTAGAAGATGCCTATACCGGCCGCCTGATGGGCTCCTTCGCGCAAGCCACAGCGGATGAATACAGTTTGACTCGGGAAGCCATGGACGCTTTTGCCATCGAATCACTGACCCGGGCCAAAGCCGCTATTGAACGTGGCGCCTTTGCTGACGAAATCACCCCGGTTACGGTGAAAACCCGCAAGGGAGAAGTGACAGTTGATACTGACGAGCAGCCGGGCAATGCCATGCCGGAGAAAATTCCGTCACTGCGCCCGGCCTTTGCCAAAGACGGCACTATCACAGCAGCAAATGCTTCATCTATCTCTGACGGTGCAGCGGCGCTGGTACTGATGGATGAAGCGGCCGCCAAAGCCCGCAACCTGACGCCGCTGGCACGTATTGTTGGCCAGGTTCAGCATGCCCAGCACCCCAGTGAATTTACCGTTGCGCCGATTGGGGCCATGCAAAAGGTGCTGGCCAAAGCCGGTTGGCAGAAAGAAGACGTGGATCTGTTTGAGATCAACGAAGCCTTTGCCATGGTAACCATGCTGGCCATCAATGAAATGGGGCTGGAGCACAGCAAGGTGAACGTCAATGGTGGTGCCTGCGCCCTGGGTCACCCTATTGGCTGCTCCGGAACGCGGCTGCTGGTTACTCTTATTCATGCCCTTAAGGCCCGCGGCCTGAAAAAAGGCGTGGCGTCACTGTGCATCGGCGGCGGTGAAGCCACTGCCGTGGCCATTGAAATGCTGTAAGGAGCTTCTGATGAAAACCGTTCAACTGTTTATTGATGGCCGCTTTGTTGATAGCCAGAGCGAGCAACGCATTGATGTGACCAACCCGGTCGATAACAGCGTCATCGCGCAGGTGCCTTGCGCTACTCAAAGCGAGATGGAAGCGGCTGTTGCCAGTGCCCGCAAGGCCTTCGCTACCTGGAAAGAAGTGCCGGTTTCGCAACGCGCCCGGGTGATGTTGCGCTACCAGCAGCTGCTCAAGGACCACCAGGAAGAGATTGCTAAAATCCTTTCCTCGGAAACCGGTAAAACCTTCGAAGACGCCAAAGGTGACGTCTGGCGGGGCATTGAGGTGGTGGAACACGCCGCCAATATTGCCAGCCTGATGATGGGCGAAACCGTTGAGAACGTGGCCCGTGGTATTGATTGCTATAGCCTGACTCAACCTCTGGGGGTTTGCGCCGGTATCACGCCGTTCAATTTCCCGGCGATGATCCCGTTATGGATGTTCCCGCTGGCCATTGCCTGTGGTAACACCTTCATTCTCAAACCTTCCGAGCAGGATCCACTGACGCCAACCCGACTGGTGGAGCTGTTTGTCGAAGCCGGCGCACCGGAAGGGGTGCTACAGGTGATCCATGGTGGCAAAGAGCAGGTGGACTTCCTGCTGGATCACCCCCAGGTGAAAGCGCTGTCGTTTGTCGGCTCCGTGCCGGTAGGCCAATACATTTACCGCCGTGGTACCGAAAATATGAAGCGGGTGCAGGCTTTTGCCGGCGCTAAAAACCACATGGTGGTGATGCCGGATGCTAACAAGCAGCAGGTGATCAATAACATCGTCGGTGCTTCGGTTGGTGCCGGTGGCCAGCGCTGCATGGCCATTTCTGTGGCGGTACTGGTGGGTGAAGCACAAAACTGGGCTGATGATATTCGCCAGGCCTTGGCGGCAGTGCAACCGGGGCTGTGGGATCAGGCAGACGCTGCCTACGGGCCGCTAATTTCCCCGCAGGCCAAAGCCCGCGTACTGGATTTGATCAAAAGCGGCAAAGAGCAGGGCGCTACCTGCTTACTTGATGGCAGCGACTTTACTCTGGCTGGCTACGAAAAGGGCAACTGGGTTGGGCCGACGCTGTTCAGCGATGTTACCCCCGATATGCGCATCTACCAGGAAGAAATTTTTGGCCCGGTACTGTGCCTGGTTAACGCCAACAGCCTCGATGAGGCTATCGAACTGGTCAACGCCAACCCTTACGGTAACGGCACCTCCATCTTTACCGCTTGCGGCGCTGCTGCCCGTAAGTACCAGCACGAAATTGAAGTCGGCCAGGTGGGTATCAATGTACCGATCCCGGTGCCGCTGCCGTTCTTCAGCTTTACCGGCTGGAAAGGCTCTTTCTATGGCGACCAGCATGCCTATGGCAAACAGGCGGTGCGTTTTTACACCGAAACCAAAACGGTCACGGCCCGCTGGTTTAACGAAGATATTCCTTCCGGCCCGAACATGACCATCGAATTGAAGTAACAGGAGCGCTGACGTGAATTTTCATCTGACTGACGATCAGCTGGCATTTCAGGAAACGGCCCGCCAGTTTGCCCAGAGTGAACTGGCTCCCCACGCCGGGAAGTGGGACAAAGAACACTACTTCCCGGTTGAAGTGATCAAACAGGCCGGCGAAATGGGCTTTTTGAGCCTGTACACGCCGGAAGCTGCCGGCGGCCTGGGGCTCAGCCGGCTGGATTCCAGCATTGTCTTTGAAGCGTTGGCTATGGGCTGTACGGCTACCACGGCGTACCTGACCATTCACAACATGGTGACCTGGATGATCGCCAGTTTTGGTAACGCCGAGGTGGTAGATACTTTCTGCCCGGCGCTGGTTACCGGTGAGCAACTGGGATCTTACTGCCTGACTGAACCTGGCTCCGGCTCGGATGCTGCCAGCCTGGCCACTACGGCCCGCCGTGATGGCGATGATTACGTCATCAATGGCGCCAAAGCCTTTATCAGTGGCGCCGGCAGCACCCAGGTGCTGGTAGTGATGGCCCGTACCGGCGAAGCGGGCCCAGGTGGCATCAGCGCCATTGTGGTACCGGCTGATGCCGACGGGGTCAGTTATGGCAAAGCCGAGGAAAAAATGGGCTGGAACGCCCAACCGACCCGCACCATCACCTTTGACAATGTGCGGGTGCCGGTGCGCAACCGTCTGGGCGAAGAAGGCGAAGGTTTCAAATTTGCCATGATGGGCCTTGATGGTGGCCGCATCAATATTGCCACCTGTTCGATAGGTACGGCTCAGCAGGCGCTGGATACGGCCACCGAATACATGCAGGAACGCAGTCAGTTTGGAAAACCGCTGGCGGCTTTCCAGGCGCTGCAGTTTAAGCTGGCGGATATGGCCACCGAGCTGGTTGCAGCCCGGCAGTTAGTACGGCTGGCAGCCTACAAGCTCGATAGCAAAGACGCAGAGCGCACGGCCTATTGTGCGATGGCCAAGCGCTTTGCTACCGATGTCGGCTTCAAGGTCTGTAATGAAGCACTGCAGCTGCACGGCGGTTACGGCTATATCAAGGAATACCCGATGGAACGCCACCTGCGTGACGTGCGGGTACACCAGATCCTTGAAGGAACCAATGAAATCATGCGGCTCATCATTGCCCGGCGCCTGTTGGCCGAGCATGCCAATGAGATCCGCTAACAGGAGCGCGGCTATGAACAGTCCACTGGATTTGACCATTGACGGCCACGTGGCCGTGATCACCATGAACAACCTGCCAGCCAACACCTGGACGGCAGAAAGCCTGCGTGGTTTGGCCGCCATGGTGGAAGATCTCAATGCCAACAAATCGGTTTATGCACTGGTATTGCGCTCAGCCAGCGACAAGTTTTTCAGTGCCGGCGCTGATCTAAAACTCTTCGCTGACGGCGATAAAGAGGTGGCTGCCGAAATGGCCCACCTGTTTGGTCGTGCTTTTGAAACCCTGTCTGATTTTCGCGGTGTATCTATCGCTGCCATTAACGGCTATGCCATGGGCGGTGGCCTGGAGGTGGCGCTGGCCTGTGACTTGCGGATCGCCGAAGAACAAGCGGTGATGGCCCTGCCAGAAGCCAAGGTCGGGCTGCTGCCCTGTGCCGGTGGCACCCAGAACCTGACCCATTTAGTGGGTGAGGGCTGGGCCAAGCGGATGATCCTTTGCGGCGAGCAACTCAAGGCTGACAAGGCCCTGAGCATTGGTCTGGTTGAAGAAGTGGTCGCAAAAGGCGAAAGCGCCGACGCCGCCATGGCACTGGCCCGCCAGGTTGGCAACCAGAGCCCACAAGCGGTCAGCTATTGTAAGAAACTGGTGCAGCACTGCCGCCATGGCGTCATCAACGACGGCCTGGGTCGCGAGCGTGAATACTTCGTCAAACTCTTTGACGGTGCGGATCAGCAAGAAGGTGTCAGTGCCTTTTTGGAAAAACGCCAACCCAAGTGGCAAAACCAATGAGTGATATCGTCCAATTTGAAGAGCTGGATACCGCCAATGGCCGGGCTATTGGCGTAGCCCGGCTGAACAGTGAGAAATCCCTCAATGCCCTGTCCGAGGCGATGATCGACCGTCTTGACCCACAACTGAGCCGCTGGGAAGCGGACCCGCGCATCGCCATGGTGGTACTGGAAGGGGCTGGTGAAAAGGCCTTTTGCGCCGGCGGTGATGTAGTAGCGCTGTATAACGCCATGAAAGAGGGCGACAACGGCGGTCAGGCGGTTGAGACTTTCTTTCTCAAAGAGTACCGCCTGGATTACCAGATCCACTGCATGAACAAACCAGTGCTGATCTGGGGCCACGGCATCATCATGGGCGGCGGCCTGGGCTTGATGAGCGGTGCCTCGCACCGGGTGGTCACCGAAACTGCCCGCATCGCCATGCCGGAAATCACCATCGGCCTTTATCCCGATGTCGGCGGTAGCTACTTTTTGTCGCGGATGCCCGGTCATAGCGGCCTCTTTTTGGGCCTGACTGCTGCCAATATCAATGCCGCCGATGCGCTTTATGTGGGGCTGGCCGATCACTTCATCAGCAGTGAAGATAAAGGCGCGCTGTTTGACGCACTTTGTCATGTCAGCTGGGGCGATACCGTTAGCCTTAACCACCAGAAACTCAGCGACAGCCTGAAAAAACTGGAAAGCCCGGCGCGGGTAAAAATGCCCAAAGGCCAGGTGAAGGCGCATCAGGAGCAGATTGACCAACTGTGTGCTGGCGATGACCTCAGTGCCATCGTCGCGCGCATCAGCAGCCTCGAGACTGATGATAAGTGGCTGGCCAAGGCCCGCGATGCCCTCAAGCACGGTAGCCCGCTCAGTGCGAGTATTGTCTTTGAGCAGCTGCACCGGGGTAAAAACATGAGCCTGGCGGACGCGTTTCGTATGGAAGCGGGGCTGTCATGGCGTTGTGGCGAGTATGGTGAATTTCAGGAGGGCGTACGAGCTCTGCTGGTGGAAAAAGACCGTAACCCACGCTGGCAGTTTGCGTCAGTGGAGCAGGTGCCTGCGGATGTGATCAGCCGCTTTTTCACCAGCCCCTGGGACGCTCACCCGCTGGCCGACATCTAAGGAGAGACAGATGAAGATCGCATTTATTGGTCTGGGCAATATGGGTGGCCCGATGGCCCACAACCTGCTCAAGGCGGGCCATCAGGTGATGGCGGTGGATCTGAATCCACAAGCGGTGCAGGAGCTAGTCGATGCCGGCGCTAGTGCTGGCAGCCTTGATGACGCAGCTGCTTGCCAAGTGGTGGTATCCATGCTGCCGGCCGGCCGCCACGTAGCCGGGTTGTACCTGGGCGAAAACGGCCTGCTGGCCAAATTGGCCAAAGGCACCCTGGTGATTGATTCGTCCACCATTGATGCGGCCACCGCCAAGCAAGTGCATGATGCCGCCGGGCCGCTGGCCATTGATTTTGTAGATGCGCCGGTATCTGGTGGTACCGCCGGTGCCGCTGCCGGCACCCTGACGTTTATTGTTGGTGGTAGCGACTCAGCCTTCGAGCGTGCCAAACCTGTGCTTGATGCCATGGGTGCCAATATTTTTCATGCGGGTGCCGGCGGCGCCGGGCAGGTAGCCAAGGTTTGCAACAACATGCTGCTGTCGGTGCTGATGAGTGGCACCTGCGAGGCGTTGAAGCTGGGTATGGCGCACGGCCTGGATGCCAAAGTACTGTCTGACATCATGAAAGTCAGCTCTGGCGGCAACTGGGTACTGGAAAAGTACAACCCGATCCCTGGGGTAATGGCAACTGCTCCGGCTTCCAAAGGCTACCAGGGGGGCTTTATGAGCCAGTTGATGAGCAAAGATCTTGAGCTGGCGATGGCGGCTGCCGGTGAAGTGGCGGCGCCTGTGCCGATGGGAGCGCTGGCGCGATCGCTTTATCAAATGCATAACAAGAAAGGTAATGGTGGCAAGGACTTTTCTTCCATCCTGGCACTGTTTGAGGAGTAATGAATGGAACTGAATAATGCTGTGGTTGCCGTTACCGGCGCCGGTCGCGGGTTAGGGCAGTCTATGGCAGTAATGCTGGCGGCTCAGGGCGCTAAACTGGCGCTGATTGATGTTAACCAGGATGATCTGGCGCACAGTGTCGAACTGGTTGAAAAGGCTGGTAGTCAGGCGCGCGCTTATGTCTGCAACATTACCGATGAGGCCGCGGTTGAGGCGACCTTCAAGCAAATCGGCGATGATTTCGGTACGCTTAATGGCCTGATCAACAACGCCGGTATCATGCGTGACGGTATGCTGTTGAAGGTCAAAGATGGCCAGATGAGCAAGATGAGCCTGGATCAGTTCCAGTCGGTGATCAATGTCAATGTCATTGGTACCTTCCTGTGTGGCCGTGAAGCGGCCGCCACCATGGTGAATAAAGGCGCCAAGGGGGTGATCATCAACATCTCCAGCGTGTCTCGCTCGGGCAATATGGGGCAAACCAACTATTCTGCCTCAAAAGCGGCAGTGGCCACCATGGCGGTAACCTGGGGCAAAGAGTTGGCTCGCCATGGGATCCGCACCGGCGCCATTGCACCGGGAGTGATAAAAACAGCCATGACAGAGCAAATGAAGCCGGAAGCCATCGCACGGATGGAAAAGGCTATTCCCTGCGGTCGCTTGGGCTTGCCGGAGGAGATCGCACATGGCGTTAAGTTCATCTTTGAAAATGACTACTTTACCGCCAGAACCCTGGAAATAGACGGCGGCATCCGCATTTAACAATGCTTTTTCGTCGCTTAAACCCCGCGCTTTGTCGCGGGGTTATTTGTTAGAGGTGATGGCAACTAATCATGCAAAACAGCTATAGCAAGGGCTTTGGCGCAGCTTATGATTGTGCTATTCAGCGCCTTAAGGGTGAAAGTTGCATTAAGGAAGTATTTTATAAACGAATATGTTAGTATATTCGTTCGTGTTCAAATGAAAAGGCTTTTCCTGAGCGCTGCTTCCCTTGGTGACAGGGCTGCGGAAAAGTGTCAACACTCATCAAAATCAATAACAGGAGTGAAGAGTGGAAACAGGCACGCTTATCTCGTTGGCAACCTATTTCATTGCCATGCTTGGCATTGGTTTGTATGCCTATAAAAAATCCACGGATGATGTATCCGGTTATATGCTAGGTGGCCGCGGCCTTGGCCCGGGTGTAACAGCTTTGTCAGCTGGAGCGTCGGACATGAGTGGCTGGATGCTGATGGGGCTGCCAGGTGCGGTTTACGCATCTGGTCTCTCACAGGTATGGATTGCTGTAGGGCTTACCATCGGCGCTTTTCTTAACTATGTTGTGGTTGCGCCACGGTTGCGCACTTACACCGAGGTGGCACACAACTCCATCACCATTCCCGATTTTTTCGGTAATCGTTTTGACGACCACAAGCGTGTGCTGCGCTTGATCTCGTCGTTGGTGATCATCATCTTCTTTACCCTCTATACCTCGGCCTCGCTGGTGGCTGGCGGTAAGTTGTTCGACAGCTCCTTCGGTATGTCATACAGCACCGGGCTGATTGTTACGGCGGCAGTGGTGTGTGCCTACACCCTGTTTGGTGGTTTCCTGGCGGTGTCGATGACCGACTTCGTACAGGGCTGCATCATGTTTATCGCGCTGGTACTGGTACCGATTGTGGCTTTCAGTGACCTTGGCGGCGTGAGCGCGACCGTCAACAAGGTGGAAAGCCTGAACCCGCTGTTTTTGGACTTTTTCAAGGATGCTGCCCACACCGGGGTGCTTCAGGATGTCTCAGTGATGGGGATCATTTCCCTATTGGCCTGGGGGCTGGGTTACTTTGGCCAGCCGCACATTATTGTGCGCTTTATGGCCATCCGCAGTGTCCGTGATATCAAGACCGCCCGCCGCATCGGTATTAGCTGGATGGTGGTTTCCATCATCGGTGCTCTGGCTACTGGTTTTGTGGGCATTGCCTATGTAGCGAAAACCCAGATGACGCTGGACGATCCGGAAACCATTTTCATTGTTTTCTCGCAGTTTCTGTTCAACCCGCTGATCGGTGGCTTCCTGCTGGCTGCGATTCTGGCCGCCATCATGAGTACCATCTCCTCACAGCTGCTGGTGACCTCCAGTTCACTGACCGAAGACTTCTATAAAGCCTTCCTGCGCCGTAATGCCAGTCAGAAAGAGCTGGTGGCCATTGGCCGCTTGTCGGTGCTGATTGTCTCGGTAGTGGCCATCGTACTGGCCTGGAACCCCAACAACAGCATTCTGGGCCTGGTCAGTAATGCTTGGGCGGGCTTTGGTGCCGCCTTTGGCCCGGTCGTCATTCTTAGCCTGTTCTGGCGGCGCATGACTCTTTGGGGAGCATTAGCTGGTATGGTGGTGGGCGCTATCACGGTGTTACTGTGGATCTATGGCCCGTTCACCATCGATGGCCACTCACTCAATAGCTGGTTGTATGGCATCGTGCCGGGCTTTGTACTGAGTGCACTGGCAATTTATGTGGTCAGTGTTATCAGCCCTGAGCCGTCAGATGCGATGCATGGCCACTTTGATGAAATGAAACAGATCATCGATGAACATGCCTGATAGTACCTTGCTCGGTTTGCCTCAACGGGGCTGAGCAGCGAAAAAGACCGGCTTGATGCCGGTCTTTTTTATGCCGGAGGCGAGGTCGTGGTAGCAGCATGGTCAGGCTGCTGGGTATAAAAAAGCCCCGGTTAAGGGGCTTTATCGTGTTAAGCCAGGCAGTGCTTATCAGGCACTTTTCAGTACCTGGAAAACTTCGGCGAAGCTGTGGGCGCGCTGGGCGATATCCAGAGGAATGTGCAATGCCCGGGCAATATCCGCGGCAGAAATCATACCGCGCAGGTTGTGGTCTTTATCCAACAGCAGTACATGCTGCTCACCAAGCTCCTTGAGGGTAAAGAGTACGTCACCGATAGTGGCACCCTCGAGCTCGTTGTAGCTAAAGCCATGCAGGTGTGATTTATCCGTCATCACCTCACGTACAGTCACATCTTCCCGGGGAACCTGGCGGCGGGTTGCAGCCATCAGCACCTTATGGCTTTGCAAATCGCCAAGGCCAACAATACCCAGAAAGCGGTTTTGTGCATCGACAACCAGTTTGGCTTTTACGTGTGCCTTTTTCATCATGTACATGGCGTCGTCAATCCTGACATCTTCTTCAATAACCAACGGCGCTCGACGGGTAAAGTCAGTGGTGACCCAGGCTGCGGGGCTGTCCAGGTTTAACTGGGTGGGCTGTGCGGCATCAACAAATTGGGCGGCGTTGGCCATGCTGATAGTCGGAATTCTGTTGTAGCTGTCCATGGGGGATACCTCTGAGGTGTTGATATTATGTCTGTTGTGTCAGCTCTTTGTTTGGCTAAGCTGCGGTGTCGGCTGACGCAGTGCCATACGGCGGCAGCGTCACTGCATGAGATAGCCGGCAGGTGGCCCTGAGTATTTTAAAAAGCGTAGCGAAAGTGGCTGGAAAGCCAAAGCTCGGGACGTCATGGTCAGAGCTTTTCGTCGGCTTTTAGGTGGCTGGGCTGTAGGCTGCGTGGATAGTAACGGTGGTACTGTTGCTGCTTTTTGATCAAACTGGCCTGGCTGAATCATTGTCAGTATCCAGGGCAAATAGCGCACCGCAACCGCAGCTAGCATCTCATAAGACCTTTTTTATACCGTCTCTTATACGTTATCCGCCGCAGCGGATTAAATTACAAGTATCTAATGCAGAGAGTTTCTGTACTGTTCAGTTAGCCACCAAAGTGTTTAACCAATCTTTCATATTTTGTTTTCAAACAACAAGTTATCATCGCTCATGGAATGCCTTTTCACTGGACTGACCATAGGGCTGGCAGGGCACATGGAAACTGTTATGCTGACCGCTCAACAGAGGAGGGCAAGCTATGACGATGTCTTCGCGGCCGAAAGTCGCGGTAGCGCTTGGCAGTGGTGCAGCGAAAGGCTGGGCTCATATCGGTGTGCTCAATGCACTGGACAAGCTCGGCGTAAAACCGGATCTGGTCACTGGCTGTTCCATCGGCGCCCTGGTTGGTGCGGCCTATGCTACCGGTGAGCTGAGCAAACTGGAAAAGTGGGTGCGAGGCTTTACCCGCTTTCAGGTGATGTCATTACTTGACCCGACCCTCAGTGGCCGCGGCCTGCTATCGGGCGATAAGGTCTTTGGCGTTATCGGCGAAGGCATGCAGCATCCTGATTTTGCCAATACCAAAATACCTTTTGGTGCTCTTGCCACCGAACTGGCAACCGGGCGGGAAGTCTGGATGCAAAAAGGTGATCTGATTTCCGCCGTCAAGGCTTCCTGCGCCATGCCCGGTCTTTTTGTTCCTATGCGCCGTGACGATCTGCTGCTTATTGACGGTGCTGTCGTCAATCCGGTACCGGTTTCGCTGGCTCGTGCCATGGGCGCGGATGTGGTGATTGCTGTCAACCTGGCCTCGGATGTGCACCATCGTTATGCCGAGGAAGAAGAGGAGGAAGAAGAGGAAGGGGTTTTGCGGCAATGGTTCAGCCGTATTCGAGCCGATAAGGCTGACAAGCCGGAAAAAGAACCGCTGCCGTCCATGTGGAATGTTATGAGTGGCGCTATCAACATTATGCAGGAGCGAATCACCCGTGCCCGGATGGCCGGTGACCCACCGGAGCTGGAGCTGAAGCCGAGGCTAGCCAATATCAACATCATGGAATTTCACCGGGCCTCGGAAGCCATTGCCGAAGGGGAAGCTTGTGTGGAACGGATGTCGCATTTTCTCCGGGCCGAGCTGAAATATCTGGGGGTTGCGTTGCATGAAAACACGGTTGAAGAACCACAAGGTTGACGCAAGCGTCAACCTTGTGGTCTGACCAGGCGAAAGGGTGATCGGCATCACTTTACGTGCGCGGCAACTGATCTTAGTATGAACAACGAGGCTTAGGCCTTACCGCCGAATTCTTCAATTGGGGGAGAAGCTTCGGAGGATAACCAGCACTAAGACTGGTCGAGAGAAAAGCAGCAACTGTGACAGCAACGATCAGTCAAACCCTGGTCGTGACAGCGAGAAGCCAGCATGAAGCTGGCTTTTTTTTGTCTGCAACAAAGCTCAATAGCGAAAACGGTTTAATAAGGTCAGCAGTCGCTGGCAAAGTGCGTGTAGATCCTTTGCGGTGTCAGCGGAGGCGGTGGCGGCCGCCGAAGCCTGGTGTGAAGCCTGGTTAATACTATCCACGTTCCGGTTAAGTTCATTGACCACGCTTGATTGCTCTTCTGTGGCCGTGGCAACTTGCAGGTTGATGTCAGAGATCTCTGCTACTTGATGGGTAATGGCGGTAAACAGCTCACCTAGCCGGTTTATTGCAACGACCGCCTCATCAGCCATGCGTTTTCCTGTATCCATGGCGGTCACCGCACTTTGCGTGTATTGCTGCAACTGCGTGATCATGGTCTGAATTTCATCAGTGCTTTGAGCGGTACGTGAAGCCAGGCCCCGAACCTCATCAGCCACTACCGCAAAACCGCGGCCAGCATCACCTGCCCTGGCTGCTTCTATGGCGGCATTCAGTGCCAGCAGATTAGTCTGCTCGGAAATGCTGCGAATGACATCCAATATTGAGCCAATTTGTTGGGAATGACTGGCTACGTCATTGATGACGTGGCCAGCTTTGTCTAATTGGCCAGATAAGCCATCAATGGCATTGATGTTGGCGTTCACTTCGTTTTGCCCGTCGTTGGCCTGTGTGCGGGCGGCGCTGGCAACGGTTGCGGCATTGGCGGCATTGCTGGCTATTTCCTGAACGGTAGCGCCCATCTGGGTAATGGCTGTTGCCACCTGGGTGGCACGATCGCGAACATGGGAGCCGGCATCGGAACTGCGCTGGGCAATATCGCGCAAGTCGTCTGCACGGCTGTTTTGTGCCTGGGCGGTACTGGCAATGTCTTGAATCATTTCGTGTAACTGGCTGACAAACTGATTAAAACCAGTACTGAGTTGCGCCAGCTCGTCACTACCGGTGACTGGCATCCGTACCGATAAATCTCCACCTACAGCACCAACGCGCGCTAATTCACCGGCCACCACCTGTACCGGTCGAGCAATGGTATTGGCCATCCAGGTGGTCAGTATAATAGCGATAAGCAGTACCAGCAGGGCGGCCAGTGCCGTCATCCAGATAGCGTGATTGACCGGTGCCATCACTTCATTTTCTGGCACCTGTGATACCAAAACCCAGTTCAGTACCGGCACTTTGGTGGCGGTAATGAGCCAGGTTTTGCCCTGACTGGAAAGGGTACTCTGACTGCTATTATGGCCATTCAAACTGGCGGCCAGGTTAGCCGGAAGTGCTGTACCACGCTGTTTGGCATCAGGGTGAATACGGATGTGGCCGCTGCTGTCGGCCATATAAACAAAACCGCTTTTTTCCAGGCGGTAGTTGCGAATTTGGTCAGCCAACTTGCTGACGTTAAACGCCATACCGGCAACCCCGAGAAAGTTGCCTTGGCTATCGACAATGCTGATATCGACAAAAAAGCGGGCTTTGCCGGAGACATCGACATCAAAAACCAGTTCCTGCGGCTTTTTGTTGTCTTGCATGCGGTAAAACCAGGTGAAATTGGGGTTGTTGCGATCAAAGTGGCTTTGAAAGCCTTTTTCGTCGAAGGCCTGGTTTTTGTTGGCCGTCATTAAAAACACTGTGTCGGCTCCGGCCAGCTTTTTCAGCGCCACCAGTTGCGCGATCAGGCGCTGCTGGCGGTCATCATTGGGTTCGCCTGTTTGCAGCCAATGCTTGATGTAGGGGTTAACCGCCAGTTGCCTGGCCGAAGCCACAGCAGGCTTCAGTTCGGCAAGAATTTCATTGCGGATCGCCTGTAACTGGGTCGGCATTTCCGTTTGGCTGACTCGCTCTCTAACGATGTCATGGGCACTGAACAGTGTGATGGCAGCGGTAACAACCAGGGCTGTAGTCACCAACAGGCTGGTTACCACAATCAGCCGGTTACGGATGGACAGCGCATTTAGCATGGCAGACTCTCAGGTACATCAAATGAACATGGGCTTATCGGCCATCAGTAGAAAAGATCAAGGTGACGGCGCTGTGACAGCCTGGGCCTGGATGGCTGTCAGGGCAATGGTGTAGACAATATCTTCGGCGGTGGCGCTACGGGCCAGATCGTTAACCGGTTTGCGCATGCCCTGGAGCATGGGCCCCAGCGACAGTAAATCGGCGGAGCGTTGCACGGCCAGATAAGTGCTGTAACCGGTATTCAGATCGGGAAACACAAACACGCTGGCCTGGCCGGAAACCGGGCTGCCCGGTGCCCGGGCCCGGGCAACCGATTCAATGACCGCGGCGTCATACTGCAACGGCCCTTCAATACTGAGCGCCGGGCGCATTGCCTGAGCCCGTTCGGTTGCGGCCTGCACTTTACTGTTATCGCCGGCGCCGGCATAGCCAATCATGGCCAGTTGCGGCTCTATACCAAACAGGCGTGCGGTATCGGCACTTTCAACCGCTATTTGCGCCAGCTGCTTGGCATCCGGGTTCGGGTTGATGGCACAGTCTCCGTAAATCAGTACCTGATCGGGGAGCAGCATAAAAAACACGCTGGAAACCAGCTCACTGCCAGGGGCCGTTTTCAGTAACTGTAAGGCCGGGCGAATGGTATTGACGGTGGTATTTTCAGCACCACTGACCAAGCCATCGGCTTCATTTTGGGCCAGCATCATGGTGGCCAGCACGACGTTATCCTGCAGTTGCTCCCGGGCCATGACTTCCTCGAGGTGCTGCGCTGTGCGCAGGGCCATCATCGGCCGGACATAGCGTTCCCGTACGGCATCCGGGTCAATGATACTGACACCATCACCGAGGCGGATCCCCTGGCTACTGGCGACTTGCCGCACCTGCTGTGGTTTACCCAGCAAAATACACTGGGCGATACCTTGCTCGGCGCACCATACGGCGGCCCGTAAGGTTCTGGGTTCGGTGCCTTCAGGCAGCACGATGCGTTGCTGCTGCTGGCGGGCCATTTGCAGTAGCCGGTATTTGAAGGCCGGAGGCGATAAGCGTTGTGAACGGGGTGAGTCAGCCAGCAGATCATTGATAAAGTCGGCGGCAAAATGGTCGGCCAGAGTATCCATTACCTGTTGCAGGCGGCGGCGGTCATCGGCCGGTACATGCAGGCGAAAATGCTGCACGTTCAGTGACGTTTGCCAGGTATTGGTTGCCACCGACAGCACCGGCAAGCCAGTGTCAAAAGCCCCTTCACATAAGGCCATGACCTCGGCTGATGGCTGATAGCCGCCGGTAAGCAGTATGGCGCCAAAGGCCACGCCATTACGGGCTGCCAGGCAGGCGGCAATAATCACATCATCCCGGTCTCCGGAGGTGACCAGCAAGGCACCAGGGTGGAACTGTTCAACCAGCCGGGTCAAAGAGGCGGTACCAAAAATAACCCGGGTCAGGCGCCGTTTGGCGATATCACCTTCATTGAGTATGTCGGCATTGAGATGGCGGGCCATGTCCAGGGCGCGGGGCGCAATAAGCTCAGCATCCCAGGGCATTTGCCCCAACAACCGGAACTGGTCGTTCAAACAGGGCAGGGTGGTGACATCCAGGGCGGCATTGTCATCACGGCGGTATTCAAAAATGTCGGACAAGTCGGGGCGGATACGGCCCTGCTGGTCGACTGGTGCACCAATTTTGTTGATAAAAGCGCCAATCAAGCGACTGTCTTGATATTGCTCGGCAATCAACTTAAGGCGGGCACTGAGACTGTTACGATCATCAATGCCGGGGGCGACCACCAGTATGACTTCGGCATCCAGATGGTGAGCAATATGCTGGTTGAGCTGGTGTGCGTAGGGTTGCTCGCGGGTAGGGGCCAGGCCTTCGATAACCAGCACATCGGGCTGGCTGACTGCCGCTAGGCGCTGTGCAATGTCGGCCAGCAGTGCCGGCAAATTGTGTTCAGCAAGGTAGTGTTGCAGCGCCTGGGCGCTGATGGCTTCGATTGGCGTCAAGCCGGTGGCCTGTTGAATAAGTGTGCCGGAATGGTCGCTCAGAACCTGCTGGTGGCGCAGTTGCGGCAGGGGCTTGAAGTAGCCGACACTGACCCCTTCGCGCTCCATGGCGCGTACCAGCCCGAGGCTGACAGATGTCATACCAACCCGGCGATTAGCCGGTACCAGCATCAGTATCCTTGTCATGCCTGCTCCTGTTGACGGCCAATAAATCACAGGTGCCTGAACGGCACTTCATTGGCGCTTTGGTTGTCTAACGGTCATCATGTTACAACATGACCTGTCGCAGCAAGTTGAAGAGGCCCGCCATGTGGACGTTAATGCGTGACGGTTACACCCTGATGCAGCATTGGCCAGTACGCCAATCGCTGTTGCTGCGCTTTCCATTAACCCGTCAGGTGATGCTGGGGCGCTGGTTACTGCGCTGGTTGCCGGGGGCGGCACTGGTGTGGCTGGTGCTGCTAGGGCAACTACAACTTTTGCAGCAAAGCCAGTGGCTGATGGTGCTGGTTTTGCTGAGCCTGCCGTTGCAGGCGCTGCTATTACTGGGTAAGCAAGCGGCGAAACCGCTAAGTGGCGCAGACTTAAACTGGTTCAACCAGATCCAGGAAAAAATGCAGGCCCGCGATATTAAACCGGTAGTGCCCCCTCGCAGCCCCCGTTATCTGGAGCTTGGGCGCCTGATGGAGCAGGCTTTTAAGCTGGATACGGCGGCCTTTTCCAGCCCCGAGTGAGCGTGGTCAAATGCCATTGAAAACGGTATAGTGAGCGGCCTCTTTCTGAGGAGTAGCGCTGCAATGACCGAGGCCAAACGCCACCCCAAAGGCGATCTTATTATCCGCACCCAACCGATGCCGTCAGACACCAACCAAAACGGTGATATTTTCGGTGGTTGGCTGATGTCTCAAATGGACTTGGCCGGTGGTATTCTTGCCACTGAAATCGCCAAGGGGCGTATTGCCACCGTTGCCGTTGAAGGCATGACATTCCACCAGCCGGTCAAGGTGGGGGATGTGGTCTGTGTTTACGGCGACTGTGTGCGTATTGGTAATACCTCCATGACCATCAAACTGGAAGTCTGGATCAAGCCGCTGCTGCGCAGTGAATCCCTTGACCGCTACTGCGTTACCGAAGCGGTCTTTACCTATGTGGCTATCGACGATACTGGCCGTCCGCGCCAGGTACCCAAGGATTGAGTCCCATGAGCCAAGTGCCAAAACGTCCTCTTTATATTCCTTATGCCGGCCCGGCGCTGCTGGAATCGCCGCTGCTGAACAAGGGCAGTGCTTTTAGCCTGCAGGAGCGTATTCAGTTCAACCTGCTGGGGCTGTTGCCGCAGTATGTTGAAAGCATCGAAGAGCAAAAAGACCGGGCCTACGCCCAGTACTGTGACTGCAGTAATGATCTGGACCGGCATATTTTCCTGCGTTCAATTCAGGACAATAACGAGACTCTGTTCTACCGGCTCTTGGAAGATCACCTCGAAGAGGTGATGCCCATTATTTACACCCCTACTGTTGGTCAGGCCTGCCAGGAATTTTCCAAAATTTACCGGACTCACCGGGGGCTGTTTATCTCTTATGAGGATAAAGACCACATCGACGACATTTTGCAAAATGCCACCAAGCAGAACGTCAAGGTGATTGTGGTTACCGATGGTGAGCGCATTCTCGGCCTCGGTGACCAGGGCATTGGCGGTATGGGTATCCCCATCGGTAAATTGTCTTTGTACACCGCCTGTGGGGGCATAAGTCCGGCTTATACCTTGCCGGTGGTGCTGGATGTGGGCACCAATAACCCGGACTTGCTGGATGATCCCATGTACATGGGGCGGCGCAAGCACCGGATCAGTGGCGAGGAATACGACGCCTTTGTCGAAACCTTTATTCAAGCCGTTAAGCGCCGCTGGCCTGGGGCACTGTTGCAGTTCGAAGACTTTGCTCAGGCTAACGCCATGCCGCTTTTGGAGCGCTACAAAGACGAACTGTGCTGCTTTAATGATGATATTCAGGGCACTGCTGCAGTGACGGTGGGTACGCTGTGGGCGGCCTGTAAGGCCAAAGGCGAGCAGCTGCGCGACCAAAAAGTGGTGTTCCTGGGCGCCGGCTCCGCTGGCTGCGGAATTGCCGAACAGATCATTGCTGCTATGCAGACCGAAGGGCTCAGTGAAGAAGACGCGCGGGCGCGGGTGTTTATGGTGGACCGCTGGGGCCTGCTGACCGATGACATGCCGAATCTGATGTCTTTTCAGAGCAAGCTGGGCCAGAACAAGAAAGCCCGTTTGTCGCAGTGGCAGACCGAAGGCGACAATATCTCGTTACTGGAAGTGATTAAAAATGCCAAGCCCAGCATTCTGATTGGTGTATCTGGCCAGCGCGGCCTGTTTACCGAAGAGGTCATCAAGACTTTGCATGCCGGTTGCCCACGGCCGATGGTGATGCCATTGTCCAATCCTACCTCCCGGGTTGAGGCTACCCCGCAGGAGATCCTCAACTGGACAGACGGCCAGGCCATGGTGGCCACGGGCAGTCCTTTCCCACCTGCCATGGTGGGGGAAGACAAGGTGGCCATTGCCCAGTGTAACAATGCTTATATCTTCCCCGGTATTGGCCTGGGGGTGATTGCGGCCAAGGCCAAGCGGGTTACCGATAACATGCTGATGGCTTCATCACGGGCGCTGGCGGAATGTTCACCGCTGGTGGTCGACGGCCAAGGGCCGGTGTTGCCGCCTTTGAATGATATTCGCGAAGTCAGTCGCTATATCGCGCTGGCGGTGGCGCGCCAGGCCATTAAGGACCACGTGGCGCTGGATACGTCAGAAGAAGCGCTGAGCGCGGCTATCGACAAAAACTTCTGGTTACCACGTTACCGTAATTATCGGCGCACCTCGTTCTGAAAAAAGCCCCGCATCAGCGGGGCTTTTTTATGATGGCAGCAGGTTCTGGGCCATTAACATCCGTTTGGTGATGTCATGCTGGGGCGACTGGAAAACCTCGGCAGTAGAGCCGCGTTCAACCACTTCGCCCTGGTGCATCACCAGTACGTAATCGGAGATGTGCCGGACAATCCCCATGTTGTGAGAGACAAACACATAAGCCAGATGCTGGCGGCGCTGCTCTGCGAGCAGGAAGTTGAGGATCTGTCCGCGCAGAGATACGTCCAGAGCGGCCAGGGCTTCGTCAAACACCACGATCTTCGGGTTCAGTACCAGTGCCCGGGCCAGTGCCACCCGTTGCTTCTGGCCTCCGGAAATCATGTGTGGGTAGTAATCGGCATGCTCGGCCAACAAGCCGGTACGGATCAGGGTTTTTTCGACCAGACTGTGCCGTTCCTGCGCATCCAGGTCTGTATTGAGCTTCAGCGGCTCCTCCAGTTGCCGGCCAATGGTAACGCGGGGGTTCAGCGACGTGGACGGATCCTGAAAAATCATCCGGATGTTGCGACAGGCTTTATTGGAGTGCAGCGCCAGGGGCGCATTGTTCATCATCACCTGGCCTGTGGTGGGCGTTTCCGCCCCCACCAGCAGCTTGGCGATGGTGGTTTTACCAGAGCCGGTTTCACCGACAATCGCCAGAGTCTGACCACTGTCGAGGCTGAAACTCAGCGGCGCTAATGCTTGCACCTTCTCTTTGCGCAGCAAACCGCGGCGCCGGATATAGGTCTTGGAGAGGTTGCTTACATCCAGCAAGGCCACGGCTTAGTCCTCCAGGTTAATTGGGAAATGGCAGGCAAAGCGATGGCCCTTAATATTACTTGCCTGCGGCTTTTCTACACACTTTCGCTGCGCCCGGGGGCAGCGCGGCCCCAGCCGGCAACCTATGGGTAGGTGTTGCAATGGCGGGATAGAACCGGGCAGCGTGTGTAGGTGACTTTTGTGCTCCAGACCTTGCTCGAAGTGCGGAATAGAACGCAGCAGGGCTTCGGTATAGGGGTGGTGCGGCTGGCTGAGAATAGCTTGGGTGGGGCCAGCTTCGACACTTTGCCCGGAGTACATTACGGTCAGGCTCTGGCTCCATTTGATGATCGACTCAAGATCATGGGTGATCAGCAACACCGACATATTGCCCAGCTGATTCAGTTTCGCCAGCAGGCTGAAAATCCGCGCTTCAGTGGTTGTTTCCATCTGGGCGGTTGGCTCATCGGCAATCAGTAGCTTGGGGCTGGAGGCGATGGCCATGGCGATCATCACCTTCTGACAAAGCCCCTCAGACAGCTCGTGGGCATAGCTGTCCAGTACCCGGTGGTGCTGGGTAATACCAACCCGGTGCAACAATGCCCGAGCTTCTTTGGCACGCCACTGGCGGCGAGCCATCAGGTTCCACCAGGGAGCCGGGCACTGATCATGCGGCAGCACTTCGGTCAGCTGTTGCGCGATGGTCAGCATTGGGTCAAGGCTGCTCATCGGTTCCTGGAAAATAAAGCCCAGTTCTTTACCAATCAGCTCTCGGCGTGCGTCTGTGGGCAGTTCGGACAGCTCTATACCTTTCCAATGCATGCGATCGGCGTGAACGTGCCAGTTGTCCCCTTGCAGTCCCAAAATGGCTTTTGCCACCAGTGATTTGCCAGAGCCGGATTCGCCCACCAGACCCTGTATTTCCCCTTCACCGATCTGCAGGTTGACCTTCTCCACGGCCTGTACCCGCCCCTTGGGGGTTTCCAGCTCAATGGTCAGGTTGCGTATGTCCAGCAGCGCTTTCATTTATTGCTCCAGCCGGGCATTGAGGGCCTGGCGCAGGCCGTCGCCGATCAGGTTAATGGAGACCAGCGTAGAAAAGATGGCCAGGCCGGGCAGGGTAATGGTCCAGGGGGCCAGGTAAGCCAGATCGGTTGCACCGGCCAGCATGGCACCCCATTCTGGTAACGGCGCCTGGGCCCCCAGGTTTAAAAACCCGAGCACGCTGATATCCAGCACGGCTGCTGACAGGGCCAAAGTGAACTGATAAACGATGGTGTCGGCCACGTTAGGTAACAATACCCGCCACAGCAGCCGGGCCCGGCTGACGCCATCAAGGCGTGCGGCAACCACGTACTCTTTTTCCAGTTCGGTGGCAACAGCATCGTGGGTGCTGCGAATAAATTGCGGCACTATGGCTAACCACACGGCTAATAGTGCGGCATGCATGCCCGGCCCCTGGATGGCTACCAGCGCAACTGCCAGCAATACCGAAGGGATAGCCAGCAAGGTATCAAGGAAATGGTGTATCAATGAGCCCTGAAAGCCTTTCAAGGTGCCCGACAGCGCTCCCAGCAATACACCCAGCACGGCTGCCGCCAGAGTGATCAGCAGTGACGCACCGAAGGTCAGGTGCGCGCCATATAACAATCGCGAAAACAAATCGCGGCCAAGGTCATCGGTGCCAACAAAGTAGTCGACGTGCCCGGCCTGATCCCACGACGGTGGTACCAGTAGTGCATCAGGGTGCTGGGCTTGAGGGTCGAAAGGGCTGATCCAGGGGCCCAGTACCGTGGCAATCAGCAACCCGACCATCAGGTACAGCCCGAACATGGCCTGTGGGCTGGCACGATACGCCCGCCAGGTTTGCAGCAGCGGCGAGGGGATGCGCTCCTCGGCGTAAATGTTAGGGCTTTGCATAAAGGCGCTTACGATGCAGAGGGTCGAGGGTGGTAAAGAGAATATCGGTTACCACACTGACCAGAATAACAAAGGTCGACAACAACAGCAGACAACCCTGAATGACTGGCACGTCACGGGCATAAATGCTGTTGATGAGCACATTGCCGACGCCGGGCCAGTCAAAGATACTTTCTGTGACAATGGTGCCGGACAGCAAGGCAGCGATTTGCAGTCCCAGAACCCGGCCAATAGGCAACAGTGCATTGTGTAAGCCATGGCGGCGGACAATACGCCACTGTGACCAGCCCCGGGCCCGTGCGGCGCGAATATAGTTTGCTTTGAGCACATCCTTGAGGGTGGCACGGGTCAACCGGGCCACCACTGCCAGGGGAACCGTTGCCAGTACCAGCGCTGGCATAACCAGGTGGGCCAGGGCATCTTTTAACGCCGCTAGCCGGTGTGGCGTATCCGACAACCAGATATCAATGAGCATAAAGCCGGTTTTCGGCGGGATGTCATACAACAGCGACAGCCGCCCGGACACTGGCAGCCAACCCAACCGCAGTGAGAAAAACATCATCAGCAGCAGCGCCCACCAGTAGATCGGAATGGAATAACCGGCCAATGCCAGGCCTTGTACGGCGTAATCGGTCGCTGAGCGGCGGTACATGGCGGCCAGGGCTCCGGTAGGAATACCAATCAGCAACGCCAGCAGCATGGCGCTGAAGATCAGCTCCAAAGTCGCGGGCAAGGTGCGCATCAGTAGCGGCCATACCGGCTCATTATTGACCAGTGAATAACCCCAATCACCCGAAAAAATACGTTTCAGGTAGTAATAGAACTGCCGTGGCAGGCTGTCGTGCAGATGGTATTGCGTTTGTAGCTGTGCCAACTGGGTGGCGTTCATGTCGTCGGTGTTGGCCAAATGGCTCACCGCTGTACCCGGGCCCAGGTGGGTCAGACTGAAAGAAAACAGCGCCAACAGCAAAACGGTGACCAAAAACAAATTCAGGCGGCGGAAGGTATAAAGCAGCATTAGTCCTCCCGGTGAGCCTTGGCAAAATTAATGGCGCCAAAGGCATGTAGTTGCACGCCCTGAATATCTTTCTGGCTGGCCAGAAAACGCAGGCCGTGGGCCAGCGGTACCACCGGCATTGCTTTGTAAAGATATTGCTGGGCCTGGCGGTAATAGGCCATACGCTTGCTTCTGACCGGGGTTAACAGGGCGTTCGCGAGAATGGCATCAAAGGCCGGGTCACACCAGTTAGCCCGGTTATTACCCGATGCCAGAGCCGCGCAAGATAACGTCGGTGAAAAGAAATTATCCGGGTCAGTGTTATCAGCACTCCAGCCAATCAAGACCGAATCATGTTGGCCACGGGCCAGGCGGCGGCGAAAGGTATTCCAGTCATAGGTGACAATCTGTACCCGAACGTTAATGGCTGCCAGATCAGACTGGATCAACTCGGCCATCTTGCGGGCATTGGGGTTATAAGAGCGTGATACCGGCATCGCCCAGACGGTCATGCTAAAGCCATTGGCCAGGCCGGCTTTTTTCAGCAGCGCTTTGGCTTCATCCAGATTGTGCTTAAGCGGTGGCAAATCCGGGTCATAGGCCCAGGAGCTTTCCGGTAGCAGTGAATTGGCCACAGAGCCGGTACCGTAAAAAACTGCTTTCATCATGGTCTGGCGGTCAATGGCCAGCGCCAGCGCGTGGCGTACATCCGGGTTATTAAACGGTGGCCGCTCGGTATTAAAAGCCCAGAAACCCACGTTCAGGCCCGGCTCTGACTGCAACTTCAGACGCGGATGCTTACGCACCTCGCCGATTTCTGAGGCCAGTGGCAGGCCCATTACGTCGCACTCACCGGTAAGCAACTTCGCCAGCCGGCGCGAGCTTTTGCGGGTGATATCAAAGATAAGCGGGTCCACCGCCGGCTTGCCATCCCAATAATGCGGGTTGGCACGGTAACGGATGTAACTGCCTTTACGGTAACGTTCAAAAATAAAGGGGCCGGTGCCCACCGGCTTGCTGTCGATATTGGCCGGCGTGCCGGCAGCCAGTAACTGCTTGGCATATTCTGCTGACAGGATCACTTCATAATCAGTGGCCATATTGGCTAAAAAAGAAGCGTCCGGGCGCCGTAATATGAAGGTAACCTGGTAGTCGTTATCGCGGCGGATGGTACTGATCAGTTTGTTCAGACCGACGGCATTAAAAAACGGGTAATCGCCCCCTGAAACATCATGATACGGCGACGCCGGGTCGAGCTGGCGGCGAAAACTGAAAATCACATCGTCAGCGTTAAAGTCGCGGCTAGGGGTGAAGTAAGCGGTATGCTGGAACTGCACGCCGCGGCGCAGTTCGAAGGTATAGCGCAGGCCGTCCGGGCTGACTTGCCAGCTGGTGGCCAGGCGGGGAATAACCTCCCCGGTTTTAGCATCAATGTCGATCAGCTTGTCGTATAACTGATTGGCGGTCGCGTCAGCGGTGGTGCCGGAGGTTACCAGCTGCGGGTTGAAGGTTTCCGGGCTGCCTTCGGCGCAGTACACCAGGCCCTGGCGACTGAGATCGCTGCCTTGCTTGGAGCAGGCTGCCAACACTACTACCAAAGGCAGCAGCAGGGTGAAGCGACAGGGGCGCATCATCACGACCGTATTTTCTTCGACAAAACAAAGACCGGCACTCTACCACCGCTTCGCCACCGGCGCCAAACCTTGCTCGTCATAGTGTTCTCTTCGCTGCCTGTAGTCAGTCTTCAGTGCGGTCTAGCAGTTCATACTTACGCAGTATGCCCCGTAACTGATGGTAGGTCAGTCCCAGGGTTTCGGCGGTACGTTTCTGGTTGAACTGGCTGGCCCGCAGTGCTTCTTTGAGCAGGTCAATTTCAAAATTCTGAGTCACCTCTTTGAAATCCAGCGGGAACTGATGCGCCTGCCGGCTGGCGGTGGCCGGCTGGCTGGTTTCAGCAGTGACCTGGCGGTCTTGGGTACGCACCTGCTGGCTTGGCCGCCAGGGCGACTCAAATGGATTGAGCACAATATTATGTACCGGTAGATCCGGGTTGTTATGGCGGTAAACACTGCGTTCAACAACGTTTTTCAGTTCCCGGATGTTACCGGGCCAGTGGTAGTCCAGCAGCAGTTGTTTGGCTTTTTTGGTAAAACCGGAAAACAGCGGCTGCTCCAGTTGCCGGGCCATGGCTATGGCGAAATGCTCGGCCAGCAGCAGAATATCTTCCCGGCGTTCACGCAGTGGCGGCAGGGTGATCACGTCAAAGGCCAGGCGATCCAGCAAATCGGCACGAAAAGCGCCTTTATCTGCCAGGGTGGGCAGATCTTCGTTGGTGGCGCACACCAGTCGAACATCGGTGCGCAGACTACGAGAACCGCCAACCCGTTCAAACTCACCGTATTCGATAACGCGTAGCAGTTTTTCCTGCACTAGCCCGGAAGTGTTCGCCAGCTCATCAAGGAACAGGGTGCCGCCATCTGCCCGTTCAAAGCGGCCTTCATGACGTTTGCCGGCACCGGTAAAGGCCCCTTGTTCATAACCGAACAGCTCGGATTCCAGCAGGTTCTCGTTAAGTGCGGCACAATTGAGCTTGAGATAGCTCTGATCCCAGCGGCTGGACAAAAAGTGCAGGCGTTCGGCAATCAGTTCCTTACCGGTGCCGCGCTCGCCAATGATCAGCACCGGTTTATTTAGTGGCGCTACCTGCGAGACTTGCTCGATCACTTCCAGAAAACTGTTCGCCTGCCCCAGCAGGTTGTCGTGTCGCCGTGATGCCATCAGTGGTTATTTTCGCCAAATAGTGGTTGAACTAATGATAAGCTACATTTACCCACAATGGGGCAACAAAATAAATCTTTTTTATTCAACAAGTTATGGTTTTTGGCAAACTGGCACGGTTTTCGGATAGTCAGGAGCAAGGTAATCCCTGACATTAGATGAGGACATCGCTATGGGTATTTTCTCTCGCTTTACCGATATCGTAAATGCCAATCTCAACGCGCTGTTGGACAAGGCTGAAGATCCGGAAAAAATGGTTCGCCTGATCATTCAGGAAATGGAAGACACGCTGGTTGAAGTACGCTCGCTGTCTGCCAAAGCCCTGGCTGAGCGCAAGGACTTGGAGCGTCGCATCCAGAAACTGGCTGAAAAGGCCAATGACTGGCAGGCCAAGGCGGAACTGGCGTTGAATAAAGAACGCGAGGATCTGGCCAAAGGCGCACTGATTGAAAAAAGTCGTGCTGAAGAAGCCTTGGTGGTACTTCAAAACGAGTTGGAGCAGGTCAATCAGAGTATTGACAAGCTGGCCGAAGAGGTCACCCAAATCAATGAGAAACTGACTGACGCCCGGGCCCGGCAAAAGAGCATCATCATGCGCAAGCAGTCTGCTCAGACCCGCCTGGAAGTGCGCAAGCGCTTTGACGGTAACAAAGTCGAAGACACCATGGCCAAGTTCGAGCAGTATGAGCGTCGCATCGACGATATCGAAGCACAGGTCGAATCCTATGATATGGGTAAGGGCAAGAGCCTGGAATCCGAATTTGCTGCCTTGGCAGCAGACGAGAAAGTGGATCAGGAACTGAGCGCCCTCAAGGCCAAACTGGCCAAGAATAAAAAGTAAGCTAAGGAGCTGAACATGGAGGATGTGCTGACGTTACTTGTTGCGCCACTGATCATCTTTATGGTGCTAGTGGCGCCCATCTGGCTCATCCTGCACTACCGCAGCAAACGTCAGGTAGGGCAGGGCTTGAGCGAAATGGAAAGAGCCCAGTTGAATCAGCTCTCCCAGAGTGCGGAAAAAATGGCGGAACGTATTGCCACTCTGGAAAAGCTGCTGGACGAAGAAAACCCGCAGTGGCGCAACAAGGCCTGAGTGGCCTTAGCGCCCCCACTGCTAACGAGGAGTTGTCACCATGACACAATCACGAGGCACCCTGTATCGTTACCCTGATGAAGGCAAACTGGGTGGTGTCTGCGCAGGCCTGGGGCATTACTTCGGTATTGATGTCTGGCTGGTGCGGGTACTGGTAGTGGCAGGTACTGTACTGACCGCCGGGCCATTTTTTGTTGTGGCCTATATTGCCTTATGGTTCATTCTGGACCGCGCACCATTACCCCTTAACAAAACGGTCGAAGGTAAAATCAGGGTTAAAAACAAAGTCTGGCAGGACGGTGAGTCACCGCGCCAGGCGGTACGGGATATCAATGAACAGTTTTCCCGACTTGAGCAACGGCTCAGAAGCATGGAAAGTTATGTGACGTCCAATGAGTATCAGCTCAACCGGCAAATTAACCGTCTCTAACCTTCACTCAGGCGCCAGTAGGCGCCTGTGGTTTATGGAGCATTATGGCCATTTGGGATAACAGCACGTTTAAATCGGTCACTCAGGAACTCACCGACACCCTGCGCCGGGGCCTCGACCAGCACGTTCGGCTGGCTGTTACCGGGCTTTCCCAGGCGGGCAAAACCGCTTTTATCACATCGCTTACGGATCAGCTGCTTCATGGCACGCCTCGGCAGTTGCCGTTTTTTCCGGCGATGGCAGAAGGGCGTTACCGGGGCGCCCGTGAGCAGCCGCAGCCCCATCCCTTGGTGCCGCGCTTTCGTTACCGCGACAATCACGCGGCTCTGGTGGGTGAGCCGCCCCACTGGGCACCTTCGACCTCCGGCATCAGCGAGTTACGTTTGGAACTGAAATACCAGCCAGACAGCGGCTTGCGCAGTTGGCTGGGCGACAGCGCCACCTTGACCCTGGATATTGTTGATTACCCCGGAGAGTGGCTACTGGACCTGGATTTACTTGGCCAGGACTACCAGCAATGGAGCGAGCGCCAGCAGGCACTGCTGACTGCCGCACCTCGCCAGGCATTGGCCGCCGACTGGCTGGCCCAAGCCCAGCAATGTTGTGACGCCAATCAACTTGACGACGCTGCTGTCGATCAGCTCGCCGCCGGTTATGCCGCATTATTGGCGCGTTTTCGCCAGGAACTGGGGCTGTATTACCTGCAGCCGGGGCGTTTTTTACTGCCCGGCGAGCTTAAAGGCGCACCAGTACTGGCCTTTTTCCCCTGGCCCGGAACTGCCACGGACGGGCCGCTGTATCAGCGTTTGCAGGCCACCTTTGAACAGTACAAGCAGGATGTGGTGCGACGCTTTTACCGTGACCACTTTGCCAAGATTGACCGCCAGGTGGTGCTGGTCGATACCCTGGCTGCCCTTAATCACTCGCGGGCGGCCTTTTTAGACTTACAACAGGCGCTGACTCAGGTCCTGCATAGCTTTCATTACGGGCAATCCAATTTGCTCAAGCGTTTATTCTCACCACGGATTGATAAGGTACTGTTTGCGGCCACCCAGGCTGACCGGTTAACGCCCGATCAGCGCCCGGCGCTAACGTCCCTGCTCAGGCAGTTGATTGGCCCGGCACTGGAGCCTATACGCTTTGCCGGCATTGATGTTGGAGTCGAGACCCTGGCAGCAATAGCCGCCACCGAAGCCGGTCATGCTGAGCAGGGCGGTGAAAAGCTGCCGTGTTTGCGCGGGCATTTGCATAACGGTGAAGCTGTTACCCTGTTTCCCGGCGATGTGCCCAGCCAGTTACCGGGTAGTGCTTTTTGGCAACAGCAAGGCTTTGACTTCCCTGATTTTGCGCCGCCACCGGGGCTGGCGTCTCCTTTACCGCATCTGCGTATGGATAAAGCCTTGGCCTTTTTATTAGGAGATAAGCTGGCATGACGTTACGCCGCGGCCAACGATTTGCACATAGCGATGGCGACGACCCAGCGCTGCGCCCGGCGCAGCGCCTGGCCGAGCAGCATTTTATTGCCGATCAAGAGCCGGAGGCACAACTGGAGCGCGCCTTGGCCCGGCCCCGACGGCGGCCCTGGTTAGCCTGGGGACTGGCGCTACTGCTGCTTGGCAGCATTGGCCAAGCGGTACTTTGGCTGTGGCAGTTATGGCAGAGCTGGCCGGTGTTGGCGGTGATTTTTGCGGCGGCTCTGGTGCTGCTCGGCGGTGGTGGCTTGCGGGCCTTGTGGCGGGAATGGCGGGCCTTGAAAGTGCTGCGCAAGCTGGAGCGTAGCAGCCAGCAGGCGGCCAAAGCGGACAGTGGCGATCAGGCCCTGGTGGTGCTGGAGCGCAGCATGAAACTGCGTGGCCAGGCGGACAGTGCGGCCATGAGCCGTTTTTTGGCGTCGGTGTCTGGGCACGACAATGGCCAGGAAGTGCAACAACGGTTTCGCCAGCTGGTGCTCAGTGAGCTGGACTCTCAGGCACAAGCCGTGATCCGCCGTTACGCTCTGGAAGCGACGGTACTGGTGGCGGTAAGCCCGCTGGCGCTGACCGACATGGCGATTGTCGCCTGGCGCAATACCCGGCTGACGCGTGAAGTGGCCCGCGTTTACGGCCTGCAACTGGGTTACTGGAGCCGGGTGCGGTTGTTGCGACAAGTGTTTATCAACATGATCTACGCCGGTGCCTCGGAAATGGCCATCGATGTTGGCATGAGTACCTTGGGCGCCGACATGCTCGGCAAGTTGTCTGGGCGGGCGGCGCAGGGGGTTGGCGCCGGCTTGTTAACGGCCCGCCTGGGTTGGCATGCCATGCGCTTATGCCGGCCTTTGCCACTGGATATCGAGGAGCAAAAAGCGCTGTCGTCGGTACGCCGGCGGCTGTTACTGGACATGGGCAAGGATTTAATGAAATTGCCAGGCATGGTACTAAACCGTCAAAAGAGTACGGCCGAAAAACCTGACGATGTGACCTGAATAGGCCATTCAGACGGCTGGAGTGGCAGCCGTCCTGGCGGCTGGATTTCTTAAAAATATGTTCAATATCAAATAATTAACAGGTCGGACTGGTTGCCTATTGTGCACTGCCCGAAAGCTCCCTAAGGTGGCTGCTTCTTTATTATTCTAAGAGGTTGTCATGACCCACAGCAGTCACCCGGAAACCGCCGCTATTCACGGCGGTAAAGATCGCAACGACCCCCATCGCGCCCTGGCTGCGCCGCTTTATCAGACGTCTACCTTTGCTTTTGCCAACAGCGCCGAAGGCGCCGCCCGTTTTGCCGGTGATGACTGTGGGCCGATTTACACGCGGCTCGGTAACCCGACGGTCGCCGAGATGGAGCGCACCGTCGCAGCCTTGGAAGGCAAAGAAGCGGCGGTAGCAACGGCGTCAGGTATGGCGGCAGTGTCAGCAGCATTGCTGGGCTCTTTGCAGGCGGGTGACCATCTGGTGGCATCGAAGGCTGTTTACGGCTGCTCCTTTGCGCTGATGAATCATATGCTGCCGCGCTTTGGTATTGAGGTCAGCTTCGTTGATATGACCCGGCCGGATGAGGTCAGTAATGCCATCAAGGCCAACACCAAGGCGTTGTTTTTGGAGACACCGGTCAATCCCAACCTGGAAGTGATTGACTTGGCCGCTATCGGCGAGCTGGTTGTGCGCCACCAATTGCTCGGTATTGCCGATAACACCTTCTTGACGCCGCTGCTGCAACGCCCGGGAGATTATGGTTTTGAGCTGGTGCTGCACTCAGCCACCAAATATCTCAATGGCCATGGCGATGTTATCGCCGGCATTTTGTGTGGCAGCCAGGCACGTATCGATGACATTCGCGCGACAGCCATCAAAGATATCGGTGGCAGCCTGGGGCCTTTTGAAGCCTGGCTGATTCTGCGCGGCTTAAAAACCCTGCCTATTCGCATGGAGCGCCATTGCCAAAGCGCCATGACGGTAGCGCAGTGGCTGGAAAACCAGAGCCAGGTTAAAGCCGTGTACTACCCGGGCTTGGAAAGCCACCCCGGACACCGTTTTATTGGCACCCAGATGAAAGCGGCGGGCGGTGTTATCGCCTTTGAACTCAATGCCAGCCTGGCCGACAGCGCCGCCTTTATTGACCGCCTCAAGCTCTTTACTCTGGCGGTCAGTCTCGGTGACGCCGAGTCGCTGGTGTCACACCCGGCATCGATGACCCATTCGCCCTACACACCGGAAGAACGCGCCATGGCCGGGATCAGCGACAGCCTCATCCGTATCTCCGTCGGTCTTGAGCATGTTGATGATTTAATTGCTGATTTATCACAAAGCCTAGCTGCAGTGTAACGCCTCGTTTACGGCCACTAAGCCCTCTGACCAGCGTCAGGGGGCTTTTTCATTAAGGCGCTACTGCGTACGCTCGGTGGGTCACACACCACAGCAGAAAATTATGGCTAAAGGCACAAAATACGTATCAAAAATGCCAGGGCCGGACGGACGTATCCACTACACGGATGAGGAAAACGCCGTTTGGCAAACCCTGATCACCCGGCAGTTGGATTGCATCGAAGGGCGCGCCTGTCAGGAGTACATTGACGGTCTGAAACTGTTGGATTTGCCCAAGGATCGCATCCCGCAGCTGGATGAAATCAATGCTGTTCTGGCTCGCACCACCGGCTGGCAAGTGGCCCAGGTACCGGCACTGATCCCCTTTGACGAGTTCTTCCGACTGCTGGCCAACAAGCAGTTCCCGGTGGCGACTTTCATTCGTACCCGCGAAGAACTGGACTACCTGCAAGAGCCGGACATTTTCCATGAGATCTTTGGCCATTGCCCATTGCTGACCAACCCGGACTTTGCACATTTCACGCACCTGTACGGGCAACTGGGGCTGGCTGCCAGCAAGCAGGACAGAGTTTTCCTGGCACGCTTGTACTGGTTTACCGTGGAATTTGGACTGGTGAAAACACCGCAAGGGCTGCGTATCTACGGTGGTGGTATTTTGTCTTCCCCGGGTGAAACCACCTATGCGCTGGAGTCAGACGTACCCGAGCGGCATGACTTCGATATCGTCGATGCTCTGCGTACCCCGTATCGTATCGATATCATGCAACCGGTTTATTACCTGCTGGAAAATGTCCACCAGCTGTTTGATATTGCCGAAACCGATATTATGGCCATGGTTGAAAAAGCCAAGGCGCTGGGGCTGTTTGAGCCCAAGTTTCCCCCGAAAGAAAAGCAAGCCAGTTAAAGGAGAGACAAGTGAACGCACTTGCCGAGCAAAAATGTGAAGCCTGCCAGGTCGGCGCCCCGAAAGTCACTGATGACGAACTGAAAACACTGATGGCCGAGATCCCGGACTGGGCGCCGGTTGCCCGTGATGGCGTATTGCAATTGGAGCGGGTCTACAAGTTTAAAAACTTCAAACAAGCCTGGGCTTTTGCCAACAAAGTGGCGGAGTTGGCAGAAGCCGAGTTTCACCACCCCGGTATCTTGCTGGAGTGGGGCAAAGTGACCGTCACCTGGTGGACCCACGCCATCGGCGGTTTACATAAAAATGACTTCATCATGGCCGCTAAAACCGACCAGCTGCTCTAAGGCGCTTTTTGTCGCCGGTTTGCCGATGCCGCGCCTTGTGCGCGGCATTTTGTTTATCTGCCAGGGCGTTATATCATCGCGCTTCTGATTGAAGCGGTGTTGTGACTGCCATGCGTCTTGAGATTTTTTGCCAGGACCGGCCCGGTATAGCCCGGGAAGTACTGGACATTCTGGCCGAGCGGGAAATCGACCTGCGCGGCATTGAAGTCGATCCGGTCGGGAAAATGTTCCTGCACCTGCCGGACTTGAGCTTTGATGAGCTTAAAACGCTGCTACCGGCCATTCGTCGTATCAACGGCGTCAATGATGTACGCACCACCGCCTTCATGCCCACCGAGCGCGATCACTTTGAACTGGCCACCTTGTTGCAGACCCTGCCGGATCCGGTTATTTCGGTGGACGACAAGGGTCGCATGCTGATCATCAACCCGGCGGCGGCGGCACACTTAAAAGATGACATTAACGCCTTGCAGGGCCAGCCACTGAACCAGTGGCTCAGCGGTTTTAACCTTGGCCGCTGGCTCGAAGAAGATGAACCGGCACCGATCACCATGTTGGTGAAACTCGCAGGCCAGCGCTTGCTGGCCGACTTTCTGCCCATTTGGGTCAGTGACGAACAGCAGCGCCAGACGCTGGCCGGCGCGGTGATCACCGCCAAAACCCCGCACAAGCTCAATTCTCAGCTCAATCAGGCCCGTGCCGGCTCGGCGTCACTGGATGCCATTTTGGCCGAATCAGCGGTGATGAAACGCTTGCTACGCCAGGCTAAGAAGCTGGCGCAGCTGGATGCGCCACTGTTAATTGAAGGCGAAACCGGTACCGGTAAAGAGTTGCTGGCCAGAGCCTGCCATGACAGTTCACTGCGCCGGGAAAAGCCCTTTGTAGCGCTTAATTGTGCCTCCTTGCCAGACAGCGTCGCTGAAACCGAACTGTTCGGTTACGGTGCCAATGCCTTTTCGGGCGCCCATGCCAGTGGCAAGCGGGGGGTCTTTGAGCTGACCGAAGGCGGCACAGTGTTCTTGGACGAAGTCGGGGATCTGGCACCAGCTATTCAGGTGAAACTGTTGCGGCTACTCCAGGATGGCAGTTTTCGCCGGGTCGGTGATGAAACCGAGCGTAAGGTCAATGTGCGCATTATTTGTTCCACCCAGCGCGATCTGGCGTCGCTGTGCCGGGAAGGACAGTTCCGTGAAGATCTGTTCTATCGCCTGAATGTTCTGAGCCTGAAGTTGCCTCCCTTACGGGAACGGCAAAGTGATATTTTGCCGCTGGCGCAGCTTTTTATTGACCGGCACTGTGCGGCTTTAGGGCGTGAAAGTGCCACGCTTAGCCAGGCCAGCCAGAATTTAATGCTCAACTACCCCTGGCCTGGTAACGTCCGGCAGCTGGAAAATGCCTTATTGCGGGCGGTGTCGTTACTGGACGGTGGCCAGATAGAGCCAAAGTTACTGGAGCTACCCAGTCAGACACCGGCGGTCAGCCTGGGTGACGCGGCCCTCGACGGCACATTGGATGAAGTCATGAAGCGTTTTGAGAAAAACTTGCTGGAACGTCTATACCCGGCTTATCCGTCCTCACGGCTGCTGGCCCGCAAGCTCGGCGTGTCTCATACCGCCGTTGCCAACAAACTGCGTGACTACGGTATCAACAAGAAAAAGTAACCGCGGTGCTGGTGACTTTTTCAGCTGTAAGGGCAAGTTGCCACTGACCGAGCCGTATCGGCCTTATCGTACGGCCTTTGCTTTGCTTGTACAGATAACTTTACGAAAATTGCTTGACGCTTGCGTCAAGCTTGCCCCTTAACCTTTCATCGCCACCGCGTTATACCAAGGCTGCGTAGTCCTATTTAAAAGACAAAGAGGAAGCAGTCCATGTCAGTTGATATCAATTACAATCCCCTGGGTTGCGACGGTTTTGAGTTCGTTGAATATACCGCCGCCGACGCCGAGGGCATCGACAACCTCAAAAAACTGTTCGCTTCACTGGGCTTTGCCGAAGTCGCCAAGCACAAGCATAAAGAAGCCTGGTTGTTCCGTCAGGGCGAGATTAACTTCATCGTCAACGCTGAGCCACACAGCCACGCCCTGGAATTTGCCAAAAAACATGGCCCTTCGGTATGCGCCATGGCGTTTCGCGTAGAAGACGCGAAAAAAGCTTTTGACCACGCCGTTGAAAACGGTGCCAAGGCATACCAGAACAGCATCGGCCCGATGGAGCTGAATATTCCGGCGGTGTACGGTATTGGCGAATCCCTGCTGTTTTTCGTCGACATGTACGGCGAGAAAGACATCTACAACATCGACTTCAACTTTTACCCTGATTACAAAGAGCGTATGGCCCGTGCCAACGCCGGCCTTGGCGTTATTGACCACCTGACCCATAACGTCCGCCAGGGCAATATGGCCGTGTGGGCAAACTTCTACGAGAAAATCGGTAATTTCCGTGAGATCCGTTATTTTGATATCTCCGGCAAGATGACCGGTCTGGTATCCAAGGCCATGACCGCGCCGTGCGGCAAGATCCGTATCCCGATCAACGAATCTTCTGACGACAAGTCACAAATTGAAGAATTCATCCGTGAGTACAATGGCGAAGGTATTCAGCATATCGCCCTGACCACTGACGATATCTACAAAACGGTGGCCGATCTAAAAGCGCGTGGTACCAAGTTCATGACCACGCCAGATACCTATTACGAAAAAGTCGACAGCCGTGTACCCGGCCATGGTGAAGACTTGGCCAGGCTGCAGGAACTGAACCTGCTGATTGACGGCGATCCGGAAAAAGACGGCATTTTGCTGCAAATCTTTACCGACACTGTGATTGGCCCGGTATTTTTCGAAATCATCCAGCGTAAAGGTAACCAGGGCTTTGGCGAAGGTAACTTCAAGGCGCTGTTCGAATCTATCGAAGAAGATCAAATCCGCCGTGGAGTACTGAGCGATGCGTAAATGGGCCTCCATTCCCCACCGGGAAGGCGTCCATTCTCGTCAGGCGCACGCCGACTTACCGGAAGAGGGACTTTACGAACGGGAAATGGGCAAGGAAGGCTTTTTTGGCCCAACCGCCCACCTGCACCACAAACATGCGCCCACAGGCTGGGTCAGCTGGGAAGGGCCGCTGCGGCCACGGCTGTTTGACCTCAATGAGGTCAAGGGGGAGGGTAATTCCCCCTGGCACGCTGACTTGGTGCTGCATAACGCCCATTGCCGCTACCGTATCTGGCGCCCCGACAGCGCCATGACGCGGCTGGCCCGTAATGCCGACGGTGACGACCTGCTGTTTGTGCATGACGGCGCCGCTGAGCTGTATTGCGATTTTGGCCACCTGACCCTGCGTGACGGCGATTACGTGATGATCCCCCGTGGCACCATGTGGCGTCTGGAGCCGACTGCCGGGCCGATGACCATTTTGATGATTGAAGCCACCAACGGTTCCTATCAGCTGCCGGATAAAGGCATGCTGGGGCCGCAGGCGATTTTTGATCAGGCGGTGCTGGACGTGCCGGCCATGGACGATGCCTTCAAAGCCCAGCAAACCGAAGACAGCTGGCAGGTAGAGGTCAAACGCCACAATCAAATCAGCGTCATCACTTATCCGTTCAACCCGCTGGATGCGGTGGGCTGGCATGGTGACCTGACGGTGCTACGCCTGAACTGGCGGGATATCCGGCCACTGATGAGCCACCGTTATCATCTGCCGCCCAGTGCTCACACCACCTTTGTGGCGCCGCGGTTTGTGGTGTGTACCTTTGTCCCTCGGCCTATCGAGTCCGATCCGGGGGCATTGAAGGTGCCGTTCTACCACAACAATGACGACTACGATGAAGTGCTCTTTTACCACGCCGGTGACTTCTTCAGCCGTGACAACATCGAACGCGGCATGATGACCTTTCACCCGGCAGGCTTTACCCATGGGCCACACCCCAAGGCCTTCAAAGCCGGTTTGGAGTACAAGAAAAAATTCACTGACGAAGTGGCGGTGATGCTCGACACCCGTGACGCCCTGGAAGTGGGTGACGCGGCCCTGCCGACTGAAAACACCGACTACGTCAACAGCTGGAAAACAGCGGAGTAAGGATGAAGTTAGCGACATTAAAAGATGGCAGCCGTGACGGCTGCCTGGTAGTCGTAAGCAGCGACTTGAGCCAAGCGGTAAAAGTACCGGCTATCGCTGCTACCATGCAGGCGGCGCTGGATAACTGGGCGAATGCCGCCCCCGAACTGGACGCCGTATACCAAGCCCTGAATGCCGGCAATGCCGAAGGGGCCTTTGCCTTTGCGCAACAGCAGTGTGAATCGCCATTACCGCGGGCTTATCAGTGGGCTGACGGCTCTGCTTATGTCAACCACGTTGAGCTGGTGCGTAAAGCCCGTGGCGCCGAAATGCCCCAAACCTTCTGGACCGATCCGCTGATGTATCAGGGCGGCTCTGACAGCTTCATCGGCCCGCGTGATGATATCCCGCTGGGCAGTGAAGACTGGGGCATTGATTTTGAGTCGGAAGTGGCCGTGATCACGGACGACGTGCCGATGGGCATCAGTGCAGATGATGCCGCCAAACACATCAAGCTGTTTATGCTGGTCAACGATGTATCGCTGCGTGGCCTGATCCCCGGTGAACTGGCCAAAGGCTTTGGCTTTTTCCAGTCCAAACCGTCCAGTGCTTTCTCACCGGTAGCGGTAACGCCGGATGAGCTGGCCGATAGCTGGCGTGATGGCAAAATCCACCGGCCGCTGGTGACACACCTCAACGACAAGCTCTTTGGCCAGCCTGATTGTGGTGTCGATATGACCTTTAACTTCCCGACGCTGGTGGCCCATGCCGCCAAAACCCGGCCTTTGGGCGCCGGTGCGGTGATAGGGTCTGGCACCATTTCCAACTATGACCGCTCCAAGGGTTCATCATGCCTGGCAGAGGTGCGGATGCTGGAAACCATCGAGCATGGTGCGCCGCAAACCAGCTTCATGAAGTTTGGTGACCAAGTGCGTATCGAGATGTTTGACGCCGATGGCCACAGCATCTTTGGCGCTATTGACCAACAGGTAGTGAAGTACGAGGGTTGATATGACGCTCTACAGTTACTGGCGTTCTTCGGCTGCGTACCGGGTACGCATCGCTCTGGCGTTGAAAAACCTGCCGTTTCAGCTGGAGCCGGTGCATCTGGTCAAAGACGGTGGTGAGCAGCATGCTACCCGCTATGCCGCGCTGAATCCCGCTGAGCTGGTGCCGACACTGGTGGACGGTGACGTAGTACTGAACCAGTCGCTGGCCATCCTTGAGTACCTGGAAGAAACCCACCCGGAGCCTCGGTTATTGCCACAAGAGCCGGCAGCACGGGCGCAGGTGCGGGGGCTGTGTCAGGATATTGCCTGTGACATTCACCCCATCGACAACCTGCGGGTGCTGCAGTACCTCAGTGCTGAGCTGGGTGTCAGTGATGAGCAAAAAGGAGCCTGGTATCGTCACTGGGTTGAGGTGGGCTTTGCCGCCATTGAAAAACGGCTGGCTAACACGGCTGGCCAATACTGCTTTGGCGACGAACTGACATTGGCCGATTGCTGTTTGGTTCCGCAGGTGTATAACGCCCGGCGCTTTAATGTGGATATGCAAGCCTATCCACTGCTAAGTGCCATCAGTGCACGCCTGGAAGCCATTCCGGCTTTTTTTACCGCCGCGCCGGAAAATCAACCCGACGCGACGTGAGCGACAAAAAGCCGGCCACCAGGCCGGCTTTTTTTAGCCGTCTTCCTGGCTAGCTAAAGGCATAGCAATCCATAGCCAGCACGCCGTGGCTGATACTGTGGTGCAGCCTTTTTGGCACACCGCCTGCGCCCATTGCTACCAACAGCGGTTGTAGATGTTCCGCAGTAGGGTGGTTTGCTCGGGCGTAGGGCGCCTGTGACCAGTCCAACAAGGCCGCCTTGTCGTTCCTTGCGAGTGCCGCAGCCACCCAATCATTAAAGGCGTTGACCCATGCCGGCGCTGCTGAACCTTCCGGTGCCAGCGCACCAAGGTTGTGGGTAAGGTTGCCTGAGCCGATAACCAGCACCCCTTGTTCACGCAATGGTGCTAGCTGCTCGCCGAGCGTTAGCAGCGCCTCACTGGACCAGCTGACTGGCAGCGACACTGACACAACCGGCCGATCGGCAGCCGGACGTAATAGCGAAAGTGGCACCCAGACGCCGTGATCAAAGCCGCGCTCAATGCTGGTGGCCCCGGTCAGGGTACTGATCTGTGCGGCCAGCTCTGGTGCCCCTGGCGCCGGGTAACGCTGGGCGTACAATGCAGCCGGGAAGCCGTAAAAATCGTGCAGTGTTTCTGGCTCCGCAGATACCGATACCTGCAGGGTATTGGTGGTCCAGTGAGCGGAGATCACAACGATGGCGGTGGGGTGTAATTGCTGCCCCAGCTGTTGCAAAAAGGTGCGTGCTGGCCCAGGTGTCAACGCCAGCATGGGGGAACCGTGCGAAATAAACAAACTCGGTTGCATGGGGCCTCCGTTAGGCAAACTGGCGGCTAACAACCCAGCGGCCGCCGCCTAAGCCGGCCTGTACCAGCAGTATGACAGCCCAGAAAACCGGGAATTCCCAACCGCCACCGGCATTAGAAAATACCCAACCATTACCCCAGTGCACACTGGCGGCGCCCAGTAGCAGCGGTATCAATGCCAGGCTGACCCAGCGCGTATAGATACCCGCCAGAAGGGCTAAGCCGCCACCTATTTCAGCAGCCATAGTCAGATAAGCGAAGGCTGCAGGAAAGCCCAGTGATTGGAAATAGCTAACGGTACCTGCCGGGGTAAATACCAGCAGTTTCATCAGGCCGTGAGCCAGGGTCAGAGTGCCTAGCGCCAGGCGCAGTAAGGTCGTGGCATAAGCATGCATGATGTTGTCCTCATAAAACGTACAACCTCAGCATATCGTTGCAAAAAATAAAGATAATCAACGAAAAGGGAACATCATTGTTTGCTTTTGGGTGACAATTTTTGCTCCCAGTACGGTGGTTGCCCCCACTGGCTGCTAACAAAGTCCAGAAATCGACTTACCTTGGCAGGCAGATGCTGGCGAGCCGGGTATACACCATAGATGCCTAGCCGTGGTAAGGGCTGTTCCGTAGACAAAGCCAGCAAGCGGCCCGCTCGCAGGGCCTCTGCTACCAGAAAGCTGGGTTGGCAAATCACCCCCAGGCCGGCTTCTGCTCCGGCAACCAATACGTCGCCGTTATTGCTGTCCAAAGGGCCGTCAGCAAGCGGCCAAGGACCGCCTGGGCGGTAACGTAGCCCCTGGTGAAAGGCCAGCTCGGCTTGTAGTGTTGGCGTACCATGGTGGTTGAGGTATTCAGCCGAGGCGCAATAGAACAGTTGGCACTGAGTCAAAGGCCGTGCGATCAGCGTGGAATCTTGCAAGTGGCCGATACGGATCGCCAGATCGTAGTCTTCTTCCAGTAAGTCTACTTTCCGATCGGTTAAATCCAGGCGCACCGATAAAGCCGGGTGCTGGCACATGAAATCGGCGACTAACGGCGCCAAAAAGCGTGTGCCGAAGCTTACCGGGCCACTGATCCGCAGGCGCCCTTGCATAGCCGACTGACTTTGGCTGATTTCGGCCTGGGCATCAGCCAGCTCCGAGATAATGTGGCGGGCATGCAGCAAGTAACGTTCGCCAGCTTCGGTTAATTGAATGCGGCGGGTCGTACGCTGCAGTAGCCTTGCTCCCAGGTGTTGTTCCAGTTGCATTACCAGTTTCGATACCTGGGTACGTGATAAAGCCAGTTGCTGCGCCGCGTTGGTGTAGCTGGCAAGCTCCGCGACTTTAACAAAGGCGTGTATGGCGCTTAGCAGGTTCATGGTGGTTACTCAAAAGGCGGTGGGGCCAGTTCGCTAAAATCGGCCGGCTGGCTGATAGCGATATTGTCGCCCTGCCAATCAAAAGCCAGGGCATAAGCATGTAGGCAGACCCGCGGCCAGTTACTGCCACCATAAAGGCTGTCACCCAAAATCGGTGCGCCCAGGCTTTTCATTGCCACCCGTAACTGGTGGGTGCGGCCGGTTTGTGGCCAGAGCCGAAATAACCGCTGCCCAGGGGCCAGGCTTTGGCTGTCAAAACGGGTGATGGCCGGGTGTTCGGTACTGCGCAACAGCCGCCAGGCACCGCGGCGCGCTTTGGCCATATCACCTTTAATCCATCCCTGTTTCTTGGCTGGTTTGCGATCACTGAGCGCCAGATAACATTTGCTGATTTTGCGGTTGGCGAAGGCGTCGCCAAAAATAGCTGCGGCCTCGGCACTTTTCGCCAGTAGCAACAGGCCGGTGGTTACTTTATCAAGCCGGTGCACCGGCCAGAGCTTTTGCCCCAGATGTTGCTCGATATTGACAAAAAGCCCAGGCCCCTGTTCAGCATGAAAACTGACCGCGGCGGTTTTATTTACCATCACAAAATCGCGGTGATCCAGTACCACCTCAAACACGGGTAACCTCATTCAGGCCGTGAAAAGCAGCAAAGTCTGCCAGGGCCTCTGCCAGAGCGCCAGTGAGGATTTTGCCAGGGTGTTCCAGCCAGTGCAGTTGCTGTACTTCCAGTTGCCCCGCCGGACGATTGGCCTTGAGGTCAATCTGGCCAACGAAACGATCGGCAAATAACATCGGTAAACAAAAATAGCCGAAGCGGCGCTTGCTGGCCGGCAGGTAACATTCCAGCTGATAGTCAAACGCAAACAACCGCTTCAGGCGCTGGCGTTGGATCACCAAGGGATCAAAAGGCGACAGCAACCGCAGCTTTGATACCGGTGGTGGCGGCTCAGCGCTATCGGCGAAGGCGTAGTCTTCACCGTCGTATTGCAGCTCGCCACTGGCCAGCATGGTGGTGAGCGCTTTGGCAATGAGTGGTTTGTCGGCGGCATTAAGGTAGACCATTTCGGCGAGCTGACCGACACCATGAGCCTGCAAAAAGGTGCGAACCCGGAACTTACCATAGTCGCTGTCACTGGCCTGTTGGCAGCAAATATGGGCCGGTAAGACACGCTCCGGCAGGTCAAACACTTTTTGGAAGCGCTGGCGGTGGCTGACCATCAGTTGCCCTTCGTGAAATAGCTGCTCCAGGGCCTTTTTCTCATCTGACCAATCCCACCAGCCGCCCTTACCGGCGTTAAAGTCGCTGGCTTTCAGTGGCCCTTCCGCGCGAACCCGATCTAGTACATAGCGGCACAGCCGGGCGTTTTTTTCAAACCAGTGCCGCTGGCCCTGGCGGATCCGTGCCATACGCACCCGGGCATAGGGGTAACTGCTCATCGGCAGATAGGCGGCGGCGTGTGACCAGTATTCAAAGATAAGCCGGTGCTGTTCGGCTTCAGCCAGCTGGGCCGGCGTGTATTCAGGCAGGCGGCTATAGAGCTGATGATGATGGGCCCGGCACAGCCGCTGAATGGCATCCAGCTGTACCGCCCCTAGATGTTCGACCAGCGCAGGCAGACCATGTTGCCAGGGGTGGTGAAGATACTGGCCGGCCAGGGCCAAGTGACGCTTGTTGAACACGCCTGGCTTAGAACCAACGGCGCACTTTGGCGCAGTAGTGGCGGTAATCCTCGCCGAAAACATGTTGCAAGTGGGCTTCTTCGCGGCGGATCACCAACAGCCAAACCAGGTATAGTGCCAACGGCAGCAATAAAATGGCGAACAGGCTTTGCAGCCACAATGCCAGGCCCAGATATATGGCACTGAGTGACAGATACATGGGGTTACGGCTAAAACGAAAAGGCCCCTTTTTGACCAGGCAGGCGGCGCTTTTGTGGGGCAGTACCGGTGTGCCGGCACGCCAGCAGGTCAGCAGTGCCCAGCCACCCACTACCAAGCCGGCGACCACCAGTACCCAGGCCAGTGGTCGCAGTGGCGCCGGGAAAAAGTGATCCAACGTCAGGCCAGCAGCAAACAGCACGACAAAAATGAGCGGTGGTGGGAATTTTACGCCGGGGTTGGTCATGCTTCCTCCAGAGTCCAGGCCGTGATGGCGGCCAGTAGAGCCAGTATTGATAGCATGAATATCAACCACTTGGCAGCCACCCATGTGGCCAGTAGGGCACTGAGGCCGCCAATGGCCAACAACATCACGCCGATAACGGTATTACTGACAGCCACCAGCGTCGCACGGTTATCGGCGTTAGCCATATCGATCAGATAGGTTTTACGCCCTAGCCGCACTCCCGCATGGGCGACACTCATGGCAAAAATCAAGGTACCGAACAGCCAGGGGCTTGTTTTGCCGGCCAGCATGACAGTGCTCAGGCCGGTCAGGGCGGTCAGTACTGCGGCACCGACCATTACCCAGCGGCTGGAACGATCTGCAAGGCTGCCCCAGATGCTGCCGGAAAGAAAACTGGCCAGCCCGGAGGCGAGCAGCAACATGCCCAGTGTGGGGAGGGCATTATTTTCACCACCTGCCAGATTGACGATAAAAGGGGTCATCAGGGCGCTGGCCAGCAGTAACGTGCGGGTCAGGATAAAGCGCCGGAACTGCCGGGCTGCCATGGCTTCTTTAAAACCACTGAAGGCGGCTTTCAGACCGTTTTTGCCTCCCTTGGTGGCGCCCGGGTATTCCGGTAACTGCTGATAAACGCCTGCGGCCAGTAACCACAGCATGCCGGCGCCAGCCAGCACCGCGCCAAGCAGGCTGGCTGGCGGGTCGTCAAAAAGGCCCAGTGCTACCGCCAGGCCAAAGGCCATGACCGTGATCCCCGACACAGAGGCGGCTAGCCCCGACACTTTGCCGCGCTTTTCCTTGGCGATGGTTTTACCTTGTACGTCCTTGATACTGACCGAGCAAACGCCCCTGGCCAGGCTGAACAGAGCCAGTAAAGCAATGATTGCCAGCCCGGCCGCCTTTCCTCGCAAACCAAAGGCCACGGCAGCCATGGCCAGCACGCACAGGCCTTGTGCCAGGGCGCCAAGAGTCCAGAACGTCTTTCGTATTGGGCGGCGGCGCAGGGCACTGGCAATAGCCAGCTGTGGCAGCAACGACAGGGCTTCGCGCACCGGTACCAGCCAGGCTGTCAGTGCCAGCGGTGCGCCCAGTGCTCCCAGTAACCAGGTCAGGGTCAATTTGACATTCATCAGGCCGTCGCCGCTTTTGGTTAGCGACAGCGCAATAACATGGGTAAGAAAACTACGCGGTTGGTGATGACAAGCTTCATCGCTGATGTCCTTGCAGGCACGGGCGTTGTCATCATTGACCAGTTTATCCAGCCACAGCGCCATTACTTCACCAGTTGCAGGGAAAAGGGATAGCGATAGAGCTCACCTTCGGAGGTCCTTAGCATCGCCAGGATCACCAAAATCAAATTAACTAGTGCCAATGCCGGCAGCAGAATGAACCCCACCAGCACAAGCATCAGTAAGGTGGCTACCAGGTAGCCAATCATCATGGTGATCTGAAAGTTCAGTGCCTCCTTGCCACTGGCATCAATAAAGGGATCCTCCTCGCGCTTCATCAGCCAGACAATCAGCGGGCCGATAACATTACCAAAAGGCATAATAAAGCCGGCAAAGGCGGCGGCATGGCAGGCCATGGCCCAGTTGCGGGTATCGCTGCTGTGCATATTGAGGCATCCTTTGGTCAATAATTGCTTACAGAGTAACCACTGTGGAAAAGGAGTTAAAGCACCGTCCCCGCTGGCAACGATGGCTGGCATTGGCTCACGGCCTTGGCTTGCTGCTGATTGCCGCCGGAGGCGTGTTGTACTGGCAGGGGGCTGATCAGCAACGCCAGCAACTGCTGTTACTGGCGATACTCTGGGGCCTAGGGGGCGTATTGGTATCGCCCTGGCCGGTGGTCAAGGCCATCTTGTGGATGCAGCAACAACCTACTCGCTCCACACCGCCAGCAGGTTGCCGTCCGGATCAGCAAAATGAAAACGCCGACCCCCCGGAAAGCTGAAAATCGGGGCAATAATGCGGCCGCCTTCGGCCTGAACCTGCTGCAGCTTGCCTTCCAGATCCGGGTGGTAGATCACCACTAAAGGCCGGCCCGCTGGAATGAAGTCGTCCTGGCGGGCAAAGCCACCATTGAGCCGGCCATCATTAAACGTGCTGTAGTCAGGGCCGTAATCAGTAAACTCCCATTGAAATACCGCTTCGTAGAAAGCCTTGATTTTTTTCAGATCTTTGGCGGGAAATTCAATATAGTCAATGTGGTTTCGCATGGCGTTAAGCTGATTTGAGCAACATGCATGGAGCATAGTATGAAAGGGATAATCAGTCACTTACTGGCTTTGGTTGCCGGTTTGGTGTTGGGGTATTTCCTTTTTCCAAAACAGGCGCTTCGGCCCTCTTTACACAAGTCTGCCGCTTATGTAGCTCCTACGGTTAATACTCCACAGGCATCAACTGCAGTGGTAGCGAGTACAACAAAACCCGTGGTAATGCCAAAAAACAAGGTGGCATCGTCAGCAGATAAAAAGGTTGCAGCCGCTGTTAAAAAAGCGGCAGAAATCACACCGTCACGTTTTAACGCCAGCGATTTTGAGCAACGCCTACAGGCGCTGCATGCCTCAACGGTGCCCGATGAAGGTGGTATTGAGCGCCAGCAGGCGTATCGGGACGCTGTTGCCCAGGTGCAATAAAAGATGGAAATCGATATTCGCGATATTCTTTGTGATAGTAATCGCCATTGTTTGGTCAAACTGTGGGTGGCCGATAGCGATGACGTCATCAAAGCACAGATGATGATCAGCCGGCAGCTACGTCAGCAAGGTATACCAACCCTGAGTGCCAGTACTGCCTTTGATAAACCACCTAAAAGCGGTGAGCCGGTGATCGCGCTTATCACCTACGGTGATGAGGTACCGGCCCACTGACTTCCAGTAATTGTGTACCTTGCACAGCGCCGCGAACCTGGTGAGCGGCGCACAGTCCCACCAACTCGGCTTTCATACCCGGCTGCACCCGCGGCAGCCCCAATGCCCGCCGTGGGTTTATGCTGGCCATTATCAGGGCCTCCGTCAGTGACAGGCCCATGTCCAGCAGGTTTCGCACGCCCTGGTCCATGGTCAGGCTGGAGCCGCCCAAAGTACCATCGGCGCCGCTGCAGCGGCCATTACTTACGGTGATGTGTTGGCCGGCAAACATGAACTGGCTGATGTCACTGCCGCTGGCGGCCGTGCCGTCGGTGACCAGGCACAGCTGTTCGGGTAACAGCCGCTGCGCCAGGCGAATATTACTGGCACTGACATGATGGCCATCGGCAATGATGCCGCAGTAAAGGCGGCTATCCAGGGCAACACCGGCAAAGCCCGGCGCGCGGGCACTGATCGGCGCCATGGCATTAAAAAGGTGGGTTGCCATGCTCAGGCCGGCAGCAATGGCGGTGTTACTCTCAGTTGCAGTGGCCAGGGTGTGGCCACCTGCTACCCGAATGCCGGCCGCGCTGAGCTGGCGGATCACCTGTGGGCTTACGGTCTCCGGAGCCAGGGTTACCAGCCGTACGACATCGCGAGCAGCAAGAATGGTGTTCAGTAGCGCGTCACTGACCGGGCGCACCTGCCTGGCGTCATGAATACCGGCCCGCTGGGGGTTAAGCCAGGGTCCTTCCAGATGCAGGCCCAGCAGCCCCTCACCCTGATAAGCGCGGGCAGCGGCGATGGCGGCGTTTACTTTGCTATCGTCGTCGGTGATAAGGGTCGCCAGAAAGCCGGTGGTGCCATGGCGCAGGTTGCCTTCATTCAGGGCATGCAGGGTGGCGGTGTCTGGTGTGTCGTTAAACAGCCGGCCATAACCGCCGTTTTGCTGCAGGTCGACAAAGCCCGGCGCAATGGTCAAATCATCACAAGCTACCCAGGGCCGCGGTGGGCATTGCTGGTAGGGAAGGCGCGCTTCGATGACGCCATTGGCAATCACCAGATGGCCACTGACCAACCCCGCTGAGGTGAGCAGGGTGGCGCCGGTGAGACTGTAACGACTGTGCTTCATAGGTCTATTGTTTCACTGCATTATTTCATGGATCATAAGGGGAATTTTCCCCGAATACGATGAGAGGACTCGCTATGAGTAATGCGGGCGACAGCCGTCCCAGCAACTTCATCCGCCAGATTATTGATGCGGATCTTCAAAGTGGTAAACATCATAGCGTGCATACCCGCTTTCCTCCTGAGCCCAATGGCTATCTGCACATTGGCCATGCCAAGTCCATTTGCCTGAATTTCGGTATTGCCGAAGATTATAACGGTCAGTGTAACTTGCGTTTTGACGACACCAACCCGGCCAAAGAAGAACAAGAATACGTTGACGCCATCAAGCGTGACGTACATTGGTTGGGCTTTGAGTGGGCCGGTGAAGTGCGCCACTCGTCTGATTATTTTGAGCAGTTGCATGGCTATGCTATTGAACTGATTGAAAAAGGCTTGGCTTATGTGGATGAGCTGAATCCTGAGCAAATTCGTGAATATCGCGGCACCCTCAAAGAGCCGGGTAAGCACAGCCCTTACCGCGACCGCAGTGTTGAGGAAAACCTGACGCTGTTTAAAAAAATGCGCGAAGGCGGTTTTAAGGAAGGGGAAGCCTGCCTGCGCGCCAAAATCGATATGGCATCCAGTTTTATGGTGATGCGTGACCCGGTTCTGTATCGGGTTAAATTCGCACATCACCATCAAACCGGTGACAAGTGGTGCATCTACCCGATGTACGACTTTACCCACTGTATTTCCGATGCCATTGAAGGTATTACCCACAGTCTTTGTACCCTGGAATTTCAGGATAACCGCCGCCTGTACGACTGGGTGCTTGATAACATCAGCATTGCCTGCCGCCCGCATCAGTATGAGTTTTCACGGCTCAACCTGGCGTATACCGTTACCTCCAAGCGTAAGCTCAATTTGCTGGTAACCGATAACCATGTTGAAGGCTGGGATGACCCACGGATGCCGACCATCGCCGGCTTGCGCCGCCGTGGTTATACGCCGGGCAGTCTGCGCGAATTTTCCAAGCGTATTGGCGTGACCAAGATGGACAACACCGTCGAGATGGCCATGCTTGAAGCCTGTATCCGCGACGATCTTAATGACAACGCGGCACGGGCCATGGCGGTATTGGAGCCGGTACGAGTGGTGCTGGAAAACCTGCCTGAAGGTCACGTGGAAATTCTCCAAGCGCCTAATCACCCCAACAAGCCGGAAATGGGTAGCCGCGAGGTGCCCTTTACCCGTGAGCTGTTCATTGAAGCCGACGACTTCCGTGAAGAAGCCAACAAAAAGTACAAGCGTTTGGTGCTGGGTAAAGAAGTGCGGTTGCGTAATGCCTATGTGATCAAGGCGGAGCGGGTTGAGAAAGATGCTGATGGCAACATCACCACCATTTACTGCACTGCCGATATGGACACCCTGGGCAAAGATCCGGCCGATGGCCGCAAAGTCAAAGGTGTGATCCACTGGGTCAGCGCCGAGCAGGGCGTACCAGCACAGATCCGCTTGTATGACCGCCTGTTCAATGTGCCGAACCCGGGTGGGGCGGAGGACTTTTTGTCTACCCTCAACCCCGAGTCACTGGTGATCAAAAACGGCGTGGTTGAGCCGTCACTGGCGACGGCAGCCGCAGAAGTGGGGTACCAGTTCGAACGGACAGGTTATTTCTGCCGCGACAGTAAAGCAGAGCCGCTGACTTTTAACCGTACCGTTGCCCTGCGTGACGCCTGGGGCGGTGGTGAATAAAGCCATAAGCCGATAAAAACGCCGCCTTGAGGCGGCGTTTTTGATCAACGCGGTATCGGCGCAAAACTGACGCCAATGCGGTTCCAGGCATTAATCGTCGCAATGGCCAGGGTCAGATCGACCAATTCACGGTCAGTAAAGTGCTGACTGACCGCCGCAAAGTCCGCCTCGCTGATCGTACTCTGACTGAGCAGTGTGTTGGCTTCGGCCCAGGCCAAAGCAGCTCGTTCCCGATCGCTGAAAAAGGGCGTTTCACGCCAAGCGTTGAGGGCATATAAGCGCTGCTCTGACTCCCCCAGAGCCCGAGCATCCTGGCTGTGCTTGTTAATACAAAAAGCGCAGCGATTTATCTGTGACACTCGAACTTTCAATAATTCCAGCAACGCTGCCGGCAACGATGCGTCATCGGCTGTAAGGTAGTGATCAAGCTTGGCCAGCGCCTCTATGGCGCCGGGAGCAACCTGGCGATAGGGTAAACGCATAGGAGTCTCCTTGTCGGTGATATTCCCAGGCACAGTAAGCTCTCTGGTGGCTGCGGTATTGTAGATTTTCGACATGCCGAGGTAGGCTGCACAATAGTGAAGGGAGCTTAGTGATGCAAAGCACACTGCGTTGGCGAAAACCGGGCCCGGCACTGGCCCCCTGGGTTCAGTGCTATTGGCGTTATGAGGCCAAGGAAGCGGCAACTCACGCGCTGCGTCCGGACGGTGCCAGCGGTTTGATTTTCAGCTTCGGTGCTGCTTTTGATTTGTCTGGGCAACGTTACTCGTTGCCAGGCCTGATTAGCGGGCCGAAATTAACCAGTTCGGAGCTTCAGGTGGCAGCGGGTACTTGCTTGCTGGGAATACGTTTTCAGCCAGGTATGGGGCGACTGTTTTTAAGCCGTAGCCTGGCGCAATTGCAGGGCCAGCAGACGGCAAACAGCCTGCTATTGGCTGAGCAATTGTGGCCGACAATACAACAAACAGTGCCGACTCGGGCGATGGAGTCTGTATTGCTGGCGAAGGTGTCGGCACAGACCATACCGCCAGCAACTCGTCAGCTGCTGAGCCTTATTAACCGTACCGCTGGCCGGCAACCGGTAGCTGTATTGGCAGCGAAAGTGCCTATGGGATTACGGCAATTGGAGCGGCAATTTTTGCAGTGGGTTGGTGTGACGCCCAAGCAATACAGCCGTATTCGCCGGGCCGCCTTGGTCCGCCAGGCACTGCGTCAGGGCCATGAGTTGGCCGCGGTGGCTCAGCATGGTGGCTACAGTGATCAGGCGCATTTTAGCCGCGACTTTCAGGGGATCCACGGCCAGACCCCGGGGCAATATCAGCAACAGCGAATTGCGGTCATGGCGGCAAGCCCATCTCTTTAATGCGGGTGCGCTACCATGTGTCGCTATTGGCAAAATGCTATTCTTGCCCGCAATACTCGTATGTGAAGGTGGTTATGAAGGCTCTGGATATTCTGCTTAATCGTACTTCTATCAGTCAGTTAGCTGAGCCAGCGCCCAGCAGTGAGGCGCTGGAAAACTTATTTCAGGCCGCGCTGCGGGTGCCGGACCATGGTGGCTTAAAGCCTTTTCGCTGGGTTGTAATAAGTGGCGCCGGGCGTGAACGGCTCAGCGCGGTGTGTTATCAGGCCCTGCTGGCTCGCGATGCCGAAGCCGACGATAAAGCGCAGGCCAAGGCTCAGCAGCTGTTTTTACGGGCGCCGATGGTGATAGCGGTGATCTCCGACGTGCAAGCGCACCCGAAAGTGCCGCTATTGGAACAGCACATTACTGCCGGACTGGCAGCCCATGCCATGCAGATGGCGGCAGTGGCGCAGGGGTTTGGCGGAATTTGGCGTACCGGCCCTTATGCTACAGATCCGTTGGTACGGGAGGCCCTGGCGGTAAGTGGTGATAACGAAATCGTCGGTTTTTTATATCTCGGTACGCCGCTGAATGAGAAACGCAAAGTTCCTCGGCCAGACAGTCAGAGTTTCACCACATATTTCTAGTCATTTTTGTTTCATTTGTGTCACGGTGGTATAAAATGTCTCCTATGTAATGGGAGGTTTGCATGTCTGCGGTAGCACAACCTGACGCACGGCAGGTACTCAGTAAAGCGGTTGTCAACGCCGGTAAGGCCCTGGGCTTGACACAGGCGGAGGTAGGGCAGGTGATTGGCCGTAACCGCACCCGGCTGCGTGACGGCATTGAAGCCACCAGTAAAGAAGGCGAACTGGCGCTATTGCTTATTCGCCTGCACCGTAGCCTCTATAGCCTGACCGGTGGCGACAGCGCGGCGATGAAACACTTCATGGTTACCCATAACCAGCTGAGCCTGGGTATTCCCAAGCAGCAGATTGGGTCAGTGACGGGTCTGGTGCGGCTGGTCACCATTTTGGATGCCTTGCGGGGTAAGCTGTGACGCCGATTGCCGGGATGGCCTGGCGGCTGGTGGAAGCGCAGGAACAGGTGGCGACTGCGGCCTTGGTGGATAACCTGGCAGAACAACAGCTATTGGAAGACTTGCTGGAATTTGCCAAGCCGCCCCGGCCGGCTGGTACGGAAAGTCTGCATTATCTTCTGGCCACACCTTTTCGTTACCCGCCCTTGCCCTGGGGCTCGCGTTTTGGTGGACGGCACGAACCGAGCCTGCTATACGCCGGTAAAACCATCAATGTTACGCTCACCGAAAGTGCCTATTACCGGCTATTGTTCTGGCACTCCATGGCTCAGCCGCCAGCGGGGCAACTGCGTAGTCAGCACACTTTGTTTGCGTTTCATTATCGTACCGAGCATGGCGAACGGTTGCAGGAACGTGCCGAGCAGGCTTTGCTGACCGATCCAGAGCATTACCGGTATTGTCAGCAGTTGGGGAGCCAGCTACGCGCCGCTGGCGTTGATGCTTTTGAGTATGTGTCAGCCCGTTGCCCGGATGGCGAACTGAATGTGGCCTTGTTCACTCCTGCGGCGCTGGTCAGTCAACGGCCCCGGCGCATGAGCCGCTGGTTGTGTGAGGTCAGTGCGGCCGGGGTTAGCTTCCTCGGCGGTGAGGGGAACGATCTGTACCTGTTCCCTGCCGAGCTGTTTTTAATTGATGGGCAATTGCCGTTACCGGCTTAATCGATAAACGGCAGCGCTTCGTTACTGAATACTACACCGTTACCGTCCGCATAAACCCATTGCCCGGGCCGCACTGCCACGCCGTCGAGGTGTAGTTCGACATTGAGGCTGCCGGCTCCTTTGCGGTCGGTCTTAAAGGGGCAGGCGCCCAAGGCTTTGACGCCCAACGGCAATTCGGCAATGGCGCCAACATCGCGGATGGCACCCAGAACGATCACCCCTCGCCACTGGTTATCCACGGCGGTTTCGGCAATCACATCGCCCATCAGTGCCCGGTTCAGCGAACCACAGCCATCAACAACTAACACTTTGCCATGGCCGGGCGTGGCCAGCACTTCTTTGACCCGGGAGTTATCTTCAAAGCAACTGACGGTAACCACCTCACCGAAAAAGACGGTCTTGCCGCCATAATCGCGCAACGGTGCTTGCAACAATGTCAGTTGCTCAGCATGAGCATCACAGAGATCGGGCAACAGATCTTGCATTCTGGCCTCCAGGCGGCAGCTATGGGAAAGTTATAGCACTCATATGACCAGTTAAAAGCCTGATGTTCAAGCCATCTTATATTGAACCTGTGTTCCGGCCACCGTCGGAGTGGCGTTCGCTGATCCTGCAAGTGACCAACGGTTGTAGCTATAACCGTTGTACCTTTTGTGACATGTATACCGCGCCGCAAAAGCGCTTTCGGGCCAAAAAGCTGGCTGAGATAGAGTCTGAACTTCAGCAATTAGCCGGCGGCCCCTGGGACAGGGTCTTTCTGGCGGATGGTGACGCCATGATGCTGCCAGGGCACCGGTTGTTGGCCATCTGTGAACGTATTCGCCATTATCTACCCCAGGTGCGACGGATCAGCAGTTACTGCCTGCCACGCAACCTTGGCAATAAAGATGACGCAACCCTGGCGCAACTGGCTGAGCTGGGGCTAACGCTGGCTTATGTTGGTTGTGAAAGTGGCGATGACGAGGTATTAGCGGGGATCAACAAGGGTGAAACCTACGCCAGCTCTGAACGGGCGTTACTGCGCCTTGGGCAAGCGGGTATCAAACGTTCGGTGATGATCCTCAATGGCATGGGAGGGCGTGAGCGCAGTGCGCAGCATGCCCGGCATTCGGCGGCACTGATGAATGCCACCCAGCCGGAATACCTGTCGACGCTGGTGGTGTCCTTTCCCTTTGGTATGGAGCGGGTCAAGGCTGGTTTTGGCGGCCACTTTACGCCGCTGGATGTGCCGGCGCTGATGGCTGAACAACAGCAATTGCTGGCAGCACTTAACCTGCAACGCACGGTGTTTCGTTCCGATCACGCTTCCAATTATCTGCTGCTCAAAGGTGTCTTGGGCAAAGACAAAGAGCGCCTGTTAGAGCAACTTAAGGCGGCTCGCCAGGGGCTTGTGCCACTACGCCAGGAGTGGCAACGGGGGCTCTAGTGGCGAAGCAAGCGGTTTTCATCTTTAGTTAGCCTACACCCATAGCAAAGGACTGCATGATGAAAAGGCTCTGGATCCTGGCCTGGCTACCACTGTGGCTGGTGGCCGGCGAACTGCAACTGGCTCAGGTTGCCCCCGTCAATATTGACCCTGCTCCTTATTTCATTTCTGAAAAGTACGACGGTATTCGCGGCCACTGGACTGGTCAGCAATTGCTCAGCAAACAAGGGCGGGTACTGGCGACGCCTGCCTGGTTTATTGCGGCATTGCCGGATTTTGCCGTCGATGGTGAGCTTTGGGCCGGCCGTGGGGGCTTTCAGCAAGTCGCTGCAACCGTGCTGGACAGCACGCCCAATGACCGGGCCTGGCGACAAATTCGCTATATGTTGTTTGATTTACCGGAACATCCAGGGCCGTTCAGCATACGCCAGGCGGTACTTAAACGCTGGGTAGAGCAGCAGCAACGCCCTTGGCTGCGCTGGGCGCCGCAGCTACGCCTGACCAGTCGTCAGGCCTTGGCGCAGCATCTAGCCACAGTGGTTGATGGCGGTGGCGAAGGGCTGATGCTGCATCGCGCTGATGCCCTGTATGACAGTGGCCGCACCGGAGCGGTGCTGAAACTCAAGCCACTGGATGACATGGAAGGTACTGTGGTGGCCATCATCCCTGGCAAAGGGCGCTTTAGCGGCATGATGGGCAGCTTGTTGTTGCGACTTGATAGTGGCCAGACTTTCAAACTGGGCACGGGCTTTAGCCATGCCCAGCGTCGCCAGCCGCCTGCGGTTGGCAGTAGGGTGACTTTTGCTTATCAGGGGCTAACCAATGCTGGCAAGCCTCGCTTTGCCCGTTTTTTGCGGGTGCGGCCGCCGGGCAGTTAATGAAAAACGGCGCTTTTCAGCGCCGTTTTTACGGATCCTAAAAACGCCGTCGTCAAATAACGGTTACGTTTTCAGCCTGCGGGCCTTTCTGACCCTGAGTAACCACCATGGTTACCTGCTGGCCTTCTTTGAGAGTACGACGGCCATTACCGTTGATAGCGCTGAAGTGAACAAACACATCTTTACCGCCATCTTGCTCAATGAAACCGAAACCTTTTTCGTCATTGAACCACTTAACGGTACCATTTACTTGATTTGACATGACTTTCTCTTTCCATTTCCACTGACATCAGTCAGCTATTGCATTGCCAGTCCTTAGTGACTGATTGTGAACAGGTTAAAAACCGTTCATTCAGCATCATCTACCCATCTGCACAAAATGTAAACCGTTTGCGCTGGTCTGACCTTGCTGCTGGCTAGACCATTGCCACCGGGAAATAGCGTTACACTAATGCCCTAGTTTATGGTTGGTTTGTTAACGCTATGTTTTTAAAGGATTATTTTAGTTCTGTTGCGGGTGGCTATGCATTCAGCCGGGCCCAGGCCAGTGCCTTTGCCAAGGGTGTGGCGGCTGATTTCAACCCCATTCATGACGAGGATGCCAAGCGTTTTTGTGTGCCCGGCGACTTGCTGTTCGCCATGCTGCTGGCCAAGCAGGGGCTGCATCAGACCATGCATTGTAACTTTGCCGGTATGGTCGGCGGGGACTTGCCGCTGTTTCTGTCTGGTGATGGCACCAATACCCGACTTGCTGATGAAAACGGCAAAACCTACCTGGAAATGGCCCACGGTGGGGAAGTCAGCCATGACATGGCACTGATCGAAAGCCTGGTGCGCCGCTATGTGCGTTTTTCCGGTCAGAATTTCCCGCCGATCCTAGTGCCGCTGATGTGCGAACAGCAGGTGATGATTAACCCGGCCCGGCCATTGGTCATGTATCAGAGCATGTCGGTGACATTATCGCACCTGGCACTGCAAGACCCGCAGATTGTCTTTACCGGTGCCGAGCTGGATGTGCAAGGTAAGCGCGGTAATGCCACTTTGCGCTTTGACTTTGTCGACCAGGAACAGGTGGTCGGTCATGGCCAAAAGGAAATGGTGCTGTCCGGGCTGGTGCCTTACCAGCAACAGGCGATGGACGACATGGTCGCTTTTTACCTGCAGCGCCGCGAAGCTTTTGGTGCAGCCAAAAACGCCGCTTAACGCGGCGTTTTTTCACAGTGCCGGCGCGTCAAAGTCAGCCGGTTCGTCACTGTAGATACAGACATTGTGGCGCGCGACCAGGCCATCTTCGGCAACACACTGGCTCTGGAAAAAATCTTGGATAGCACTGCGCTGGCAGTGGGCTTCGAAACTGGCCATATCGGCCCAGATCTCATTGAACACCAACGGCAGGCTTTGCCCTTCAGCAAAAGGGCTGGGAATATGACGGGTTACCCGATACTGCAAGCAGCCGTCTTCACGCAGCGTATCGGCTTCCAGTGCCTGTAACACCCTGAATAATGCTTCTTCTTTACCGGCTTTGGCTGCAAAGCTGGCAATGCAATAGACCTTCTTGGACATAATTTCCTCGTCAGGACAGAATGATGTAATCGCTGGCTTGGCTGATCCCCTGATGTGGCCCGGCCAGCAGCTGCACATAACGGCCATCGAGCTGATCAATCAAAATGCAATCGTCAACATCCAGCACCGCGTCTGCATGGGGTTTGTGCCAGTGGCTGGCAATTTGTGCCTTGCCTTTGGCCTTGGCTTGTTGGTGGTTTTCGGCCACCACCAGTAAATACTGATGAGCTTCGCCGAAGGCGCCTGGCTCGTAACCACCGAGATTGATAAAAAATAAGCGTGGCTCGCCGACCGCCGGGGCCTGATCACTAAAGCGCACCTGATAGTCTTCAATACCATCAACGGCGTACCACGAATCAATATGCAGGCCCTTGGGAGCACCAAACCATTGCTGGCGCAGTTGTGGGTAGGTGGCCTGGAGATCGTCGCCGCGGGCAAACACCACATCATGTACTTCAATGCGGGCGCGGGGGTGTTTACCACCGAGCATGACAACGTAGAGCATTCAATTATCCTCCCGTAACGCGGCGATTAAGCCGGTTATCAGCGGCTCCAGAGCTATGGGCTGGTCATCAATAAGCTCTACCCGGCTGTCGGCCACCAGAGCCAGTTCATTAATGGCCAGGGTGGAGTCGGCAGCATTGAAGGTCATGGTGCCTTTTTCGGTATACATAACGGCTTTCAGGCGCAAAGGCTCATAGGCGCTAAATAAAAACCACAGTTCGCGAAAATCAAAGCAAACACCGGGGCGAAACAGCAAGCCGGCACTATAGAGGCCGTCACGCTGTTGCTGGCGGCTAACATAAAGTTCGCCGTCAGGCACCGTTAGGCTGGCCGGTATGACCGGCGCATCATGTGGGTTCTGGGTCTGCCACTTTTGTGCGATAGGGCGCGGCGGCGTTGCCAGAGCCGCCAGCGGTATTTGTCCCTGAGTGGTCCAAAGCCGTTCTGAGGTCAGTGCCAACTGGTCTGCCAGGGCGTAGCTGGCTGCCTGACTTGGGCAGTCCGGCCGGTCGGTTTTATTGAACACCAGTACATCGGCGACCTGTAGCTGCTGCATAAAAAGGGGCTGCAGGCGCAGGCGCTGGTCGGCCAGCTTGGCAGGGTCCACCAGCGTCAGGGTGGCTTGCAGTGTTAAGGTTCCTTGCCAGGCTGCCAGTTGTTCTAGCAGTGCCGCCGGGTGGCCGAGGCCGGTGGGTTCTATCAGTAAACGGTCAGGTCGGCGATGTTTGAGCAGCTGCTGCAAGGCAACCTGCATGGCCACACCCTGGGCGCAGCAAATACAGCCACCAGGCACTTCGGTAATAGTGGCGCCACTGTCAGCGAGCAAAGCGCCATCAATGCCGATGTCACCAAATTCATTGACCAATACCGCCCAGTGCTGATCTGCTGGCTTATTGGCCAGCAGCTGTAGGATGGTGGTGGTTTTGCCGGTGCCCAGAAAGCCGGTGATCACATGGGTTGGTACTGGCAGAGTGAACATCAGCGTTTCCAGATGCATTGCGGCGGAAAGCGGCCATCCAGCGCCAACAGCATACGGCAGAAAATCACCTCAAATTCGTCGTTGTCGCCCACCAGGCCAATATGTAGCTCGGTAATCAGGGTTGGATCGACAGCAGAGGTCATGGCCCAGTCGGCGCTGGCTGGCACCGCGTCTACGGCGCCACGCTGCTCAAATTCCAGCGTTAAATCCACCAGATCGGTGGCGCAGAGATGGTCTGCTGCCAGCTTGAGAAAATGTTCGTAACCGAACTCGATGGCGTCGTCGACTGTCATTGCGCCTCCTGAAAATCAGCGACATTGTCGCTTATTTTCGGGCGCTTGGGCAGGGGTAAAGAAGCCGTCCGTGGCTTGATGCAATTTGTCCGTCATCCAGGGAGATGAGGATCTTCACTATGAACGTGGCCAGAAGCGGATAACAGGGCATTTGCCGGGCCGTTGTAGCAAACAATGCCGGGACACGAGTTGTCACCCGGGCCTTGTCCATTGATAATGGCGCTACCATTTCCTGACCATGGCGATCATGAACGTACCCACCCGCGAACTGCTGGAAGAAGCCCAACGTCGTTGCCGTCAGCAAGGGCGGCAGTGGACCAACCAGCGCGCTGACGTTCTGGCCATCATGGCCGAACAGCGTACGCCGGTTACCGCTTATGAGCTACTTGAAGCCATTCGCGCTGTCCACCCCAATCCCAAGCCGGCAACCGTTTACCGGGCGCTGGACTTTTTCATGGCTCTGGGGCTGGTGCATAAGCTGGACTCGGATAACCGTTTTATTCTTTGCCAGCATCAACATGAGCACCACACTGCCCAGTTCATGATTTGCGATGACTGTGGCCAGGTGCAGGAAATGCCCGTATCTGCGGTATTGCAGCAAGAGCTGGAACAACAAGCCACCAAACTCGGCTTTGAAATGACCCGCCAGGGCATGGAAATTCACGGCCACTGCGTACGTTGCCGTCAAAGCTAAGTGCCGCCATATAGCGCCATGCTCAGCCATGGCGCCCACCTCGTATTGTTTCCCAACGTAGTAGTTGATTCGCTGAGGATTGAGGATTAAGCAATCATGCGTGAAAACCTGCCTGTTACGCAGCAAGAGCGTACTTTCGAACGTCAAACCAAACTGATTTCAACCACTGATATCCACGGTAATATCCAGCACTGCAACGATGCTTTTGTTGAGGTCAGTGGCTTTAGCCGTGCGGAGCTGCTTGGTCAGCCGCATAACATGGTGCGTCACCCGGACATGCCAGCGGCCGCCTTCAAAGTCATGTGGCAGCATCTCAAGGCCGGTAAACCCTGGATGGGCATGGTCAAGAACCGTTGTAAAAACGGCGACTATTACTGGGTTAATGCCTATATCAGCCCGGTAAGTGAAAACGGCCAGATCATTGGCTACGAGTCAGTGCGTACCTGCCCCGAGCGTGAAGACGTTGCCCGCGCCGAAAAGCTCTACCAAAGGCTTAATGCGGGCCAACGGGCCAGGGCCAAACCGAGCTGGCTAACAAACGACTACACCAGCATGGTAGCGATGTTGGTTGTTGCTATTGCACTGATGCTGAGCATCAACCTGCTGACGGCGGCGCATCCGTTATTGTCAGACAGCTTGCTGGCGTTACTTTTTGCAGGCTACGGCGGCAGTATGGTGAGCCAGCAGCGGCGCTTGCAACGGCAGTTGAATCGTCAGTTGGGTCAGGCGTTTAGCCATGAACTGGCGGTCTACAGCTACACCGATGGCAATCTTGCTACGGGCCAGCTGAAGGTCAAAATCATGAGCCTGCGCAGCCATCTCGATACTGTACTGACCCGCATTGAAGATGCCTCCGCAGAAGTGGCCAAGCGTTCCGGCAGTGGCCTGGCGCAAGCCAGGGAAGTGTGTGAGCAGATGAATAACCAGCAGCTGGAAACCGAAAAGGTGGCGTCGGCAATGCATCAGATGACCACCACCATTGCCGATGTGTCGGCCCATGTGCAGGAAACCGCCGGCCATGCCGATAAAGCCAGCGGCCTGGCCGCGGAAGGCCTGGATATGGCGGTAACCACCCGCACCTCCATTGAAAAACTCAACGGCACAGTCGATAACATCGGTGACTCTGTGCAGGCCTTGTCTGAGCAGAGTTATCGCATAGCCCAGGCGGCGCAGGTCATTGAACAGATCGCTGAACAAACCAATCTGCTGGCGCTCAATGCCGCCATTGAAGCGGCGCGGGCCGGTGAACAGGGCCGGGGCTTTGCCGTGGTGGCCGATGAAGTGCGGCAATTGGCGCAGCGTACGCAGCAGTCAACCAAGGAAATTCATCAGATCATCGATGAGCTTAAAAGCCGTGCGGAAAGTGCTGTAACTGTTGCCCACTCTGGCCGTGACGATGCCAACCTCGGATTGGAAAATGTACGCAGTACAGAAAAAATGCTCGGGGGCATCGCTGATGCGGTGAAACACATCGCGGCCATGGCCATTCAAATGGCGACAGCAGTAGAGGAACAGGCGCATGTCGCAGACGACATCAACGGCCAGGTGCTCACCATTTCCTCACTGGCTGATGCCAGCTTGCACAAAGCTACCGACTCTGCTGACAGCATCAAGCACCTGCAGCAGGTCGCCGGCCAGTTACACGAACTGGTCAGTCACTTTCGCCAGTAAGCAAATTCAGCGGAACAACTTTAGCTGTATAAAAAAACGGCCCCGAAGGGCCGTTTTTGTTGAGCTTGGTGCGGCTTAGTCTTTGCTGTCATCCAGGCCGCGACGCTTCAACAGGGCGTCGGTGGTCGGCTTTTGGCCACGGAAGTTGATGTAATCTTGCATCAGATCCTGGCTGTTACCTTTAGACAGAACATCTTTACGGAACTTGTCGCCGTTCTCGCGGGTCAGGCCGCCGTGATCCTTCATGTACTGGAAGGCGTCAGCAGCGAACACTTCGGTCCACAGGTAGGCGTAGTAGCCCGCTGAGTAGCCGTTGGAGAAGATGTGGCTGAAGTAATCCGACTTGTAACGCGGCGGTACCGGCGCGTAATCGATACCGTGCTTGGCCAGCGCATCATGCTCGAACTGGTCGATATCTTTGATGTCGGTACCGGCCGGGATGGAATGCCATTCCATATCCAGCAGCGCTGCGGCCAGGTATTCGGTGGTATCAAAACCCTGGTTGAATTTATGGGCTTTGAGCACTTTATCCAGCAGTGCTTTGGGGATCGGCTCGCCAGTTTTGTAGTTCTTGGCGTAGTGGCTGATCACTTCCGGGTTGATGTCCCAGTCTTCGTTGAACTGTGACGGGAATTCCACGAAGTCACGGGCGGTGTTGGTACCGGCCAGGCTCGGGTATTTGACGTCAGAGAACAGGCCGTGCAGGGCGTGGCCAAACTCGTGGAACATGGTGGTGACTTCGTCGAAGGTCATCAACGTCGGTTGACCGTCAGCCGGCTGAGGAATGTTCAGGGCGTTATAAACCACCGGCTTGGTGCCCAGCAGGCCGCTCTGACCTACGAAAGCATCCATCCAGGCGCCACCGTTTTTACCGGTACGGGCATAAGGGTCAAGGTAGAACAGGCCGATGGAGCTGCCGTCTTTGTCGAAGACTTCAAAGGCCAGTACATTTTTGTTCCAGACCGGCAGATCCTTGCGCGGTTTGAGGGTGATGCCGTACAGCTTGTGCATGGCATAGAACAGGCCGTCGTGCAGCACGGTGTTGAACTCGAAGTACGGCTTAACCTGACTTTCGTCGAGATTGTATTTTTCTTCGCGTACTTTGTTGGCGTAGTAAGCCCAGTCCCACGGCTGCAGGGTGAAATCGCCACCGTCTTTCTTGATTTCGGCCTGGATGTCGGCGGCTTCAGACTTGGCTTTGGCGACCGCTTTTGGTACCAGGTTATCGAGGATCTTAAAGACCGCGTCCGGGGTTTTCGCCATCTGATCGGCAGTCACGTATGCCGCCCAGTTGGGGTAGCCCAGCAGCTTGGCTTTTTCAGCGCGCAGCTCCACCATTTTCTTCACAACCGGAGAGTTGTCTTTGGCGCGGTTGGCCGATTTTTCCCAGATTTCTTTGCGCAGTTCGCGGTTGTCCAGGCTAGCCAGGATAGGCTGGCGAGTGGTGTTGACCAGAGTGATCATGTAGCCGTCTTTACCGGCTGCCTTCGCGGCGGCGGCCAAAGAGGTAATTTCGTCGTCAGACAGGCCAGCCAGCTTGCTCTTGTCTTTGACGATGATCACATCATCTTTGAAAGACTTGAGGATGTTTTGCTGGAACTGAGTGCTCAACTGGGCCAGCTGGCTGTTGAGGTCACGCATTTTCGCTTTGTCGTTATCAGACAGCTTGGCGCCGGCACGAACAAACTGGTTGTAGTAGTAGTCAACCAGGCGCTGATCTTCGGCGCTCAGTTTGTCTTTGCTGTTGTAAACGGTTTGCATCCGTGCGAACAGGGTCGGGTTCATGTAGATGCTGTCTTCATGAGCTGACAGCTTCGGTGCCATTTCGGCGCCAATTTTCTGGTACTGCGGGTTGGAGATAAGCCCCGCCAGGTTGAAGAAGTCGCGGGAAACGCGATTCAGCAACTCACCGCTTTTTTCCATGGCAACGATGGTGTTATCGAAAGTTGCCGGCTCGGAGTTGTTGGCGATCTTGGCGATTTCGGCGCTGTGCTCTTCAATTCCTTTGTTGAAGGCCGGCACGTAATCGGCGGTGGTGATTTTATCAAACTGCGGTGCCTGATCCTGCAGCGGGGATTTGTGCATCAGTACGTTTTCAGCGGTGGCCGGAGCGGTACTGGCAGCTGCAGAGGCCGCCGGTTTCGGAGCCTGGGTATTCTGGGTTTGTTCATGTTTCTGATCAGAACAGGCTGACAGCGCCAGCGCGGCGGTAATGGCCGTGGCAATGAGGGTTTTTTTCATGGTTACTCCCTGATGTTCTGCCCGGTTATATTTTATAGGGGCAGCTCTGTGGTTAACCCTCTCACCTTACAAGCCGCGGCCAAAGCCGACAATGGCTGCTAAGCGGCATAAAACGGCACTTGGCCGGGTTTATTTGTGTCAAAACTTTTCTATTAAGCTCTGGTTTACCTTAATTAAAAATCACTTAACAAGGCGTTTACCAAAATGACTTTTTATCAAAAAAGGCGCCTGTAGGCGCCTTGGTGATAACAGCGGTAGGTTGTGATGGCTTAATCCACCAAACCGCGGCGTTTAAGCAGAGCATCAACCGTCGGTTTACTGCCTTTGAAGTTGATGTATTGCTGCATCGGGTCAATGGTGTTACCCCGTGACAAAATGGTGTCACGGAACTTGTCACCGTTTTCACGGCTCAGGCCACCATTGGCCTTCATGTGCGCAAAGGCATCTGCCGCCAGCACTTCGGTCCACAGGTAGGCGTAGTAGCCCGCACTGTAGCCACCGGCAAAGGTGTGGCTGAAGTAGGGCGACTTATAGCGAGGCGGGATCACATCCATTTGTACGCCATGCTTGGCCAGCGCAGTTTTCTCAAAGTCCGCAACGCTGGCAACTTTGTCGTCAGCACTGATCATGTGCCATTCCATGTCCAGCAACGCCGCTTCGATGTACTCGAGGCTGTCAAAACCCTGGTTGAACTTGTGCGCATCCAGCATTTTTTTCAGCAATTCAGCCGGGATCGGCTCACCGGTCTGGTAGTGCTTGGCATAGTTGGCAAGAACAATGGGGTTGATGTCCCAGTCTTCCTCAAACTGTGACGGGAACTCCACGAAGTCGCGAGGTACGGCGGTACCGGCCAGGCTCGGGTATTTCACGTTTGAGAACAGCCCGTGCAGGGCGTGACCCATTTCGTGGAACAAGGTGGTGGTTTCATCAAAGGTCAGCAGGGTTGGCTGGCCTTCGGCGGGCTTGGGAATGTTCAGCACGTTGACGATCACCGGCTTGTTACCCAGCAGGGTGTTCTGGCTGACCATGGCATTCATCCAGGCGCCGCCACGCTTGCCGTCACGGGCATAATAATCGGCATAGAACAGGCCGATGGACTGGCCTTTGTCATCAAAGACTTCGAAGGTACGTACGTCCGGGTGGTAAACCGGCAGGTCATGGCGCTCTTTGAACGTAATGCCGTAGAGCTTGTTCATGGTGAAGAACATGCCGTTTTGCATAACATTGTTCAGTTCAAAGTAAGGGCGGATCTGGCTTTGGTCGAGGTCGTAACGGGCTTTACGTACTTTTTCGGCGTAATAAGCCCAGTCCCAGGGCGCCAGTTTGAAGTCACCACCGTCAGCATTGATCTGCTGTTGAATGGCAGCGGCTTCGGTTTTGGCCTTGGCCACTACTTTGGGTGCCAGATCATCAAGCATGCTCAGTACCGCCGTTGGCGTCTTGGCCATCTGGCTGTCGAGTACGTAGTCAGCCCAGGTCGGGTAGCCCATCAGCTTGGCTTTTTCGGCGCGCAGGTGCGTGAGCTGGATGATCACTGGATCGTTCAGTTCGGCGGCGCGGCCAGCAGAGGCTTGCCAGACTTTTTCACGCAGGGCGCGGTTATCCAGGCTAGACAGGATCGGCTGGCGGGTGGTGTTCATCAGATTGATGACATATTTGCCTTCCATACCGGCGGCTTTGCCAGCGGCGGCCAGGGAGGCAATCTCGGCATCAGACAGGCCGGCCAGTTCGGCTTTATCGGTCACAACCACGGCGCTGTCTTTTGTCGCCTTCAGAACGTTCTGGCCAAAGTCGTTGGTCAGCTTGGCCAGTTCGCCGTTGATTTCCTTCACCTTCGTTTTTTGCTCATCGTTCAGCTTGGCGCCGGCGCGAACAAATTGCTTGTAGTACACCTCTACCAGCCGTTTGTCTTCGCCTTGCAGTTGCTCACGATTGTCATAAACCGCCTCAACGCGCTTGAACAGCTTACTGTTGAGGTTGATGGCATCCTGATGGGCAGAGAGCTTGGGTGCCATCGCCGACTGAATTTTGCGGATCTCGGGGTTGGAAATGGTCCCGGTCAGGTTAAAGAAGGTCTGGGCGGTACGGTTCAGCAGCTGGCCGCTTTTTTCCATAGCCACAATGGTGTTGTCGAAGGTGGCCGGCTCCGGGTTGTTGGCAATGGCGTCAACTTCCTGTAGCTGTTCAGCCATGCCTTTTTCAAAGGCGGGTTGGTAATCGGCTAATGAGATCTTGTCGAATTCAGGTGCCTGGTACTGCAGGCTGCTTTTGACGAACAGCGGGTTGCTGGCCTGCACTGGCTGAGTTTGTTGAGCCTGGTCGGTTTTCGTCTCAGCGGTATTGTTGGTTTTGTTATCAGAGCAAGCACCGAGCGCCAGGGTGGCGCCAATGGCAGTGGCAATCAGCGTTTTACGCATGGTCGGTTCCTTTTGTGGACAAATGACGGGCTGGTACGTCCAATGGCCCGGATTCCATTGTTAATACACAAAGATAACAATTTGTTCACCAGAGAAACAATATCGATTGGCCGTTAATTAATGGCGTTTGAGCGGCTAACTGTAAGCATTTGTGACGGTAAAGCATGATGTAAATCAACAGCCGTGGGTTAATAAAGGGTTACGCTGAGACGGTTGTTGACGGAGAGCTATATGAATATTGAAAAGCATGATCTGCTGCATGAGCTGCCGGAGTTTCACGAACAAATTCATGTTCTGAAAATGGAAAACGCCCATTTTGCCCGTCTTTTTGATGACTACCACCAGGTAGACCATGAAGTGCGGCGCATCGAAGAAGGTGTGCAACCCACCTCCGACGAGTATTTGGAAAGCCGTAAAAAACAGCGCCTGAAGCTCAAAGACGCCTTGTACAGCATGCTCACCGCAGGTTGACGAGTTGCCTGCTGTGGCTGTTGTAGCCGGCGACTAAGCGGCCGGCAGTTTGGCGTATCTGCAACAAAAAGCCCCGCCATATGGCGGGGCTTTTTGTTTGTCTGGTACACCCGAGTGGACTCGAACCACCGACCCCTACCATGTCAAGGTAGTGCTCTAACCAGCTGAGCTACGGGTGTAAAACACACTCAATTTGGTACACCCGAGTGGACTCGAACCACCGACCCCTACCATGTCAAGGTAGTGCTCTAACCAGCTGAGCTACGGGTGTAAACATACTCAATTTGGTACACCCGAGTGGACTCGAACCACCGACCCCTACCATGTCAAGGTAGTGCTCTAACCAACTGAGCTACGGGTGTACAGCGCCGGCATCGCCAGCGGACGCCAATAATAGCGATGCCGCCGTTACCGGGCAAGCGCTAATCTGCAGGTCACAGACTGATTGGCGAGCTTTTGTTCGGTTAATAAATGTCGATCAATGTTTCATTTTTGATTAAAAGTGTTTCAAGTGTGTTTCATTTTGTGTCTATAACAAGTGTGTCAGTAAGCGATGCTGGCTATGCACAATCATAAGAAAAGGAAAACACAACCATGAAACTACATGCACTCATGCCTCTGGCGGCTGCCGTCTCCCTGGCTTTTTCTGCCCAGGCTGCTGCCAACAGCGAGCGCTATATTGTTAACTTCAAGGCCGGTAAAGGCCAGCAAGTCAAAGCCGCAGCCAAAGGGCTGGGCGGCAAGGTGATGCTGGATCTGAGCAAACATAATGCAGCGGCCATGACACTGCCGGCGCAAGCGCTGGCGGCGTTAAAGAATAACCCCAATGTGGCTTTCGTCGAAGCCGATGTGAAGCGCTATCCACTGGCGCAGACCACCCCTTATGGCATCACCATGGTGCAAGCCCCGCTGGTGTCTGATGCCATGGCCAGCAACCGTACTGTCTGCATTATTGACTCCGGCTTTGATGCCAGCCATGAAGATCTCAGCCAGAACCATGTTACCGGTGACAGTGATCCAACCGGCTCTGGCGACTGGTTCGTTGACGAAAACCACCATGGCACTCATGTCGCGGGTACCATTGCCGCTTACGGCGGCAACACGGTTGGTGTGGTCGGGGTGAACCCGTCTGCCACACTGAACCTGCACATCGTCAAAGTGTTTGATGCCAGTGGCTGGGCTTATTCTTCGAGCCTGGTGGCAGCACTGGACAAGTGTGAACAGGCGGGGGCCAATGTGGTTAACATGAGCCTGGGCGGTAGCCTGAAGAGCCGCACCGAAGACCAGGCCTTTGCTGCTTCCTACAGCCGTGGTGTGCTGTCTATTGCCGCTGCCGGTAACGATGGCAATACCCGTATGTCGTACCCGGCTTCGTATGACTCGGTTGTATCTGTTGCCGCAGTAGATGAAAACAAAGCCTTGGCGAGCTTTTCCCAGCGTAACAGTCAGGTTGAGCTGGCGGCGCCAGGGGTTGGTGTGCTGTCTACCGTGCCGATGGGCACAGCAGAAGAAGCCAGCGGTAGTGTTGCTGGCAGCAGCTATGCGGTTGCCGCCATGGATGGGTCTCCTCTGGGTAGCGCCAGCGGTGCCTTGGCTGACTGTGGTACCGGTGAAAGCACCTGTAATGCGGCTGGCAAGGTGTGCCTGATCCAGCGTGGCAACATTGCCTTTGCAGATAAGGTACTGGCCTGTGAAGCCGGTGGTGGTATTGGTGCCATCATCTATAACAACGAGCCGGGTCAGCTCTATGGCACCATGGGTACAACGGTAACGCACATTCCGTCTGTCGGTGTTTCTGACACTGATGGCGCCGCCATGCTGGCCCAGCTGGGCCAGAATGCGACCGTGAGCATTGTACCGGGGAATTACGCCTACTTTGATGGCACCTCAATGGCAACGCCGCACGTAACCGGGGTTGCTGCTCTGGTTTGGAGCAATTTCCCCAGCTGTGGTGCAGCAGACATCCGTAATGCGCTGGACAGCACAGCCGAAGATCTGGGCGCGGCTGGCCGCGACAGTGACTTCGGTTATGGCCTGATCCAGGCGAAGGCGGCGGTAGACTACCTGACCGTCAATGGCTGCGGCAGTACTGGTGGCGGCGGTGGTTCCACTGGTGGCGGTAGCTGTAAAGGTAAAAAGTGCCGGTAAGCGCACGTTGATAAAAAGCCACCGACCGGTGGCTTTTTTATTGCCCCGGCCTTAGCCCACAGCGGCCCAGAAACTGCTGCCATTGCTGGGTGTGGCGGTGCAGGGCAGCCTTGAAGTCGGCGCTGATACTGCCTGGGCCAATACCGGCATAGCGGTTGATTTGTGGATTGTCTGGGTGTGGTAGCTGCGCGATCAGAGCCGCCAGTGCTGGTTTGGTCAGGTTATCCGACTGGCTGAGTTGGCCCAGATACGGCTGTACACGCTTGCCGTAATAGCTAAAGAAAAAATCGCGAATGCGTTTGGCCTGGCTGCCGGGGCGGCCATGAAGGCAGACTACATCCGGCCCGTAACGGGCCAGCAACTGAGTAACCGCATTGAGTTCGGCGGTGCTGTTGGCCAGTTGCTGATTAAGCCGGGCTAAAAATCGGCTCTGGCTGAACTGGCCCAGCTCCGTTTCCAGCCGGGCCATGAGGGCATTGTTTGCGCCCTGGAGCAGGGCATTGATGTCATGGAATAGCGTTTGGGTGTTATCCAGGCCGGCAAAATCGCCCATGGGGGTTTTGTCAAAGCGCCAATTAGCCAGAAAGGCCGGATCCTCGGCCAGCAGTTGCCAGGCTTCAAAAGGCAGTCTGCGGGCTTTTTGCTTGGCCAGTTGCTGGGCCAGCGCTTCAACCTGCGGGTCGGTATGGCGGCATTGGCGCAATCCCTGTAGCAGTTGCAGACTGTACAAAAAACGTTGCGAGGGCGGCGCGGTTTTCCCCAACGGGCCGTTACGTTCGCCTATCAGCCCCAACAGCTGGCACTTACGCAACGCCCAAGTCTGGCGCAAGCTGATGGTCAACGGCGGTACTGTGACGGCCCAGGCGCGGCCACCGCCTTTGGCGAGTAATGGCGTCTCTACGGTGGGCGCCGGCACGTCCAGTAGGTTAGCTAGGCGCGCCGGGTAGCTAGCCACCGGGCTAGGTGCCGGGCTGCAACCGGCCAGTAACAGCACCAGTAACCAGCCCAGTGGTTTCACGCCAATACCTCAAGCTCGATCTGGGCCTGAGCTCGGCGTTTATGCAAGCGGTGCAGGCGCCACAGAAGCAGCACCGCGGCGGTGCTGAGTCCGGCAATAAAGCCAATCCAGAAACCCTGTGGGCCCATGGCCGGGCGCAGTATGTCGGTCAAACCGAGCAGGTAGCCAATGGGTAGCCCAACGCCCCAATAACTGAACAGGGTAATAAAAAACAGTGCCTTGGTGTCTTTGTAACCGCGCAGGGCACCCCCGGTGACCACCTGAAAAGCGTCCGGGATCTGATACACCGCCGCCAGCAGAATCAATTGTTCAGCGAGGCGCAGCACGGCAGCGTTGTCAGAATACAAGGTGATGATCTGATGAGAAAAAACCACGGTCAGCAAACAGGTACTAATGGCAATCAGCTGCCCCAGTAACAACCCGGCATAGCAGACGGTGCGGGCATCCGCCGGGTGGCCTTCACCCATGGTATGACCAACCCGAATGGTTACCGCCATGGCCAGGCTCATGGGGAACATAAAGGCCAGTGAACTGTAGTTAATGGCGATCTGGTGGCCAGCCACCACCACGCTGCCCAGCGGGGCAATCAGCAGTGCCACCGCTGCAAACAGGGTTACCTCAAAGAAAATGGCCAAGGCAATGGGCACCCCGATCCGGGCCAGATGCAGGATCACGCTGGCAGATGGCAGGTACAGCCGTTCATACAAACCTAAGTGTCGGTAACGCTTGGACAACCAGGTATAAGCCAGGGCGGCAAAGCACATAAACCACATCACCAGCGCTGTGGCCAGGCCGCAGCCAGCGCCGCCGAGTTTGGGCAGGCCAAAAAGGCCATGAATAAAGATGTAGTTAGCGGGAATATTGACCAGCAGGCCAACAAAGCCAATCACCATGGTGGGAATGGTGTTGGACATGCCTTCCACATAGCTGCGCAGGGTGTTGTACAGGGCAAAGGCCGGCAAGCCAAAGCAGATAAAATAAACATACTGCTCGGTTTTACTGACCAGCGCCGGCTCCACCGCCATTTTATCCAGCACCCAGGGAGTCAGCGGCGCCAGGGCGATCACCAATGCCGTCATGGCCAGCGCCAGCCAGCCACCTTGCTGCACAATAGGAGCAATGGCGGCGTCGTCTTTGGCACCATGATGGTTGGACACCATCGGCGTCAGCGCCATGCAGATCCCCAATACGAATAGCGCCGGCGGGAACCACAGGCTGGAGCCTACCGCCACGGCGGCCATGTCAGTGGCACTGACCTGGCCGGCCATTACGGTGTCGGCAAAGCTCATCAGGATCTGTGACAATTGTGCCACCAGAATAGGCCCGGCCAGGCGGGCCAGTCGGATTACTTCACGAAAAATCAAAGGAAAATCTCATCAGCCAGCGTTGTAAAGGTGAGTCAGCAGGGTGCGTTCATAACGGCTCAGGCGGGCGCTGTCAGTATCGGTGTCGAGCACCAACCCGGAAATCATCAACACGAACAAGTAGCGCTTGCCAGATTTGGCCTGAAAATAGCCCGCCAGATTACTGCTGCCATTAAGGGTGCCACTTTTGGCCTGCACATTACCCTTGAGTGGCGAGTGCAGCAACGAGCGGCGGTATTTCAAGGTGCCGTTATGGCCGGCCAGCGGCAGGCCACGGCGGCTGACCATGCTTGGGTGAGCATCGAGAAAACGCAGTATGGTGGCCAACTGGCTGGCGCTTAGTAAATCATCCCGAGACAGTCCGGAACCGTCCACCATGCGGCTGGGGTGTACCGATAAACCCACCTTGTCGGCCAGGATCTGATGAATGGCTCGCACTCCCTGAGGAAAAGCGCCATCAGGGGCCAGGGTCCGGGCCAGTACGTCGGCGTAGAGGTTGTCAGACTCTTGCAGCATATGCGGAATCAGCGCCGCCAGCGGCGCGGAATGGGCCTTGGCCAGTGGCTGCCAGTCATCGCTGTTGTCGGCATGGCGAATGCGCCCATCCAGGCGAATGCGCAGCCGGTTCAGGGCGGTGCGCAGGCTGTCAGCGGCATACTGGAAAGGGTCATTGACGGCAAAATTCAACGGCCAGATCTGGCGCTCGGTGGTCACGCAGCCATGCAGCCGGTAGTGGTTTTTCGGGCCACGGTCCAGCTGTAGTTCGCAAAGTGACTGCTTTTGCTGCGCCGGCGTGACGGCAGTGACCTGGTTATCGACACTCACCGGCTGGAAAGGCGGCACAAAAAAATGTGGGGCAATACCGGCGCGGCTTACGGTCAGGCTGGCGGCCACGCAGTTATGGTCCAGAATAATGGCGCTGGCCGGGGCGCTGTAACACACTCCCAGGTTGTCCCAGGGCCAGCCGGGGGCACGGTCATAACCGCTAAAATGCCGGCCATCAAGCTGAATATCACCGGTGATCTCATTGACCCCCATATCGCGCAGCGTACCCAGCAAGGCTCGCAACTGTTTACGGGTAAAGTCCGGGGCGCCGTTAAAGGTCAGCCGCAAGTTACCAATCCAGCGGTCACCCTGCACACCACCCCGGCCTGCCAGCACGGTATTGAACCGGTAGCTTTTACCCAAGGCCAGCTCGGCTGCGGTGGCGGTCAGCAGTTTTTGCGTACTGGCCGGTGGCAGCAGCACATGGCTGCGGTGGTCGATAGTGAGCGTACCACCGTCCAGCGGGCTGACCACCAGCGCTACCTGCGACCCCGGCGGCCGGCCACTGAACCAGTCCTGCGCCAGGGCAGTAACCGGTAAGGTCAGCAACATACAGAGCAAAAAACGCTTCATTAAAACAACCGCCTTGGCAAATGACCCGCCTATGATGCCAGAAGCTGTTATTTTATGACGATGACCAATCCATTAATTGTTGAACTGCTCACGCTCCTGCATCGCCACCCGGACGGGCTGAGCGAATACGCGCTGCTGACCGCCCTGGCGGAACATCCGTTATTGCAGGAGCTGGACGCCCCCGGCGAGCTGGGGCTGTTTCGCCGGCACTTTGCCTTGATGAATGCCTTGTACCAGCTACGCCAGCGCCTCTGGGACGACGGCTGGCAACTGGCCATATCGCCGCTGTGTGTACAGTTATGCCCCGATGCCCCAACTACTGCTGAGCAGGCATTGGCCGAACATGAGCCACTGGCTGCCTATTATCTTGACTGGCAGGAGCTGGAACAAACCAGTCAGGCGGATGTAGAGGCGTTGTTGGCGAGCTTCTGGCAGCGCTTTTGTGGCCAGGATGAACGCCAGCAGGCCCTGACGACTCTGGAGCTGCCCACGGATGCTGATTGGCGTATGATCCGCCATCGTTACCGGGTGCTGGTGATGCAGCATCACCCTGATCGGGGCGGCAATACCGCTGAATTTATCGCCATCCGCCGGGCCTACGAAGTACTGGCCGGGCAGCAGGAGTAAAGATGTTTACAGGCATAGTACAGGGCACCGGCGAGCTGGTGGCCGTCACCGACAAAGACGATTTTCGCAGCCATGTGGTGCGCTTTCCTGCAACACTGTTGCCGGGGCTGGAGCTGGGCGCGTCGGTGGCCCATAACGGCTGTTGCTTGACGGTGACCCGCATCGACGGCGCCGATGTGCATTTTGATCTGATCCGCGAAACCTTGCGGGTAACCAACCTCGGCGCCTTAAAGATAGGTGACCAGGTCAATCTGGAGCGGGCTGCCCGCTTTGGTGACGAGATAGGCGGCCATGCCATGTCGGGTCATATTCACTGCACCGCCGAGATAGTGGGCATTGAGCAGAGTACTGACAACCGTACCTTGCGTCTGGCCATGGCAGCGCCGTGGCAAAAATATGTGCTGAGCAAGGGCTATATCGGTGTTGACGGTATTTCCCTGACCATTGGCCAGGTTCACGCCGACGGCTTTGCAGTGAACCTCATTCCGGAAACCCTGGCCCGCACCACCCTGGGCAGCAAGGGCCTGGGGGATCTGATCAACATCGAGATTGATCCGCAAACCCAGGCCATTGTCGATACCGTCGAGCGGGTGCTGGCCAGCCGCCAGGGCTAGTTGCAGGCGCGAAAAATAGCGTCAACAACCGCCTGGTTAGCTGCGCTGTCATCCAGTGTCACGGCCAGCTCGGCCTCGCCCTTAATGTGCAGGCAGAGATTATCGAGCATGTTGAGGTAGTGGTCGGCGTCCGAGAAAAAACGGCTCTGACACTGGCGCCCTTGTTGTTGGTAAACATCGACCCGGGCGCCTTGCGGGAAATCCATCGGGTTAAATGGTGCATGCATGACAATACGCCCGTGCTCGCCATGAAAAACCATCTGTTGGCTGCGTTCCATCTGGGTGGCGCAGTAAAAATGGCCCCGCACCCCGGCAAAATCGAGCGTAAAGTCCACGTAACGGTCGGTCGCAAAATCCGGGCAACGCTCCATATGTGCCGCCAATAGTGTGGGCTCACAGCCCAGCGCCTGGCGGGCGGTAATGATCGGATAAACCCCTACATCCCGTAAGCCGCCACCGCCTTGCGCCGGCTGGTTGCGAAAATCCGCCTCCTTGCGGTTAAAGTAGCTGAAATGGCCACTGACCTGATACAGCCGCCCCAGTTCACCACTGGCCAGCAACGATTTGACCCACTGCCACTGCGGGTGGTGTGACACCATAAAGGCCTCGGCCGCGACCCGGCCGGCTTTTTTTGCCGCCGCGGCTACTGCCAGTACCTGCGTCGCCTCCAGCGCCATGGGTTTTTCAATCAGCACATGTTTGCCGGCTGCCAAGGCCTTGATGGCCCCAGTCGCTGTGCAGGTGGGTGGGCAGGGGAATGTAGACCAAGTCCACATCCGGGCATTGCAACGCTTCCTGGTAAGACGCAAAAGCATAAGGGGCGTTGTATTGCGCGGCCAGTTGCTGCGCTCGGGTAAGATCGCGGCTGGCCATCGCCATCAGCATGCAGTGTGCAGATTTGGCAATGGCGGGAAGAACAAATTTGCGGCCAATTTTGGCCGTGGAAAGAACAGCAACGCGCAGCATGGTGGCTCCTCAAACAAAGGAGCCCACACTAGCGCGCGGCTACCTGGCGGTAAAGTCAGCTCCGGGCACTGAGTAAACTGGCTGCCAGGCGAACAAAATCGGACGAGGTGACAATCCCTACCAGCTCATTGTTCTCCAGCACCGGCAGGCAACCATGCTTATTGCTGAGAAAAAAATCAGCCACTTCAGCCAGCGGCTGGTCCGGCGCCACTGTCGCGGCTTCACGGTCAATCAGTTCGGCAACAGGAAGCTGGCCTTCGCGCCGTTCCAGGGCATTGCCGCCGAATTTCACCAGCAGCCGGATCACCTGCGCCATGATGGTTTTTTGCGTCAGCATGCCGGCATATTGGCCCGCATCCATCACCGGGATATGGCGTACGCCCTTGTCGCGCATCAGCTCATGGGCATCCAGCAAGGTCGCTTGCAGCTCCAGGGTAACCAGGTTTTTGGTCATGATGTCGGCAACGGTTTTCATTTATTACTCCTTCTTTGCACAAACATAGTAGAGCCTAATGGGCCGCTGTGGGTGCCGATCCAGCGCAAAGTCAGGGGTGGGCATGATATTGCTCACGGGTGATCTGCCACTGTTGCCATGGCTGCGCCTGCGCTGAAAAGTCATGGCTGTAGTGCATGGCCAGCTTCGCCAGCAACCCTAAAGAAGCACTATTATTGGCCATGGCCCGGCCAACGATGCGTGGCAGGCCAAAGTAGCCAAAGCCCAGTTGCAGGCAGGCCTGGGCGGCCTCATAAGCGTACCCCTGATGCCAGTAGCGACGCATTAACCGAAAGCCCAGATCCACCTCCTGTTGTTCCTGACGTAGGCCACAAAAACCAATAAAGGTATTGTGCAAACACAGGGCCCAGCGGCCAAAGCCATGGCGCTGATAATGATCATAACGGGCAATAAACTGTGCTGCGGCCGCCACACTGGCAAAAGGGCGGTCGCCGGTGTAGCGCAGCACTTGCGGATCGGCGTTGAGCTGGTAAAACGCCGCCGCATCGCTCTGGCAAAAGGGCCGCAACAGCAGGCGAGGGGTGGTGAAGGCGGTTATCACAAAAGCTTGGCCATGATGATTGACTGCGTCTGGTAATGCAGGTGTTGGTAAAAGTGCTGGGCTTCACTGTTAAAAGCCATAACCTCCAGGCGGATCTGCACCGCCCCATTGGCCCTGGCCCAGTCTTCCATGGCCGTCATCAGGGCACTGCCAACACCTTGTTGCTGGTGCTGTGTGGCCACCACCACAGTGCTGATACGGCAAATAGCCTCAAAGCTGAGAAAGGGCACGGTGTCGTTACTGTTGATGGTGGCGCAGATATACCCGACAACGTCGCTGTCTTGCTCGGCTACCAGCAGGTGGCGCTCCGGGTCGGCCAGTTGTTTTTGCAGGTAACGCCGGTCATCCGCTGACGGCGGGTTAAATACCTGGGGAGCCTCGGCGGCGTGTTGACTGCCGATCTGCCGGTTGAGGGTGGTCAGCGCGTCAAGATCAGTCAGTTGAGCGGGGCGAATGGCAATCATGGCCGGTCCATTTCCTGAGGTTGGCAGCTTCAGCATAAAAGCTGTCGCGAACGACTGCACCTTTTATGCTGAAATCTTTTAACTGGGGTAGTGGCTGGCAACAAAGTGGCTGACGGTTTGCGCGATTTTGGCTTGTGGAATACGTGCCAGCTTTGCCAGTGACCGGGTTTTCATCATGTCACCTACCACCACCCAACCGGCGCAGTAGGTTTCTCGGTGCATGTGGGTATTGCCATTGCCGTAGGTGTATTTCATGGCCAGTGCCGGGCCGGCTTTTTGCAAATCTGGCAGCATCGCTTTGAGTAGCGCGTTTTTATGTTGGTAACACTGTTGCAGCCACTGGTTACCGCCTCTGGAAGTATAGAGATTGTCGCTATACCCCGGTGCGGCCAGCTTCGCGGTGTGCATGGCTATGCCTTCCATAAACACGGTTTCGCCCAGAGGCCCGCCAAAGCTGCTTTGAATATGGGCCAATTGCTCATGAATGGAATGGGCCAGTTCGTGGGCCAGGGTGATCTCCGGGTAGCTGTGTTGCACTGGCATCACCACCATTGGCGGCCGCTGGTTGCTGGGGGGCGCCGTGTAGGCATTCCCCGTAAAAAGGCCCACGTAGAGCAGCAGATCAGTATCAATAGGCTGCCCGGCACTACCAAGAATGCGGTTGTCGGCGGCAAACATTTTCTTGCCAAGGGCTATTAGCCGGGTGTTCAAGGCCGGCAGTTTGGGCAGTAGGGCGGAGTAACGAGGCCAGGCGCTTCTAAGGTACTTTCTGGCCAGCTTTTGACCGGCCGGGCCTGGCGGCACTGCGGCAATACCGTACTGCTTTTGCCATAGCTGCCAGCGCTGTGGCTCGGTCAGGGGTTTGGCGGTGGCCTGGTGGTAGAAATGCTCAAACTGGCTGACTTTGGAAATGATATGGAGCTGGTCAGGGCTAGCGGCAAAAGCCACCACAGGTGCCAGTACTGAGGCCAGTGACGACACGAACTTTATTGGGTTCATAACAACATCCCTTTCATTTTGCTGTGTACTTAAATCACCACCACCCTATTGAATAACGCATGACTTTGCGTCTGGAAAATGTAACGGCGGGTGTCAGCCACCGCCGCTATGACAGCGGCGGTAGCTGCATTACCCGGCTTGCTGCTCACCAGGAAATAAGCGTGGCCTTGAAAGACTTGCAACTCCAGCCGCCGGTCCATTCACGGTGGCAGAGCTTACCTTCCACATAGACATTCTTGTTCGGAAAATCCGCCACGGCGCAGACACTGGCTTTGGCCAGGCCAACATTGGCGCTGGCACAGACCTTGGTATTACCCGCATCCAGGGTGCCGGAGCCAATGGTGATGCCGGCGAGCTTGACGGTAATATCAATTTTTTCCGGGCCAACCATCTTGGCGCAGACTTCCAGCGGCCCCAGGCTCCAGCAGGCGTGCAGGGTTTCGGTCATTACCGGGGTTTGGTAAAAGCCAACTTCGTTGCTGTCCTGCTGGTCCTTTGTGAAATCAGGCATAACTTTATCCTTTTATAAACAAGCGATGAGCCTTAACCGCTGACAGTGGTGTGGTAGTGGTCGTTGCTGCCGTGCAGCGTAATGGTTTGGTTAGTGGCAACAATCTGGCCGCCAATTTCGGTGCCGCCCCCCTTGTAGGTGAAACGCACGAAATAAAGGCCATTGCTGTTTTTGGGTGGGTTGTAGGTGAATTGGTTATTACCGGTGGTATTGGCCAGTTCACCAGAGGCTAAGGCAACCCATTTGAGCGCGTCCTGCTGGTTGTAGCAGAACCAGCTGACGGTGATGTCGGACTCGTTGACGATGATCATGCACACTCCTTGTTAGTCAGATGCAGCCACTGTTATCAGTGACCGGTGACCCCGTATTAACTAAAGGTTAAAAAACAATCACCGGTAAACTATAACTGACGTCGCACAAAATACCACCCTTCAGTGGGCGATGAAGGGGAGTGGTTTATTTACTGTTAAAGGGCGAGCAGCAAAGAGGTGGTAGCGAAGCTGGTGCTGAGTAAAGCCAGGTTGGCAATCGGGGCAGGCAAAAAGCGAGGGTAATGCAGCCGGTAGTGTGCCGACAGGGCGGTTAAAAACCCCATCAGGGTAAACCAGGGGGTAAAGAACATGGGCCAGTAGCCTTTGACCAGCATCACGGCCAGATCATGCAAGGCGCCGCTGACAACAAAGGTCACTACCCGTGCCGCAGCGGCAGGGAGCCAGGTTTTGAGTGGCTGGTAAACCCGGGTGCCCAGGTAATAGCCCCAGACAGGGTTCCAGTATTGCCAGAACGCGTGGAAAGACGGCGCCGTCAATGAGCGGGCCAGCATGGCCCGCAGTGACCCGGGAGCGCCCAATGGCAGGCCGGTGCGGCGGCGCACAAAGGCCCGTAGTGACATCAATGGTGTTGCCTGGCCGCACGTTGGCGGAACATCAGCAGCATCGCCACCATCAGCCCTATCAAGGTGGCGGAGGCACCGATACGGCTAAGGGCCAGGCCACCATCGCTGAGCGGTTTATCGAGAAAATCCCCCACTACTGCGCCCAGCGGTCGGGTCAGAATAAAGGCAGCCCAGAACAGCGCCACTCGCGATACCTTGGTGGTGGCCCACAGCACCACCAGCAGTGCCAGGGCGCCACCAAAAATGACGATACTGGCGCTGTAACCCAGGCCCTGGGTGTCGGCTACCCAGTCACCCAGCGCGGTACCCAGGGTTTGTGAACACATGATGGTGAGCCAGTAGAAAGCTTCGGCTCTGGGGGTGTGAATATCGGTAGACGACACCCGCCCCAACACCAGCCGCCAACTCAACAGCGACGCCAGCAACAGCACCAGCAAAATGCTTGAGCCGCCGGCGTAGCCGATACCCAGCGAGCGGTCGGCAAAGTCGGCCAGGGTGGTGCCGACCGTGGTGGTGGCAACAATGGTGAACCAGTAACGGGCCGGGTGAAAACCGCTGGCACGGATCTGCGCCAGCACTGCCACCACAAAAATCACCGCAAAAATGCCGGTGCTGAGCAGGTAGCCCAGGTTTAAAGTCATCGACAGCGCATCGCCGCCGGTTTCGCCCAGGGTGGTGGCGAGAATTTTTACGGCCCAAAAAGCCAGAGTAACTTCCGGCACTTTACTGGCCGCTTGCTTGATAGTGGTCATCGGTTTTTCTCTTACTTGCTGCTACTGGCCGGGGCTGTCATCGCCCCATTGCCAGCACGGGGGTTCGCTGGTTTTCATTACCACCGTAATCAAAACGAGGCTCAGCACAACAACGGCCAGCACCATCTCAATCGGGTGTTGTGGCAGCGTCAGCCAGGAGCCAAGCGCCAGCAGTGCCAGATAGGCCAGCACCGTTAACCAGCCTTGCCAGCGGGCGGGTAAGCCCCAGCCAATACCGTAACGCTTGCGACGAAACCAATAAGATGGTGTAGCCATGCGTTTCCTTTCCCGATGCTAAGGCGGTGAGATTATCAGCAACTTAACGCAGGGAAGCGGTGATTAAAAGCTGCTGAAGTCGTCGAAACCATCATCAAAACCACCACCGTCAAAGCCGTTGCCATCAAAACCGCTCGTGCCAAAATCACCGTTACCCCAGTCGCTGCCGGGCATAAAGCCGGTGTCGGTGAGGTTGTCCTGATCCATGCCGCCGTTCATATCGGCGGCGGGGGCCGTGCTGGCGTCCAACGGCGGTGTTTGGTTAATCACATCAACGATTTCGGTCGGGCTGTGGTGGCTGAACATGTCCATCAGCAGGTTGCCCATCACCACGCCACCGGCTACACCAGCGGCGGTTTGTAAGGCGCCGCCCAAAAAGCTGGGGCCTCGGCTGGGGGCAGCATACTGGCTGTAGCGGTTATTGCCGGGCTGCGGTGCCTGCATAGACGCCGCTTGCGGTGCGGCACTGGCCGGCTGGCCACCACCAAAAAGCCCGGCCAGAAAACCGCCGGAGCTGGGCCTGGCGGCCTGGGCCGCATCCAGTTCGGCTTTGAGCTGCTTGATGGCGGCTTCTTGCATGATGATGGTCTGCGCCATGTAATAGGGCGCACTGGGTTGTTTGACCAGGTGGCTGTTAATGCGCGTTTCGGCGGCACTGTCGCGCTCACCGGTTTGGCTTTCGGTGTCACGCAGGCGGGTAAAGAGGTCATCAATCAGTCGGTCGGCATCATTGCTCATGGCGTCATCCTCAACGGGGCAGGGAAGATACCCCTCAGATACCGCCATGGCGCCAACAGTTCCCTGCCATGTTGCCAAGTGCGCAAAATGACGCCAGCTCAGGTTTTTCGTTACATCTGGCGTCTGCTGCTATAGGATGCCGCGGCAGCTTACGCTGTTGCGACATCCTATATTGCCTCTGCATCGCCCTTACAATATCTGAATGCCGCACCCTGCCAACACCGCTTGGCTGACTCGCTGGCTTCAGTCTGCCACTAACACGCTGGACTGCTGCTGTTTGCCCATAAGGGCGATTATTCACGCCGCTTGCTGCGCGCAGGCCCAAGGCGTGTGACGGAATACGATGTCTGACACCACTGAAATCACCTTCGACCAGCTTGCGCTGGCCAACCCCCTTGCCCGCGCCGTGAAGGAAAAGGGCTACACCAAGCCGTCGCCCATTCAGGCCGAAGCCATTCCGGTGGTACTCAAAGGAGGCGACTTACTGGCCAGTGCCCAAACCGGCACCGGCAAAACCGCCGCTTTTGTGCTGCCGGTGCTGCAACAGCTGCTGGATAAACCCCGCGCTCCGGCCAACCGTGTCAAAGCGCTGGTTCTGACCCCCACCCGCGAACTGGCGGCGCAGATCCTGGAAAACGCCGAGCTGTACGGTAAATACACCAAGGTGCGCTCTGCCGTGGTATTTGGCGGCGTTAAAATTAACCCGCAAATGCAAAAGCTGCGCAGTGGCACCGAGATTCTAGTAGCCACCCCCGGCCGCCTGCTGGACTTATACAGCCAAAACGCCATCAAGTTTGATGCGCTGGACATACTGGTGCTGGACGAAGCCGACCGCATGCTGGACATGGGTTTTATTCATGACATCAAGCGCATCCTGAAACTGCTGCCGACCAAACGGCAAAACCTGCTGTTCTCGGCCACCTTTTCCGATGAAATTCGTGAACTGGCCCATGGCCTGCTGGACAACCCGGCAGAAGTCAGCGTGGCCAAAGAAAACACCACCAACACCCAAATTGAGCACAAGCTGCACCCGGTGGACAAATCCGCCAAAACCCGCCTGCTCAGTCATCTGACTCGCAGCCAGAACTGGCAGCAGGCGCTGGTATTTAGCCGCACCAAACACGGCGCCAACAAGCTGGTGCGGTTGCTGGAAAAAGACGGCATTAAAGCCGCTGCCATTCATGGCAATAAAAGCCAGAACCAGCGCACCCAGGCGCTGGCCGACTTTAAAGCCGGTAAAATCACCCTGCTGGTGGCCACCGACATTGCCGCCCGCGGCATTGATATTCAGCAGCTACCGCAAGTGGTGAATTACGATTTGCCCAACGTACCCGCCGATTATGTGCACCGCATTGGCCGCACAGGCCGCGCCGGTATGACCGGCCACGCCATTTCGCTGGTTAGCGCCGACGAAATTGGCCAGCTGCAAGACATCGAACGGCTGATTCAAATGCATATCGAGCGGGAAGAGGTTGCCGGTTTTGCGCCACAAAACCCGTTGCCGGAATCACGCAAGATTTTGCCGCCAAAAAACACTAAACCGAAAAAACCGAAAAAGCCCAAAGCTGAAGGGCAGGGCAAGCCGGAGGCAAGCAGTGCCCCCACCGGACAAAAGCCCAAGCGCCCGGCAGGTAAACCCGGCGCCCACAACAACAAACCGCGACGGCCCCGTAAGACAGTGGAAGCCTGACACCGGCGCCGCAGAGGTTAAATAAAAAACGCATCGCTTAGGCGATGCGTTTTGTTAGGTAAGGCCAATATTGTTGGTTTTTTATCCGGCAAACGGGCGTTGTTTACTCATAGAATTTAGAAAACAATGCTCTACTCTATCAGCCAATCTCTCAGTTCAAGGTGTCGACAATGAGTGAGCAGGAATTTCTCGCCTATCTGAAAAATGAGCTGCATCAGTACAGCCTGATCCAGGATCAGAATGGAGCCCGCAAGCGTGAGAAGAAGCAGTACATCAAGGGCCTGATGACGGCATCACGCTTTTTTGGTGTCAGCTTTGAGGCCTTGGAAGCGGTTGTAGGCACCACACTAAAACCCCAAGCTGGAGGCATGGACTCTGCTTCAAGAGAAGAATTACTGGATATTCCCACCGTTATCCGCAAGAACATCCCCATCTCCAAAAACTAGGGTTCAGCCAGTACGGTTAGAGCGTAACGCTGGGGTGGCCTGCTTTCGGTTCCTTTCTTTGGCCAAACAAGAAAGGAACCTGCCCGCTGATGCAGGAACCGGCACACAAACAGCTGTGCCGCAGGTACATCAAAATTCAGTATTTATTGCAGGGGGGCGCCCCTGCACGCGCCTGACTTTTGTGGGGCAAAAGTCAGCAAAACCCTTGCCCATGTTCCGCGCTGACGCTGTGTTCGTCATTCCCGGCTCACCGGTTCATACGTGTGTCCCGACACGTATTCACCTGCTTCGGCGTCCTGCCTCAGCTGAACCTTCATTCCTGCCACAGCGGCGCTGCATTTAACGGGCGGAAAGCTGCTGACTGTCAGTTATTACTACTTGTTCGTGGCGTTGTTTCCCAAATGCATTGAACCATTCCGCTTGGCCGTGATCCGATCACTCGACGTATCGGAGGAGAAGCGCAGATGGGCAAGGCCAAGCACAACATCAGTAACTGGGCAGAGTACAACCGGGCCTTGGTCAGCCGAGGTTCGCTGACCTTCTGGATAGATGACTCCGCTATCCGTCATTGGTACTGCCAACAGCACCACGGCGACGGGGCCGTGGTTTCGAGTACAGCGACACCGCCATCGAAACCGCGCTGATGCTTAAGGGCCTGTTCGGCCTGCCACTGCGCGCCTTGGAGGGCTTCATCAACTCCCTGTTTCAGTTGATGGCCCTGCCGCTGACTTCGCCCAGTTACAGCTTATCAGCAAGCGCGCCAAGACAGTGGATATCCGCTACCGTCTGCCCAGCAAGGGCCCCGTTGCCCACCTGGTTATCGACGCCACCGGGCTCAAGCTCTATGGCGAAGGCGAGTGGAAGCAGCGCAAGTACGGCAAGGAAAAGCGGCGTGTCTGGCGCAAGCTGCACCTGGCTGTAGATACCCGAACCCATGAGAGTATCGCCGCCGAAGTCAGCCTGGAAAACGTCGGTGATAGCGAGGTACTGCCCGGCCTGCTCAATCCACTGCGCCGCCGCATCGACCAAGTCAGCGCCGACGGGGCTTATGACAGCAAAGCCTGCCACCGGCTACTGCAAAGGAAAGGGGCCAAAGCCAGCATCCCGCCTCGTAAGACAGCGGGGCTCTGGGAGCCAGGTCACCCAAGGAACGAGGCCGTTGCTGCGCTGAAAGCCGGGCAACTGGCCGAGTGGAAAAGGGAAAGCGGTTATCACCAACGCTCAAAAGCGGAAACGGCCATGTCGCGATACAAACAGCTCATCAGCCCGAAGCTGAGTCTGCGCGACTACAACGGCCAAGTGGCAGAGGCTTTGGCTGGGGTGAAGGTGATGAACAAAATGCTGGGCCTCGGCATGCCTGTTCGCCAGGTCAGTTAAGGGTAGCCAGCTCTTTGGGGACGAGCGGCTCCGGCTCTGATTTGATCAACAACGCCTCACAACGACTTAACAACTCCTAAACAATGTCAAAACAATTTCTTGACGAAATGATTTTAAGTGGGTTAGCATCCTCACCGTTGAATATTTAAAGGGGCGGTTTGCTCCTTGTTGTATGTCCTTATTTAGCAAGGAAGCTGAATTGTATGTCGTTGTTTAGAAAGGAAGCTGTCTCCCATCAAAGTGAGCGTTTAACTGGTGCAATTACCTTAGCTCAACCATTACCTATCAAACTAACTGTTTTAATATTAGTTTCTGTTGCTATCGCAATTGTCACTTTTTTATTTACTGCCGAGTATTCTCGTAAAGAAACAGTTCGTGGTTTTTTAATGCCGAATAAAGGTGTTATTAAAAGCTTTGCTACTCAAGGTGGCACGATTGAGCGTTTATTGGTTAAAGAAGGTGATGTCGTTGAAAAAGACCAAGCCCTAGCGACTATGATCATCCATCAAAACAGTGCTGATGGTTTGAGCTTAAGTAGCAAACTACAAAAACAATTAACGTCACAATTAACACTACTTGATGAAGAAATTAACCAATACCAATCTATTCAAATAAAAGAAAACCAAAACCTTGAAAATAGAGCTTCAGCATTAAAGAGCGAGAAATCAGCACTAGAAAGCCAATTTGCGCTTGCCAATGAAAAGCTTGAATTGCTGTTGAACCAGCTACGAGATGTTGAGCAGTTAAACAACAATGGTTTTATTTCTAAATTTGAAAAAGAAAATCAGCAACAAGCACTGCTAGAAGCAAAACAAGAAAAACAAAATATTGCTCGCTTACTGCTACAGCAAAACAACCAAATCAATCAAACCAACTTTGATAAAGCGAACTTGCCTCAGCAATATACCCTGCGTATTAATAGCTTACTGCGCGAAAAAGCAGATATTGAGAATCAACTAGCGCAAGTACAAAGCAGTCATAGCTATACGATAACCGCTAGCCATGCAGGTACTGTTACGGGTATTCAAGTGGTAGAAGGTGAAACATTATCGCCTTCAAAAGCGCAATCAAAACCACTATTACATATTCTGCCTGAAGGCTCTGAATTAGTCGCAGAGTTGTTGTTACCAACTCGCAGTGCAGGTTTTGTCGCTAAAGGCCAAACATCACGCCTACGTTTTGATGCATTCCCTTATCAGCGTTTTGGCTTTATTGAAAGTGAGATTACCCGTATAGACCGCGCACTCATAGCACCAAATGAAGTGCAACTACCAATTGCCCTACAAGAGCCAGTTTACCGTTTACGTGCAAAGTTAACTCAACAGCAAATGCGAGCCTATGGTCAAGCATTTGAGCTAAAAAGCGGCATGTTATTTGAAGCAGATATTATGCTAGAGCAACGGACATTAATTGAATGGTTGCTAGAGCCAATCTATAGCCTCAAAGGAAGAGTGAGTTAACTACTTACTTAAAATGTTTTTCTAGTACGGAAAATTTAAAAGCCTTGCTAGAAAATAAGAGCGGCTGACTTTAGTCAACTTTAGCGAGGATAACTAAAGCCAGCCTAATTAAAAGCTCTTCCTCATGGTGAGAGAGCAAATTAATCACCCGACAAAAAGTCGGATATATGGAGTATAACATTATGCGTGAACTAAACGTAAATGAAATTGAAGTTGTTAATGGTGGTATTAATCTACCAAGTGTAGGGGAAATTGTTGACGGTATTGCTGATGAGGCTGCTGATCTAGTAGATGTAGTAAATGGCATCATTGATGGAATACAAGGTGATCGTTCTAATGATCCAAATCCAGACACTAAGAAATAATGACAAGTTTAAATTGATAAGGAAATAAAATGAAAGTTTTAAATACTAACGAGTTAAAATGTGTAGTAGGTGGTAGTGATGATGGTTACGATTCTGGTCATAAAGTTGGAGAAGCTATTGGTGGACTGTATGATGCTGCGGTAGAAGCAGTAACTGACTTTTTTGTTTGGGTAGATGAATTAGATGGCTCTTTAGCTGATTAATAGTAATTGATCTTTAAATTATTATTACTTAAAGGAGAACCACCAAGAGTTCTCCTTTATTTATCAATATAAGAGTTGTTTCTTTATGAGAAGTATAGCTTTCATTTTATGTGTTTTTTTAACTTTTGCGATCAGCCTTCAAATTCCTATCTTAAAAAGTAGAGAATTATTATGTTTAGTCTTGTCATGTATTATTGGTGCTGGGGTTACTTCTTTATCAAAATATAAGATCTTGGACTTTGATAAAGTTACTGTGAAATGGATATATAACGCATTCATATTGGGGCTACTATATGGATGTATAAAATTCTATGCTAAATATTACATCCTAGATCATGTCATGGGAAGCTCGAAAGAGACTGATATTAAAAATTTTATCGAAACCTTGACTTTTATTGTAATAATAATCCCATTACTTGAAGAGTTTTTCTTTAGGGGGATTCTTTTTGATGATATAAAAAGGATGTTGGGTAATAAAGCAGCTATTTTATTAACATCTATTCTTTTCATCACACTTCATATAAAAAACTTTAGTATAAATCCTATGCATGAATCGGTTTTACTTATGCTACCGGGAGTTTTTATTTACGTGCACCTTAAGCTTAAAACAAATAATTTTTTAGTGAGTTACGTGGCTCATTTAACTCATAACTTAACAGTATTTCTATTTTTGTTGTTTTTGGCACGATAGTTTCAGGAGATATTAAAAGTTGCAATATATTTTAGAACCGACAAAACTACTGAGGTATTCTCACATTAAAGGTGCTCCCCTAATTCTTCAGTCTGAGTTGGCTGAGTGTGGATTAGCATGTATGGCAATGGTTGCTAGTTATTATGGTCATAGGCTGGATATGGCTTCAATACGTAAACGTTATTCTGCTAATTTAAAAGGTATTAACCTTCAACAGCTTATCGAGTTGGGTGATAGTTTAGGTCTTGCAAGCCGTGCTTTACAATGTCCTATTGATGAACTTCATAAAATACAAACCCCATGTATTTTACACTGGGATATGAACCATTTTGTCGTTTTAACTAAAGTTTCAGGTAAAGGACGCAGTGCAAAATTTTCAATCAATGACCCTGCTGTTGGTAAACGTACATTAACAACTGAAGAATTTAGCAAACACTTTACTGGCATTTGTTTAGAGCTTACGCCAACCAGTAAGTTCGAGGTAAAAGAAGAAAAGGTCAAAATGAAGTTCACGCAATTGTGGTCTTCAATGTCAGGTTTAAAGTCAGGGCTAGTAAAATTAATTGGCTTATCTTTGGTACTTCAACTATTCGCTTTAATGACACCCTATTATATGCAGTGGGTAGTGGATGAAGTACTAATCAGTTATGATAAGCCATTATTAACGGTATTAGCGATTGGCTTTGCTTTAATTGCAATTATTTCCGTAGTAACAAATGCTGTGCGAAGTTGGTTAATACTGCGCCTTTCAAGCCTACTCAATATGCAAATGGGTGTAAACTTACTTAGGCATTTATTGCGCTTACCAATGAACTATTTTGAATCACGTCATGTCGGTGATATTGTTTCCCGCTTTGGTTCATTAGCGCAAATTCGTGAGCGTATTACCACGGGAATTGTTGAAACGCTAGTTGATGGTGTGATGGCTATTACAGTGCTAGTGATGATGGCATTATACTCCATCAAGTTAACAGCAGTAGTATTAGGAGCTATAGCGCTTTATACCCTAGTAAGGTTAGCTTTATATAGCCCATTGCACCAAGCCACCGAAGAAATGATCCAAGCATCTGCGAAAGAACAGTCTAACTTTTTAGAAAATATTCGCGGTATTCAAACCATCAAACTGTTTGGTAATGAATCCCAACGTCAAGGTATTTGGCAAAACCGTTACGCAGATGTTATTAATTCTAGTATTTGTTTAGGCAGATTAAAGATTAGTTTTGAATCTTTCAATAAATTGCTCTTTGGCTTGGAAAATGTGCTGGTGATTTACTTTGCTGCCATGATGGTGATGGCTAATAGCTTAACAGTGGGTATGGTGTTGGCCTTTATCGCTTATAAAGGCCAACTTACCAGTCGATTCGCTAATTTAATTGAACAAATAATCCAATTTAAAATTATGCGACTGCACCTTGACCGTATTTCAGATATTGCACTGACTGAGCAGGAGGCTAACCGTGAAGGCGAGTCAGTATATTTAGCTAGTGGTATAGCAAACGAAAAGTTATCTGAAGAAAGTCAGTTTAAAGGACAGATTATATTGGAGAATATCTGCTTCAGCTACAGTAAAGAACAAACACCTATCCTAAATAACGTAAATTTAACACTCAGTGCTGGAGAGTCGATTGCTATTACAGGTGCATCTGGAGCTGGTAAAACTACCTTAATGAAAATCATGCTTGGATTGTTACAACCAACGTCAGGCAAGGTGCTACTTGATGGTAAAGACATCACTCAACTCGGTTTGAAAAACTACCGTAAACAAATAGCAGCAGTAATGCAAGATGATACATTATTAACAGGCTCTATCGCAGATAACATTAGCTTTTTTGATCCTCAACCTAATTATTTAAAGATAGAGCAATGCGCCCATTTAGCGGCTATTCATGATGACATAATCAAAATGACTATGTGTTATAACTCACTCGTTGGTGATATGGGGTCTAACTTATCGGGTGGACAGGTACAGCGCTTATTGTTGGCTCGTGCCCTTTATCAGTCACCATGTGTCTTATTTATGGATGAAGCAACAAGTCACTTAGATAAAGATAATGAAGCAAAAATAAGCGAACAGATCCAGCACTTACACATGACGCGAATTATGATCGCACATCGTCAAGAGACGATAAATATGGCTGAACAGGTCTATCATTTAGAAAATGGTACGCTAACAAATTTAAACGATATATGCTCTAAAACAGCTAGCTGAGTTATTCAATGATACATGGATAAAGTTGTGAAAAGTAAAATTTAGCACTCAGTTTTTCACAACTTTAGCTTTTACATGGCGTTGTTGATCAAATCAGAGCCGGAGCCGCACGTCCCCAAAGAGCTGGCTACCCTTAACTGACCTGGCGAACAGGCATGCCGAGGCCCAGCATTTTGTTCATCACCTTCACCCCAGCCAAAGCCTCTGCCACTTGGCCGTTGTAGTCGCGCAGACTCAGCTTCGGGCTGATGAGCTGTTTGTATCGCGACATGGCCGTTTCCGCTTTTGAGCGTTGGTGATAACCGCTTTCCCTTTTCCACTCGGCCAGTTGCCCGGCTTTCAGCGCAGCAACGGCCTCGTTCCTTGGGTGACCTGGCTCCCAGAGCCCCGCTGTCTTACGAGGCGGGATGCTGGCTTTGGCCCCTTTCCTTTGCAGTAGCCGGTGGCAGGCTTTGCTGTCATAAGCCCCGTCGGCGCTGACTTGGTCGATGCGGCGGCGCAGTGGATTGAGCAGGCCGGGCAGTACCTCGCTATCACCGACGTTTTCCAGGCTGACTTCGGCGGCGATACTCTCATGGGTTCGGGTATCTACAGCCAGGTGCAGCTTGCGCCAGACACGCCGCTTTTCCTTGCCGTACTTGCGCTGCTTCCACTCGCCTTTGCCATAGGCCCGGTGGCGTCGATAACCAGGTGGGCAACGGGGCCCTTGCTGGGCAGACGGTAGCGGATATCCACTGTCTTGGCGCGCTTGCTGATACAGCTGTAACTGGGCGAAGTCAGCGGCAGTTTCATCAACTGGAACAGGGAGTTGATGAAGCCCTCCAAGGCGCGCAGTGGCAGGCCGAACAGGCCCTTAAGCATCAGCGCGGTTTCGATGGCGGTGTCGCTGTACTCGAAACCACGGCCCCGGCCGCCGTGGTGGTGCTGGCAATGCCAATGGCGGATAGCGGCGTCATCTATCCAGAAGGTCAATGAGCCTCGATTGACCAAGGCCCGGTTGTACTCTGCCCAGTTACTGATGTTGTGCTTGGCCTTGCCCATCTGCGCTTCTCCTCCGATACGTCGGGTGATCGGATCACGGCCAAGCGGAATGGTTCAATGCATTTGGGAAACAACGCCCCTAAAGAGTGCTAACAAGTGGGGTATTTGGCCACGCTACCGCCCCTGCGTTGCGGGTCGCACTGTCCCTGTGTGCCGTGTTGTCGCGCCTCATCCGTAGCTGAACAAAAGATAAACTACCTTACCGGCCCGGCGAGGTAAACCTCTGATGGAATTCTAAAAGTGGCAAGGGTAGGGGGCGGTATTGGTAGTCGCCCTGGCTGTGGCACCAGGGCGATGAACGTATCGGTATTGGCCTGCACGCTGAAGAGTGTTTAGTCTGGCTTGCTGTAATAGGGTTGGTTTGAGGTAAGCCGGGCCAGGCCGGTAACGATGCGGTAAACAGACCAGAAATAGGTGACTGGCCATAATAAGAAGATCCCAAGGGGTAGAAAGAAGCCGACAATGACCAGCCCCGCACTCCACCAAAAGGTGCGGATCATATTGTCGTAGTGTTCTTCAACCAGTGTGCCTTTGGCTTCATTACGTTTGGCCATGGCCCAGATAAAGCCAATAGGCCACATTACGATAGTGACAAAGCCGGTGGCCATTAGTACGTAGGCAATCATGGCGCCATTTTTGACGGTTTCTTCTTTTGCCGAGAGGGCTGGTGGCATGGTGCTGGTCATTTCTTGGGTGTCGGACATCCCTTTTCCCCTTTTGTGTTTGTATCCTGTTTGTGGCTGCTGCCTCGCCTAGTGCTGCGGCGAGAGAGGCTTAACAAATAAGTTACACATTTGTTTTTAATTAGTAAATTTTAGGAAGGGTGATAGGTCTAAACCTTGCAGAAGATCGCATTTTATTGGGGCAGCATGGCACAAAAAAGCCCCGGCACTGGCCGGGGCTTTTTTGTTTCTATGGTGTTACTTGGCGGGTTTGGCCACCAGCGAGCGGGTGTCTTCGTTGGCTTCAATCAACTGAACGCTGATTTCGTCTGACAGCTTAAAGCGCGCTTCGCCTTTGATGACAATGGCGCCGTCTTCGGCGTTGCATTCCAGTTCGTCTTTCACGTCGTGGATCTGCGAGGCCGGCACAAAAGCCACGGCGCCGTTATCTACCAGCCGTACCTTCATGCCGCCACGGTTCACGTCGATGATCTCGGCGTTAAAGGCGGTGGCACTGGCCACTTCGGGTTTGAGCCAGCGCACGTACAGCCAGTCACCCATGTCGCGCTCGGCCAGGCGGTTCAGGCGGCGGTGCTCTGACAGATGCTCGGCCAGGCTGTCGTGGGGTTTGGTCAGTTCTTTACCTTGCAAGATGGCTTTAATCAGGCGGTGGTTCACCATGTCGCCGTACTTGCGGATGGGGCTGGTCCAGGTGGCGTAAGCGGTCAGGCCCAGGCCGTAGTGGGGGCCGGCTTCCAGGGTAATGGCGGCAAAGCTCTGGAAGCGGCGCAGGCGGCCGTCCAGGTAGTGCTTGTTTTCGTTATCGAGCCAGCGGCGCATGGCGCTGTAGCCTTCGAGGGTGTGAATTTGCTCAACGTCGATGGGGGCATCGTATTTGGCCAACAGTTCTTTGGCGTCGTTGAGCTTTTCTTCTTCGAAGCCGTCGTGCACGTTATACACACCAATGCCGCCGTGGCGGCGCAAAAACTCACCACAGGCGACGTTGGCGGCAATCATGCACTCTTCAACAATGCGGTTGGCGATGCGGCGATCTTCGCGGTGTACGGTCACCACATTGCCGTTGTCGTCCAGTTCGAAACGGTAATCGGGGCGGTCACCAAACACCAGCGCGTGGGCCAGGCGCCAAGCGGTGCGGGCTTCGGTAAGGTCACGCAACTGGCTGATGGTGGTAGCCAGGGCGTTGTCGGCTGGTTGCCAGTCACCGCTGCCTTCGAGCCAGTCAGAAACGTTGTTGTAAACCAGCTTTTCCTTGGACTGAATATATGCCGGGGTAAAGGTGGTGTCGTCGCCCAGGGTGCCGTCGTCTGCAATAAAGAACTTGGCCACCAGCGCCGGGCGCTGTTCGCCAGCTTTTAAGGAGCACAAGTCGTCTGACAGCACTTCCGGCAGCATGGTGATGTTCATGCCCGGCAGGTATACGGTAAAGGCGCGCAGCTCGGCGGCTTTGTCCAGATCAGAGCCGGCTGGTACGTAGGCGGTGGGGTCGGCAATGGCCACCCACAGCTGGTAGCCGCCGTCGACTTTTTCTACCCACAGGGCGTCGTCCATGTCACGGGTGGAGGCGGCGTCAATGGTCACAAAGGGAATGTGGGTTAAATCTTCACGCTCCAGGCCGTCAATCAGCGTCAGTTCACCGTCAAAAGCTGGAGCGGTGCGTTGCAGGTTATGGCGGGCCAGGGTGACATGCCAGGGGGTATAGCCGTCGTTACTGTCGGCCACTTTTTCCAGTACGTCGGCGCTGAAGCCTTTATCGCCTTTGAGCGGGTGGCGAGTGAGCTCGGCCACGACCCAGTCACCCTGTTGTAGGTCAATTTTTAAACCTTTTTTCGGGCGGCAGCGAATACTGTCTTTGATTAAAGGATGATCAGGGGTAACGTAGAGACGGTCTTCACGTTGCTTAATGCGGCCGACAAAACGGCTCAGCATCGGCTCGATAAGACTTTCCGGCTCAGCCACATCCTTGTCTTTTTCGGTACGGACCACCGCTTTGACTTTGTCACCGTGGATGACTTTTTTCATGTACGGCGGCGGGATGAAGTAGCTGGTTTTTGCGTCAACTTCTAGAAAACCAAAGCTTTTATCTGAGGCTTTAATGGAGCCTTCAACGGTTTTCAGGGTCTCGCGGATATCGGCCTTTAGCTGGGCCAGCAGCGGATTGTCTTTGAACATCAAGCGTGCTCTGTGAAGAGTGAGAGTAAGGCCGGCGGCCCAAAATGCTGCCACACTATAACGAAAGGGGGCTAGCCAAGGCAAAGCCATGGCGGCCAGTCAGCAGAATAACGGGTCAGGGTGTCAGTTATAGGCAACCCGCCCGACAAGGGGGAATTGGGATGAGACGAGCATTGATTGTTGCTGCATTGCTGGCCATGCCAGTATGGGCGGCCCCTCCGGCGCAGTTACCGGTATGCGGTAGCTGCCACGGTATGCAGGGGCAGGGCATAGAACCGGTAGGTCCCAGGCTTGCCGGGCTGTCGGCAGACTATATTGCCGGGCAGCTGGCGTTGTTTAAAAGTGGTGCGCGCAAGAATGCCACTATGACGCCAATGGCTGCTTTATTGCCAACCGACAAAGACGTACAAGCCATGGCGCAGTATTTTGCCAGCCAACCGGCGCCGCCGGTGAGCAAGCTGCACTATCGCGGTGAGCAAGTGGTGTACAGCGATCCGGCAGAAAAACTGGCCTATCAGGGGGACTGGTCACGCAATATTCCGGCCTGTGTTGCCTGCCATGGCCCATCCGGGGTTGGTGGCGGCCCCATTCCACGTTTGGCTGGCCAGCAACAGGCGTACCTTGAAACGCAATTGCAGGCGTGGCGTAACGGCACCCGCAGTGGTGACCAGGACGCCATCATGACGCAGGTAGCCAAAAAGTTGACCGACGCTGAAATCAAGGCGATGGCCCACTACTTTGCCGGTATTAAATAAGGAGCAGCCATGAAACTACGTTATTTGTTGATGCTGTTACCGCTGCCGGCACTGGCAGCTATTACGCCTCGGCCACTGTCAGCCATTCCCGATGATGCCTTCGGGGCTAAAGTGCGCCAGGGCTACCAACTTTTCGTCAATACCCAGCAGCTGCGTGGCAGCTATGTGGGTAACGATCTCAACTGTAGTAACTGCCACATGGATGCTGGCCGTAAAGCCAATGCGGCGCCGCTGTGGGGAAGCTGGTTTGCTTACCCGGCATTTCGCAAAAAGAACAATAAAATCAACAGTTTTGAAATGCGCCTGCAAGGCTGCTTTACCTATTCGATGAACGGTAAGGCGCCGCCATCAGGTAGCCCGGAACTGCTGGCGCTGGCCGCTTATGCCTATTGGCTGGGTATGGGTTCACTGACACCGGCTGACCAGCCAGTGCCGGAAGCCAGTGACACCGTGCTGCGCGAAGGTGGCCAGGCGAAAGACTTCACACCACCGGCAGGCTGGACAAAAGACACGCTCAAAGCTTTACCGGGTCGCGGTTACCCGAAACTGGCTGCGCAAAAGGTGGATATTGAGCGGGGTAGAGCGGTGTATACCGCCCACTGCGCCTTGTGCCATGGCCCTGATGGCCAGGGCCGGAAGATGGCTGACCGGGTTGTATTCCCACCCTTGTGGGGGCCCAACAGCTTTAACTGGGGGGCCGGCATGCACCGGGTGAATACTGCCGCAGGCTTTATTCATGCCAACATGCCGCTTGGTCAGAGCATGCAGCTCACCGAGCAACAAGCCTGGGATGTTGCTGCCTTTATGGACAGCCATTCCCGCCCGCAAGACCCGCGTTTTGACGGTGATATTGAGAAAACCCGTAGCCAGTTCCATCAGCATCAGGGCTACTACGGCCAGCCGATGACGGACGAATCGCCGCCAGAGGGTAAGCAACAGTGAAAAAAGGCGCCGAAAGGCGCCTTTTTTATCAGGGGATCAGGGCATAGCCTTCTTGCTGTAGTACCGTCAGTTCAGTCATGGCTGACAGCGCTTCCTGTACGCCGGGGCGCAGCTCTTGTTCGCTGTAACCGAAAGCGTTGTAGGACTGGCCACAAACATACACTTTGACGCCAGCTTTGATCAGTTCATCAAGCAGCCGGTTGGTTTTATCGGCGACCTTAAAGTGCTGCTGATAGGCGGTATCCGACAGGGCGTAGCGGGTGGCGGCGCCGTGCAGCACCATGGCCAGGCGCATGCGTTTTACGTCTATTCCGGCCTGGGCATGCATGTTCAGGTAGCGGGCTACTCTTTCCACTTGTGGGTTCACAATGCCAGGTTCCGGGGCGGTGTGTTCATCGAACACCGCTTTGAGTAACACATCAGCGGGGATGGCGGCATGGTGCTTGACGCTGAAAACCGGGCCAAAGTCTTTGATCACCGGGCCCATGGTGGTTTCAGCTGCCATAACAAAAGCGAGCATTGACATAACGGCGTTTCCTTATTTGTGCAGCGTCAATGAAAACAGATCGCCACGGCGATCCTTGAGATTACGAACCGAGCCTTCCGAGCGCACGACTTTGAGCCGGTCCAGATCCAGATCAGAGAACAGGATCATCTCGGTATTGGGCGTAGCTTCGGCCATCACTGCATCGTGCGGGAAGGAAAAATCAGATGGGCTGAATACCGCTGACTGGGCATATTGCACATCCAGGCTTTGTACCTCCGGCAGGTTGCCCACCGAGCCGCAAATGGCCACATAGCATTCGTTTTCAATGGCCCGCGCCTGAGCGCAGTGGCGCACCCGCAGATAGGCGTTTTTGGTATCGGTCCAGAACGGTACAAAGAGAATTTCCATGTCCTGATCGGCCAGCAGCCGCCCCAGTTCAGGAAACTCCACATCGTAACAGATCAAAATGCCAATGGTGCCGGCGTCGGTTTCAAAGCTGCGCAGCTTATGGCCACCTTCGATCACCCAGTCACGACGTTCGTGCGGGGTAATGTGCAGTTTATATTGTTCTTCCACCGAGCCGTCACGGCGGCACAGGTAGGCGACGTTAAACAGTTCATTGCCGTCCAGCAGTGGCATTGAGCCGGTAATGATATTGATGTTGTAGCTGACCGCCATCTGCGAGATCTGCTGGCGAAAATGCTCGGTGAAACTGGCCAGATAACGAATGGCTTCCTGCTGGTGGTGGGTATTGGCCAGGCCCATTAACGGAGCGTTGAAAAACTCCGGGAAAATCACGAAATCGGATTTGTAGTCCGACACCGCATCAACGAAATACTCCACCTGCTTGAGTACCGCCTCGGCGCTGTGAAATTCACGCATTTGCCATTGCACGGCACCAATGCGCACCTGCCGCTTGTTGGTGCTGATGGGGTGGTCGTCTGGTTCAAAAAGAATATTCGACCATTCCAGTAAGGTGGCGTAGCCCTGGGAGCGGGTGTCTTCCGGCAGGTACTGGCGTAGTAGCCGTTTAACCTGGAAGTCGTTGGCCAGCTGAAAACTCAAAATGGGGTCGTAAATGGCTTTGCGATCTACCTGCTCAATGTATTTCGCCGGGCTCATTTCATCAGCGTACTTGTGGTAGTTAACGATACGGCCACCGGCCAGAATGGCCCGCAGGTTGAGGTTACGGCATAAATCCTTGCGCGCCTCATAGAGCCGCCGGCCGAGCCGGAAGCCGCGATAATCCGGGTGAATGAATACGTCCAGGCCGTACAGCGCATCGCCTTTGGGGTCGTGGGCAATGGTCATGCGCTTGTCGATCAGGTCGTCATAGGTATGAGGGTTGGAAAAGCGCTCGTAGTCTACCTGTACGGTCAGGGCAACGGCCACCAGCTGGCCTTGATCCTCAATCATGATCTGGCCCTGGGGAAACTGATCAATCAGCGCGCTGATGGTGTGTTCCGGCCATGAGCCACCAATGTCGTGGTATACCTGATCCATCAGGATCTGTAACTGTGGGAAGTCCTTTTTGCTCAGTTCACGGACGGTGAGGATCAGCTCTTCGGTGCTCATGGGGTCTCCCGTTGCTTCGCACGCTTTCACGCTACCGCAAAAGCGCGGTCTTGCCCAGATCCAAACTTGGCAGATCATTTTGTCTGCCACTGGTAAATGATATTCCGCGTTGTTAGTGGCCGATCTAGTCTTTGTTCATCATTAAACAACCTGGAGCGTGGCGTGATGAAACATCTCTGGCTGGTTGGCCTGACGGCTGCCACTTTGCTGGCAGGTTGTGACTCGAATCCGAAGGCCCGGGTGCCTAGCAAAGCACCGGAGCAAACAGTGGCAACAGTGGTGCATCAGCCCAAAGCCGATGCAGACAGCAGCCCGTTACTGATTAAAACCCTGACGCCACGCCAGCAGGCACTGGCGATGACGCTGCTGGACATGCCACTGAAATTTGCCCCGGGCCGTTACAGCCAGTACATCCTGCCCGATGGCAGCGGCAGCTTCCCGCTGTTTCTGGGTAAAAAAACCGGTCGGCCCATGGCTTCTGCCGGGGTTAGCCATGCAGGCCGGCGTTACGTGGCCTTTGGGACCGTGCCGGTAACCTACGAATTTGAACCCTTTCGTGACAACCTCAAAGAATTGATGGGCTGGCTGATGACCGGCAATACCGTCAGTGCTTATCGTAAGGGCAGTACTGTGGCGCTGGCTCACCTGGGCACCCAGGAACGTAAAGTGGTGGGGTGGTTGCACCGCTACATGCCGGGGCTGACGCTGGCGCGCTGTGACGTGCTGGGGCTGGCTGATTGCCTCAAGGGTGCGGATATGGTGATCACCGGCGTCGAAGGGGATGAGGATCAGGCGAAAACCCTGGTCAGTGCCTTCAAGGCCCAGCCACAACTGCCGGTATTGTACCTGCATACCCAGTTCTGGAAGCAAAGCGACTTTGCCAAGCCGGTACTGCGTATGCTGCATCTGAAACAGGGCCAAACCGGTGGCAACTACTGGGCCCAGGACGCTGCTAACTGGAAAAATGTCACAGACATGTTCCAGACCGAAGTATCCCTGAACACCTATAACAACCGTCTGGCTCCTTGAGCATTTTACCCCCTTGAACAGGCGCCCTCGGGCGCCTTTTTTTAGGTTCGCAGCTTGGCCAGTTCGTTGTCCAGTTCCTTCACTAGCTGGTGCAGGGTGGTGCCAGCGTGTTCGGCTTTGCCGGCCAGCGTTGCCAGCTCACTGGCGGCGCTGCCAATACCGGTAATATTGCGGTTAATGGCATCGGACACCGAACTTTGCTCCTCGGCGGCGGTAGCCATCTGGGTGACATGGTCATTGATGGTATTAATCAGCTCCACCACCCCTTGCAGATCTTGATAGGCGCTTTGGGTAACCTCAACCGTTGCGGTAGCGGTGTTGACGCCCTGATCGATCACGGCAACTGTGGTGGAAACTTCGTTATTCAGGTTGCTTATCACCTCGGAAATATCATCGGTCGAGCTGCGGGTCTTGGCTGCCAGAGCCCGCACTTCATCAGCCACTACCGCAAAGCCCCGGCCATGCTCACCGGCGCGAGCAGCCTCAATAGCGGCGTTGAGCGCCAGCAAGTTGGTTTGTTCGGCAATACTGCGGATCACATCCAAAATGCTGTGAATGTCGCCACTACGGGCGGCAACCTGGTTCACGGCCGTGGCGGCAGTGGACATGCTGTCGGCCAGTTGCTGCACATCGCTGACCGCCGTTTCCAGTGTGCCACGAGAGCTTTGAATGGCGTCATTGGCCTCTTTGGCTTCACCGGCGGCCTGAGCGGCAAACTGCGCCACTTCACTGGCAGCGGCACTCATTTCGTTCATGGCAGTGACCACCGAGTCAATTTCACTGTGCTGGCGGGCAACCAAGGCCCGGGTTTCGGTGGCAATACTGGCAGATTCTTGTGCCTGTTGGCCTACCTGATGACTGATGTTCTTCTGGTGGCTGATCATGGCCCTGAGCTTGTCTAAGAAGTGATTAAAGCCACTTGCCAGCGTTATTAACTCCCGGTGCCTGTCTACGGCGACTTCCTGGGTCAGATCGCCGTCGTTACTGTTGAGGTTGCTGATCCGGCCATTGAGTTCCTGCAGCGGCTTGGTGATGGTGCGGATCAACAGCGCGATCAGCAGTAGCGCCACCAGTACCACTGCCAGGCCTGTCACTAATTGGCTGACCACCAGAGTGTCAAAGCGCGACTTGATACTGCTGTTCATGGCATCAACACTGGCCAGCGCTGCCGCTTTAGGTACAGAGATGATCAGCGTCCAGTTTACGTTCGGTGCCTTGATGTGTACCGGGTAAGCAATAAAAAAATGGTCATCGGTGCTAAAGCTGTCGTTGGCCTTCATGGCCAGGAGCCTGTCAGCCAGGTTTGGCATGACGCTACTGAGCGGTTTTGCCAACTGCTGCGGGTATTGGCTGGCTGCCACCAGAAAGCCTTTTTGACTGAGCAGCAGCACCGAGCTGTTCCCCTGGTACAGGGATTGCGCCAAAGTCTCGATGCGCCGCTGAAAAACCGGCAGATTGAGATCCACGCCAATGACGCCGCGAAAACGCCCGTCGGCAACCACCGGTACGGTTAATGACGTCATCAGTTCGGTGTTGCCTGGGGCGATTTCATAGAGATAGGGCTCCATCAGGCAGGGCTTTTTCGTATCCATGGCGCACAGATACCACTCCGCCTTGCGCTGGCCGTTACTGTCGAGGCTGGCGTCATGCTTTTCTGCAGGGTCGTCCACCGGCTGCTGTTCAATACTGCCATCGCGGTTACGGGTAAAATAAATCTCCAGGTTGCCGGCCCCTTTGACAGAGTGGCTGACACCGTTCTGGTAGTCAGCGTCCTTGCCGTCGTAACCATTGCTTTCAAACTGACTGTAAATCGCGCTGATGGCCGGGGTACTGAGCAACATGGCCTGGTCGAGCTGTTCTACCTGGTCACGGCTAAATAGCTGCTGGCTGTTTATGCTGTTTTCCAATACCCCGGCCAGAGACAGCGGCGTGCGATAGGCTTCATTGATAAAGGCAGCAAGGGAAAGCCCGGCTTCGCCGGCCTGAGCCTGTAAACTGTGTTTCAGCTCGGTGGTTACCTGGGCAGTGCTTTGCTGGCGCACTTTGTCGGCAGTGCCGTTCAAAAAAATCTCGACAACTAGAGTCAGTACGGCAACCGAAATAAATAACAACAAGGCCGTAGCCAGAAAGAGTTTGAACGCGAGGGATTTATCTTTCATCGTCAGGATACCTGTTGTTATGACGGCGCTGGGGCTACCCGGGTGTTGTTACTAGTATGTGTCATAAATGAGAGAAACCAGACTAAAATCATCACCTTTGCCACGGAGGCCGGATGCGCTTAGCGGAAGTATGGTTACGCCAGTTTCAGGGCATTGGCGAGTTGCAGCTGCCACTGGACGATGCCACCACGGTACTGGCTGAAAATGCCTGGGGACGGCGCTCTTTTCTTAATGCCCTGGATAAAGTGCTGGGCCCCCATGGCCTGGATGCAGAATTCACGGACGACGACTTTCATCAAAACTGTAATTGGCTCAGCATTACCCTGACCTTTGTGGAGCGCCACGGCGGCCACTGGCGGCGTCTGCGCTACCGGCCGCTGCGGGCACTGATGTGGGGGGAAGCCGATGGCCATATGCGGCTGAAGCTGCGCTGGCAGGTTTATCGCGGGCAGTCGCCACAGGTGGCCTTTATTAATGCCGATGGTGACGCCATCACGCATCCGGATTCAGAGCGACTGGCCCGGCACTTACTGACCCTGCACCCGATGCTACGGTTGGGGTATCTGCAAGACGACCACCCGCAGCGCGGTGCGCTTTTTCAGCAGTGGCTGGATAATCCGGAAGGCCCGACCGAACAACAGATGCAGGAAGGACTGGCGGCGGTGCGCGAACTGCTGGCTCGTTATCTTGGCCATGAGCGGCGCCGTCAGCCACGGCGTGATAAAGCTGCCATTGCCCGCCAGCCAATTAACTGGCAGGCCATTCGCACTCTGGAGCAGGTAGCCGAACAGCATGCCAGCCGGCAAGCGCGTTTGGCGTTGCTGGGGCTGTTTGGGGCGCTGATAGGGCAAGAAGCGGTGCGGCCTTTTGCCCGTCTGGCACGGCCGTTACTGGTGCTTGATAACCCGGAGCTGCGTCTGCATCCGGTGATGCTTGCTACCTTTTGGAGCCTGGTCGAACAGCTACCGCTGAGCCGGCTGCTGCTGACTCAGTCACCGGAATTGCTGGGGGCGCAGGATCTGTTGTCGATCCGCCGCTTGCTGCGCCGCCAGGGTAATCTGCAGTGCTTTCGGCTGACTCACCATCTGCGCAATGACGACTATCGGCGCATTGGCTTTCATTTGCGGGTCAACCGTCCGGCCAGTTTGTTTGCGCGTGGCTGGCTGCTGGTCGAAGGGGAAACGGAGATCTGGCTGATGTCGGAGCTGGCGCATATTGCCGGTATTCACCTGGCCGCCGAGGGGATCCGGGTGATTGATTTTGCCCAGTGTGGCTTGCGGCCACTACTGCACCTGGCCAAAGACATGGGGATTGCTGTTCATGTGTTATGTGACGGTGATGAAGCCGGAAACCGTTATGCGGCGACCACCGCCGCCATTGCCGGGGAACAAGCGGTGACACGGTTACCGGAACAGGATATTGAGCACTTTTTCTATCAGCAGGGTTATAAAGCGGCCTTTTTGCAACTGGCCCGCTGGCATGGCGCGGCTGGTAGTCCGGGGCAGGTGATCCGCGCCGCTATGCACCGTCATTCCAAGCCGGCGCTGGCTTTGGCACTGGCAGAACTGGCTGGTGAACGGGGTAAAGAAGGGGTACCGCCGCTGTTGCGACGGCTGTTTGCCAGCCTGCGCCAGCAGGCGTTGGCGCAGGCGCCGAAATAACCCGTCAGGGTGAGAAATGTGGCACAATAAACGGCCATTTCTGCGGTACAGGTTGTATTGTGTCGTCGCCCCGCGTTGTACCTTTTTCACTGGTTGTTACCCTTGGCCTGGTGGCCATGCTGACACCACTGGCCATTGACATGTATCTGCCCAGCTTGCCTCGTATTGCCCGCGATCTGGGAGTCTCTAACGGGGCTGTGCAGGGCACGGTATCTGCGTATGTGCTGGGTTTTGGCCTGGGTCAGCTGGTACTGGGGCCTTTGGCCGATGGCCTGGGTCGGCGGCCGGTACTGATCACCGGCACCTTGATTTTTACCCTGCTGGCGCCGTTGTGTGCCATGGCCGGTGACGTACATTGGCTGCAATGGCTGCGTGTTGCCCAGGGGGCCTCTGGGGCGGCGGCATCAGTGGTGATTTATGCGTTGCTGCGCGATCTGGTGGATGATCGCAATGAGCTGTCGCGGCTGTTTTCCTCTATCACTCTGGTGGTTACCCTGGCGCCATTACTGGCACCGATCATTGGTGGCTGGATCCTCACGTTCAGCCATTGGCAGGGCATTTTCTGGGCTTTGACGGGGTTTGGCCTGGCAGCCAGTCTGCTGGTGTGGTGGCGGGTGCCGGAGACCCTGCGCCAGCGTGAATCGCTGGCTTTATTACCGGTACTGAGGCGTTACCGGCAGTTGCTGATGACCCCGCCGATGCTCGGGCTGATGCTGTGTTCCGGCTTTTCCTTCGGGGGGCTGATGGCTTTTTTAACCGCAGGCTCCTTTGTCTATATCAATGACTATGGAGTGGCGGAAAGCCACTTCGGTTATTACTTTGGCCTTAATGTGTTGGCCCTGATGACGGTGACGCTATTTAATGGCCGCATGGTTTATCGCTGGGGGCCACAGCGCTTGCTGTCGTTGGCTTTGCGCCTGCAACTGGGAGCAGCCGCGATGGCCCTCACGGTCGTGCTGACCCAGGGGCCTTTCTGGCTACTGGTACTCGGTGTTATGGGTTATGTCGGTTCGTTGTCGATGGTTGGCTCCAACATCATGAGCCTGGTACTGGAGAAGGTACCCAACATGGCCGGTACCGCTTCTTCACTGACTGGCAGCTTACGTTTTGGCATTGGTGCCTGTGTCGGTATGGTGGTTGCGGCCATTAAAGGTGCCGATGCGCTGGCGATGACCGGTGCGATGCTGGCATCGGCCTGTTTGGCCAGTGTCGGTTTTTGGGGGATTTATCGCCGTAGTGGCGAAACTTCCGGCACTCAGACGCCTGTTTGATGGGGAAATGAGCAAACGAGCAGTTCTGCTATTGCCTGGCGCCGGAAAGTCCGTATAGTAGCCAGCATCAGACGCGGGATGGAGCAGTCTGGTAGCTCGTCGGGCTCATAACCCGAAGGTCGTCGGTTCAAATCCGGCTCCCGCAACCACATATCAAAAACCCGGCCTCGTGCCGGGTTTTTCTTTGTTTGCCCCTGCCGGCATCCCTGCCGGCAGTCAGCCTTTCCCGTCTTGTTCTATGCAGCGCTTAATTACGCCCGGATGAGTGTTACGAGCCTCAGCCCGGTGGTTGTGAAATTTAATTTTCTGTTTTTATTCAACCGCCTGGATAAAAAATAGCCTTTTTTTGTGATGATAATTAAGTGCCTGCTCATCAAGCGGCTGTCAGTGTTCTACACTTAGCCGGCGTCAAAAAAATGACAGTTGATGTGCGCACCTAAGGCAGTAATAGATGAAGACCGAACAAAAAAAATGTCGTGTGTTCGACCCTGACGGTCATCTAAAAAGCATTACGCAATACCTTGCTGCAGAGGGCTGGCACTTTACGGAAGAAGATGATGATGACACGGTTGTTGGCCTGGCTGATGTAGCGGCCGTCTATAAACAGGCAAAAGCATTACCACCGATCCCCTGGGTTGGTGTGCTTGACCGCGAACACCTCAATGACCCGGAACTGGTGCAGTTTGTGCTGCACTGCTTTGTCGATTTTCACACCTACCCAATTGACTATACGCGGCTCAGTCATGGCCTTGGCCACCTGGTTGGCTTGCGTATTCTCAGCGTGCGGCTGCGTAACAGCACCGATTACGGTCAGGGGCTGGTGGGCGAGCACCCTTCGATGCGATTGGTGACGGAACGTATCGCCAAGTTTGCCCGTACCGACCACACGGTGCTGATTGAAGGGGAAAGTGGCACCGGTAAGGAAGTGGTGGCCAGAGCCATTCATGATCAATCAGCCCGAGCTGATGGCCCCTGGGTAGCGGTCAATTGCGCGGCATTACCCGAAAACCTGATCCATGCCGAGCTGTTTGGCGCCACGAAAGGCGCTTATACCAGTGCTGACAACAGTCGGGCGGGCAAGTTTGAGGCGGCCAATGGCGGTACGCTGTTTCTGGATGAAGTCGGGGACATGCCATTGTCGGTTCAGGCCAGCTTGTTACGGGCGCTGGAAGAAAAAACCATCAGTCGGCTCGGTTGTAATAAAGAGATCAAGCTGGATGTACGTATTGTCGCGGCAACCAATGCCAAGCTGGAGGGAGCCGTGCAGCGGGGCCAGTTCCGCTCGGATCTGTTCTATCGGCTCTGCGCCCTGCGAATCGATATGCCACCGCTGCGTGAACGAGGCCGCGATATTTTGCTGCTGGCTGATACCTTCCTAGCCCGTTTGGCTGAGGCGCAGGGGCACAAGGGTAAACGGCTTACCACCCAGGCGCGCTGGGCGCTACTGGAGTACAGCTGGCCGGGCAATGTGCGGGAGCTGAAAAACCGGGTGACCCAGGGCTTTGTGATGAGTGAAGGCGATCTCATCGACAGTGTCGACATGGGTTTTTACGGTGGTGAGTCAACGGCTATGCCGTCGCTCAATGATGTGCGTGACGAAGCCGAACAGCATTACCTGGAACGCCTGATCACGGTCACTAACCGTAATATCAGCCAGGCGTCAGAACAGGCTGGCATTTCCCGGGTACAGCTCTACCGGTTAATGAACAAACACGGTTTTGCCTGAGGCTTAAAAACCGATGGGCACCCGTAAAGACAATACGGCATCCGGGGAGTCTTCAGTCAGGCCGATCCCCAGTGAATAAAGATAACTGAGGCTGTTGTCGCCGGTGTAAGACAGGTTCAGGTTCAAACGGGAGGCGTTGACTTGTGAACCCACCAGGTACTGGTAGTCGCCGCCGTCTTCACGGATCCGGCTGCGCTTGGAAATCAGGGTGCTGTAGCCAAGCCCGAGGCTCATGCGGTTATTAAGGGCAAAAGCGGTGCCTAGGTAAATATCATAGCTGTCACCCAGATCCACACGGGCCGGCTGTAGCTGGTTTTCCGTTGAGGAAATATCGTCAAAGTGGGCCGAGCGGTTAAAGGTGTAATTTACCCCAGCATAAAGTACGGCCGGGTCAACGCTCTTGGCTACCGACAAACCCACTGTGCCGGACCAGATGCCGTTACCGGTGGGTAACTGTGACGGCACGTTGAGGTTACCTGACGAATCGGCCACTTCCTCTGTTTTGATGCCATAAGGGGCGCGGCCACTGGGGCCTTTTATTCTCAGGCTGGTGACAATATCCGGCCAGATCTGATCTTCTTTTACCCAGCGGTAACTGAGCCCAAGGCTCATGTCGCCGACATGGCCACTTTCAAAAATGTTGGCTTCTGACAGTGACGTTGAGGCGCCCCCGGCCCCGCCGCTTTGAAAACGGGTGTGCCGGTAGAGGTAGGGCAGGTTCAGGTCAACCTGCCAGTCACCAAAGGCATAGCGGGTTGCCAGGTTAAAGGTCCAGACTTCTGAGCGGATTTTATCGACGTTAATCTGCCCGAGAAAGATCGAGTCCAGAGCCAAAAAGCCGTTCAGCACTAATTGGTTGGATGATGTTTGGCTGTAGGTGATGGACGGCTCGATAGTGAGCCGGTTGCTGCCAAAAAACTGTGTGGCGTTCTCATAAAGTACATCGCGCTCGTCGCTCGATTGCGGTTTTTCTCCTAGCTCGTCGCTTGCCTGGGCCGTTTTTTTACGGTCGTTCTTTTTATCAATGTCGGCGATTTGCTTTTGCTGATCGATACGCTGTTTGAGCAGGATGATTTGTTTTCGTTGCAGCTCATTTTGTTTCATTAATTCCTGCAGTTGCTGCTCCAGCGCCTGCATATCAGTAGGCTCAGCAGTGGACTGTGCCGCCAAAACAGCCGGGCAGAACAGGGCTAAACCGGTAAAAGCGGCGTGTTTTGGCGTCATTGTCATCCCTTTTTTTATCAATATCAGCGACTTGACTAGGTATGGGTGAGGATCAGATCCCTGTCAAGAGATCCAGCTGTGCCAACACCTGTGAAGCATTGAAGGTGCTGCTGGCGGTGGTGATTTCCATCTGCAGGTTATTAATGGCGGCCAGGCCAGAGCCGTGGCTGTTAATTTCCTGATAGACCCCCTGCGGGCCAATTCCCTGCATTGCGTAGTTGCCATCAGCGGTAAAAATGCCAACCAGCACGCCTTGGTTGCCGGTGTGAATATAGGTGCTGGCATTACCTTGCTGGCCGGCCATTTTCTGCCCGGGCAACGTGTTACTGCCATTACCCTTATCTGCGCTGGCCGATACCGACAGATCCAGACGGTTGTGCATGTCATTGGCGTTACCGCTAAGCACTATTACCTGGGTCAGGCCATCATTGTTTTGCGCCAGGCTGGCCGGGGCGTTGGCATTGGTGGCGTACAGTGAAAAGGTTGAGTGCAGGGTAACGTTAAACTGGCCACTTTGATTGAGGCTGATGTCTACACCGCTGCGGTGCAGTTGGCCGCTCACGTCACGCCATTGGGTGTCCATGGCGATACCAAAATACACCACAGCGCCGGGAGCAACATATTTGCCGCGCATTTGTTCCAGTTGTTGGTCACTGACTTCGGTGAAAGCCGCCTGGCTTGCAAAGCTCAGTGCCAGTGTGGAAACGAGCATACAAATCTTCATCGTCACGTCTCCTAAAATAGATCGCTTTGGGTAAAGCCAAACTCCATCAGCTCGTGATCACTGATCAAGCGCTGCTGTTGGTGTTTGTTGGCCAGAGTGAGTGGTCCGGCTCGGGTGACCAGCGGGTTATTGCGGTCATAGCCGGGGCCGATAATGCCAAGTACAAAGCCGTTCCAGGCTTTGGCAAAGGTAGGGAAAGTCAAAGTCATATTGCCGCGGGCCGGATCACCAATGTAAACCCGGTCCCCTTCAATGCGTTGCAATACGACGAAGTGTTTGTAGTTGTTGATGTCTAACAATACGATAGTTGGAATTTTTATTTTTTTCAGTGTGTTAACGTCCACTTTATAGCCTCTGGCGCGTAGCCCCAGACGCTTGACATAGTGCTTCATGTCGAGCATCGAGAAGCCTTTTTCGATCACCAGCTCCAGATCAGCGTCCAAGAGCATGCCGCTGATCACATCATATTCGTTGACGGGCCAGTCATAGGCCTGAGACAAAATGGTTGCTACCGCGGCGGCGCCACAGGAAAAGTCGGTTTTTTGCTTGACTAGGTACTGAAAACGCTGGGCGGTCAGTGACGTCATACCGGCCATTTGCCGGTAGGGCTCACGGATATCCGGCGTTGCCACGGTCATTTCGTGGCTGGGCCAGGTGGTCATTGCGGAAAAAAACAGGGCACTGAGTATCATAAAAAAAAGCGGTGGGGTTGCCCCCACCGGCTCCAGGTTATTCACCGCCGTTACCGTTACCACCACCATTGCCGTTACCGTTTCCGTTGCTGCAGGTGTTGCAGGAACTGGAAATGGCCAGGCCGTTGTACTGCTGGTTACCGGTGCCGGAGGCAATGTTGACGCCGATGTTGCCGGTCACGTCAGTCAGCGCGTTGCTGAGGCTGGCGATGTTTTGTACCGGGTTGTCGAAGCCAACCAGTACCGGGATTGAAGCGTAGCCAACGGCAGTACCACTGAGGGTGATGTCGCCTGCTTCATTAAAGTGCAGAGCACCGCCATCCTGGTTGCTGTCGATGGCGCCTTGAGCCTGGCTGTCAAGGTCAACATGACCCAGCAGGCCGCCGTTCGGGTGGCCGTCACCATCCCAGATATCCGGGTAGAGGTCACCTTGCTGATCAGATGAGCCGTTGTAGGTGCCGGACAGGCTCATATCCAGCGACATCCGCGACTCGATGTTTTCATACACCGGATCGGTCGCGTAGTTGAAGGTGACGTTGCCTTCGGATGACTGCGATACCATGGTGCTGGCAGAGGAGAACGAAGCAGTGGCGGTTGCCGCAGCCATATCGTTTTTCTGCTGGTTGGAGTTGCCGGCGGCAATGTTGATGCCGATGTTACCGGTCAACCCGTTCAGCGAATCCATGGCCATGGCCTGGTTCAGGGTGCCGATGTTGGTGGTCAGGGTGCTGCCTACGGCCTGATCGGCGCCCACTTCCGCTTCGGCTACACCGAACACGAAGGAAGCGTCAGCCGCGGCGAGGGCGGCGGCATTGGCTTGCTGGTTATTGTCTCCAGCGGCCACGTTGATGCCAATATTACCGGACAGGGAAGAAGCAGAGCCGTCTTTGATTTCGGCAGTGTTCTCTGTTTCCTGATTCCAGACCGCATTACCGAAGTTAGACTGACTATCCCATACCGAAGCCTGGGAAGCCGAGTCCACCTGAATGGTGCCTTTCACATTGACACGGTCTTTTTTGTCCAGTTTGACGGTGCCTTCAAAATTCACATCGTCGGTTTGGGCCAAAACTGCCTGTGAACTCAACAGGGCAGCTACAGCTACAGCCAGTAAACTCATCTTGGGTGCTTTCATTTCAGTTCTCCTAAGTGACCTGAGTCGATGAATTTCTGTCGTGACATCTCGGCTACGGCAGATTGATAGAAATGTGATTGGATGTTTTATTGATGTTGCCGCTGATAGCGGTGACTTGGGTTATGCCTTTATTACCTTTGAGGCTGTCTTTCGATATAGCGATCCTCCTGGTTGCGAAAGTGTTGGCCGATACAATGGACGAGTTCTGTTGTGACAGAGCGCTGTCATCAAGCTCACTGAGGCCGGGGCCAGCACCAATCTCTGTGATATTGGCCGACTGGTTAAGGTTGCCGGCGATCAGGCTGGCAGACAGCACACCGCTGTTATTACTAAGAGAGCCATTAGTCAGCGCAATGCTGCTTTGCATCGGGGTCATGTCGACCAGCCGGTTACGCTGTGATTGGCTAACCGAGGCACGGGTGTTATTGCTGCTGTCGCAGCTAAGGCTAAGGGCGGTCAGGTTGGTACTCTGATTAAAAGCACCGGCGCTGACGTTCAAATGCAGCACTCCCTGGCTGGCGGCCAACACCTGATCAAGATCGATCTGGTTGTTATCTGCCAGGGCAGAGCCGCTGGCCAGGAGCAGCAGGCTTGTGATGGTGAGTCTCATGGGTTGCCTCCACCCAGTTGGGAGAGCTGCTCGGCCAGCTGATTCGTGGCGCGGGTGACGCTACCGGCTATCTGTTTGCCCTGGGCGCCGCTCATGCCAGACATGCCACTGAGCCCGGTCGGGCGTGTAAAAAGCTGATTTTGTGGCAGTATTGGCAGGGCAACATTGACGCCGTTAAGGCCGTTACCGGAACTCAGTGCTTGAAAATCATTGTCACTCATTTCGCTGAGGCCACTTAACTGCCGGGTGGCGCTGGCGAAAGTTGCGGCGGGAAAGGTACTGATCGCGACTTTGTCTGGACTGGGTTTACCCTGGCGATACGCTACCCGGGATTCGACGGTGCGGGTAATGATGACTTCTGCCGACGGCGGGGCGTCAGCAGCGGCAACTGGCACTGTTGCCAGAAATAAGGGTAAAGCCGCAATGCTGGTGAGCCAAAAACCTGCTGAGGACATGATGCCATTGCTCCAGAAACAAAAGGTGTTCTGGGTATAGCGACAATCATGCCAAAAGCTAACTATTTGAAAAATAAGGGTTTATTAAAAACTGCTGTATCATGGATGATACAGCTTGTTCATGTTGTTATTGATTTTGTTGCCTTGGGGAAGGCTTGATAGAAATTAATACACTGAAAATAAAAAGAAAAAGCAGCCTCTTCGGCTTGTAATGATTTTGTTAATAAATGTGTTGTCGGTGTTACGGGTCTTGGCTGGGCTCAGCAATGGTTAATGCCTTGCGCCGAAACCCGGGTCCGGCGCGCTGTTATGGTGACGTGAAAACATAAAAAAGCCCGGCTGTACCGGGCTTTTTTATTAGTGGGCCAGCTTGATTTTAAAGGCCCAGAAGTAAGTGTGCTGATAGCGTGAGAAGTTATCGTCAGAGACCATCAGCAGCAGTCGGCTGCCGTCAGCGAGGGCTGGGCCAATGGCAATGCCTTCACCGTTATCCAGAGGGAGCTTGAGTTTGGCAAAGTCAGCGACCAGATGTTTTTGAGCCGGTTTGATATTGACCATGTTCTTGATGCTGTCAACGCCACTGATATCGGTAGCACCGTGCAAGTCCACCTCATAAAGGCGCAGGCGGTTACCTGAGGCATGGCTGTAGCTACGTTCAATGGCCAGCAGGTGGCCGTTGTTATCCAGCGCGACCATATCGGAAACGCCGATCATGGTGCCACGGCCTTTGACCGCCGGGTCAATATCATAGCGGTACTGGTGTACCGGCTTATGGCTTTTCAGGCTGTACACCAGAATACGGCTGCTGGCGCCTTTTTGCGCGGTGCCATCAGGACCATCCTGCAACAGTGCGGACTCGGTGGCGGTATAAAGCCATTTCTTATCAGGGCTGGTGGTCAGGGTTTCGAAGGCCAGGTTATTACGAATACCGTGTTGTGGGCCGATCTGAAAAGGGGTTGGGATCGGCAGCTGTTCGGTGCGTTGGCCGGTCAGGCTGAAGCCATCAACAAAAGGGGGGAGCTTGGCGCGCACGTCGCCTTCTGAGGAAACAAACAAGGTGTCACCGGCAATGGCAATGCCTTCCGAATCAATCTTATCTTCGCCATAGGGCTTGCCGTTGACTGTCAGTGGCCATTCGCCGGTAGGCGTGACACTGGCCAGGTGGCCGTCTTTGAGGGCAACTTTAAAAGCATAAAAACGGGCCGGGGCACGGTCAGAGCGATCATCACTGATGGCATAGAACTGATCGGTTTTGGCGTCATAGGTAAGTCCGGACAGGCCGCCTACCGGGGTGTTTTTGTATTGCATCAGGTGCGGCAAAGTCACCTGGCCGATGGGCGTAATAGCATCAATGACCTGAGCGCTGGCGGGAAGTGCAGCCATCATCAATAAGGCAAGTAATCTCATATTCAATTCGCCAAGGATAAAAGACGAGGGCCATCATACCGTTAGCTGGCCATGGCCCAAAAAGAAAAATGCCGGCGGTTGCCGGCATGAAATGTTACTTGGCTGCCATCATGGCAGTGGCAGTATCGAGCATGCGGTTAGAGAACCCCCACTCGTTGTCATACCAGCTCATGACTTTGACCAGGCGCCCCTGTACTTTGGTCTGAGTGGCATCAAAGTTAGAAGAGTAGGCCACGTGATTGAAGTCCATGGACACCAGCGGCGCGGTATTGACATGCAGTACCTGGCCCATTTGCCCCTGGTTGGTGGCAGCAGCGATAATGGCATTGACTTCTTCAACACTGGTATCACGGCCTGCGATGAAGGTCAGATCCACCAGTGACACATTGATAGTCGGTACCCGTACCGCCATACCGTCGAACTTGCCCTTGAGTGCCGGCACAACCAGGCCAACGGCGGCAGCGGCCCCGGTTTTGGTTGGGATCATGTTCATGGCCGCCGCGCGGGCACGGTGCAGATCCTTGTGGTATACGTCAGACAGGCGCTGATCATTGGTATAGGCGTGAATGGTGGTCATCAGGCCACTTTCGATCCCCAGTGCTTCATGTAACGGCTTGGCAATAGGCGCCAGGCAGTTCGTGGTGCATGAAGCGTTTGAGATGATCTGCATGTCGCTGGTCAGCGTATCGTGGTTAACGCCGTAAACAATGGTGGCGTCCACATCTTTGCCTGGGGCAGAAATCAGCACTTTCTTGGCGCCGGCAGCAAGGTGCGCGCCAGCGGTTTCGCGGCTGGTGAACAGGCCGGTACATTCAAAGACCACGTCGATATCCAGTTCGCCCCAGGGCAATTTTGCCGGGTCGCGCTCAGAGTAAATGGCGATGGGTTTATCGTTGATGTACAGAGCTTTGTCGTCATGGCTGACCTTGGCGTTAAAGCGGCCGTGGACAGTATCGTACTGGGTCAGGTGAGCGTTGATATGAGCGTCACCGAGATCGTTGATAGCAACGATATCAATGTCGTAGTCTTTGTCGCTTTCGAACAGGGCCCGCAGAATGTTGCGGCCAATGCGTCCGTAACCGTTGATGGCAACCCGCATGTGTTGTTCCTTATCTTCACCAAATGATTTGGTAATAAATTTACAGGAAAGGCGGGATTTATCAAGTTTTGCACGGTTAAAGGCCGTTGATAGTGAAATTAAATTACACAACCGTGAGGTGTTATGACCAAACAAGGCTGGAAAGGGCCGCTGAGTGCAGCTGCCGAAGCCGTTACCCAACAAGGGGCTACAGAGGCCCCGTTCAGTGGCCAGTACCTTCATGAAAAAGCTACAGGTACCTACCACTGTGTGGTTTGCGGCCAGCCGTTATTTTTATCGGACAGTAAATTTGATGCCGGTTGTGGTTGGCCATCTTTTTTCGCCGCAGCCAGTAACGATGCAGTACGTTATCTGGCCGACCATAGCCACAACATGGTGCGCACCGAAATTCGCTGTGGCCGTTGCGATGCGCACCTGGGCCATGTGTTTGATGATGGCCCTGCACCCACTGGTAAGCGTTATTGCCTTAATTCGGTAGCGCTGAGCTTTGTGCCTGGTCAATAGTGGCCATGGCGGGCTTGAAATGCCCGTCTTCGATGGCCTCGTTGATGGCGTCAGCCTTGTTATCCAGCTTGCGCAGCAGCTTTTTGTCTTTCATTAAGATGCTTTTCAACGACTGTAGATCCATGTCTTTAACCCCCTGCATCTGGGCAACCCGACTCCACACATAAGCTTCTTGATAATGGCCTTGCTGAAAGGCGAGGGTGGGCAGGGTCTGGAACAGATCCAGGTGTTTATCATTAGGCTCTTCGCGCGGCAGTGATAGTGCTTCCACCAGTAGTTGGTAGGTTTTTGCTTTATCGCGTTTTGCGTAATAGGTAGCCAGCATGGCTTTAAGTTCCAGCGTATTTAACTTGCCGGTGCCTTCGTAAGTCAGAAACTCCTTCAGAGCCTGCATGTCTCCTTGGCGGCTGTAACGGTAATACAGCAGGTGCGGCTCTTTACTGGCGCCGATCTGCGCTTCCAGCGCTTTTACGGCAACCAGGCTGTTGAGATAGGCGGTGCCCCGGTCACTTTGTCGTGTTTTTTGTTTTTCATGCACTACCCTTGCTGCAACACCAATACAGTCACGGTAGCGTTCGGTGGCCTCCAAGGTGCGATACAAGTGGTAGGCATGTTTGCTTTGGGCGGTGGCCAGGGTATAGCGCTGGCGAATAAGCCGAGCCCGTTCGTAACGGCACCAGCCGTCATTATTAAGGTCAGCACAAAGGCCAGGGTCATCGGCGCAGATCGTCGTCAGTGACTCATGGGCCTTTTGACAACCTCCCAGCACCAGGGGCAGCAAGCACAACAGCAACTTCTTCATGGGACGTTGGGGTCTCTTATCGTAATGTCAGACCAGTGTGACAACGCTGTTTCGTTCAGGCAATAGATGTGCATCGCAAATGTCACATTATCTGGCGAAATCGATTGCCTGTGCGGTAGAATTGCCGCGCCTGACCTGCTACCGAAATAAAGCGGGCAGGCCCCTACAAATCCGCCTTGGGCGTGCTGAGCGGCCCCGGGCATTCGACGTGAAACAAAAGGATACCCGCATGAGCAACACCCAACCGGACATCTATCTGAACAGCTGGCAGGAGCGCCAGGAACTGGCCGAGCAGATGCAGCCGATGATCGGCCGCCTTTACCGCAATTTCGGTGTGGAACTGGTGGTTTATGGCAAGCCGTTGCTCAACGCGTCCACCATCGACATCATTAAAGCGCATCGTATGGTGCGTCAGTTCGAAAGTGACAAACTGCGCCTGCGGGAAAGCTTCCCGCTGATTGAAGCGTTGTCTGGCATGAAGCTGGCGCCGGCACGTATTGACCTGGGTAAGCTGGCGGTAGATTACCTGCGAAACCATGGTGATAAATCGGTTGATGCCTTCTTGCGCGATGAGCTCAGCGACATCGTTGAAAAAGATGACAACATGGCCCCCAAAGATGTGGTGCTGTACGGTTTTGGCCGTATCGGCCGGTTGTTGGCGCGGCTGCTTATCGAACGCACCGGGCCGCGTAACAAGCTGCGTCTGCGTGCCATTGTGGTGCGTGGTGGCCGTGACGGTGATTTACAAAAGCGGGCCAGCCTGCTGCGCCGCGACTCTATCCATGGCCCTTTTAACGGTTCCATTTGGGTCGACGAAGAAGAGTCAGCCATTGTTGCCAACGGTTGCTATATCAAGGTGATTTACGCCAACCAGCCAGAAGAGATTGATTACACCGCGTACGGCATTGATGATGCCCTGATCATCGACAACACCGGTGTTTTCAAAGACGAAGGGCTGGCCCGCCACCTGAGCGCCAAAGGAGCAGCAAAGGTGCTGCTGACCGCCCCTTCCGGTGGTGGTGTTAAAAACATCGTTTACGGTGTCAATAACGACATGATTGCTGCAGATGACACCATTATCTCTGCCGCTTCTTGTACCACCAATGCCATTACGCCGGTACTCAAGGCCATTAATGACCGCTACGGTATTGAATATGGCCATGTTGAAACGGTGCATTCTTACACCAACGACCAGAACCTTATCGACAACTACCACAAGGCTGAACGCCGTGGCCGCAGTGCCCCGCTGAATATGGTGCTGACCAGCACCGGCGCCGCCAAAGCCGTCGCCAAGGCCTTGCCGGAGCTGGCTGGTAAGCTCACCGGTAATGCTATCCGGGTGCCCACGCCAAACGTATCCATGGCCATCTTGAACCTGACCCTTAAAGAAACGGTGAGCCGTGAGCAGGTTAACGACTTTTTGAGTGAAACCTCACTGTCGTCCGACCTGCGTGACCAGATTGACTTTTCAACCTCTACCGAGATTGTTTCCAGCGATTTGGTCGGCTCCCGTTACGCCGGGGTGGTTGACTCCCAGGCTACCCTGGCGCAGGACAACCACGTGGTGCTGTACGTCTGGTACGACAACGAGTTTGGTTACTCCTGCCAGGTGGTACGGGTGGCTCAGGACATGGCCGGGCTTTACTACCCCAGCCTGCCGCGTTAAGCACGCCCGGCTTACCAAAAAGGCGCCATTGGCGCCTTTTTTACTGTTAAGGTGTAACGGTTTTGCCCTACTAAAAAGGATCAGAGGATGCATATTTCCGCCGGATTCGACAGCGGTAACATCAAGGTACTGAAGGCTGACAGTGCCGATGATATTCAGCTGACCATCAATAAAGACCACCAATCCGATTTTTATCAGTGGTTTCATTTTCGTCTGCATGGCCAGGCGCAGCAGCAGTATTGTCTGAATATCACCAATGCCGGTGGCGCGGCTTACGCGCCGGAAGGCTGGCAGGGTTACCAGGCCGTAGCTTCTTATGACCGCCAGACCTGGTTCCGGGTGCCTACCGAGTTTGACGGCCAGACCCTGACCATCACCCATGTGCAGGAAGAGGCCATCTGTTATTACGCTTACTTTGCGCCGTACTCTTGGGAGCAGCATCAGGATCTGCTGGCCGGTGCGCAGGAAAGCCCGTACTGCACGCCGATACATTTAGGTGAAACCCTCGATGGCCGGGAAATGACGCTACTGCGGGTTGGTGATGAAGCGCCTGGTAAACGCAAAATCTGGGTGATTGCACGCCAGCACCCGGGGGAAACCATGGCCGAATGGTTTATGGAAGGCTTTATTGGCCGCCTGCTGGATGATGAAGACGGCGTGGCGCGCGCATTGTTACAGGACAATGTCTTCTACCTGGTGCCCAATATGAACCCGGATGGCAGCGTGCGCGGCCACCTGCGGACCAACGCGGTAGGGGTCAACCTCAACCGTGAATGGCAGAGCCCGTCGCTGGAAAAAAGCCCGGAAGTGTATCTGGTGCGCCAGATGATGGAAGAAAAGGGCCTGGACCTGTTTTTAGATATTCATGGTGACGAAGGCTTACCTTATAACTTCCTGGCCGGCTCCGAAGGGGTGCCGAGTTTTAACACCGACATCAAAACGCAGCAGGACAGCTTCAAGCAAGCCTTGTTGAGTGTGACCCCGGAATTTCAAACTCAGTATGGTTATGCCGTCGATGAACCGGGGCAGGCCAACATGACAGTAGCTTGCCACTGGGTGGCTGAGCGCTTTAAAACGCTGGCTTATACGTTGGAAATGCCCTTTAAAGATAACGCTGACCTGCCTGATGAAGCCTTTGGCTGGTCACCGCCGAGGGCCATGCAGTTAGGGGAAGATGTGCTGGCTGCCCTATGGCGACACCTCAAGGGATAAAATGCAATATCAAGCCGCCAAGTGCGGCTTTTTTTGTGCCACATCAATTTTGTTAATGCAGTATTAAATTACAGTTAATAAACTGGTTTTCTCTCCCCCTGTATGAGGATTACGCCATGCGTTGGTTAACTGTTCCCCTGATGAGCCTGGCACTACTGACTGGATGCGGTGGTGGTGATGACGATACTGTAGCCCCGGTTGTACCGCAGCCGACTGTACTGGATGTCGATGATAGTGGCACCAGCTCGGTGAGCTTGACGGTACTTTCCCAGCAGCTGGCGACGCTGGCGGTAGGGACCTTGACGGCAGATGAAGAAGCCGGGTTGCTGTACATGCGTGAAGAAGAAAAGCTGGCCCGTGATGTCTACCTGACCATGTACAACCTGTGGGGCCAGCAGGTTTTCGAGAATATATCCGAGGCTGAAGAAACCCATGCTGAAGCCGTCAAAATGCTGCTTGACCGCTACAATCTGGTCGACCCGGTTGGCAGCAATGGCATTGGCGTGTTCACTGATCCGCAACTGCAAACCCTCTACGACACCCTAGTGAACCAGGGCACCACCAGCTTAATGGAAGCACTTTACGTCGGCGCGGCTATTGAGGAGCTGGATATTTTTGATTTGACGGCGGAAGAAGCCAAGATCGAAAACAATGACGATATTGCATTGGTGTACGCTAACCTGAAAAAGGGCTCACGTAATCACCTGCGCGCCTTCTATCGCAACATTATTCGTGCTGGTGGCAGCTATACCCCGCAATACCTGACGCAGGCGGAGTTTGATGCCATCGTCAACAGTGACTTTGAGCGCGGTAGTATTTAATCGCAAAAAAACAACACAGGGCCGCTTTTGCGGCCCTGCTGCTTGTGCATCGAAAAGGGCTATGTCAGGGTTAGCGCTCATTATAAAAACAACTCTGGAGCCTCATCTTCATGGAAGCGTTCAACCACTGGTTGTTATTCATTGACAGCTATCTGGGCAGCTCTGCCTGGTTCCCTTACGTGTTGCTTGGTGTCGGGGTTTTCTTCACCCTGTATCTTGGCTTCCCACAGATCCGCTATTTTCGCCAAGCCTGGCGGGTGGTGACCGGTAAATATGATCACTCGCAAATGCGTGGTGATACCTCGCACTTTCAGGCACTGAGTACTGCCCTGTCTGGCACTGTCGGCACCGGTAATATCGGTGGAGTTGCCTTTGCCATTTTCCTCGGCGGGCCGGCGGCACTGTTCTGGATGTGGGCCACGGCATTTCTGGGGATGACCACCAAGTTTGTGGAAGTCACCCTGTCACACAAATACCGTGACCGGGCGCCGGATGGCACCATGGCCGGTGGCCCCATGTACTACATGGATAAGCGTCTGAACATGAAGTGGCTGGCAGTGATCTTTGCCATTGCTACCGTGATCAGCTCCTTTGGCACGGGTAACTTGCCGCAAATCAACAACATTGCCCAGGGCATGTCAGCCACATTCGGTATTAAGCCGATCATCACCGGCGGTGTGCTGGCGGTGCTGTTGGCCATGGTTATTTTGGGGGGGATCACCCGTATCGCCAAAGTCACCTCTAAGGTGGTTCCCTTCATGGCAGTGTTTTATGTGGTTGGTGCGTTGTCTGTGATCCTGATGAACCTGGATAACCTCTGGCCATCCTTTAAAGCGGTGTTTGAAAACGCCTTTACCGGCTCTGCTGCGGCAGGAGGCTTTCTTGGTGCCAGCTTTGCTTATGCCTTTAACCGGGGTGTTAACCGCGGTTTGTTCTCCAATGAAGCAGGCCAGGGTTCGGCGCCCATTGCCCACGCCTCGGCACGGGCTGATGAACCGGTCTCAGAAGGTCTGGTGTCGATTCTCGAACCTTTCATCGACACCATCATCATCTGCACCATTACCGGCATGGTGATCTTAAGCTCCGGGGTCTGGACTCAGAAATTTGAAAACCGCTTTGAGCGCACCGATATGGTTGTGCTGGCCGGTCATTACAGTGACAAGGTGCAGGCTGACCGTAAGGAGCTGGCCGCTTATCTGAACCAGCAAGCCAGCACTGTTAAACCTTTTAGCGGTGATCTGAAAGTGCTAGACGGCAAGATTGTCGGTGGCGGTCCGGTAACAGTGATCAATGCCCGCTCAGTCGGTGAGAACGTGCAGTTTAAAGTGGGTGGTCACCCGTTCAATGGTTCTTTGGCTGTACAAAAAGGGCAGCTCACAGATCCGGACGTACTGGTTTATGGCAAATCACTGGTGCACTCGGCCGAGCTGACCACCATTGCCTTTACCAAGGGTTATTTCGGTGATTACGGTAAATATATTGTCTCCATTGGCTTGCTGCTGTTTGCCTTCTCGACAGTTATTGCCTGGTCTTATTATGGTGACCGCGCCATCATTTATCTGTTGGGCTACAAGTGGGTGATGCCCTATCGGGTACTTTATGTGACGGCCTTTTTCTGGGCCTCGTTCAGTGACACCACCCTGGTGTGGAACTTGGCGGCGGTAGCTATTGTATTGATGGCATTACCCAACCTATTCGGGATCATGCTGCTGGCCAAGGAAATGAAACAGACAGTCAGGGATTATTGGGCCACTCTCAAGGAAAATGAGTGACAGCAAAAGGGCGCCGGGAAGGCGCCTTTTTTGTTAATATGCGCCCCCAAAAGGAGGAACTATGGCCATTATTCATTGTTATGCCTGCGGTAAACGCATTTCTGATAAAGCGCCGGTCTGCCCTCATTGTGGTGAAGTCAGAAGCGACGATCCAGAGGTGATCAGCGAAGGTCGGCGGCGCAAACAGGCGGTCAAAGTGCGTCGTCTGAATAGCCTGGCGATGGCGGCACTGATCCTGTTCCTGCTTGGCGGTTTATTATTTACGGTTGTCAAAACACACCCTAATTTTGAATGGGTCGTAGAAGCCATGATGGGCGTCGGTTTCGTTGGCTATATTGCGCTGCGGGTGATGCTGCTGCTGGAAAAACGCAAAGGGGGCAAGTGATGTTAGCGCAGATGGTTGCCAGTATGGATGAAGCCACTTACCTGCGCCTGCGTGATGCGGCGGAAACCGGCAAGTGGGCAGACGGTACTGTATTGGCCAGTGAGCAACGAGAGCATTGCTTGCAACTGGTAATGGCCTATCAGGCCTTACGCCAGAGCGAGCATCAGCATATGGAAGTGGGGCCGGACGGCGAACTGGTGACCAAGTCCAAGCGCGAGCTTAAAGCTCAATTTAGTGGCGTGCAGGAGCAGGAAATCATCAGGAGCAAAGTATAAAAACGGGCATTTATCGCCATTTTAAGGGCGGACGCTATCAGGTACTGGGTTTGGTTACCCACAGTGAAACAGAGCAAACCCTGGTGTTGTATCGGCCACTTTATGGGGATGGCGGGCTATGGGTCAGGCCAGTCGCCATGTTTAGCGAAACCGTGAATGGCCCAGATGGGCCAACAGCTCGCTTTGTTTTCGAACAAGAGGCGCCTTAGGGCGCCTTTTCTTTTTCCTACTCCTTTTATTTTTCCCCTAATGAATTAGTGTGATCGAAGGCAATTAAAATGCCTTATGGACGATTTATAGTGCTTGATTTTCATTAGTGTCCAAATAATGTTAGAGTGTTTGCTCATTGCATTGAAGGAGTTAGACATGGCGACGCCAGCGTGGCGAAGAGCTGTACTGAAAGTGGGAAGTGCCCTGATCGCGCCGGATGGTGACGGTTGCAGTGCCAAATATTTATTGGCCATTGCCCGTTTTATCACCCAGTGCCGTGAACAGGGCCGGGAAATTGTCCTGGTGTCATCTGGCAGTGTTGCTGCCGGCCGCAGTCATTTCGATTTTTCCCACCAGCAACTGCCGGTGCCTTTGAAAAAGGCCATGGCAGCGGTGGGGCAAAACGAAATGATGAGTAACTGGTCCCGCTTTTTTGACTTTGCCTGTGCTCAGGTACTGTTGACCCATGGTGACATGCGTGATCGCGAGCGCTATGTGTCGGTCAAAAATACACTGCACGCACTGCTGGAAAACGCCATTTTGCCTATCGTTAATGAGAACGATACGGTGGCTACTGACGCGCTGCGTGTTGGTGATAACGATAACCTGGCAGCCATGGTAGCCACAGTGGTGGATGCCGATGCATTGATCATCTGCTCTGACGTTGATGGTCTCTATGACAAAGATCCCACCGTCTTTGATGATGCCAAGCGTATTCCGGTTGTCGAAGAAATTGACGAGGATATTTTTGCCCTGGCCGGGCCGCCACGTAACGCCATTGCTACCGGCGGTATGCGCACCAAAGTTGAGGCGGCAGAAAAAGCTTCCAGCCACGGCATTGACACCTACATTGTTAATGGCCGCATTGGTGACACCTTTGAGCGACTGCTGCGCGGCGATAACCCCGGTACTTTGTTTGTACGCCATGCCAGCCCGCTGTCAAACCGCAAGCACTGGTTGCGTCATACGTTGAAGTCACAGGGCAGCATTGAAATAGACAATGGTGCGGCCAAAGCGCTGATTGAAGAAGGGGCTTCGCTGCTGTCATCGGGTATTACTGCCGTAGACGGTGACTTTGACCGCGGTGATGCCGTCATGGTCAGTAATGGTAATAAGCCCTTGGCGAAAGGGATCGCCCAATACAGCTCGTGGGAGCTGAGTTACCTAAAAGGCCACCATGCTGGCGAAATCAATGCAGTGGTAGGTACGGATCAGCCTGATGAAGTGATCCACCGCGATAATCTGATGATTCTGGAGGAACAAACTTCATGATGATGGCAAAAGCCCGGAGCTATGCCGAAGCGGCTGCCAAGGCAGCCACCGTACTGGCCAGCATGACCACTGAACAAAAAAACGCTGTGCTTAAAGCCATGGCGGCTAAGCTGCGTGCCAACCACCAGCCTATTCTCAAGGCCAATGAACTGGATATGGCCGCCGGGCGTGAAAAAGGTTTGTCTGATGCCATGCTCGACCGCCTGCTATTGAGTGGCGAACGTATTGATGCCATGGCTGACGCCATTGATTTTATTGCCACGCTGGACGATCCGGTCGGCCACCGCCGGTTGCTGGAAAACCGTCCCAACGGCATCAAGGTGGAAAAAATGCGGATCCCGCTGGGCGTGGTCTGCATGATTTATGAAGCACGGCCCAATGTCACCGCTGACGCCGGCGCACTGTGCCTGAAGTCCGGCAACGCCGTTATTTTGCGTGGCGGCCGCGAGGCTCTGCATTCAAGCCTGGCTATTGCCAAGGTGTTGCAGCAGGCACTGGCGGAGCATCAGGTACCGGTAGAAGCCATTACGGTCATTGATGATCCGGATCGGGAGCTGTTGTTGGCACTGCTCAAGCAGCGTGATTATATCGATTTGGTGATCCCCCGTGGCGGGGAAGGGCTGATTCACTTTGTGTCGGAGCAAAGCCGTATTCCGGTGATCCAGCACTTTAAAGGGGTCTGCCATCTGTATGTCGACAAGGACGCTGATTTGACCAAGGCGCTGGCCTTGCTATTGAACGGTAAAACGCAGCGCACCGGCGTTTGTAACGCCCTTGAAGGCTTGCTGGTACACCAGGATGTGGCCGCTGACTTCTTGCCGATGGTTGCCAAGGCTTTTGCCGAAAAGGGCGTGACAGTACATGCCGATAAAGCCAGCCAAGACTATTTTGCTGGTGCATCACTGATGCACGAAGACGACTACGGTCAGGAATATCTGGCGCTGGAAATTGCCATTCGCCAGGTAGCCGATTATGACGCTGCGCTGGCGCATATCCGCCGCTTTGGCAGCCAGCATACGGAAGTGATTGCTACTGAAAATCCGGCTACCGCTGCGGCATTTCAGCAGCAGGTTGACAGCGCCGTGGTGATGGTCAATGCGTCCAGCCGCTTTTCTGACGGCGGTGAGTTGGGGTTGGGTGCCGAAATTGGCATTTCCACCTCCAAGCTGCATGCCTACGGCCCCATGGGCCTTGAGGCTCTCACCACGGAGAAATTTGTGGTAACCGGCGATGGGCAAATTCGCCAATAAGCAGTACCTAAGACCCGGCCTTGGCCGGGTCTTTTTTTTCACGTACCCTGAATACTCAGTCCTGTACAGCCATAGAGAACCATGTCCACAGCTACCGCTATTGCCCCTTCGCCCTACACCTTCAAAGAAGAGCTGGCCAATGCCATTACCCACGGGCTCGGCGTGTTTTGCTCTATTGCCGGCGGGGCCGTGCTGATTGCCCTGGCCGCCGTTTATGGTGACGCCTGGCAGATCGTCTCCGCCTCTATTTTTACTTCAGCACTGGTACTGCTGTATACCGCCTCGACGTTGTATCACGCGGTCAGTAGTGCCACGGCCAAAGCCCGGCTGAAGATCTTTGATCACTGCGCCATCTTTATTCTGATTGCCGGCACCTACACGCCTTTTACCCTGATCGGTTTACGCGGTGTCTGGGGTTGGAGCTTGTTTGGTGTGGCCTGGGCTCTGGCGGCACTGGGAGTGACTTTCAAGCTGTTTTTTACCGGCCGTTTTCGTGGCCTGTCGACGATTATCTACATTGCCATGGGCTGGATGGTCATCGTTGCCATTAAGCCCATGAGCCAGGCCTTGACGCCTGCTGAGCTGAACTGGCTAATTGCCGGTGGGCTGTTTTATACCTTGGGCACGGTGTTTTATATGCTGCGCCGTATTCCCTTTGGCCATGCTATCTGGCACTGCTTTGTACTGGGGGGCAGTGTCTGCCACTACGCGGCGGTGATGCTCCAGGTAATAACCTGAAAAAAGCGCCTACAGGCGCTTTTTTTATGCCGCGGAGCCTGTGGCAACAGCTGAGGCTCGCTGTTCAAGGTAGCGGCCAAGGCGGGTCATGGCATCGGCCAGCTGGCTGCGCTCCGGTAAAAAGACAATGCGCAGATGATCCGGGTTGGGGTAGTGAAAGCCGCTTCCCTGCACCAGCAGCATTTGCTCTTTTTTCAGTAGATCCAGTACCAATGCTTCGTCGCTGCTGATGGCAAAGCGACGTGGGTCAAGCCTGGGAAACAAGTACAGGGCCCCGCGCGGTTTAACGCAACTGACACCCTTGATGCTGGTCAGCATCTGATAAGCCAGGTCGCGCTGGGCCAAAAGGCGCCCTTGCGGCAGCAGCATCGGCTTAATGCTGTCGGGTTCGGCCATGGCTGCCACTACCGCATGTTGCGCCGGCACACTGGCGCACAGGCGCATGCTGGCCAGGATATTCAACCCCTCAAGATAATCCGTGGCCTGGCTGATATCGCCGCTGACCAGTAACCAGCCCTGGCGAAACCCTGCTGCCAGGTAGGCTTTGGATAAACCGTTGAAGGTCAGCGTCAATACGTCATCACTGAGTGATGCCAGTGGATAGTGCAAGGCATCGTCATAGAGGATCTGGTCGTAAATTTCATCGGCGAACAGTACCAGCTGATGCTCCCTAGCAATGGCCACCAGGGCCTCGAGCATGGCTTTTTGATAAACAGCGCCGGTAGGGTTGTTGGGATTAATGACCACCAGCGCCCGGGTGCGCGGCGTAATCTTACGGCGAATGTCTACCAAATCGGGCTGCCAATCGGCGCCTTCATCACAGCGGTAGTGTACTGGCGTACCGCCACTGAGCGTTGTGCAGGCGGTCCACAACGGGTAGTCGGGGGAGGGCAGCAACACTTCATCGCCGTCGTTCAGTAAGGCTTGCAGGCTGATTTGGATAAGTTCACTGACGCCATTGCCCAGCAGTACCTGTTCGGCATCGGCGTTTTTCACGCCGCGGCGCTGGTAATGGCGGGCAATGGCCATACGGGCGCTGGCCAGCCCCTTGGCATCACAATAGCCTTGGCTGTACTGCAAATTATCGCGTACTGCCGCCAGTAAGGGCTCGGGGGCAGTAAAACCAAATGGGGCGGGATTACCAATGTTGAGCTTGAGAATAGGGGTGCCGGCGGCCTCCATACGGGCCGCCTCCGCCATCACCGGGCCACGGATGTCATAACAGACATGGGATAACTTGGCGGACTTGTGATACATAGCGGCCCCTTTTTTCTGCCTGGCTTTTACTGCACAGTGCCGCTGGCCCGGCCAGTTTGTCAACGTCTTGTTAGCAACGTTGTTGGCAAGTTGTCAGCGCCGCTCGCCTCGCAGATCCGCCACCAGCTGACGGGCCACTTCGGCACTATCAAGGCCCTGGCTTAACAAAAAGTGCAGTTTGGTCAGGGTGGCTTCAACGGTCATATCGCCTCCCGAAAGTACCCCGCAGGCGGCCAGGCCGGTACCGGTGGCATAACCTTGCATATTGACGGCGCCTTTAAAGCACTGGCTGAGATTCACCACGATAATGCCCTGGCGGCAGGCATCTGCCAGCACGTTCAGCAATGCCGGTGATGATGGCGCGTTACCCACTCCATAACTTTGCAGGATCAAAGCCTTGACCGGTTGCTGGATGATATTGCGGATAATCACCGGGTCGATTCCCGGGTAGAGCCGCACCATACCGATGGCCTGCTGTGTTACCGAATGAACTTGTAAGGTGCGCTCGCTAAAGCGGCCCAGGGTACCGGCAATGTTGCGGATCGCTATGCCGGCTTCGAGCAGGGGCGGAAAGTTGGGGGAGGCAAAGGCATCAAAGCCATCGGCGTGGGCTTTGGTAGCTCGGTTGCCGCGAAATAGCTGGTTGTTAAAAAACAGGCTGACTTCGGCGATGGGATATTCGGCGGCTAGATACAGCGCCGTTAGCAGGTTTTCCTGGCCATCGGAGCGCAGCGCCGACAGCGGGATCTGCGAACCGGTGATGATCACCGGCTTGCCCAGGTTGTCGAGCATAAAAGACAGTGCCGAGGCGGTGTAGGCCATGGTGTCAGTACCATGCAGGATCACAAAGCCATCGTAGTCATCATAATGCTGGGCAATGTCATCGGCGATGTGCTGCCAGTCGGCTGGCGTCATATCCGATGAGTCCATCAGCGGCTGATACTCGTGAATGTGATAGTCAGGCATTTCCGGGCGGTGGAAGTCCGGGTGGGCATGAATTTGCTCGACCAGGTAGCCAGGGGCGGGTACATAGCCCTTGGCAGAGGGCTTCATGCCAATGGTGCCACCGGTGTAGGCCACGTAAATGCGCTTTTTGCTCATCCGTTTACAAGGTTGCTGACTGTTGCGGCCATTATAAAAAAAAACCGGGCCAGGGCCCGGTTTTTCTGTACTTGTCAGTTGTTACTGATAACTGCAGTCACGGCAGTACAGATACATGTTCTGCGGATCGTTCATCTTGAACATCGGTTCTACCGCCGTATTAACGTCAGCCATCAACTTGCTCAGCCAGGGGAACTGCTGGCTTTGCAGGTGGCCGGCAACACTGACCGAGGCACCCAGCAGGCTTTGTAGCAGTTTCTGCTCAGTGCTCAGCGGCTTGGTCACTTCAACTGTTGAGTAGTTCTTCAACTTGGCCAGTTTGGCGGCATCGTCAATAGCGGTTTGCAGAGTACCCAGTTTATCCACCAGGCCCAGCTCCTTGGCTTGGCTACCGATCCAGATATGGCCTTGGGCAATCTTGTTCACCTGCTCCTTGCTCATGTGGCGGCTGTTGGCAACCAGCGTCAGGAAGCGGTCATAGCCTTTTTCCACATTGGCCTGGATGATGGTTTTCAGGTTATCCGACAGCGGCCGGGTCAGGGTGGTGCCGGCGTACTCTGAGGTGCCTACACCGTCAGTATGAACCCCGATGCTGTCCAGGCTCTTCTCAAAAGTGGTGAGCAGGCCGAAGATACCAATAGAGCCGGTCAGGGTCGTCGGGTGAGCGACGATTTCATCGGCACTGGCTGAGATCCAGTAGCCGCCGGAGGCTGCATAGGTACCCATGGAAGCCACCACCGGTTTGCCGGCTTTTCTCAGTGCCAGCAGTTCCTGACGAATGATTTCACTGGCAAAGGCGCTGCCGCCGGGGCTGTCTACCCGCAGCACCACAGCTTTGATGTCTTTATCAAAGCGAGCCTGGCGCAGCAGCGCGGCAATGGAGTCACCACCGGACATATTCACCGGGGCGGTACCGTCAACAATTTCACCCTGGGCCACAATGATGCCTACTTTCGGCCCCGGTTTTTTAATCTCGACTTTCGGGTGAATCAGCGACAGGTAATCGTCAAAGTCGATGCGACGGTAATAGTGATCTTTACTGTCTTCACCAACCTTGGCGATGATCGCCTGATCCATCTCGTCGCGGCTGGCCAGTACGTCAACCAGGCCTTCGTCTTTGGCTAACTGGGCAAAATCAGCTCCCGCCGCTTTAAAGCGCACCGGCAGGTCGGCCAGCATGGCATCCAGGGCGCCGGGCTTGAGGTGGCGCAAGGCAACGATTTTTGCTTCGTACTGGTGCCACAGGGCATTGAGGAAGGTGCGGTTGGCGTCTTTCGCCGGCTCGGACATGTCGTCACGGATGTAAGGTTCAACCGCTGACTTGAAGGTGCCTACCCGGAACACGTGGGTAGTGACTTTCAGCTTGTCGAGCAGCGACTTGTAATAAATCCGGTAACGGCCAAAACCGTCAATGCTCATAAAGCCGGATTTATTCAGGTAAATCTTGTTAGCGTAGGCGGCCAGCAGGTATTGCCCCTGGGTGTAGTAATCCCCCTTGGCAATCACTTCTTTACCGGCGGCTTTAAACTGCTCAAGCGCGTCGCCAATGGTCATCAGCTTATCGGGGCTGGAAGTACGCAAACCGTCCAGGCGCAGCACAATCAGCTTGATACGACTGTCGTCCTTGGCGTTACGGATCACATCCAGCACATCGCCGAGCTGAATTTCCTGAGGGCGGTTGCTGTCCTGCAGCTTGCTGACAAAGGCCTGTACCGGGTCAACCCGTTTGGCTTTTTCCACCAGCACGCCATTGAGGTTCAGCACCAGCGCGCCCCCATCAGGCACTTTCGGGCCTTTGTCCTCTCGAGAGGAGGCAAAGATCCCGACCAAAATAAACAGCACCAGCAGGCTTACTACCAGTTTTCGCAATCCATTCAGTGCTGTCCAGATGAACAGCAGCACATTCTTGAGCATTTGCAGCATATGTTGTCCTTTAGACGTGTTGCCTTTATCGCATGCTATGAAATTGTGCCATAGATGCGAAATGGAATTTGTAACCGTTTGTTGATCGCAACTCATCGGATCAGTAGTCTTGCTGCATCACTTACTCACCGGCAGCGCCATGACTAGTCACGCTTATCCCCATCTGCTTGCCCCGCTGGACCTGGGTTTTACGACCTTGAAAAACCGTGTGCTGATGGGCTCCATGCACACCGGGCTGGAAGAAGAAAAAGACGGTTTTGCGAAAATGGCGGCCTTTTACCGGGCGCGTGCCGAAGGTGGCGTCGGGTTGATTGTTACCGGCGGCATCGCGCCGAATTTTCGTGGCCGCCTGGCGCCTTTTGGCAGCCAGTTATCCTTTGGCTTTCAGGCCCGCAAGCATCGTCAGGTAACCGACGCGGTGCATCAAGGGGGGAGCAAGATCTGTTTGCAGATCCTCCATGCTGGCCGGTATGCCTATCATCCTTTTTCGCTGGCGCCCAGCGCCAAAAAGGCGCCCATTAACCCGTTTAAACCCAGTGCCATGTCGGTTCGGCAAATCAACAGCACCATTCGGGCCTACGCCAAAACGGCTGCTTTGGCGAAAAAAGCCGGTTACGACGGTGTGGAAATCATGGGCTCGGAAGGCTACCTGATTAACCAGTTTTTATCCGAGCGTACCAATGAGCGAACCGATGACTGGGGTGGCAGCCGTGAAAACCGCAGTCGTCTGGCGCTGCAAATCGTCCGGGCCGTGCGGGAAAAAGTAGGCCTGCATTTCATCATTATTTTCCGGTTGTCGATGCTGGAGCTGGTCGACAAGGGCATGACCTGGGATGACGCCGTTTACCTGGCTCATGCCTTGGAAAAAGCCGGTGTCACGCTCATCAATACCGGTATCGGCTGGCACGAGGCACGGGTACCCACCATTGTGACGTCTGTACCGCGGGCGGCCTTTTCCTGGGTTACGGCGAAAATGAAAGCCGAAGGGCTCGGCATACCGCTAATCACCACCAACCGTATCAATGATCCGCAAGTAGCGGAGAGCCTTTTGGCCAACAATGAAGCGGACATGGTGTCGATGGCGCGGCCACTGCTGGCTGACCCGGATTTTGTCAATAAAGCGGCGGCTGGCAAAGCCGATCGGATCAATACCTGTATTGCCTGTAATCAGGCCTGCCTTAACCATGTTTTCGAACAAAAACGCGCCAGTTGCCTGGTCAACCCGCAGGCCTGCTACGAAACCGAGCTGATTTTCAAAACTGTGGCCAAGGCTAAGCGCATCGGCGTGGTTGGCGCTGGCCCGGCGGGTATGGCTTTTGCCTGTTACGCCGCCGAGCGCGGTCATCAGGTGGTGCTGATGGACGCCGCCGCGGAGCTTGGTGGCCAGTTTAATTATGCCAAGCAGATCCCCGGCAAAGAGGAATTTGCCGAGACCCTGCGTTACTTCAAAAATCGTCTGCATGATCTGGGTGTAGAAGTACGCCTGAACAGCCAACAAAGTGCCGACAGCCTGGCAGCAAACGGCTTTGATGAAGTGGTTCTGGCAACCGGTATTTTGCCGCGCACCCCAGCCATTGACGGCATTGACCACCCCAAGGTGCTGAGCTACCTGGATGTGCTGCGAGACCATCAGCCGGTCGGGCCAAGCGTGGCCATTATCGGCGCCGGGGGCATTGGCTTTGATGTCGCCGAGTACCTGGCCGAAAGCGGCCCTTCGGCCAGTCAGGATAAAGACCGCTGGCTGGCGCAGTGGGGTGTTGATAAAACCATTCAGCAACCTGGCGGCCTGGTCAGTGCCAAAAAGCCACAAGCCGCCAGGCAACTGTGGTTACTGCAACGCAAAACCAGCAAGGTCGGTAAAGGCCTGGGCAAAACCTCTGGCTGGGTTCATCGCCAAACCCTCAAGGAGTTGGGGGTGAAAATGTGGGCTGGAGTCAGTTACCAGCGCATCGATGATGCCGGGCTGCATATCATAAAAGACGGTGAAGCTCTGACACTGGCGGTAGATAACGTCATTATCTGCGCCGGCCAGGAGCCGAACCGGCAGTTACAGCAGGCGTTGCTGTCGCGGGGGCTGTCAGTACATCTGATCGGTGGTGTCGATGTGGCGGCAGAATTGGATGCCAAAAGGGCCATTCGCCAGGGCGCCGAGCTGGCCGCCAGCCTGTAATAACAAAGGCCAGTCAGGCTGGCCTTTGTTTATGCTTCGCCGAAGCGGCGCTTGTCGCAGGCTTCGGTGTCTTCACATTCACCATAAAGATAGAGGCTGTGGTGAGTCAGTTTCATGCGGTTGGTTTTGGCCACTTCCCGCTGGCGTTGCTCGATAACATCGTCCATGAACTCGACCACCAGACCACATTTAAGACAGACCAGATGATCATGGTGATGCTTATGGGCCAGCTCAAACACCGACTTGCCGCCTTCGAAATGGTGGCGCGAGACAATACCGGCATCGTCAAACTGGTTAAGTACCCGGTAGACGGTGGCCAGGCCGATCTCTTCGCCCATATCGAGCAACCGCTTGTACAGCTCTTCGGCACTGATGTGCTGAAAGTCGGGCTGTTGCAGCAGCTCGAGAATTTTTACCCGGGGCAGGGTGACTTTAAGGCCAGCGTCGCGCAGCGCCTGATTTTCGTCTGCCATGCAAAATCCTGTGTTGGTTGGCAGGGGATTCCTGCAATTTACCCCGACAAGTTACCCAACTGGCCAAGCCATTTCCAGTGTCGGGAACTTATCAACACGCTATCTGAGGGAAAAACACACTGATGAAAGCCTGGGTTTTTAAAAAAGGCAGCCGTATTCGCCACCTGCTTAACTGGTGGCCACCCTTTTTGTTCACCGGCATCAAGATCACCCACCTGGCCGATGATTTTCGTTATTGTCGGGTGGTGCTCAAAGATCGCCCCTGGACCAAAAACGCCAACGGAACCCAGTTTGGCGGCAGTCTGTTTGCCATGACCGACCCTATCTACGCGCTGATGCTGATGGGGCTGTTGGGTAAGCGTTACCATGTCTGGGATCGTGCCGCCCGCATTCACTTTGAAAAACCCGGCATTGGCCCGGTGGTGGCAGAGTTTCGGGTTACTGACGGCCTGCTGGAAGCGATTGAGCAGGGGACTGTCGCGGGTGAAAAGTACCTGCCGGAGCTGGTCACTGACATCAAGGACTGTCAGGGTGATCTGGTGGCGCAGATCGAACGCACACTGTATGTCAGGCTTAAACGCCAATACCGTCCCAAAAAGGAGGTCGCATGAAGCAACAGTATTTTACTCTCACTCAGCACCCGGAAGGTGTTCCCGGCAAAGACAGTTTTGCGCTTAAAAGTGCACAGTTGGCTGAGCTGGCTGACGGCGAAGTGCGGGTGCGTAACAGCTACCTGTCGGTAGACCCGTACATGCGAGGCCGGATGAACGGCGTTAAAACCTATATCGAGCCTTTTGAACTGGGCCGGCCGATGGACGGCGCCGCCGTCGGTGAGGTGATTGCCTCAAAAGCAGAAGCCTTGCCGGAGGGCTCCAAGGTGCTTCATAACCAGGGCTGGCGTGACTTGGCTCAGGGACCAGCAGCGGATTTCAAAGCGCTGCCGGATGCCTTGCCTGAGCGCTACTTTTTAGGCGTGCTGGGCATGCCGGGCATGACTGCCTGGACGGGCCTTAACAAGATTGCCGGGCTGAAACAGGGCGATAAAGTGCTGGTTACGGCGGCTTCCGGTGCCGTTGGCAGCCTGGCCTGCCAACTGGCGGTGGCCAAGGGCTGCCATGTGGTTGGGACAGCGGGCAGTGACGACAAAGTGCAGTGGCTGGAAAGCCTTGGCGTGGCCGGAATTAACTACAAAACCGAGGGGGATCTTTACCAAGCTTTGCGCCATAAGACCCCCGATGGCATTGATGTGATTTTTGAAAATGTCGGCGGGCCGTTGCTGGCGGCGGGCATGAATGCGGCTAATCCGTTTTGCCGTATTGCCCTGTGCGGCATGATCCACCACTACAACGACGGCAAAGCACCCACCCCGGACAACTTCTCGCAGGTGATCGCCAAGCGGCTGCGGGTGGAAGGCTTTTTAGTGTTCGATCACTGGCAGCACTATGACACTTTCCTGGCAGAAGTAATGCCCTGGGTGCAAGACGGCCGCATTGCCGTCAAAGAAACCATCGAGCAGGGGTTACAGAGCATGCCGGATGCCTTCGCGGCGCTGTTCAGTGGCGGCAATACCGGCAAGATGCTGGTGCAGCTGTAAAGTAAAAAGCCCCTGTGAACAGGGGCTTTTTAGTCTCAGTCTTCCAGCTCGGCCAGACACATCTCGTCATAGACCTGCTTGACCCACTTCTCGACCCGCTCGGCGGTCAGCTCTGGCTGCCGGTCCTCGTCAATCCCCAGGCCAATAAAGTGGTTGTCATCGACCAGCGCCTTGGAAGCAACATAGTTGTACCCGGCTGTGGGCCAGTGGCCAACAATGGTGGCGCCCTTGGCTTCAATGATGTCACGCAAGGTGCCCATGGCATCCAGGAAGTACTCGGCATAGTCTTCCTGGTCGCCGCAACCAAAAATCGCCACCAGCTTGTCGGAAAAATCGATGTCTTCCAGGGTTGGGAAGAAGTCATCCCAGTCACACTGTGACTCACCGTAATACCAGGTGGGAATGCCCAGCAGCAGCAGGCTGAAATTGTCGATGTCTTCTTTGCTGGACTTGGCGATGTCATGAACTTCAACCATGTGCTTGCCCAGCTGCTTTTGAATCATCTTCGCTACCGCTTCGGTGTTACCGGTGTCACTACCGAAGAACAGACCTACAGATGCCATTCGCCTCAATTCCTCTCGTTGTTGGTGGTGTCACTGTCACTAACACCGGCTTGCAATAAGCTTTCTATCAATTCGCTGCGGCTGATATTGCGCGCTTTTGCCATAGCGTTAAGGGTATCAAAAAGTTCGCCATCAACTTTGATTTCAATACGCTTCAGGCCTTTTTCCCTGTCTCGCCGGATCTGATTGCGCTTGTTAACCTTCAGCTGCACCTCACGGGGCAGGGGGTTAGAGCGGGGGCGGCCCCGGCGCTTTTCTTCGGCGAACAGGTCAATGGTAATTTTGTCAGTAGATTCTTTGGCCATTAACCCACACCCGATCCTTCCCAGACCATTTTGATGATCTCTTTGACAATAAAGCCGGCACATCCCAAAAACAGCACCAGCCAGACAATAGCCCGACCAAACCGTGGGACGTTGCCGCGCTTGAGCACGTCATGAATGGCCAGCCCAATCAGCACAAAAATGGTCAGGAAAAACAGATCCAGGCCGATGGTTTCCAGCAGTTCATAGTGCTTTGCCAGCATGGGAACAGGTCACCTTAATCAAGTGGCGCGGATTATACCCAAGGGGCGGTGTCAGCTCAAAAAGTCCAGCACCAGCTTGTTAAAGACCGCCGGTTTTTCCGCGTGCAGCCAGTGGCCCGTACCCTGAATGACCTTCAGGCTGGCCCCCGGAAACAACTGTTTTACGGTATCGGCGTGCTGTTCGGTTAAATAGGGAGACTCGCTGCCCTTGATAAACAGCGTCGGGCCACCAAAGGGCTGGCCTGAGGGCGCCGCCAGAACATCCTGATAATGTGCTGCCAGTACCGGCACATTGAGCCGCCAGTAGTAGCCGTTTTCCCCTTTTTGCAGGTTCTTGAGAATAAACAGCCGCACGCCCGGGTCGGTAATGTACTGGCTGACCGCCGCCTCAACATCTTTACGGTTGTTGTAGTCGCTCGGCTCAACTGTGGTCAATGCCGTAAACACAGCATCGTGGTGGCGCTTTTGGTAAGCCACCGGGGCAATGTCGGCCACCACCAGTTTGTCGACCCGGTTCGGGTAGTTCAGGGCCAGCTCCATAACGGCTTTGCCACCCATGGAGTGGCCAACAAAACGCGCGCGGTTGATGCCCAGTTGGTCCATCAGGGCTATCAGATCCCCGGCCATGGCCGGGTAGGTCATGGTGTCATCGTGAAATGACTTGCCGTGGTTGCGCAGATCCACGGTGGTCACACGGAACTGTGTTTCCAGTTGCCGGGCCAGGTTGCCAAGATTGTCCAGTGAGCCAAATAGGCCATGCACCAGGATCACGTCCGGGCCCTGGCCACGCTGCTGATAATTAAGCATCGGGTTCTCCTTTCGGGGGCGCTATTGTGCAAAGCTGCGGCTGGGCATGCAAATCACTTCCGCCTATGTATAATCGCGTCAGTGTCAACCCGACCCGGGACTCAGGATGAAAACCATCGACGTCGATGACGATCTCTATCAATACATTGCATCCAACACCCAGCGTATAGGTGAAAGCGCTTCCGATATTTTGCGCCGCCTGCTGGACGTAGACAATCAGCCCGCCCCGAGCGAGGCCCCGGTGGCCAGCGCGGCGCTAGCCAGTGCAGCGCCGAGCAGCCAGCCTGCCAGCCACGATGCCAACAGTGCCGTGGGCCGTTTCATTCAGACGCTGACGGATCTGCATCAGCGCCATGGTGACGACTTTAAGGTGGTGCTGAGCATTCGTGGCCGCGATCGGCTCTATTTTGCGACCAGCGCCGAGGCACTGAATCAGGCCGGTAAATCCACTAACCCGAAAGCCATTGAGGGCAGTCCTTACTGGGTGGTAACCAATAACAATACCGCCAAAAAACGCAGTATTGTCAGCCAGGTAATGGCAGCGCTGGGTTATGACGAAGCCGTTATCAGCGCCACCGTGAACAACATTTAAGGAATTTCAGCATGGCTTTGCACCCCAATGCCGGCAAAATGCCGCCGGCGGATCAGTTAATTGATCCGGCCAAGCTGGTCACCGCATTTTTTACACTCAAGCCCGATGTCAGTGACCCGGCCCAGCAGGTGACGTTCGGTACCTCCGGGCACCGTGGCTCCAGCCTGAATAAGGCATTTAATGAAGCACACCTGATGGCGGTGGCGCAGGCGGTGGCAGACCACCGTCAGGAGCAGGGCATTACCGGCCCGCTGTACCTTGGCCTGGACTCCCATGCCTTATCGGCGCCCGCCTTTGCCACGGTGCTGCGGGTGCTGGTGGCCAATGGCGTGCAGGTACGCTACGAAGACCGCTGCATGACCCCGACGCCGGCCGTGTCACATGCCATTTTGGCCCATGACGGCAGTGCTGATGGTCTGATTTTGACGCCGTCGCACAATCCGCCGGAAGACGGTGGTATCAAGTACAACCCGCCGGATGGTGGCCCGGCCGACACCAATGTCACCAAGGTGATCCAGTCACGGGCCAACCGCTACCTGCAAGACAACCTCGAAGGGGTGCAGGTGCTGGGCTATGAAAAAGCCAAAGCCAGCCCCAAGGCTGAATTGTTTGATTTTATGGCCGACTACATCGACAACCTGGACAAGGTGGTCGACATGGCGGCCATCAAGCGCGCCGGGCTGCGTTTAGGGGTTCACCCCATGGGTGGCGCGGCCATTGATTACTGGCACGCCATCAAGGCGCGCTGGCAGCTGGATGTGACGCTGGTTGAGGAACGCATTGACAGCCGCTTTGCCTTCATTGCCTGCGATCATGACGGCAAAATTCGCATGGATTGCTCCAGCCCTTACGCCATGGCGCCATTGATTGCTGTCAAAGATGACTTTGATCTGGCACTGGGTAACGACACCGACGGTGACCGCCATGGCATCGTTACCCCGGACGCCGGGTTGCTGAACTGCAACCGTTATCTGGCCGTCGTGGTGGACTACCTGCTCAAGCACCGGCCAACATTGCCGGCCGATCTGGGTGTTGGTAGCACTGTGGTTACCAGCGCCCAGGTAGGGCGGGTGACTCGCGCCGCTGGCCGCCACTTCATGGAAACGCCGGTAGGGGTGAAATGGTTCGTCGACGGCCTGTACAACGGCAAGCTCATTTTCGGTGGTGAAGAATCTGCCGGTGGCAGCTTCGTTACCATGGACGGCAAGCCCTGGAGTACCGATAAAGACGGTATCATCATGTGCCTGCTGGCGGCGGAAATTCTGGCCGTCACCGGCAAAACGCCAAGCCAGTATTACCATGACATCATTGAAAGCCAGTTCGGCCCAACCTGGTATCAGCGGGTTGATGCGCCCATTACCGCGGAACTGAAAGCCGGTTTTGCCCGTCTGCGCCCGGATGTGGCCGAAGGCGAACAACTGGCCGGTGAGGCCATCGTCGATGCCTTTACTCATGCCCCCGGTAATGATGCGGCTATTGGTGGCCTCAAGGTGGTCACTGAAAACGGCTGGTTTGCTGCCCGTCCGTCCGGCACCGAGCCGATTTACAAAATCTACGCCGAGAGCTTTCTCAGCCAGCAACATCTGGATGCCATTCTGGCTGATGCCCAGACGCTGCTTGGCCGTTGGTTGGCTTCGGCCTGAATGCACAAGAGGCGCCTGGCGCCTCTTTTTTTATCAAGGAGAAAGCATGTTCCCTGATAACGATTTACTGGCCTTTACCCTGGCCAACCCCGATGCCGCCGAACCGGCACAATGGACCACCGCTGCAGGGGTCAGTGCCGAGCTGTGGGATACCGGTATCCTGCAATTAACCCCGGCGCAGCCCGGCGGCAAAGACATTGTGCTGTCTTGTGGCGTGCACGGTAATGAAACAGCGCCCATTGAGATTGTTCGCGATCTGGTCAAAGCCATTCTTGATGGCCAGCTGGCGCTGAGCCACCGGCTGCTGATCTTGCTGGGTAATCCGCCGGCCATCAAAGCCGGGCAGCGGGAAATAACGGAAAACCTCAACCGCCTGTTCAGTGGCGCCCACAGCAAGGGTGACAACGACAATGCCGAGCGGCGCCGGGCCAGGGCGCTGGAAGCGGCGGTGCGACGTTTTTACGCGGCGCCTGGCCGCGAACGTCTGCATTACGATCTGCACACCGCCATTCGCGGCTCCAAACATGAAAAGTTTGTGGTCTATCCCTTCTTGCACGGGGCGCCGCGCAGTAAAGAACAAATCATGTTTTTGGCCAAGTGCGGTGTTAACACTGTGCTGTTATCTGAAAGTCCCACCACCACCTTCAGTTATTTTTCTACCAATGAATGTGCCGCCCATGGCTTTACGGTGGAATTGGGCAAGGTGCGGCCCTTTGGCCAGAATGATATGCGCCGCTTTGCTGCTGCGGCCGATACCCTGGCAGAACTGGTCAGCCAGCCGACGGTGGCGTTGGCGGATTACGATCCGTCCGTGCTCAACCTGTACCGCATCAGCCGGGTGATCAACAAAGACAGTGAGCAGTTTCAGTTCACCTTCGGGGATGATCTGGAAAACTTTACGGCCTTCAAAAAAGGCCACCTGCTGGCGACCGACGGCACTACCGAGCATCGCGTTGAATTACCGGAAGAGGCGGTGATTTTCCCCAATGCCAAGGTGGCAGTAGGGCAACGGGCCTGTCTGCTGGTAACCCGTACAGAACTTGACTGACCGCTGGCGCCCGCCTGTGTAGCGGGCTTTACAGGTTACTGGTCTGATATGCGACAGACTGCTGTTGAAAGGAAGTTTACGTAAAGGTAAAGTCCCAGCAGTTTTATTCAATGGGGGAGTGGCCTCAACTGAGGTCCAGTTAATAAGGTTTGAGTATGACCTTTACGTCAAAGTCAACTATCACTCAGGTGCGTTACCTGGATGAAGAAGGCAACGTGGTTCAGCCCCTGCCAGCCTGGGCAGATGATCTGGACTTGTTGATCCAGTTCTACAAGGACATGGTGCTGGTCCGTACCTATGATAAAAAAGCCATCGCCTTGCAACGCACCGGCCAGATGGGCACTTACCCGTCACACCTGGGCGCAGAAGCAGTAGGCATTGGGGTGGGCAGTGCCATGGACGTCGAAGACGTCTATGTGCCGTACTACCGCGATATGCCGACCATGTTCAAGCGTGGCGCCAGCATGACCCACAACCTGCTGTATTGGGGTGGCTCAGAGCAAGGCAGTTACTTTAATCGTACCGATGGTGCCTTGTCGCAGGATTTTCCCATCTGCGTACCTATTGCTACTCAATGCACTCACGCCACCGGTGTGGCGGCGGCGTTTAAGCTGCGCGGCGAAAAGCGCGTAGCGGTGACCGCCATTGGTGACGGTGGTACCTCCAAAGGGGACTTCCTGGAAGCCATCAACTGTGCCGGTGCCTGGCAACTGCCTTGTGTGTTTGTGATCAACAACAACCAGTGGGCCATCTCGGTACCGCGGGCCATTCAGTGTGGCGCGCCGACCCTGGCACAAAAAGCCATTGGTGCCGGTATTCCCGGCGTACAAGTGGACGGTAACGACATCATCGCCGTTTTTGATGTGATGAAAAATGCGCTTGAGCGCGCCCGCAGCGGTAAAGGGGCCACGCTGATTGAGGCGGTTTCTTATCGTCTGTCAGATCACACCACTGCTGATGACGCCACCCGCTACCGCGGCGCCGAAGAAGTTAACGCCGCCTGGAAACGTGAGCCGGTTAAGCGCCTGCGTGAATACTTGCACAACCAGGGCGTCTGGAGCGAAGACAAAGAACTGGCCTGGCAGGCCGAGTGCAACAAACAGGTTCAAGAAGCGGTAGACGCCTACCTGGCCACCACCAAAGAGCCACCGGAAGCAATGATGGACTACCACTACGAGCAACTGGCCGAGCCGCTGGCCAGCCAGCGTGAGGCGTTGATCGCCAAGGCCATGCGTATGGAAGGGGGCCACTGATGTCAAAAGTGACCTTACTCGAAGCGGTCAATATGGCCCTGCATCACGAGATGGAGCGCGATGAAAACGTGGTCTGTCTCGGTGAAGATATCGGTACTAACGGTGGTGTTTTCCGTGCCACCGTTGGCCTTAAAGACAAGTTTGGTTTCAAGCGGGTGATGGATACGCCACTGGCTGAAGGCCTGATTGGTGGCCTGACTGTCGGCATGGCTTCGCAAGGGGTACGCCCGGTCGCTGAGTTCCAGTTCCAGGGCTTTATCTTCCCGGCCATGGAGCAAATTATCTGTCAGGCAGCGCGGATGCGTTCACGAACCCGTGGCCGCTTGACCATGCCGCTGGTGTACCGGGCCCCGTACGGTGGTTTTATCCACGCACCGGAACACCACAGCGAAAGCGTCGAAGCCATCTTTGCCCATGTACCGGGGCTGCGGGTGGTGATCCCATCCAGCCCGGCGCGGGCTTACGGTTTGCTGCTGGCTGCCATTCGCAGCAACGATCCGGTGATGTTCTTTGAACCCAAGCGTATCTACCGTACCGTCAAGCACGAAGTGGTGGATAACGGCCAGGCACTGCCGCTGGATGTGGCCTACATCCTGCGCCCGGGTAACGATATCACCCTGGTGAGCTGGGGCGCGCAGGTAAACGAAACCCTGATCGCCGCCGAACAGCTGGCCGAGCAGGGTATCAGCGCCGAGGTGATTGACCTGGCCACCATCAAGCCGCTGGATATGGCCACCATTTTGAATTCGGTACGCAAAACCGGCCGCCTGTGCATCGTTCACGAAGCCTGCAAGAGCTTCGGTGTGGGTGCTGAAATCGCCGCCGGCGTGGCCGAACATGCCCTGTTTGACCTGAAGGCACCGATTGCCCGGGTGGCAGGCTATGACGTCACCATGCCGTACTACAAAAACGAAAAGTATTACCAGATCCACCCTGAAGACATCATTCAGGAAGTGAAAAAAGTCATGGAGCACAGCGCATGAAATACTTCAAATTGCCCGATCTGGGCGAAGGCTTGCCCGAGGCCGAAATCGTTGAATGGCATGTGAAGGTAGGCGACGAAGTGGAAGTCGATCAGGTGCTGGCTTCCATGGAAACGGCCAAAGCCATTGTTGATGTGCCGTCGCCAATGAAAGGTACCATCGCCAAACTGTTTGGTGACGCCGGCGATGTGATCCACACCGGCGAGCCGCTGGTCGGGTTTGAAGGCGAAGAAGAAGACGCCGGTACCGTGGTGGGTAAAGTGGATGCCCACGGCGCCGTGGCCGGTGGCGACGATACCTTCACCGCCGGTAATACCCTGGCGCCGGTAGCCGGCTCAAAGATCCAGGCTTTGCCGTCTACCCGCGTACTGGCCAAAAAGCTGGGTGTTGATATCGAAGATCTCAAAGGCAGCGGTAACGGCGGTGTTGTCACCGACGCTGACGTGCAAAAAGCCTTCGAAGCCGACGACAGCCTGTCCAAGAACGAAATCATCAAAGGCGCCCGCCGCGCCATGGCCGATGCCATGCGCCAGGCTGCCGATACGGTGGTGCCGGTGACCCTGTCAGATGATGCCGACATCTCTGACTGGGCCGAGGGGCAAGATCCGACCATTCGCCTTATCAAGGCCATGAGTGACGCCTGTGCCGCCGAGCCGGCATTGAACAGCCATTTTGATGCCAGCACTTACAGCCGTCGTCTCTACGACCACGTTGATTTGGGTATTGCCGTTGACTCCAAGCACGGCCTGTACGTGCCGGTGCTGCGTGACATTGCCAACCGTGATGCCAAGAGTCTGCGCGAAGGGCTGGACAAAATGATCAGTGACGTCAAAGAACGCCGCGTTCCGCAGGACGAGCTGAAAAACGCCACCATCACTCTGTCCAACTTCGGTGCCATTGCCGGCCGCTACGCCAACCCGATCATCACGCCGCCGCAGGTGGCCATTGTGGGTGCCGGGCGCAGCTATGAAGTGGCCCAGGTACGTGACGGCAAAGCGGTAAACCGCAAGATGCTGCCGCTGTCGGTGACCATGGACCACCAGGCCTGTACCGGTGGCGAAGCCGCCCGCTTCCTCAAGGCCTTGAAAAAGTCCCTCGAAGCACCGGAATAAGCTGTTAAGCGCCATAAAAAAGCCGCCCATCAGGGCGGCTTTTTTTTTAGGCCAGATGGCGGCGCCTTATCTCGGCGCAGCTCCCCCAGAGCACCAGGGCAATGGCCAGGCCCACCAGTAAGGAGGTAATGGTGTGTTGCAGCAAGGCGCTGCCGGCGGTGAGGCTCTGGCTGACAATCGGGTCGCTGGCCAGGCTGCTGGCAACCAGCATGATTTCTCCTAGCAGGTGGCCGAAAATCAGCTTGCTTGCCGGGTGCTCTCCCAACAGCAGGCTTTCTGCGATGTACAGCAGTACCGGCAATAACAGCATCCACAGCAATGGCCGCTGAGTGCTGGCACTTAGCAGCATAATGGCACCATAAAAGGGGGCCATTAACAGTGACAACCACAATAAATGCCCGGCAATTTGGCTCCAGCTGTGTATCAGCGCCGGTAGCGAATAAGGGCCGACCACCAACAATGGCAGTGCTGCCAGAACGATACCCAGCATGGCGATGGCCGGTACCAGTAACATCACCACCAGTACCTTACTGGCGACGGTGGTCAGATCGCTGACCGGCAAAGAGCGCCAGAACAGGATGGCGCGGTCGCGGCGCTCATCGAGCAGGGTATTACCGCAAAAGGTAATGGCGCTGAGCCCGGCAGCAATGAAAAACGGCAGGGCCAGCACTTTGAGCAGATCACTGCCATTAATGTGCACACCAGCACCGGCCGGCGGCTGATGTGAGGCCAGTAGCAGCCAGGCCCAAAAAGCCCATAAGGCCAGTACCAGCGCCGCCGGGAGCCACAACAGGGTACGGTTGTTTTCCCACAATTCCTTTTGTACCAGCGTAATGAAGGTATTCATCAGGCAGCCCTCCCGACTTTAGCGACAAAAACATCGGCCAGTGACGGCGTTTGACACTGGCCCAGCTGGCGCAGCTGTTCCGGGCTTTGTTCAAAGGTCAGTATCTGGCCAGCCAGGGTGGTGCGTTCGCTCAGTGGCCCCAATGCCCGGGCCTGCTCGAGTTTGTCGCGGTCGACCAAAAGGTCGGTGTAATGGCCGGCAACCGCATCAATGTCGCAGTCAAGTACCAGTTTACCGCCATGGAGGAACAACACTCGGGTCAGCATGTGTTCAATTTCTTCTACCTGATGGGTGGTAATAAGCAAGGTACGTTGATGGTCAAAAAAGTCGTTCAGTAGCTGCTGATAGAAGCCTTTTCGATACACCACATCCAGCCCCAGCGTCGGTTCGTCCAGCACCAGCAGTTCCGCATCAATAGCCATGATCAGGCTCAGGTGCAGTTGTGTCACCATGCCTTTGGAAAGGCTGCTGACCCTGGCTTTGGGCGGGATCTGGGTCTTTGCCAGCAGCGCCTGGCAGCGCTGGCGGTCAAAGCGGGGGTGAACGCCAGCCATGTAGTCAAGGAGCTGGTTAACTTTGGCCCAGCGGGGCAGGGAGGCGACGTCAGAAATATAGGCAACCCTTTCCAGCAGGTGGGCCCGGTGACGCATGGGATTTTGGCCCAGTACACTAAGCTCACCGCTCACTGGCAAGAGCCCGAGAATGGCGTTGAGCAGGGTGCTTTTACCGGCGCCATTAATGCCCACCAGGCCAACAATCTGACCGCGGCCAATGCTCAAATCGACGCCATCCAGTACCACTTTGCTGCCAAAGCGCTTTTGTAGCTGGCGGCCTTCAATCAAGTTATCCATCTAAATTCTCCATTTGCGCTATCAGTGGCGCGGTATCCAGTTCCAGGCGGCGGATCTGCTCGAGTATCTGTGGCCAGGTATGGCTGACAAAATTGTCGCGAGCTTGCTTGCGCAGCTGCATTTGCGCCTGTTGGGCGACAAAACTGCCGACACCGCGGCGCCGCTCAACAATACCCTGGTCGGCCAGCTGGCTGATGGCCCGCTGTACTGTCAGCGGATTGACCTGCAACTCACCGGCCAGTTGCCGCACGCTGGGTATTGGGTCGCCGGCAGCCAGGCGGCCATCAAGAATAGCGGTGACCAGTTGCTCGGCCAGCTGTTCGTAGATGGGCCTTTGGTTATCCCATTGTTGTTGCACAGGTTGTCTCCGTGTTGGTGTGTTAGTGTTGTAACACGGTGATTTTGTAATTGTCTACTTTTTCTGCACTGGCTCTGCTGAAGGGAATTTGCCACACTGCCTGAAGAACAAAAAACCAGGGAAAAACAATGACAAAAATGCTTGCGGTCATGGCGCTGCTGGTTGCTGTGGTATTGGTGGTGATGGCGCCGCTGGGCGCGCAGGTCAGTGCCGGCCTGGCTCTGCTGTTACTGGCTGGCACCCTGTGGATGACCGAAGCGATGCCGGTCACCATTACCGCCTTGCTGGTGCCGGTACTGGCGGCGCTGCTGGGGGTATTACCGGTAAAAGAGGCGCTAGCCAATTTTGCCCACCCGATCATCTTTCTGTTTCTGGGCGGCTTTGCCCTGGCTTCAGCACTCAAAGAGCAGGGCCTGGATAAAGCCATGGCCAGCGCTGTGATGCGCCTTGCCGGTGGCCGGGTGTGGCTGTCAGTGCTGCTGTTGTTTATCACCTCGGCGTTTTTGTCCATGTGGATTTCCAATACGGCTACCACCGCCATGATGCTGCCCCTGGCGCTGGGGTTACTCAGTGGCATGGAGCCGGCACCGAGCCCCGGCACCCGTATCTTTGTACTGCTGGGGATTGCTTATTCGGCGAGCCTGGGCGGTATGGGCACCTTGGTGGGGAGCCCACCTAATGCCATTGCTGCTGGCTATCTGGGCTACCAGTTTGATGACTGGCTGGCTCTTGGCCTGCCATTGATGCTGATTTTGTTGCCACTGGCATGGGGCGTATTGTTCTGGCAGTTACGTCCGGCCCTGGCGGCCCGTAGCGAACCACAACAAGGCGTTGCATTTGAGTGGAGCCGGGGGCGGTTACTGACCATGGTTGTATTTGCTGCTACGGTATTGTGCTGGATTTTCTCGTCGCTGCTCTCCAAGGCGCTGGGGGGGATCAAAGACTTTGATGCGCTGGTGGCCTTGAGTGCAACGGTGCTGGTGGGGGCATTGGGGCTGTCATCGTGGAAGGCCATTGAACGGGATGTGGACTGGGGCGTATTGCTGTTATTTGGTGGTGGCATGACCTTGTCGGCGGTCTTGAAAGTAACCGGCACCAGCGCCTGGCTGGCCCATGGCCTGTCAAGCCTGACTACAGGGGCGCCGGTGTGGCTGCTGTACGGGCTGATTGCCGCTTTCGTGGTCTTTCTGACCGAGCTGGCGTCCAACACCGCCAGTGCGGCCCTGCTGGTGCCTCTTTTTGGCGGCATTGCCGGGGCGCTGGGGTTACCGGTGCAAAGCATGGCGGTGCTGATAGCCTTGGCGGCTTCCTGCGCCTTTATGCTGCCGGTGGCAACACCACCCAATGCCATTGTGTTTGGCAGCGGCATGGTGCCGCAGCGGGTGATGATGCGCACCGGCCTGTGGCTGAACCTGCTGGCCATTGTGGTGCTGACACTGGTGTTCGGTTTTTAGCCGCGGCGCTGCTTAACCGCTTCGGCCAGCCGCTGTAAAAGTGCGGCGCTGTCATCCCAGTTCAGGCAGGCGTCGGTAATGGATTTGCCATACACCAGGCTGGCTGACTCCCCGGCTGGCTGGCTGCCTTCTGCCAAAAAGCTTTCCACCATCACGCCTTTGATACGCTGCTCGCCACTGGCCAGCTGCTGGCAAATATCGGCAGCCACATCGAGCTGGCGGCGATGGTCCTTGCGCGAATTGCCATGGGAGAAATCTATCAGCAGTTGTTCCGGCAGGGCGGCATGGCGGAGTTGCGCACAGGCGTCGTTGACGGCGGCGGCATCATAATTGGGCTGGGCACCACCGCGCAGAATGAGCTGGCAGTAACGGTTGCCGTGGCTGCTTAGCGCCTGCAACTGGCCATTGTCGGCCGGGGCAAACAGCGGCTGCGGCTCGGCGGCAGCGCGAATGGCGTCGACGGCAATACGGACATTACCATCGGTGCCATTTTTAAAGCCCACCGGGCAGGGCAAGGCTGAGGCCAGGGCACGGTGTACCTGCGATTCGGTGGTGCGGGCACCAATGGCCCCGAAACTGACCAGATCCAGCCAGTAATGGCCGGTCGTTAAATCGAGAAACTCCGTTGCCAGCGGCAAGCCGGCCTGATGCAGGGCCAGCAATAATTTACGAGCCTGATACAGGCCCTCTGCGGTATCAAAGCGGCCGTTGATTGCCGGATCATAAACCAGGCCTTTCCAGCCGTGGCGGGTACGGGGTTTTTCAAAGTAGGTGCGCATCACCACCAGCAGCTCACTGCTGAGCTCTGCTGCCAGGGTGGCCAGCTTCTGGCCATATTCCAGGGCGGCGGCCGGATCGTGAACAGAGCAGGGGCCGATGATCACCAGTAAGCGGTCGTCGTCACCGTCGAGCAGGGCCTTGATTTGCTGGCGCTGTTGGCCAATACGCTCGGCGCCGGTCAGTGGCAGCTCGGCTTTCAGGGCACCGGGAGTTGGCAGGGGTGCCGGATCTGCGAACAATGTCATGAATATCCTGTTCTTGCCTCAGCCATGACTCTGTTAGGCTGAGGAAAATGATTGAGCGGCATTATAGGCGTGATCATCGATAAGACGAAAATTCTGGTTGCTGGTGCTGGCGCCGTAGGCAGCTGGCTGGGGGCGGCCTTGGCCGCCGAAGGCATGGATGTCACCTTTCTTGGCCGCGCCGCTACCCAGGTTCGCCTGGGCGGCGGTTTGGCGATCACCGGCCTTGGCGCTGAACTGACGCTGGCGCAGCCCAAGGTTGTGGCAAGCACTGACGAGGCCTTTGATTACGTGATCCTGGCGTGCAAACGCCAGGACACCCAAACCCTGATTAGTAGCCTGAGCGCACTGTGGCAGCATGGCCCGGCCATCATGGTGGCGCAAAATGGCCTGGGGGCTGCTGAGCAGGTCAAGGCGCTGACCGGCTGCGCGGTGTATCCGTTGATGGTGCCGTTTAACCTGCAATGGCTTGGCGCCGGTCTGCTGCATCAGGGCACCGGCGGCCAGGTAGTGGTGCCTGAGCAGTTGGCCAGTTTTGCCCCTTACTGGCATGCCAAAGTGGTGGCCGATATGGCGCCCATACTGGCCGGTAAGCTGCTGCTCAATCTCAATAATGCCATCAATGGCCTTTGCGGCCTGCCACTGGTCGAAGAGTTGTCCACGCGTGGTTACCGGCAGGTACTGGCCGCGGCGCAGCGTGAGGCGCTGGCGGTGTTTGCCAAGCTCAGCATCAGCCCGGCGCGGCTGACCGGTGCGCCACCGTCCTGGCTGCCGCGGGTGCTGGAAATGCCTGACAGCCTTTTTAAGAAACTGGCCAAAGGGCTATTAGCCATGGACAGTAATGCCCGCTCGTCGCTTTATGACGACTTGGCCGGCAAACGGCCAACCGAGGTGGATTATCTGAACGGTTGGGTCGCCGAGCAGGCTGAACACTTGGGCCTTAAAGCGCCGGTGAATCGCCACCTGGCGGCCCTGGTGCATCAGGCCGAGCAGCAGGGGCAGGCGCCGCAGTACGCCCCCGCTGATCTCTGGCCTTAATACTTGTGCCGCTCCAGGCCGGTATCCTGCAGGATATGGGCGCTGATCTCCTCGACACTGTGACGGGTGGTATTGAGGTAGGGAATGCGCTCCTTTTTAAACAGCAGCTCCACTTCCTTGGTTTCAATGCGGCACTGGCGCAGTGACGCATAGCGGGTGCCCGGCGCCCGCTCATGGCGGATCTGTGCCAGCCGATCCGGGTCAATTACCAGCCCATAGAGTTTGTGCTTGTGCTCCTTGAGCGCCAGCGGTAACCGCAGGTTGTCCATGTCTTCTTCGGTAAAGGGGTAATTGGCTGCCTTGATGCCGTATTGCAGTGCCAGATACAAACTGGTCGGGGTTTTGCCGCAGCGTGATACCCCCACCAGAATGATGTCAGCGCGGTCATAGTGCTTGGTTACGGCGCCATCGTCGTTATCCAGGGCATAGTTCACTGCATCGATACGGTGCTGGTAGGCGTTATCCATCATGCCGTGCGAGCGGCCAATCTTCGGTTCGGCCTTAACCCCCAGCTGCGCTTCGAGCGGTGAAACAAAGGTGGAGAGAATGTCGTAGCTGATGCCATCGCTCTGTTCAAAGAGCGTGCGCAGTGTCGCGTCAACAATCGTATGGAAGACCACCGGCCGTTGGCCTGTGGTAATAAAACTACGATTGATCTTTTCGGTAACGCGCTCGGCTTGAGCAACATTTCCCACGAAAGGCTCGGTAAATTGCCGGAACTTTACCGGGAACTGCGACAAAAGTGCATGCCCGAACACTTCAGTGGTGATGGCGGTGCCGTCCGATACGAAATACACATGTCTTTCCATGATGGGGCCTTTTGTTAACCGTTTACCACAGCCGAGACAAACGTTTTACCGGCCGCTGGGCGGCAGTGTAGAATGGCCTAGCGTCTCAGCACAAACCCTTCAGCCGGAATAACTTAGGGAGTTTTCACCGTGCAAGAATATGTTCTCTGGTACCAAGACCTGGGCATGAGCGATGTCAATCGTGTAGGTGGTAAGAATGCCTCGCTGGGCGAGATGATCAGCCACCTTTCTGGCCTCGGTGTGCAGGTGCCGGGAGGCTTTGCCACCACCGCTCATGCTTTTAATGAGTTTCTGGAGCAAAGCGGCCTGAACGCCCGAATTTATGACATTCTCGACCGCCTGGACGTAGATGATGTCACGGCCCTCAGCCAAGCCGGTGAAACGATCCGCCAGTGGGTTATTGATACCCCGTTCCCCAGCGCTCTGGACAGCGCTATTCGTGACAGCTACCAGCAACTGACGGGCGAGCACGGTGACGAGGTGTCCTTTGCGGTGCGCTCTTCCGCTACCGCCGAAGACATGCCTGACGCCTCTTTTGCCGGCCAGCAGGAAACCTTCCTGAACGTGCGCGGCATCGATGCGGTAATGGAAGCCATCAAGCATGTGTTTGCCTCGCTGTTTAATGACCGGGCCATTTCCTACCGGGTACACCAGGGGTACGACCACAAAGGCGTTGCCCTGTCGGCCGGTATTCAGCGCATGGTGCGCTCGGACATCGCCAGCTCCGGGGTGATGTTCACCATCGATACCGAATCCGGTTTCGACAAAGTGGTGTTTATTACCTCGGCTTACGGCCTTGGTGAAATGGTGGTGCAGGGCGCCGTGAACCCAGACGAATTTTACGTGCACAAGCCGACCCTGGCAGCAGGCCGCCCGGCCATTTTGCGCCGCACCCTGGGCTCGAAAATGGAGCGGATGATCTATTCCGGTGACCAAGCCCACGGCAAGCAGGTAAAAATTGAAAACGTTGCTGACGCCGAGCGGCTGCGCTTTTCCATCACCGACGCGGAAGTCGAAGCGCTGGCCAAACAGGCGATGATCATCGAGAAACACTACGGCCGGCCGATGGACATCGAGTGGGCCAAAGACGGCCTCGACGGCAATCTGTACATCGTGCAGGCGCGCCCGGAAACCGTCCGTTCCAATGAAACGGGCAATACCCTGGAGCGCTTCAGCCTCAAGGAAAAATCCACCGTGGTCGCCGAAGGGCGGGCCATCGGCCATAAAATTGGCGCCGGTACTGCGCGGGTGCTGGACTCCATCAAAGACATGGACATGGTTAAGCCCGGCGACGTACTGGTTACCGACATGACCGACCCGGACTGGGAACCGATCATGAAACGCGCCAGCGCTATTGTTACCAACCGCGGTGGCCGTACCTGCCACGCCGCCATTATTGCCCGTGAGCTGGGTATTCCGGCGGTGGTGGGCTGTGGCGATGCCACTGACCGTATCAAAGACGGCCAGGCGGTCACGGTTTCCTGCGCCGAAGGTGACACCGGCTTTATTTATGACGGCCAGCTTGATTTTGCTGTCGAAACCTCAGACGTGGGCACAATGCCGGCGCTGCCGATAAAAGTCATGATGAACGTCGGTAACCCTGACCGCGCCTTTGATTTTTGCCGCCTGCCGCACGCGGGTATTGGCCTGGCGCGGGTAGAGTTTGTCATTAACCGGATGATCGGCGTACACCCCAAGGCGCTGTTGAATCTGGCGGACCAGCCACAAAGCCTGCAGGCGGAAATTCGCCAGATGATGGCCGGCTACGACAGCCCCCGCGAGTTTTACATCAGCAAGCTGGCCGAAGGTATTGCCACCCTGGGCGCCGCTTTCAGCCCGGAGCGGGTGATTGTGCGGATGTCGGACTTCAAGTCCAACGAATACGCCAACCTGCTTGGCGGCGAAGCCTTTGAACCCCATGAAGAAAACCCGATGATCGGCTTCCGTGGTGCCAGCCGTTACATCAGCCCGGAATTTCGTGACTGTTTTGCCATGGAATGTGAGGCCATCAAGCGGGTGCGTAACGACATGGGCCTGACCAACGTCGAGGTCATGATCCCCTTCGTGCGCACCGTTGAAGAAGGCCGCCAGGTTATTGAGTTGCTGGCAGAGCAGGGCCTCAAGCGTGGCGACAATGGCCTGAAAGTGATCATGATGTGTGAGCTGCCGTCCAACGCCCTGCTGGCTGACCAGTTCCTGGATCACTTTGACGGCTTCTCCATCGGCTCTAACGATTTGACCCAGCTGACCCTGGGCCTGGATCGCGACTCCGGCATCATTGCTCACCTTTTTGATGAGCGTAACGAGGCGGTCAAGGTACTGCTGGAAATGGCCATCAAAACCGCGAAAAAACGTGGCAAATATGTGGGCATTTGCGGCCAGGGGCCGTCAGATCACGAAGACTTTGCCGCCTGGCTGGTGGAGCAGGGCATTGATTCGGTGTCGCTGAACCCTGACACCGTTGTTGATACCTGGCTGTATCTGGCCAAGCAACATAAAGCCTAAGCACACAGTATTAAAAAACCCCGGCTATATGCCGGGGTTTTTTATGCGCTTTCGCACAGTTACATGACCTTGATAGCCATATCCTCCAGGGTATTGGCGGTAACCTGCATACGTTTGGCCACTTCCTTTAACTGCGCCAAAATATCCTTGTGAATAATGATGTGCTTGATGTCGTCCTGTTCCAGCAACTGGGCAATATGATGGGCACGGTATTCCACCAGCCGGTCATACTTGTCGTGAATGGGGCCGACCTGGGGCAGGGCCTTGTTACGTAACTGCTTTACCCCTTCTTCGAGCAGGCTGGCCATTTCCTTAAGCAGGGCAAAGATATCGTGATACACATCCAGCTCCTGGCGGTTGTGGTAAACGTCCACTTCAATCACAAAGTGCTTTACGCTCAGGGCGATCCAGTCCAGCTGGGTGATGATGCGAAAAATTGACTCTTTATCGTAGGGGGCAATAAACACATCCAGCAGCTCTTTCATATTGCGTTCTTTGAGCTCACGGGTGGCGCTGGTGTCGTTGATGATCGCCGCAAAGGCCTCTTCCTGGTGCAGAATGTACGCGCCATGCAAATCATGGACAATTTTGCGGGTTGCCGAGGCTTGTTCCAGCAGCGCGGCGGCCAGATCCATCTCTTTGGGTAAAATGAATTTTTGAATAAAGCCCATGCGTCAGCTCCACAATTTGAGAAAAATCAGGCAATAAAACCAACCCAGTAATATCGATACCGGCACATTCATAAACCAGCCCGCTACGATGCTGCGCGCCGTTTGCCACTTCACATGCTGCGGCTTTTCGGCTGCACCATTACCCAATAGCGTAGCGGTAACAACCTGAGTGGTAGAGGTGGGCGCACCGCTCAGGGTGGCCACACTGTTAACCAATGCCGCCCCTAACTGGTTGGCTACCGAGTGAATAACCCGTACCCGAAACAGCCCAAAGCCCAGCGTTTTGATGATCCGCCAGCCCCCAAAGAGGGTGCCAAGGGTAATGGCCGTCGCGCACAGAAAAATGGCCCAGTCAGGAATAGTGAAGGTGCTGGTGGTACCACTGGCCAGAAGCATCATGCCGATCACCGCCATACCTTTTTGGGCGTCATTGGCGCCATGGGAAAAGCCCAGCCAGGCCACGCTGATGTACTGCGACACCACAAAAACCCGGGTGGTTTTTTGTGATGCCCGGTGTAGTAACCGAAACAGCAGTTTCATCACCAAAAAGCCAATCACAAAACCAAAAAAGGGTGATACAAAAAGCCCGGCTACCACTTTCATCACCCCGTGCAGTTGCCCATTTGCCAGCGCCGTAATACCCCAGTCGATATGGTTACTGCCGACACAGTAAAGCCCGGCGCCAACCAGACCTCCGGCCAGCGAATTAGACGACGACGACGGATACCCCAGCCACCAGGTGGCCAGGTTATAGGTGATGGCAGCCAACAGCGCCGCTATGACCAGGGTTTCGCCGTCAATGGTGGAGGCTGCCCCGACGTTGACAAAGGTGCCAACGGTGTCAGCGACCGTCAGGCCAACGCTAAAGGGGGCTATAAAGGTAAACAGGGTAACAATGCCGATGGCAATGCCCGGCGTCATGGCCCGCGAGGCCACAGCGGTTGCCACCATGTCAGCGGCGTCGTGAAAGCCGTTAGTAAAATCAAACAGCGCCACCAGCACTATGACCAACGCCAGCAGGATGATTGCCAGATCCATGTTCTGTTCACCAAAGCGGTGTTGACTGATACTGAAATAGTTCAGCACAAAGAGCGACTTAGCAAGTGAAAGATGTAATGGCTGAATAAAGCGATGATAGCGGGAAACGGTGGAGGGTTATGGCATGCGTTACGGGCTGAGCCTGAACATTACAGCCAGCCAAACTGCACGCTAACGCCCGCCAGTATCGATGCGGCGCCAGCAATGGCCAGAGGGCGAGTGAGTTTTGCACCAGTAGCGGTATGCATAAAACCGCGGCGCCAATAATCCGGGGCTATCAGCAGATAACCGGCCGCCATAAAAAGCCCGAATGCCGGTTTCGCCATACCGTGCAGGTAGCCTGCCAAAAACAGCACGCCAGCAATAACAAAAGCCACTGCGGCCAGCTTGGTAGACGTTAATGGAGTGGGTTGGTATTGGTGCATGGATTGTTCCTGATGAAAGAGTAAAGTCTTGGGGAGTCGAGTAACTGGTTTTTTCTTTCAACCAGTTTGGCTGGCCAGTAACACTGTTACTGGCCAGCCACTTTACTTACATACCATCATTAACGCTAAGTGTTCTTTTGGAAATGTCATCCGCAGATTTCTTTTCCCATACTGGCCAGTACTCACTATACTTTTCTTTGACGCTTTTTTTATTATGCTCGTACCAAGAAAGAGATTTTTCTGTGTTTTTTACTAATGTTGTATTTTTAACAAGATCTTTGAACTCAGATGTGCCTACTCTGTGTTCTGCTTTAGGATCATCCTTAAATGGCCACAATGAAAATCTTGCTTTCCATAACCCCATTCGTGGTGTAATAACACTAAAATAGTTCTTACCCTGTTTTAAGTTGCTTTCCATAAAATCGGCGGCCTCGGAAACAACCATGAAAGTATGTTTCCCTGGCGTCGTGTTGTAGTCTATTTTTGTTCCGTTAGACACTATACCAATAAACTTTATCGTTCCATCTGTAACATCATAGAGCGACGCATTAATAGCACCACCTAAAAAACTGGAACGCATAAAAACAACCTGAGCTTTATCATTTTCTGGGGGTTGTATTTTTTGGCTTGCTGACACGGCCATTGGATTCGAAGCGCAGCCAGAGAACAATAAAACAGAAGCGATAATAAGTAATTTTTTCAACATGTCAAAACCCTTTTAAGTTATATTCCCTAATTTTTTTGTAGTGCTAGTTTTTGTTATTGACCTCCTTTGCAAATTTAATTAAAGTTGATTTGTTAATCGTTTTTATTAAATTTCATAGTGTATTCACAACGAAACCTTACAGGCTTACCGTCTATCTTCATGGGAACATAGAGCCATTTTTCAAAAGCACTTTTAGCATTTTTCTCGAACACCCCCTTAGGTGAGGAATCTAGTACTTTAACGCTGTCTACTTTCCCATCTGTATTAATTTTAGCTGCCATTTTTACCCAGCCATGAATTCCTTCGTCGTAAGCCTTTTTGGGGTAACGAGGAGAAAAAGAAACGATTGGTCTCGGCATCATGGCAGCGCCGTCATGCTGACAAGTAAGTTGCATGTCATAGCTCTTGGTCTGTGTTGTTGCGCAGGCTGATAACAAAGAGCACGCCAATACTATGGCTAGTTTTTTCATACTGTTTTTCCTGTTACTTCGATTTTTTGGAATTAAACAACTTTGCCCAAAACGCCGCTTCCAGGCCAAAGCCCAGTATCACAAAGGCAAACACGCCAGTGGCGCTGCCGTGGTGGTAAGCAGTAATGGCGGCTATCAGCAACGCCAGAATAAGAGGGTAGCGGTAGAGTGCTTTCATGGTGTGCTTCCTCGTATGTGGTTTAGCCCTTGGGGCCGGCCAGCGCTGTTAGCCACTGCTCCGGCTCGGCAACAATAAACTCGTAAACCTGCCCGTTACTCAAGGTAACGCGAATGGCGTCGGTAGTCACGGGCAACAGGCCTCCCCCTTTGCCCAGGCACTTGCTCACGGCGTTAATAGCGCTACGTGCAAAGCGGTAAGGGCCAAGGCCCAGTTGCTGGTTGTAGGGCGAAAAAAGCACTTCATCAGTGGTGAGTGCCAGCTTGCCATCAGCCTTGGCAACACCGACCTGTAAGGTGGCGGTAGTGGACTTAATTGTGCCAGTGGTCATGAGCGTGTTCCTTTGCTGGTAACGGTATTTAAAATAATACGCCGTTTAATAGCGTTATATCCTTACAGGATTGAGGAAATAATACTTCTATAAAGGGGCTTTTATTGCAGGGGTGCGCCCCTGCACGCGCCTGACTTTTGTGGGGCAAAAGTCAGCAAAACCCTTGCCCATGTTCCGCTGGCGCTGCACTTAACGGGCGGAAAGCGGCTGAGAGCTACAGTCACTTGTTAGCTATACTATTCACCAATAAGTATATTTATGTAAATACACGACATGCTAACGGCTATAAAACCAAAAAAGAAGATGCTAAAAGTTCGTCCAGGTATTGCGTGAAAGGCCAGTGAAGGCATTTGCTTTAATATAGGTAACGAAGGCATAAAGAAAACTGAATGGCGTTCAAATTTTTTATATTTAGCTACAAGATTAGAAAGGAATAATTTTAAACCTGAGGCATAAATTAAAACGAACATTGAAGCACCAAATAACTCAACTATTGCCATGAGTTCCATATTCATCATGATTTCAGGGCCTGCTACAAGAACAACAATTATTACGGCTAGAGAGTGCCAAATGCCTTTTGATATTGACTTCTTGATCCAATCGAGCACCGAATCCTCCTTGTATAGCTAACGCCTACATTTGCGGCTGGTTTGGAGCGCAGCGGAAAAACTTTCCGTCAGCAGCGCTTTGTTATGCACTTTGAAATCCCGACCTTTTGTAATTTACGATCCACCCACGCGAGCTGACTAATATAGTCCTTCTGCGTTTATCTGTTTCGTCAATCGTGCTTTCAATTAAATTTGCATCTTCAAGTAGCTTCAGTTGCGGCCGCATAGATTGTTGTGAATCATATCCGAAATCTTCATAGTTACTAGGAGATGCATTGCCACCAGCTGCAATCAGGTCATCAAACACCTTCCAGGCTCTATTTCCCACGCCTTTTGTATCTATTTCATATTTATCAGCCGTTTCTGCCATCCATGCTTCGATTAGTGCTAACTTGTCTTTAGAATCGGTGGGTATATTTTCACCGAGGTGGGCCCATAGAGCGAAGTCTTCGCAGTACTTAAGAGCATTCCGAAGGTTACGGTTTCCAATTTTATAAATATGTGTAAAACCATCAGCTTCGACTGGAGCGTTAGCACTTTCAAGTGCATATATTTCTAATCTTTTTGATAAAGCCAATTCGGCATCAGCATCGCGAATAGGGTCTATATCTAACGGATCGGCAAGTACGCCTTGCAGTCTAGGAGATGAAGCAGAGCTTCTTATTATTCCTCTTGCACCACAAAGAACCCAACGCAGGCCATTTATATTTAATAATTCATCCCGCATGGCTTCCAATAACTCTCGTGCACCTCTTGAGGTCTCCAATAGCTCCAAATTATCGATGGTACATATAAAGCCACCAGTAGATCTTGACGGAAAACAATCTTGCAACCAAGACTGAATTGCCACCACGAATCCGGATTCTGTGAATCCAGCACCGCTGTTTGGCGTGGTCGACCGGGTTGCATTCCCACCAAATCCTGCAAAACTTGCACCTCCACCTGTCAGGTGAAAGAGTGGCGAATTAAGCCACTGATTAATATTGTCTATCTCTGGAACGTTATAGCCTTTTTCTTTAAGCGCTTCATGGTTAGTAATAAAGGCTTGAGCAACAGAGAAAAGTACTTTTTGCCTAAAGCTTTGTAGGCTGTCCTCACTGGTTAGCTGGAAAGGCGGTTCGATTGGAATAAATGCTGGCCCTGATCCATTGATGAAGTCCTTAAAAAGCTTAAACCCTGAAACCGACACTAGGCTGGTTTTTCCAACTCCGTTAGGACCTTCAAGCGTGGGGTGAGTGTCAGATGACTTAATATAGGTCATTAGTTTACGCAACTCTGAATCACGGCCAACGAGAAGCTCTACACCCTCTTCATTGGCCTTAATAGGGCGAGGGCTATACGGGTTATCTCTAAAACCTAATTCGTTCCACATAGAATATCCTTTGTTTAATTCACAGTGCGCCTATTGCATAACAATAGTTATGAAGTCGGCTCGTTTTTATTCATTAGAGCATTATTCCGAACAACCGCAACTCGTTCTTTTACAAGACTAATGTATCCAAGCAGCTGCGCAAAAATGCGTCGGCTTCTTTTGCTGGTTTGACCGGCTTCTTATCTTGAAGTCGGACCTTATTACTTACTTATATTAATCAATACCTTGTAGACACCCTATCGGAATATATGAGCCAAGGGTGGGTAATAAAGGTGCCAGATTGTCACACCTCGGCTGGATATACTGTATTCCCATCCAAAAACCTGAACGACGCAACCCACTGTTTGATAGTCTGCCATGCCTGCCAGTATGGCTCTTGGGGCCCCTTTAAGTGCAGCGCCGGGGTGGAAGCTGCGATAGGGCCGTTGAGCCAGGGAAGGCGAAACAGGTGAGTACGTGTCAGGACACGCGTACGAGCCGGTGCCCGGTAAGCGGCTTACAGCACGGATTGAGCGTAACGCTGGGGTGGCCTTCTTTCGGTTCCTTTCTTTGGCCAAGCAAGAAAGGAACACGCCCGCCGGTGCGGGAACCGGCAAACAAATAGCTGTGCCGCAGGCACATCAAAATCCAGTATTTATTGCAGGGGTGCGCCCCTGCACGCGCCTGACTTTTGTGGGGCAAAAGTCAGCAAAACCCTTGCCCATGTTCCGCTGGCGCTGCACTTAACGGGCAGAAAAGCAAACAGAAGACCGCAGTCACAATTATCAATAGCGAGTGAGTCAGGGCTGGACAAAACCCGCCTGCCGGTGCGGGAGCCGGCACACAAAGAGCTGTGCCGCAGGCACATCAAAATCCAGTATTTATTGTAGGGGGCGCCCCTACACGCGCCTGACTTTTGGGGGGCAAAAGTCAGCAAAACCCTCGCCCATGTTCCGCGCTGACGCTGTGTTCGTCATTCCCGGTTCACCGGTTCATACGCGTGTCCTGACACGTATTCACCTGCTTCGGCGTCCTGCCTCAGCTGAACCTTCATTCCTGCCACAGCGGCGCTGCACTTAACGGGCAAAGGAACCTGGTTGCCGGTGCGGAAACCGGCACGTAAACAGCAGTGCCGCAGGCACATCAAATGCGTTAAAGAGTGTCAGAAAGGGGGATTTAGCCACGCTACCGCCCCTGCGTTGCGGGCCGCACCTTCCCTGGTTTTCTGGCTGTTGGCGTTACCTTACGCCGGCCTGGGCCATTATTTCAGTAACAGATGACGTTACTGTGAGTGGCTTCACATTGTTTATTATCAATGCCTTAGCCGCCCGAAGGCGGCTGGGCTTGGCTATATGGCGGTTAGCTTAGAAGCTGCTGTTGATCACGTCGCCGTTATCGAGCTTGCACTGGCCCACGCCGCCACCGGCGATACCGCTGTCAGGTTGCTCCAGGGTGAATACGCAATGCATGGAGCCGCCTTTATCGCCCATCAGTACGGCAGCGGCGTTAGAGGTATTGCCGCCACCGCTGTACACGCCAATATCGTTTGATTTGCCACCGAAAGTGAGGCCAGAGTCAGTGGTGCTGCCGACTACCACTTTACCGGTGTAGTGTTCACCGCTGGGTAGGGTGGTGCTCAGGGTGCCGCTTTGAGCCAAAAAGCGTTGCTGGTAGTGCATAGTGACGGGCTTGCCGTTCATACGGCCGTTGATGCTGCCGGTCATGGTACAGGCGCTGAGCCCGGCAAGCATGATGGCCACAGTGGCGAAGCGGGCAACACGCCAAGGCTTGTTGTGGTGACTCATAGGTATCTCCTTGGTAAATAGTGGCGTCATCAGTGGTTGTTCACGGTGCTACGCCGGGGGCTGATAGGGCGAGAAGCGTAATATTAGTTTTTGCTGTTGTGGCCGTGCCTTACCGGCGACAACCAGCGGTTTATAACGCCATTTTTTGACGGCTGTTATGGCGGCGGCATCAAACAGCTGCGCGGGGTGAGACTGGGTTACCTGAATATGCTGCGGTTTGCCGTGGATATCGATGTCAAACTGCAACATGACGTAACCGGCAATGTGCCCGGCTGCAGCGGCCTGGGGGTAGACCGGGTCACTGCGGCGCAGCGCCAGCGGATGGTGGCGGGAATAGTGGTCAATGTTCACTCCCAAAGGGCTTTGCTGGCCAAACACATCCTCTACGTCAATTGGCTTTAGCAACCGGTAATCACTGGCAGTGGTGCACAGGTAGTGGGGCATGGCCCGCTCTAATGCCGGGCCACTGAGCCGGTAGTGGCAGTCTGTTTGGTCATCCAATAGCCCTTTGAGGCTGCGTGTGAGCAGCTGCCCTGATGCCGGGTGATCGGGCTGGTACTTATGCAGCCGGTAACTGGCATTGTAGGGCTTGCCGGCCCAATGGGTAATGATGGCCGGCAAGCCATAACCGACACTGAGCCAGAGCATGCAACCAAAGGCCAGCGGTAACGCCAGCAAGGTTAATGCCTTGCGATAAAGGGATTTTGCTTGGCGAAATTGCCAGTGGCCGCTGCCATAAGCCCACCAGATGGCCAAGGTAATGGGTATCGCCAGAGCCAGGCTGAGCCACTTGGCGCTGTGCTGCCAGGCGGCGGTAGGAATAAAATTAGCGTAGATGCCCCAGTAGCCAGTGGCGGTGAGTAACAACAGCGCAACACTGAAAAGTGTTTGGCTGGGTGAGCGGCTCATGGGTGGGCATCCTTCTTCACTGCATCAGCATCCCTGACATAACACCGCTACCATACCGTGCTGCTGGCGCCGCTCAAACGCAGCAATGTAAAAAAGTGTGTTTCGGCTACTGCGCCAGTATGTGCCATTTGCAACAGCCAGTGGTTAGAGTTCGGCGTCCTGACGCAGCAGCTTGGCTAACTGGCTGCGGCTGGCCTGCACCAGTTGAATACGCGCCTGTTCGTCATCGATGTGTTCAACGGCGGCATCCAGTAAAGCTTCGTCGTGTTCACGGAATTTACTAACAATATCCAGCACTTCTGGCTCGGGAATACCCAGTGCCAGTAAGGTGGCCTGAGTGGCTTCCAGGCCGGAGGTGAAGGTTTCCCGAAAGACCTGATGAACTTTTTTCTCGCGCAGTTCAATGGCATGTAAACGGTCTATGGCCCGGGCCAGTAGTGTCAGGTTGGGGAAGCGGGCCTGGCACAGGGCAACAATGGCCATGGCGTCTTTTTTGTCGTCTACTGCCAGCACCAGAATGTCAGCCTCATGGGCGCGGGCCTGATTAAGCAGTTCGTACTCGGTGGCATTACCCAAAAATACCTCGGCGCCATATTTACGCACCAGCGAGACGTGCGTGGCGTTTTTATCCAGGGCAATGAAGGGGATGCGGTAGGCCGCCAGTACCCGGCCAACAATCTGCCCGAAGCGGCCAAAGCCAGCAATGATCACCCGGGGTTTGTCTGTGGGGTCGGGTTTGGGCGCATCCAGTTCACTGACCGGCGCCGTGCAGCGACGGCGCACCTGGGCAAAGAGCCAGGGGGTGAGCACCATCGACAAACCCACCACCAGCACCAGCAGGTTTTGCTGATAGCGCGTAAGCAGGCCGCTGGCGCCGGCCTGGCTGGCCAGTACAAAGGCAAACTCACCCCCTTCACTGAGCAATACCGCCAGTTGCAGAGCTTCTTTGTTACTGTGGCCCCAAAGCCTGGCCAGTGGCCACAGCACGGCCACTTTTACCAGTAACAGCAGCGCCAGGGCGCCGAGCACCACCAGTGGTGTCGTCCACAGTAAAGACAGCTTTAAAATCATGCCGATGGCCATAAAAAACAGCCCCAAAAGCAAGCCCTTGAATGGCTCGATGTCGGCGTGTAACTGGTGGCGGTAAGACGAGTTGGCCAGCAACATGCCGGCTAGAAAGGCGCCCATGCCGGCCGACAGCCCCAGCTGCTCCATCAGCCAGGCACTGCCCAGCACCAGCAGCAGTGCCAGCGCGGTCAAGACTTCCCGCACCCGCGCCGCAACCACCAGCTCCATGACCTTCGGCAGGGCGTAGCGGGCAAACAGCCCCAGCCCGGCAAAAGCGCCCAGCAGCACATACCAGGGCGCCAGTTGGCTGTGGCCGCTACCGGGTGCCAGCGCGGCCAGTATCAGCAACAAAGGCACTACCGCCATGTCTTGAAACAGCAGTACGGCAAAGGCGTCCAGACCTTTTTTGGATGCCAGCAGGCTGTGCTCTTTTAATAGTTGCACGGCAAAGGCCGTGGACGACAGCGCCAGCGCGGCGCCAATCACCAGTGCCGCTGGCCAGCTAAGGCCAAACAACAGAGCGATGCCGGCAAAAGCTGCCATGCTCAGCAACAGTTGCCCCAGGCCCAGTACAAAAATGCTGTTTTTCAGTTGCAGTACCCGCCCTGGCGACAGCTCCAGCCCCAGTACAAACAGCATCAGCACCACCCCCAGCTCAGAAAAGTGCAGCACCGTGTCGGCATCGCCCACCAAGTTCAGTACCGACGGCCCCAGCATCAGCCCGGCGGCCAGGTACGCCAGAATGGGGCTGAGACCCAGGCGGCGAAACAGCGGCACACCCAATACGGCAGCCAGTAAAAAGAGCAACACGAGATCCATGGTGAGCATGAGCAGTTCCTGCGCGGGTAATGCTGTGCAGTGTGTCAAAGCCTGCGGCTGGCGCCAAGATGCGTTAACCGGCCGCTGCGCTGCGGCCATGGGCCAGCATGGTGGCGGCCATTGCGTTATAGTGCCGCCGCCTTATTCACACGACCATAAAAATAACCATGAAAGATTCCCTGACAACCCGCATTTTTATTGCTCTGCTTGCCGGTATTCTGGTGGGCGCCATCAGCCGCTGGCTACTCGCCGATGTAGCTTTTATTGAGCACACAGTGATCCACGGCCTGTTTGCCACCGCCGGCGGTATTTTTGTATCGCTGATCAAGTTGCTGGTAGTGCCATTGGTGTTTGTTTCTATCGTCAACGGCGTGTGTTCTTTGGACGACCTCGGCCAGTTTGGCCGGCTCGGCAGCAAAACTTTTGTGCTGTATCTGGTCAATACCGTGCTGGCTATTAGCATGGCGCTGGCTATTGGCCTGTGGCTGGCACCGGGGCAGGGTGCCGGCCTTACTGTCAACGGGGCGCCTTATCACGCCAGCTTGACCCAGGCGCCGTCGCTGCTGGCACTGATTGCCTCGGTGGTGCCATCTAACCCGGTCAAAGCCTTCGTTGACGGCAACATGCTGCAAATTCTGTTTATGGCGATCATCGTCGGTATTGCCATCAAGGGCCTGGAAAAAGACGAAGCCGGTGCTGCTTCGCGCGGCTTTGCCATTGCCAATAACCTGATGATGCGGCTGGTGGCAATGGTGATGGCACTGGCGCCTTACGGGGTGTTTTTTCTTACCACCGAGCTGGCGGCGTCGCTCAACACCCAGGCTATTAGTGCTGTGGGTTCCTACGTGGCCACCAACCTGTCGGTAATGCTGCTGTGGATCCTGGTGTTTTATCCGTTGGTGATCAGCACCTTTACCGGTATCAGCCCGCTGCTGTATCTGGCCAAGTTGCGCGAACAAATCTTCTTTTCGTTATCCACTGCCAGCTCCAATGCCACCATTCCAGTGACCTTCAAAACCCTCACCGAGAAGCTGGGCGTTGACCGCAATGTAGCCGGTTTTGGCGTACCTTTGGGTGCCACCATGAACATGTCAGGCTCTGCCATTTACATGACCATCGCCACCCTGTTTGTAGCTAATGCCTATGGCACCGGCCTGGAAAGCAGCCAGCTGCTGACCCTCGGTGTTACCGCCTTTTTGCTGGCCATTGCTACCGGCGGAGTGCCGGGCGGTGCGGCGGTCACTACCGGCGTGTTGCTGCACCAGTTGGGCCTGCCGATGGAGGCCATGGCCATTATTCTGGCAGTGGATCGCATCTGTGATGCCTTCGTTACCACCACCAATGTGGTGGGGGATACGGCAGTTGCGACATTGGTGGCGCGCACCGAGCAATCACTGTGCCACGACACCTTAAAACGTACTGATAACGTATTGGCACAACAGTGAAAAGGACCCCGGCCTGGCCGGGGTTTGTTTTGATATACTGGCCAAAACCCTTTGCTTGCGGCCAGTATGCTTCCCAGACTCGACACCCAACCCCAGCTTTCGGCGCTCTATCAGGCCTATCTTAATGATCTGCGCGCGGCCGGTTTTCGTGGCGACATTGAAACCGGTTACGCTGAACGGCTGAGTGCGGCTACCGACAACTCTGTCTACCAGCTGTTGCCGCAAGCGATCGTACTGCCACGCGACCATGATGACGTGCTCTTGGTGGCCAAAACCGCCCGCCAGCACCCGCAGGTGTATTTTGCGGCCCGTGGCGGCGGTACCGGCACCAATGGCCAGAGCCTCAACAGTGGCGTGGTGGTGGACATGTCGCGGCACATGCGCGGTATTCTCGAGTTTAATGCCGAAGAGGGTTGGGTGCGGGTGCAGGCCGGCTGCATCAAGGATGAACTCAACGCCTTTTTAAAGCCCCATGGCTATTTCTTTGCCCCGGATCTGTCTACCTCCAACCGCGCCACCATTGGCGGCATGATCAACACCGACGCCTCCGGTCAGGGTTCACTGGTGTATGGCAAAACCTCCGACCATGTGCAGGCGCTGCGCTGCGTGCTGGTCAGCGGGGAAGCGCTTTATACCGAAGCGGCTGATATCGGCAAGCTGGCCGAGATGCCCGGCACCAGCGGTGTGCTGCACCGGGCTGTGGCTGAACGCCTGAAGGCCAAGCGCCAGCAAATTCTGGATACGTTTCCGCGCCTTAACCGCTTTTTGACCGGTTACGATCTGGAGCACGTCTATAACGACGACCTTAGCCGTTTTGATCTGGGCCGGTTGATCTGTGGGTCAGAAGGCTCGCTGGCTTTTGTCACCGAAGCCAAGCTGCACCTGAACCCCATCGAGCCCTTTAAAACGCTCATCAATATCAAGTACCGCAGCTTTGAAAAGGCCCTGCGTAACGCACCGTTTCTGGTGGCCGCTAAGGCTACCTCGGTGGAAACAGTCGATTCCAAGGTGCTGAATCTGGCCCGTGAAGACATCATCTGGCACCAGGTTAAGGAGCTCATCACCGATGTGCCGGGCGAAGCAATGCAGGGGTTGAACATCGTTGAGTTCAACGATACCGATGCCGATGCCCAGCAACAAAAAGTCGACAGCCTTTGCGCCCGGTTGGACGAACTGTGCGGCGGCGACAGTGGCATTATTGGCTATCAGCTCACCAGCGATCTGGCGGCCATCGGCCGCATCTACGCCATGCGAAAAAAGGCCGTGGGGCTGTTGGGTAATACCCCCGGCCGGGCCAAGCCGCAGCCGTTTGCCGAAGACACCGCGGTGCCGCCGGAAAACCTGGCCGATTTCATCATGGATTTTCGCGCCCTTTTAGATAACCACCAGCTGCATTACGGCATGTTTGGCCATGTCGATGCCGGGGTGCTGCATGTGCGCCCGGCACTGGATATGACCGACCCGGCAGAGGAGCAGCGACTGCGGCAAATTTCCGATCAGGTGGTGGCGCTGGTCGCCAAGTATGGTGGCCTGATGTGGGGCGAGCACGGTAAGGGCTTTCGTTCGGAATATGCACCGACTTTTTTCGGCGCGCTATGGGACGAACTGCGCTGGGTGAAAAGCCAGTTTGACCCGGATAACCGCATGAACCCAGGCAAAATCTGTGTGCCGCTGGAAGGCGATCACCAGCTGGTGTCGGTCGATGGCCCCAAGCGTGGTGCCCGTGACCGGCAGATCCCCATCACGGTGCGTGACAGTTTCAGTGGTGCCATGACCTGTAATGGTAATGGCCTGTGCTTTAACTTTGATGCCGATACGCCGATGTGCCCCAGCTATCGGGTTACGGGCCAGCGTCAGCATTCACCGAAAGGCCGTGCCGGGCTGATGCGTGAATGGTTGCGGCTGTTGGCAGAACGCGGCGTTGATCCCGATCAGCTGGAAAAAAGTGGCCAGAAACTGCCGTTTTTCAACCGCCTGCGAAACCAGTTCAGTGGTGAATATGATTTCAGCCGGGAAGTCAAAGAGGCAATGGATGGCTGTTTGGCCTGTAAGGCCTGTGCCAGCCAGTGCCCCATTAAAGTGGATGTGCCCACTTTTCGTGCCCGCTTTATGAACCTGTATCATCAGCGTTACCTGCGGCCCATAAAAGACCACCTTATTGCCAGTGTCGAGCGTTCGGCACCATTGATGGCGCGTTTTGCCAAGCCGGTTAATATGCTGCTGCGCCAGCGTTGGGTGCAGGGGCTGCTGGCCCGTACCGTGGGCATGGTGGATTCGCCACTGCTGTCGGTACCTACCCTTGAGCAGCGCCTGGCCGGTGATGATGCGCTGGACTGGGATCTGGACAAACTGGTTCGCCACCCGCAAAAAGACAAACTGCTGCTGATAGTGCAAGACCCTTTCACCAGCTATTACGACGCGGCCGTGGTGGCCGCCCTGGTGCAGTTGGTGGCGCGGCTGGGTTTTATACCCAAGCTGGTGCCCTTTAAACCCAACGGTAAACCGGAACATGTAAAAGGCTTTCTTTCGCGGTTTGCGAAAACGGCAGGGGATGCTGCGGCGTTTTTCAATACGCTGGCAGAGCAGGGTTTGCCGCTGGTGGGCGTCGATCCGTCGCTGGTGCTTTGCTACCGTGACGAATACCACAAGGTGCTGGGCACTGCTCGCGGCAACTTCCAGGTGCAACTGGTGCAGGAGTGGCTGGTACAGTTGCCACCGGCGACGCTGGCAACGCTTAACGGTAAGGGCTCAGCGGTGCCGACGGCGACGCTGTTTGCCCACTGCACTGAGAAAACCGCTGTACCAGCCAGTGAGGCACAGTGGCAGCAGGTGTTTGCCGGTGCCGGTTACAACCTTGACGTTGCCAGCGTTGGCTGTTGTGGTATGGCAGGAACCTACGGCCACGAACAGGAACATCAAGCCAGTTCCAAAGCGCTTTATGCCATGAGCTGGCAACCGAAAGTGGCCACAGCAACAACGGTGCTGGCGACTGGCTATTCCTGCCGTTGTCAGGTGGCCCGAATGGACGGACAAAAACCCCTGCACCCGGTGCAGTGGTTGCTGGAGCAACAGTCATGACCTTTTTGCGTTTTTTGCTGTATCTGATGATCCTGGCTGGCTTGGACTATCAACTGGGTGGCGGCTGGCACTGGCCAACGGCGCTGACCCTGGCCTTTATTTTTGTGGCTGTACTGCTGGAGTGGCTGCTGGGGTTGCGGGCAGGCCAGCATCTGGGCCAGTTACAGGCTGCGGAAGTGAAAAAAGACCAGCTGCTGTTGCATTACCCTGAGCTGACATTGCAGTTTGCTACGGCAAATGTGCAGTGGCACGGTGGCCGTTATCAGGTGCGAGGTGGTCCTTATTACCTGCAATTGGCACCGAAAAAACTCCCGCAAGGGGTGGCTGACATCCTGAAAAGGCATTTCCGTTAACGTAAAGGGAATGCCCCCTTCGTTCCCATGCTTGGTTAACTTATTGAAATTGAAGGAAATAAAAAACGCAAAAAAAGCCTTGCGCTGCTTTTTTCGCCTGTGCTAATTCTAAAAGCACGCTGTTAACTAATGCAGGCCAAATTTGTGAACGCCTTTATTCAACAAGCCATTCTTCTCGTCCTCGTGCTCGTGGTGGTGATTATTCGCCAACCGCGCGGGGTGCTGTTGTGTAAACGCTGACACAAGCAGAATGCAAAAAACCCCCGCGCTGAGAAGCCCGGGGGTTTTTTCGTTTCAGGCTAAGGAAAATGTCATGAACCAAGTCAGTCCTCATCTGGATACCGCCACCGGCGCGCAGTTACTGGTGGCCTGCCTGCAGGCTCAGGGCGTATCCACCCTGTTTGGCTATCCGGGTGGTGCCATCATGCCCATCTACGATGCCTTGACCGAGGCGAGCCTTACGCATGTGTTATGCCGCCATGAGCAGGGTGCGGCACTGGCAGCCATTGGTTATGCCCGTGCCAGTAATCAGGTGGGGGTGGTGATGGCAACGTCCGGGCCGGGGGCCACCAACCTCATTACCGGCCTGGCTGATGCGATGATGGATGCCATTCCGCTGGTGGCCATTACCGGCCAGGTACCCAGTGGTGCCATCGGTACCGATGCCTTCCAGGAAATTGATGTACTGGGGTTGTCGCTGGCCTGCACCAAGCACAGCTACCTGGTGACAAACCCGGTAGAGTTGCCCGCCATTGTGGCGGAAGCCTTTAGCCTGGCGCGTAGCGGCAAACCCGGGCCGGTACTGATTGATATTCCCAAAGACGTACAACAGGCCTTGGCGCCTGTCAGTTACCTTGCGCCGTCGCCTTCTCCTGCAACCCAGGTGGATTTTGCGGCATTAAACCGCGCTGAAACACTGCTGCGTAATGCCCGCAAACCCATGGCCTATGTGGGCGGTGGTGTTGGCATGAGCGATGCGGTGGCGGTACTGCGTGATTACTTGCAAGCCACCGGTATGCCGGCGGTAGAAACCCTCAAGGGGCTGGGGTCGGTTGGTCTCGATTACAGCCATAACCTGGGCATGCTGGGTATGCACGGCAGCCGTGGCGCCAACATGGCTGTGCAGGAGTGCGATCTGTTGCTGGTACTGGGCGCCCGCTTTGATGACCGGGTTACCGGCAAGCTGGACGAGTTTGCCCCCCACGCCCGCGTGATCCACGTCGATATTGACGCGGCAGAGTTGGGCAAGCGCCGCCATGCCGATGTGGCCCTGACCATGGACGTGGGCGAAGCCTTGCGCTATCTGGCGCGTATACCGGCTCCTGCTGCCTGGCAGCAGCACTGCCAGAGTTACCGCCAGCAATACCGTTTCAGCGCCCCGCGGCGTGCCGATGCCATTCATGCGCCCTGGCTGCTGAGCCGTTTATCCGCTCTGGCCGGGCGCCAGGCCCGGGTGTGCTGTGATGTGGGGCAGCACCAAATGTGGGTCGCCCAGCATATGCGCTTTGACCACCCCAGCCGGCATATCTCCTCCGGTGGCCTGGGCACCATGGGCTTTGGCCTGCCAGTAGCCATTGGCGCCCAGCTGGCCTGTCCGGACGACCATACCATTCTGGTTACCGGCGATGGCTCGGTGATGATGAACATTCAGGAGCTGGCCACCATCAAGCGCCAGCAGCTGCCAATCAAGATTGTGCTGTTGGACAACCAGCGGTTGGGCATGGTGCGCCAGTGGCAAACGCTGTTTTTTGACGGCCGCCACAGCGAAGTGGACCTGTCTGACAACCCTGATTTTCTGACCATCGCCAGCGCCTTTGGGATTGCCGGGGAGCGCATCAGCCACCCCAATCAAGCCGAGGCGGCGCTGGCGCGGCTGCTGGCCGCCGAAGGCAGCTATTTTCTGCACGTGGCCATTCCCAGCGACGACGGCGTCTGGCCGTTGGTACCGCCAGGGAAGGGCAATCACCAGATGTTGGAGGCCTAAGCGGTGAACGAAAGCACTTTGGTTATCACCCTGCGCCCGGCGCCAGCGGCGCTGGAGCGGCTACTACGGCTGGTGCGCCACCGCGGCTTTGAGCCCATTCTGATCCAGTGGCAACCCCGCGCCCTGCGCTTGGTTGTGCGCCACCAACGGCCTTTAAGCCAGTTAACCCGCCAGCTGGAAAAGCTGGCCGATATTGAATCCCTGACGGAGGACGCTGTATGACCCGTGCTGATTTTATCTGGATGAATGGCCAGATGACCCCCTGGAATGACGCCCAGGTTCACCCCATGAGCCATTCCATGCATTACGGAACGGCGTTTTTTGAAGGTATCAGAGCCTACGACACCCCCAATGGCACGGCGATTTTTCGCCACCGTGAACACATGCAGCGGCTTCATGACTCAGCGCGTATTTACCGTTTCAGTATTCCCTACAGCGTTGAACAGTTGATGGCTGGGGCCAAGGCGGTACTGGCCGCCAACCAGCTCAGCAGTGCCTATATCCGGCCGTTGGCCTTTTTGGGTGAGGTGGGTATGGGCATTGTGCCCGGCGAAACTGACATGCAGGTGCTGATCGCCGCTTTTAACTGGGGGCGCTACCTGGGCGCCAGCGCCATCGATGAAGGTGTTGATGCCTGTGTTGCCTCCTGGGCCAGAAGTGCCCCGAATACGTTGCCTACCGGTGCCAAAGCCGCCGGGAATTACCTGTCGTCATTGCTGATCGCCTCAGAAGCCCGTCGTAACGGCTTCCATGAAGGTATTGCCCTGGACAGCCGCGGCCAGGTGTCGGAAGGGGCAGGGCAGAACATCTTCATGGTCAAAAACGGCGTGCTGTATACGCCACCGGCTACCGCTTCCATCCTGCCGGGGTTAACCCGTGATGCGGTGATCACCCTGGCTCGAGAGGACGGCCTGGAGATTGTCGAAGCGCCCATAGCCCGCGAAGCGCTTTACATCGCGGATGAAATTTTCTTTACCGGCACCGCCGCAGAAATTTCACCGGTGCGCAGCATTGACCGGCTGGCGGTTGGCAGTGGCAAACCCGGGCCGTTAACCCAGCACCTGCAACAGCGTTTTTTTGGCCTGTTTAACGGTGAAACTGAAGACAAGTGGGGCTGGCTGGATACGGTGGAGGCTACCGATGCCGCCGCGTAGAAGTGACACTACCCTCAAAGGGCGCCGTAACGCCGGTGCCCGGGCCTTGTGGCGAGCCACCGGTTTGCAGGATGGCGATCTAAAAAAGCCGATCATCGCCATTGCCAATTCCTACACCCAGTTTGTACCGGGCCATGTGCACCTTAAAGAGCTGGGCGAGCTGGTAGCCGAGGCGGTGCGTGAGGCCGGTGGTACTGCCCGCGAATTTAATACCATTGCCGTCGATGATGGTATTGCCATGGGCCATGACGGCATGCTGTATTCGCTGCCGTCGCGGGAGCTGATCGCCGATGCCGTGGAAACCATGGCCAATGCGCACTGCGCCGATGCACTGGTGTGTATTTCCAACTGCGACAAAATTACCCCCGGCATGCTCAATGCGGCGCTGCGGCTGAACATTCCGACGGTGTTTGTGTCAGGTGGGCCTATGGAAGCGGGCAAGACGCAGCTAAGCGACCAGCTGATAAAGCTCGATCTGGTGGATGCCATGGTCAAAGCGGCCGATCCGAATGTATCGGATGCCGATGTTGAGCAGGTGGAAAAGGCCGCCTGCCCAACCTGCGGTGCCTGCTCGGGCATGTTTACCGCCAATTCCATGAACTGTTTGACCGAAGCACTGGGGCTGGCACTGCCGGGTAACGGTTCGATGCTGGCAACCCACCAGCAACGCCGCCCGCTTTTTGTTGAGGCCGGCCAGCGCATTATGGCGTTGGTTAGCGCCTGGTATGACCGTGCTGACGCGCGGGCTTTGCCGCGCCATATCGCCAATCGCCAGAGTTTTCACAATGCCATGGCCATGGACATTGCCATGGGCGGGTCGACCAATACCATCTTGCACTTGCTGGCGGCAGCGCAGGAAGGACAGGTAGATTTCACCCTGGCCGATATTGATACCCTGTCACGGCAAGTGCCGCAGCTGTGCAAAGTGGCACCGGCCAGCAGCCGTTATCACATGGAAGATGTGCACCGTGCCGGTGGCGTGATGGCCATTCTCAACGAGTTAGCTGCCGGTGGCCTGATTGATACCTCGGTCAGTAATGTCCGGGGGGAAACACTGGCGGCCACTCTGGCGCAATTTACCACCGAGCAACAAGCCGCCTTTTATCTGGCCGGGCCGGGGGGCATACCGTCAAGCCGCGCTTTTTCGCAAAACAGTTACTGGCCCAGCCTCGATGTGGACCGTCAGCATGGCTGCATTCGTGCCATTGCCCATGCCTATCGGCAAGATGGCGGCCTGGCGGTACTGCATGGCAACCTGGCGCCGGATGGCGCTGTGGTGAAAACCGCGGGGGTGCCGGATGCCTTGCTGACGTTTCGCGGCCCGGCGCGGGTATTTGACAGTCAGGACAGCGCCGTTGAGGCCATTTTGGCGGGTGCCATTACGCCGGGCGATGCGGTGGTGATCCGTTACGAAGGGCCGCGCGGCGGCCCCGGCATGCAGGAAATGCTGTACCCCACCAGCTACCTCAAGTCCATGGGCTTGGCTGAACACTGCGCCCTTATAACGGACGGGCGCTTTTCCGGTGGTACCTCCGGATTGTCGGTGGGCCATGTGGCGCCGGAAGCCGCTGCCGGCGGGGCACTGGCGCTGCTCGAAGAAGGTGATGAAATTATCATCGATATCGCCAGCCGGCAGCTGGCGGTCAATCTCAGCGCGAGCCAACTGGCCGAGCGCGCGGCGGTTGCCCGTTACCGCCCTGGGCCTCGGCAGCGGCAAATCAGCGCCTGGTTACGTACCTATTCGCTGCTGGCAACCAGCGCCGACAAGGGCGGGGTGCGTGATAACGACAAACTGCGGGAGGCGCCATGCTGAGTGCCCCGGAGCTGCTGCGCGATGCCCTGTGCTCACCGGTTTATGCCCTGGCAACACAAACTCCGGTGAGCCGCCTGGAGCGGTTATCTGAGCGATTGGGAGCTGATGTCTGGCTCAAGCGTGAGGATTTGCAGCCGGTACACAGCTTCAAGCTCCGTGGTGCCTACCACAAAATTGCCAGCCTCGGCCCGGACTGTCGCGGCGTGGTGGCGGCGTCAGCCGGTAATCATGCCCAGGGCGTAGCACTGTCAGCGCGGGCTCTGGGGCTGACGGCTACCATTGTCATGCCAACCCGGGCACCTGCCATCAAAGTCGAGGCAGTCCGTTCATTAGGGGCCGAAGTGGTGTTGTGGGGTGACAACTTTGATGCCGCCCGTGACCATGCCCTGGGCCTGGCGGCAGCCGCTGAGCTGACCTTTGTGGCGCCCTTTGATGACCCGCAGGTTATCGCCGGCCAGGGCACTTTGGGGCTGGAGCTGATCAAGCAGCTGCCTCAACTTGATGTGTTGTTTTTACCGGTCGGCGGTGGCGGCCTGGCCGCCGGTGTGGCGGCGGTACTGAAACAGCTCAAGCCGCAGCTGAAAATCATCGGTGTCGAGCCGCTGGATGCCGCTTGTTTGAGTGCCGCCTGGCAAGCCGGCGAGCCGGTGACCCTGGCGGAGGTTGGCAGCTTTGCCGATGGGGTGGCGGTACGGCGTATTGGCGCGCATTGTTTTGAGCTGTTGCAGCAGTATCTGGATGCGGTGCTCACGGTCAGTAACGACGCCATCTGTGCCGCCATCAAAGACATCTTTGAAGATGTGCGGGCCATTGCTGAACCGGCCGGTGCCCTGGCGCTGGCCGGGCTTAAGCAGTGGGCGGCAAGCCACCCTGATGCCGGCCAGTTGGGGGCGGTGCTCAGTGGCGCCAATATCAACTTTCATTTGCTGCGCCAGGTGTCGGAACGCTGCGATCTCGGCGAAGGCACCGAAGCGGTGCTGGCCGTAACCCTGCCCGAGCGGCCCGGCAGCTTTCTGGCACTGTGCCGTACCCTTAATGGCCGGGCGGTAACGGAGTTTTCTTACCGTTTTCGTGACACCTGCGAGGCGCAGATCCTGGTAGGGGTACGGATCAGCGCACCGGCAGAGCGAACGGCGCTGGTGGCCGGCATTGAGCAGGCCGGTTTTGACGTGCTGGACTTATCCGATGATGAACTGGCCAAGCTCCATATCCGCTATATGGTGGGTGGCAAGCCGCCGTGCCAGCGCCAGGAACAATTATTCAGTTTCGCTTTTCCGGAGCACCCGCAGGCGCTGCTGAGCTTTTTGGAAACCCTCGGCAGCCACTTTGATATTTCGCTGTTTCACTACCGTCACCACGGCGCCGATGTAGGGCGGGTGTTGGCGGCTTTTGCGGATGCCGAGCCGGGCAATTTAACCCGGCACCTCGATTCCATTGGTTACCCCTATCAGGCGCAGGCCGACAACCCCGCCTATAGCCGTTTTTTATGTTGAAGGAGCCCTGAAGATGACCGCGTTTCACCAGCAACCCTTGCGTGTGCAGTTACGTGCGCTGCGCCACTGTCAGCCATTACCCAAGCATGATTTCAGCGACGGTGTCAGTGCTCTTGAGGGTAAGCAAATCGTAATTCTGGGCTGTGGCGCCCAGGGCCTGAACCAGGGGCTTAACCTGCGTGACAGCGGCCTGCAAGTAGCCTATGCGCTGCGCCAGTCATCCATTGACAGCCAAAATGCGTCCTATCAGCGGGCCAGCGAGCAGGGCTTTACTGTTGGCAGTTTTGAGCAGTTAGTGCCCAAGGCCGATTTAGTGATTAACCTGACCCCGGACAAACAGCACGGGCCAGTGGTGAACGCCATTATGCCGCTGATGAAAAGTGGCGCCGCACTGGGTTATTCCCATGGCTTTGATGTGATTGAAGCGCAGCGGCGAATTCGTGATGACATTACCGTCATCATGGTGGCCCCCAAGTGCCCCGGTACTGAGGTGCGGGCGGAATTTGTGCGAGGCTTCGGGGTGCCGACACTGATTGCCGTGCATCAGGATCCGCAGGGCTTTGGCCTGGCCTGGGCCAAAGCCTGGTGCGCCGGCACCGGTGGCCACCGCGCCGGGGTTTTGGAATCGAGCTTTGAAGCGGAAGTAAAGTCGGATTTGATGGGCGAACAAACGGTTTTGTGTGGCTTGCCGCAAGCGGTCTGTGTGGCTGGCTTTGCACGTTTGCAGGCGCTGAAAGTACCGGCGGCAGAGGCGGCGGCGTTTTTCCAGTACGGCATTGAGCAGGTGGCCGAAGCCATGAAAGCCGGCGGCGTACGGCTGGCGTTTTCGCGGCTGTCGCCAGCGGTGCGACAGCATGCCCGTCAGCAGACTGATGTGCTCAAGCAGGCGCTGCGGCCACTGTTTGAAAAACACATGGACGATATTCTGGCTGGCCGCTTTGCCGAGCGAATGATGGCTGACTGGCAAAACGATGACAGCGAACTACATCGCTGGCGCCAGCAAAGCCAGCAAAGTGCCTTTGAACAGGCCCCCGCCAGTGAACCGATGACCCTGACATTTGACAATGCCAGTGGCCTGGTAGCGCTGTTTGCTGCCGGTGTGGAGCTGGCCTTCGAGGTGATGGTGGCGGCGGGGATCAGCCCGGCCTCAGCCTACTACGAGTCTTTGCACGAACTGCCACTTATTGCCAACACGCTGGCCAGGCGGCGCCTGCATGAGATGAACCTGGTGATCAGCGACACCGCCGAATACGGCAACTACCTGTTTGCCAATGAAGCGACCGCGATTATCCGAGCGGTGCTGGATAACTGGAGCCTTCGGGAACTGGGCGCGGGCGGCGATTTTCCGCCGGTGTCTGATCAGGCCTTGGCGGCCATTGACCAACACAATGATGAACATCCCATCGAAGCCATCGGTGCTTCACTGCGCGCATACATGCGCGAACGCTAGGCGTCAGATACGCCAAAGGCCCCATGAAGGGGCCTTTTTCTTTTCACCCGAGGGGCTTATTTGCCGCCGCGAGCGATAATTTCCCGCGCCATGGTGTCAGCGATAACACCGGTCGGTTTGTTTTCTGCGTCAGCCCGCTTGAAGATATCCAGCAGGGTGTCGTAGATCTCTTCCACTTTCTTGGTGGCTTTGGCTTCGTCGTAGTCTTTTTCGAAAGACACGTTGATGATGCCACCGGCGTTGATCACGTAGTCAGGTGCATACAGGACATTATTGTCACGCAGTATCTGATCGTGGCGTGCTTCGGCCAGCTGGTTGTTGGCACAACCGGCAATGACCTTGGCTTTGAGGCGGCCAATGGTGTTGTCGTTGACGGTGGCACCCAGGGCGCATGGCGCATAGACATCCACATCCAGATCGTAGATCTCGTCCAGGCCAACGATGGTAGCACCCAGTTCTGCTTCGGCTTTTTTCAGGGCCTCTTCGTTGATGTCGGTGACATACAACTTGGCGCCCGCCTTAGCGAGGTGTTCACACAGGTAGTAACCCACAGAGCCCAGGCCCTGCACGGCCACTTTCAGGCCTTCGACACTGTCCAGACCCAAACGGTACTTCACTGCCGCCTTCACGCCCAGGTAGGTACCCAGGGCGGTGAACGGGGACGGATCACCAGACATACCCTCAATACCGGCTACGTGGTCGGTTTCTTTGAGGATATGGCCGATGTCGGTGGTGGAGGTGCCAACATCTTCGGCGGTGACATAACGGCCACCCAGTGAATCGATGAAACGGCCAAAAGCGCGGAACAGCGCTTCGGATTTCATGGTTTTGGCATCACCAATGATCACGGATTTACCGCCACCAAAAGGTAGGCCGGCAACCGCATTCTTGTAGGTCATACCGCGAGACAGGCGCAGCACATCGGTCAGGGCTTCGTCGTCAGACGCGTAGTTCCACATCCGACAGCCGCCAACAGCGGGGCCGCAGTTAGTGTTGTGGATCGCGACGATTGCCTTGAGCCCGGTTTCCGGGTCATGGCAGAAGACGACCTGTTCATGGCCATCGAATGCACTGTGATTGAATACTGCCACGTCGAAGTTCTCCGTAGTGGGTTAAAAGCACGACAGGTTGTGCATGGTAATTTACGTTGCCGTAAACGTAAACCTGCTGGGTTCACAATGGCGCACATCTTAGAGTGATCTGTGCGTGCTTACCAGATAGCGCGCACCATACAGAGGCTGATCCAACCAGTAAAGCAATCTGGACAGCCATCCTGCTTGCCAAGGTGTCTGGGCCTCGCTATGTTAGCGTCTCGCTACAATTGATAAATGAGATCCCCATGGCCGAAGAACAACAACAGCCACAGCAAGACGTGGAACTGACTGACGAGCAGCGTCGTGAAATGGAAGCACAGTGGGTAAACCAGTGTTTGCAACGGGCAAATGCGCATCTGGCATCCAAGGGTATTTTGCCGCAGACCGTGCGCCAGAGTGAGAGCCGGATCCTGCCGCCCTATGTGGGCATTTGGAAGCTGACGGCCAAAGCCGAAGGCCGGGTAGGGGATTTTTGGGTGATCTCCGGTGATCTGCCCAGTGACCATGTGTCAGTAAAAACCTGTGCCTCTGCCCGTGATGCACTGCGCCACTTCTCCATGCAGTGGCAGCTCAAGGCGGAAAACATTGCCAACGGCCCGGGCCGAACTGACAAGGTACAGATGGACTTTGCAAACCTGCTGATAAGCCGGGCTGAAGCGATTTACCATCTTTACAATGATGACCGCCTCTGGGGCGACGAAGCGACTCAGCGCTAACAAAAAACCGCCGTCAGGCGGTTTTTTTAGCATGACTTTGGCCTATTCCTCGAAATACCAGTAACCGCGGTTAATCAGCTCGGTCAGTACAGGTAGGTCGTCATCGTAACCGGCCAGTACTTTGCTGGCCAAGCGGCTGTTGTCAGCCAGCTGCTGTGCGACGGCATTACTCAGTGCATAGCGCTCGCCATCGACAAATAGCTGATCATCAACGCCTGCCAGATACAGGGCGCGTACCCCGCCGAGGCGCACCAGCGGTGCGTTGTCAGCTAACAAAGCGGCAATGTCATTCTGGCTGTAAGGTGGCTCACAAGGCGCCAGATCCAGTTCGTGTTTGGCTTCTGAAAGATAACGGCCAAAGAACTGCTGCAAGGTGGCATCGTCGTCCAGGCAGCGGCTGAGGGTGGCTTTGAGGCGAGTCAGCTCGGCTGAGCTAATACCGCCATTATGGCTGCGGGCACTTAGATCCGGGTCGCTGTAACGGTGATTGTACAGTTCCTCGTCAATGCTCAGATCGGCAAAGTGGGTCAGCAGATCGCGGCCCGAGGGCGCTCTAAAGCCCACCGAGTAGTTCAGCGATGGCGCAATGGCATAACCCTCGTGCGGAAAGCCGGGAGGAATGTAGAGGATGTCGCCGGGCTGCATTTCGACATCAATCAGCGCTTGTGTGAAGGGCTCCACCTGCAACAGGCTGGGGTGTGGCGTCAGCGTTTTCAGTGGTTGCTTGTCGCCCACTCGCCAGTGCCGCTTGCCCTGACCCTGAATGATAAACACATCGTACTGATCGAGGTGCGGACCGACACCACCACCGGGTACCGAGAAGCTGACCATCAGATCGTCCACCCGCCAGCGCGGCATAAAGTCAAACAGCGCCATCAGTGACTGGCCTTGGTCCAGCCAGTGATCGACGGCCTGTACCAGTAAGGTCCAGTCCCGCTCCGCGGTAGGAAACTGCTCAAAAGGGCCATGCTGCACGTCCCATTGCTGGCCATTACGCACCACCAGTCGGGACTCCACTTCCGCCTCCATGGCCAGGCCGGCCAGATCGTTGGCGTCCAGTGGGTCATCAAAGCCCTGAATGCCCCCTTTGATAAGGCAAGGCTGCTTTTGCCAATACTGGGATAAAAAGGCGTCAACGCCACCGGGAAAAGCCAGTTTCATAACACTCCAAACAAGGCCGTGAGGGAATGTTACTAATGCTAACCCATGGGGCTCGTTGATGCTTGCGCTGGCACAAAAAAGCGGCCTGTTGGCCGCTTTTTTCATGCTTCGTTGGTCAGCTTCTCGGCAATGCCCAGATAGGTGTCGGGGCGTAGGGCCTTGAGACTGGTTTTAACGTCTTCGGGTAATGCCAGGGTGTCGATGAACGCTTGCATGCCAGCCTGGTCTACCCGGCGGCCGCGAGTCAGCTCTTTGAGTTTTTCATAGGGCCTTTCAATACCGTAACGGCGCATCACGGTTTGAATGGGCTCGGCCAGCAGCTCCCAGTTCTGGTTCAGCTCGTCCAGCAGGCTCTGCTGGTTCACTTCCAGCTTACCGATACCCTTTAGTGTCGCCTCAAAGGCAATCACCGAGTAGGCAACACCAACCCCGAGGTTGCGCAGCACCGTTGAGTCGGTGAGATCACGCTGCCAGCGTGACACCGGCAGTTTGGCAGCCAGGTGGCTGAAGACCGCGTTGGCGATACCGAGGTTGCCTTCGGAGTTTTCAAAGTCGATGGGGTTGACCTTGTGCGGCATGGTGGATGAGCCAATTTCGCCGGCCACGGTTTTTTGCTTGAAATGACCCAGGGCGATGTAGCCCCAGATGTCGCGGTCAAAATCCAGCACGATGGTGTTAAAGCGGGCCAGGGCGTCAAACAGCTCTGCCACGTAATCGTGTGGCTCGATTTGGGTGGTGTACTTGTTCCAGCTCAGCCCCAGTTGGGTGACAAAGGCTTCGGCCATGGCTGGCCAGTCCAGCGTCGGGTAAGCGCTGTAGTGGGCATTAAAGTTGCCGACTGCACCGTTAATTTTCCCCAGCAGCTCCACTGCGGCGATCTGCTGGCGCTGGCGGCGAAGGCGCATGGCCACATTTGCCATTTCCTTACCAAGGGTGGTCGGTGATGCTGGCTGGCCGTGGGTGCGGGCCATCATCGGAATACTGGCATAGCGTTCGGCCAGCTCGCTGATGGCGTTGATCAACTTATCGCAATAGGGCAGCAGTACCTGCTCACGAGCATCTTTGAGCATCAGCCCGTAGGACAGGTTATTGATATCTTCGCTGGTACAGGCAAAGTGAATAAATTCACTGACCGCTGCTAGTTCGTTGTTGTCGGCAATTTTTTCCTTCAGGAAATACTCTACCGCTTTAACGTCATGGTTGGTGGTGCGCTCGATGTCTTTGACCCGCTGCGCGTCCTGTTCACTGAAGCCGGAAACGATTGCGTTAAGGGCCGCATTAGCACCGTCTGACAAGGCTGGCACTTCCGTGATGCCGTCAGTGGCGGCCAGCAGCTGCAACCAGCGGACTTCGACCTGAACCCGGTACTTGATCAGACCGAATTCGGAAAAGATGGGGCGCAACAAGGCGGCTTTGCTGCCGTAGCGACCATCAACGGGGGAAATGGCTGTCAGGGCGGACAGTTCCATGATTCAGTGGCTCCTTAGGGCTTGCTGCGCTTGGGCGATCAGGGCGCGGCGTTTAAACAGCAACTGCCAGCGGCTACCGCCGAGCTGGCGCCATAATACCAGTGCACGAATACCGGCCAGCAGGGCGGCACGTACTTTCGCCTGGTTGAGGCTTTGTTGCAGGTTGGCAGGGGATCCGGCCACCTGGATACGGGCACCCAGGGGACTGATCAGTTCGACATAAATATCGGCCAGACTGTTGAGAACCTTTTCGTCTTCAAGGCCATAATGGCTGACCTGGCGCTTAACCTGTTCGAGGCGTTCGCCGAGCAGGGCCAGCACGTCGCGGCGTTTTGCCAGACGCCGCTCCAGTGCCAGCAGGCCAATCAGGTAGCGGGTCAGCTCGGGATCTTTACTGTTGTCACCAAGTAGCGCCAGCAGTTGCTGATAACCCGCTTCCAGGCTGCCATGGGCATAGACTTCCTCAGGGCTGGACGGGCTGGTATTGAGGGTGCCGCGCATCAGTGTGTAGAGCTGGTCCATGTCACACTGGCCATCGCGGGCCACTTTTTGCACCAGGCTGACGGCTTGCACGGCGGCTGCCAGGGCCATAGCGTGGCTCATTGCTCACCTCGCAAATAACGGTCAATGATGCCGCCGCCGAGGCAGACATCAGCATCGTAAAACACGGCGCTTTGGCCGGGGGTGACGGCCATTTGCGGTTCATCAAAGCGCACTTCGACATCGCCGTTGGCCAGCGGCGTCACGGTGCAGGCGATGTCCTGCTGGCGATAGCGGGTTTTTACCGCCAGGCGCACAGGCTCTTTTGGCCCGGTGCGGTTAACCCAGTGCAGCTGGGTGGCAATCAGGCCGTCGGAAAACAGCAGCGGGTGGTCATGGCCCTGGGCCACCACCAGTACATTGCGTTCGAGGTCTTTGTCGACCACATACCAGGGTTCGTCGCCGGCTTCTTTCAGGCCACCAATACCCAGCCCTTTGCGTTGGCCGAGGGTGTGATACATCAACCCTTCATGGCGGCCAATAACTTCACCTTCCGGGGTTTCAATATTCCCCGGCTGGGCTGGCAGAAAGCGCTGTAAAAAATCTTTGAATTTGCGTTCACCGATAAAACAGATACCGGTGGAGTCTTTTTTCTTGGCGGTGGCCAGGCCTTGTTGCTCGGCGATGCGGCGCACCTCTGGCTTGGGCAGGTCGCCAACCGGGAACAGGGTTTGCGCCAGGTGTTCTTCGCCCAGGGTATAGAGGAAATAAGACTGATCTTTGTTGCTGTCCAGGCCGCGCAGCATCTGCCAGTGGCCATCTTGCTGGCGGCGGCGCACGTAATGGCCGGTGGCAATGTAGTCGGCGCCCAGGGCATCGGCGGCAAAGTTCAGGAAAGCCTTAAACTTGATTTCCTTGTTGCACATGATGTCGGGGTTGGGGGTGCGGCCTGCTTTGTATTCCTCCAGGAAATACTCAAAAACATTGTCCCAGTATTCGGCGGCAAAGTTGATTTTGTGCAGTTTGATACCGAGTTTGTCACAGACCGCCTGTGCGTCGGCCATGTCTTCGGCAGCGGAGCAGTACTCGTCGGTATCGTCTTCTTCCCAGTTCTTCATGAACAGGCCTTCCACCTGATACCCCTGCTGTTGCAGCAGATAGGCTGAGACGGAAGAATCCACACCGCCGGACATACCGACGATGACCTTGGTTTCACTGCGGGGCTTGTCGCTCATTGACTGCGTTTTGACCTTGCCAAAAAAAGTGCGCGCATTGTAGCAAAAGCCTAAGCATGCTGCAGCACGGACAATGGGTATCGGCAGCCTTGCTGGTAGTCGTCAATGGCCTTTGCCACCAGCGGGCTGCGCTGATGCCAGTGGCGCAGCTGCGTAGCGCTTAGCCAATGGCAGGCCACAATGTCTGGGTCTTGTGGCTGGCATGGTAAGGGGCTGTCCAGCGTGGTCCAAAAAACATGCCGCCAGAAGGTTTTATGGGGCAAGCTCAGGCGATAAATGCCAACCAGTCCCTGGGGCGGTAGCTGCAGGGAGGTTTCTTCCTGCAGTTCCCGGCAGGCAGCCTCGATGAGGGTTTCACCGGGTTCCCAGTGGCCCGCTGGCTGGTTGAGGGTGGCCGTACCGTCGATGGCTTCTTCCACGAACAGGAAGCGCTCATCGGCGGCAATCACCCAGGCAACGGTGGCGGCCTGGATCATGGTGTCAGCTCCTGATATTGGCCGGGCGCAATGTCGTCCAGTTGGTAAGGGCCAATGGCTATTCGCACCAGCCGCAGCGTCGGAAAGCCAATATGGGCGGTCATGCGCCGCACCTGGCGGTTACGACCCTCGTGAATACGGATCTCCAGCCAGGTAGTCGGAATGGCCTGGCGAAAACGCACCGGCGGATTACGCGGCCACAATGCCGGCTCGGCAATGCGTTTAACGCGGGCTGGCAGCGTTGGGCCGTCTTTGAGAGTTACGCCCTGGCGCAGTGGTTCGAGGTCACTATCGCTGGGGTCGCCTTCCACCTGCACCCAATAGGTTTTGTCGGTTTTTTTTCCCGGCTGGGTGAGCTTGGCATTGAGTTTACCGTCGTTGGTCAGTAGCAGCAGGCCTTCGGAATCCTTATCGAGCCGGCCGGCGGCGTAGACATCAGGCACGTCAATAAAATCGGCGAGTGTCTGACGCCCCTGGCCGTCGGTGAACTGGCACAATACATCGAAAGGTTTATTGAACAGCAGCAAGCGCGGTGGGCCACTGGGTCTTTTTGGTCTGACCAATTTTTTTCTGTTGCTACGCGGCGGAACCGAAGCAGGGCGCTTCATGCTGTCTCCCAGAGCTGATTTGCTGTGCTACAGCCTAGCAGCGCGGGGGCTGGCGGCCAATCTCTTGGCATCATGTATTCAGTCTTTGCTGGTGAAAAGTTGTACAACTGGTCTTACCCGCTAACCCTTCGTAAGCGAAATGGCGCGCAAGTTGGTATAATCGCGCACCAAATCATCCGTACGCCTTGTGTTGGCCCTTGCGGCGACCCGGGGCGATGCGAGACATCCTCGCCTTACGACGTTTAGGAAGCTGTCACTATGACTACAGATAAGTCCACCATCATCTACACCATTACCGATGAGGCCCCGGCGCTGGCAACGCAGTCACTGTTGCCGATCATCGAAGCCTTTGCCGCTAAGGCGGGCGTGGCCATGGAAACCCGCGACATCTCCCTGGCCGGCCGTATTATTGCTACTTTCCCGGAGTGCCTGAGCGAGGCGCAGCGCATTAATGATGACCTGGCAGAGCTGGGTGAACTGGCCAAGACGCCAAACGCCAACATCATTAAACTGCCGAACATCTCTGCCTCTGTGCCGCAGCTCAAAGCGGCTATCAAAGAGCTTCAAGGCAAGGGCTACAAGTTGCCTAACTACCCGGAAGAGCCGAAAAACGACGAAGAAAAAGCCGTCAAAGCGCGCTATGACAAAATCAAAGGCAGCGCCGTTAACCCGGTACTGCGTGAAGGCAACTCTGACCGCCGGGCACCTTCTTCTGTTAAGCAGTATGCCCGCAAGCACCCGCACAGCATGGGCGAGTGGAGCCGTGACTCCAAAGCCCATGTCGCCAGCATGGCGGGCGGTGACTTTTACGGCTCCGAGCAGTCGGTCACCCTGGCGGATGCTACTAATGTCAAGATTGAGCTGACTGCGGCCGATGGTGCTGTCACGGTGTTAAAAGACAACCTGGCGCTGTTGGCCGGGGAAGTGATTGACGCCTCCACTATGAGTGTCAAGGCACTGCGCGAGTTTATCGCCGAGCAAATTGCTGACGCCAAAGCGCAGGGTGTGCTGTTCTCCCTGCACATGAAGGCCACCATGATGAAAGTGTCTGATCCGATCATCTTCGGCCATGCCGTCAAAGTGTTCTTCAAGGACGTCTTTGACAAGCACCAGGCACTGTTTGCCGAAATTGGCGTTGATGCCAACGACGGTATTGGTGACCTCTACAGCCGCCTGGAAAACCTGGCACCGGAACAACGCAGCGCCATTGAAGCTGAGCTGGCGGCGGTATATGACAACAGCCCGGATCTGGCCATGGTTGACTCTGATCGCGGCATCACCAACCTGCATGTGCCGTCTGACGTCATCATTGACGCCTCCATGCCGGCGATGATCCGCTCTTCCGGTCAGATGTGGAATAAAGCTGGCGCCCTGCAGGATGCCAAAGCGGTGATCCCGGACCGCAGCTATGCCGGCGTATACGAAGAAACCATCAACTTCTGTAAAGAGCACGGTGCCTTTGACCCCCGCACCATGGGCTCAGTACCGAACGTTGGCCTGATGGCACAAAAAGCCGAAGAATACGGCTCCCATGACAAGACCTTTGAAATGCCGGCTGACGGCACCGTACGGGTGATCGACGACAAAGGTCAGGTACTGACTGAGCATCAAGTGGCCAAAGGCGATATCTGGCGCATGTGTCAGACCAAAGACGCGCCGATCCGTGACTGGGTCAAACTGGCTGTGAACCGTGCCCGTGCCTCCAACACTCCGGCCGTATTCTGGCTGGATAAAAACCGCGGCCACGACGCTGAGCTGATCAAGAAAGTGGAAGCCTATCTGCCCGAGCATGACACCAGTGGCCTGGAGCTGCACATCATGGCGCCGGTAGAGGCCACCCGCTTCTCACTGGCACGGATCAAAGACGGTAAAGACACCATCTCTGTTACCGGTAACGTACTGCGTGACTACCTTACTGACCTGTTCCCGATTTTGGAGCTGGGCACCAGTGCCAAGATGCTGTCTATCGTGCCATTGATGAACGGTGGCGGCCTGTTTGAAACCGGTGCTGGCGGCAGTGCGCCTAAGCACGTGCAGCAGTTTGTCAAAGAAGACTACCTGCGTTGGGATTCGCTGGGCGAATTCCTGGCCCTGGCCGCCTCTTTTGAGCATTTGGCGCAACGCACCGGCAATGCCAAAGCGCAAGTGCTGGCTGACACCCTGGATCAGGCCACAGCCAAGTTCCTCGACAACAACAAGTCGCCGGCACGTAAGTTGGGTAGCCTGGATAACCGTGGCAGCCATTTCTATCTGGCGATGTACTGGGCCGAGGCGCTGGCATCCCAAGACCAGGACGCCGAGCTGAAAGCCGCGTTTGCTGAGCTGGCCGCTACTCTCAACGAAAAAGAAGAAGCCATTGTTGCTGAACTGAACGGTGTGCAAGGCAACCCGGTGGACATGGACGGTTACTACAAGCCGGACTTTGCCAAAGTGGCAGCAGCCATGCGCCCCAGTCAGATCCTCAATGCCGCACTGAGTGCTCTTTGAGTCTGAACTGAGCAACAAAAAGCCCCGGCCATGCCGGGGCTTTTTTTGAAACCGGGAGGAACCGGATCACTTTTCCGCAGGTTTAATGTTGACCGCGTGGAAGCCCTTGGGCCCCTGACTCATGTCAAAGTCGACTTCCTGTCCGGCTTTGAGTGTGCGGTAGCCATCCATCTGAATGGTGGAGTAGTGGGCGAAAACGTCCTCACCACCACCTTCCGGGCAGATAAAGCCAAAACCTTTCGCGTTGTTGAACCACTTGACTGTTCCGGTAGCCATACGTCAATCCTGTCTTTACTGAACACCCTTACACATAGTGCCGGGGCACTGCTAGAGTGGTTACCCGACAAACCTCAACGTACAATTTAGTGAAGAAATACACTCAGTCAAGTTTTTTTAACAGCCGCTTAACAACTCGTGGTCAGTGTCGCACTATGAGTGAAAAAAAACGTATCAGGACTTGAAAAGCATGGCCGGCAGTACCGATATTCAACATAAAGAGAAGAGTAAAACCAGTGATCCCGCGCTCAAACGTGCCCCTATGTACAAAGTGGTGCTGATGAACGACGACTACACACCAATGGACTTTGTGGTACTGGTTTTGCAGCGTTTCTTTGCAATGGACATGGAAAAGGCGACCCAGGTCATGCTGGCCGTCCACTATGAAGGGAAAGGCGTTTGCGGCGTCTACAGTGCTGATGTAGCCGAAACCAAGGTTGCAGAAGTTAACCGCTTCGCAAGGGAAAATGACCATCCTTTGCTTTGTGCCATGGAACCGGCTTGACCCAAGCAGTAACTCGAGGGGGTGCACAATGTTGAACAAAGAACTGGAGCTGAGCCTGAATGAGGCTTTTCGCCGGGCCCGCAGTGAGCGGCATGAATATCTCACCGTAGAGCACCTTCTGATGGCCCTGCTGGACAACGATTCTGCTGTTGAGGCCCTCAAAGCGTGTGGTGGCGACATTGCCCAGCTGCGAGCCGATCTCGACAGTTTTATTGAGCAAACCACACCGCGTATCCCCGAAGGGGATGATGAGCGCGAAACGCAGCCGACGCTGGGCTTTCAGCGGGTATTACAGCGCGCCGTTTTTCACGTACAAAGTTCCGGTAACGAAGAAGTGACCGGTGCCAATGTGCTGGTGGCCATTTTTGGCGAGCAGGAAAGCCAGGCGGTCTACATTCTGCGCAAAGCCGACATCACCCGCCTGGATGTAGTGAACTTCATTTCCCACGGTGTCACCCGTGATGAAGAAGGTGCCGGCCCCGGTGAACCCGCGCAGGAAGCTGCTGCTGACGACAAGCCGGAAACCTACCTGGAACAACTGACCGTTAACCTCAATGAGCAGGCCCGCAAAAACCGTATTGACCCGCTGATCGGCCGCGAAGCCGAAATTGAGCGCACCATTCAAGTGTTGTGCCGCCGCCGCAAGAACAACCCGCTGCTGGTGGGTGAGGCTGGCGTAGGTAAAACCGCTATTGCCGAAGGCTTGGCCAAACGCATTGTCGATGAACAGGTGCCGGAGCTTATTGCCCACTGCACCGTCTATTCGCTGGACATGGGGGCCTTGCTGGCTGGTACCAAGTACCGTGGCGATTTTGAAAAACGCTTCAAAGGGCTGCTCAAGGAATTGCGCGAAGAAGAGGGCGCTATCCTCTTTATTGACGAAATCCATACCATGATCGGCGCCGGTGCGGCCTCTGGCGGCCAGACCGATGCCTCAAACCTCATTAAGCCTCTGCTGGCTTCTGGCAACATCAAGTGCATGGGCTCCACCACCTATCAGGAATACCGCGGTATTTTTGAAAAGGATGTGGCTCTGGCCCGGCGTTTCCAGAAAATTGATGTGGTTGAACCCAGCGTCAGCGATACCGTGCGTATCCTGCAAGGGCTCAAGGCGCATTACGAATCACACCACGATGTGCGTTATACCCAGGGTGCTTTGAAGGCGGCAGCGGAGTTGTCGGCCAAATATATCAACGAGCGCCATCTGCCGGATAAAGCCATTGATGTGATTGACGAAGCCGGTGCCCGCGCCCGGCTGATGCCCAAGCGCCGTAAGACCGTCAATGAAGGGGATATCGAGGCCGTGGTGGCCAGAATGGCGCGGATCCCGGAAAAATCCGTCAACTCTGACGACAAGTCCACCCTTGAAGCCCTTGACCGTAACCTCAAGCTGGTGGTGTTCGGGCAGGACAAAGCCATTGACGCGCTGGCCGCCAATATCCGCCTCAGCCGTGCCGGCCTCGGGGCTGAAAACCGGCCGGTGGGGAGCTTCCTGTTTGCAGGCCCGACCGGGGTGGGTAAAACCGAGGTCACGCAACAGTTGGCCCGGCAGATGGGTGTTGAGCTGATCCGCTTTGATATGTCGGAATACATGGAGCGCCATACCGTGTCGCGGTTGATTGGCGCGCCGCCGGGATATGTGGGTTACGACCAGGGCGGTTTGCTGACCGAAGCGGTGATCAAACATCCGCACTCGGTGGTACTGCTCGATGAAATCGAAAAAGCGCATCCGGATGTGTTCAACCTACTGTTGCAGGTAATGGATAACGGCACCCTGACCGACAATAACGGCCGTAAAGCGGATTTTCGTAATGTCATCTTGGTGATGACCACCAATGCCGGGGTACGGGAAACCGAGCGCAAATCCATGGGCTTTAAGACCGTTGAGCACGATGACACGGCGCTGGCCGAGATCAATCGCTTGTTCTCGCCGGAATTTCGTAACCGCCTGGACGGCATCATCTGGTTTAACCATCTCAATGCCGGTGTGATTGCCCAGGTGGTAGACAAATTCCTGGCCGAACTGGAAGCGCAGCTTGATGGCCGTGGGGTCAGCCTCAGTGTGGACGCGGAAGCCAAGACCTGGCTGGCCGAAAAGGGCTATGACCATGCCATGGGCGCGCGGCCAATGGCTAGGGTGATCCAGGAGCACCTGAAAAAACCGTTGGCCAATGAACTGCTGTTCGGGCAGTTGGCCAATGGCGGCAAAGTGGCTGTCGGCGTCAAAAACGGTGAGCTAACCCTCTCCTTTGAAGATGCCGAGGCCGCCACCACGGCCTGATAAAAAAACCCGCCAACTGGCGGGTTTTTAATGACAGAGGTTAAGCATCAACGCTGACGGAAGACGATTCGACCTTTGCTCAGATCGTACGGCGTCATCTGCACGGTCACGGTATCACCGGTCAAAATGCGGATGTAGTTTTTACGCATTTTTCCGGAGATATGCGCGGTGACCACGTGGCCATTTTCAAGCTCGACGCGGAACATGGTGTTGGGCAGGGTTTCCAAAATGGTTCCCTGCAACTCAATCACGTCTTCTTTCGACATTTATGTGCAAAACCTCTTATCACCAAGAAATCGGCGCCGATCTTGCCTTAACTGGCCCCGTCTGTAAAGCATTCCCAACGGCCGTCACGGTAACGCTGATGGGGTAAATACTGCACTTTATAGTTCATTTTGTCGCAGTTATCTATTTGATAACCAAGGTATAACCAACGCTTGCCACGTTTTTTTGCCGCTTCGATCTGCTGTAAAACCGAAAAGGTGCCGAGAGAACGTTTTTCTTCATCGGGATCAAAAAAGGTATAGAGCGCCGAGTAAACACTGGGGGTTTCATCGGTCACGGCACAGGCCATCAGTTGCTCGCCCCGGTACAGGCTGAGCAGGTTCAGCGGTAGCCAGGGGGCTTTGGCAAAGTGCGCCAGCTGGCTTTCGGACGGCGGGAACATGCCACCATCACGGTGGCGGGCATTGATATAGCGGCAATACAAATCAAAATGCACCGCCGTGAAACGGTTTTCAACACGCAGGGTCAGATCGGCATTGGCCCGGCTGATACGCCGCTGACGGCGGTTGGCGGCAAACTGGGCAACATCTACTCGCAGTGATTCACAAGCCTGGCAGGTTTTACAGTAGGGGCGATAGACATCACCACCATTACGGCGAAAGCCCAGTGCCAGCAGCATCTCATAACGCTCGGCATCCATTGGTGACTCGGTGATCACCAAGAGTTGCTCCTGTTGTTCCGGCAGGTAAGCGCAGGGGAAGGGCCGGGTTACGCCACAATACAAACCCTTGAGCAGATTCATGGACATGGCCACTCTCCAGGTGCAAACAGGCTGTCAGGCAGGTGGCGGTCTTTCTGGCTGTCGAGGATGGCCAAAAAGGTTTCCCTGTCCATTTCTTTTACCCCTAACTGGGCCAGATGCGGGTTCAGTAATTGGCAGTCAATGAGGCTGGCATGGCCGCTTAAGCGCTGATGCAAGGCTGCAAAGGCCGCCTTGGAGGCGTTGGTTTGGCGCGAGAACATCGACTCACCACAGAAAATGCTGCCAACTGTCAGGCCGTAAAGGCCGCCGATAAGCGCATCGTCCAGCCATACCTCAACACTGTGAGCTACGCCCAACTGGTGCAGCTGCATGTAGGCGGCACGCATCTGCGCCGTTAGCCAGGTCCCCGTCTGGTAGGGGCGAGGGGCAGCACAACCGGCAAGCACTTCGGCAAAGGCCGTATTACAGCGGATACTCAGCGGGGTTTTACGTAACCACTTTTGAGTACTGCGTGACAGATGAATTTGCCCGGGCACCGCCACGCCGCGTGGATCCGGTGACCACCAGAGGATCGGTTCGCCCGGGTTGAACCAGGGGAAAATCCCCAACCGGTAACCGGAAAGAATGCGGGTGGGTGACAAATCACCGCCAAAGGCCAACAGACCATTGGGGTGGTCCAGAGCCTGTAGCGGATCTGGAAACAGGCAGGGATTGTCAGGTAATTCTGGTAGGGCAATGGTCATAAATGCTGCGCGAACAGATGTCTCAGCATTGAGTGTAGCGGGAAATAAAAGGGCCGCGAAAGCGGCCCTGTGAGTTAGTCCTGCAGACTGTCCAAATAACGCTCAGCATCCAGTGCGGCCATACAGCCACTGCCGGCAGAAGTGATTGCCTGGCGATAGATATGATCCATTACATCCCCGGCGGCAAAAACGCCCGGCACGGAAGTCTGGGTAGCGTTACCTTCAAGGCCGCTTTGCACTTTCAAGTAGCCGTCTTTCATGTCCAGCTGGCCGGCAAAAATGTCGGTATTCGGCTTGTGGCCGATGGCAATAAAACAGCCAGCAACATCAACCTGCTCATCACCTTCACCGGCGGTAGATGCCAGGCGAACAGCGGTAACGCCCATGTCGTCACCCAGTACTTCGTCAAGGGTACGGCTCAGGTGCAGAATGATTTTACCTTCCTCGACCTTTTTCATCATCCGGTCGACGAGAATTTTTTCTGCCCGGAAGCTGTCACGGCGATGCACAACGTGTACTTCGCTGGCGATGTTGGCCAGATACAGAGCCTCTTCCACGGCGGTGTTTCCGCCGCCGATCACGGCGACTTTCTGGTTGCGATAGAAGAACCCGTCACAGGTGGCACAGGCCGAGACGCCACGGCCCTGAAAGGCGGTTTCTGATTCCAGGCCAAGGTATTTGGCACTGGCACCAGTGGCGATGATCAGGGCATCGCAAGAATATTCACCGCTATCACCCTTGAGAACAAAGGGGCGCTGGTTGAAATCGACGGTGTGGATATGGTCGAAAACAATCTCGGTGTTGAATTTTTCTGCGTGGCGCTGCATCCGTTCCATCAGCAGCGGCCCGGTGAGGTCGTCGGCATCGCCCGGCCAGTTTTCCACTTCGGTGGTGGTCGTCAGCTGGCCACCTTGCTGCATGCCGGTGATAAGTACCGGTTCAAGGTTGGCGCGAGCAGCGTAAACCGCTGCAGTGTAACCAGCAGGACCTGAGCCCAGGATCATCAAACGAGCGTGTTTCATGGATTCTCCTCACAAAATCGTTGTTGGCATTTTAGGTAAAAGCCGGGCAACAAAAAACCCCCGCCAGAGCGGGGGTTTTCGATTCGGGTAATCGCTTAGGCACCCAGTACGGTCATGGGGTCAACAAACGCCATACCGTGGGCTTCGGCCACTTCTTTGCACGTGACCTTGCCGTTCATGATGTTCAGGCCGGCCAGCAGGTGCTTGTCGTCCAGCAGGGCCTGCTTATAACCTTTGTTCGCCAGTTTGATGATGTAAGGCAAGGTGGCGTTGTTCAGGGCAAAGGTAGAGGTCCGGGCTACGGCGCCAGGCATGTTAGCCACACAATAGTGCACCACGTCATCAACGATGTAGGTCGGCTCAGCGTGAGTGGTAGCGTGTGACGTCTCAAAACAGCCGCCCTGATCGATAGCTACGTCAACAATGGCGGCGCCTTGCTTCATGCGTTTGATGTGCTCGGCATTGACCAGTTTCGGCGCGGCAGCACCGGGGATCAATACTGCCCCGATCACCAGATCAGCTTCCAGTACGTGGCGTTCCAGAGCATCAGCGGTGGAGTAAACCACTTTGGCGCGGCCACCGAACTCGGCGTCCAGACGGCGCAGAGTTTCGATGTTACGGTCAAGAATGGTCACATCAGCGCGCATACCTACCGCCATACGGGCTGCGTTGGAGCCGACAACGCCGCCGCCAATTACAACCACTTTGGCCGGGTCGGTACCCGGTACGCCAGACAACAGCACACCGCGGCCGCCGCGGGATTTTTCCAGCGCCTGGGCGCCAGCCTGGATTGACATCCGGCCAGCCACTTCAGACATGGGGGCCAGCAACGGCAGGCCGCCTTTGTCATCGGTAACGGTTTCATAGGCGATGCAGACCGCGCCAGATTTGAGCAAGTCGTTGGTTTGCGGCAGGTCCGGGGCCAGGTGCAGGTAGGTGAACAGCAGTTGGCCGTTGCGCAGACGGGCCCGTTCGTTAGCCAGCGGCTCTTTGACCTTGACGATCATTTCGGCTTTGGCAAACACCTCATCGGCGCTGTCCAGAATGCTGGCACCGGCGCTTTGATAGTCTTCGTCGGTAAAACCGATACCCAGGCCGGCATTGGTTTCAACAACCACCTGGTGACCATGGTTGATCAGCTCACGAACAGAAGCAGGCACCATGCCAACGCGATATTCGTGGTTTTTGATCTCTTTGGGTACGCCGATGATCATCTGCTGTTTCCTTGTTTTTCTGACAGTAGGGAAATTGGCCGCCAGTATAGGAGTGCCCATAGAGAATGAGTTGCTTTATTTGGGTGATTTTCAGTATTTTATTCTGAGTCATGGCTTTAAAACAGGTTGTTTATGCCAGCATCTTCCGCTAAGCAGGTCAAAGCACTGGACCGAATTGACCGCAACATATTGAAAGTACTTCAAAATGATGGTCGCATCTCTAACGTGGAATTATCTAGGCGTGTTGGATTGTCACCAACACCTTGTTTGGAAAGGGTAAAAAGGCTCGAACGGCAAGGTGTTATTCAGGGTTATACGGCCATTATCAATCCACGCCATATTGGCGCTGCCTTGCTGGTGTTTGTCGAGGTAACCCTGGAGCGCACCTCGTCAGAGGTGTTTGACGAATTCAACCTGGCTGTGCAGAAGCTCGATATTATTCAGGAGTGTCATCTGGTGTCCGGTGACTTTGATTATCTGCTGAAAACACGGGTAGCCGATATGTCGGCGTACCGGGAGCTGCTGGGGGAAACCCTGCTGCGGCTACCCGGCGTCAAGGAAACCCGTACTTACGTGGTGATGGAAGAAGTGAAAAACGTATCCAAGGTATTGATCAATGGGTGAGGCTGGTATCATCGCGAGGTTCAGACGCAAGCACGGAGACGAGCCTTTGCAGCGCATGGAACTCAAGCACCTGACGGGGTTGCAGCGGCTTATGGAAGCCGGGCTGGTGCTGTGTACCTTATTTTCCCTGTTCCTGCTGGTAGCCCTGGCGACCTTCAACCCGGCTGATCCGGGCTGGTCGCAAACCGGCGTACCGGGCCATATTCAAAATGCTGCCGGCGCCCTGGGGGCTTGGGTGGCCGATATTCTGCTGTTCACCACCGGGGTGCTGGCTTATGTCATGCCGGTGCTGGTAGCGGGTCTTGGCTGGCTGTGTTTTCGTGGTTATCGCGCGCTCACCGACATTGACTATCTGGCCGCCGGCTTGCGGTTAATTGGCGTGGTGCTGAGCCTGCTTGGTTTTGCCGGCATGGCGTCTGTCTACTTGGGGGATATTCATACCTATTCAGCCGGTGGTCTGATTGGCGATCTGGTGGCCACCGCGCTTAAGCCCTGGCTTAACTTCGTGGGTACGCTAATTGTGCTGCTGGCACTGTGTACTGTCGGCATTACCATGATGACCGGACTGTCCTGGGTGGCCTTGATTGACCGCACCGGGGCGCTGGTGGTGGAAGGTGCCAGCTGGGTCTGGCAGCATTTACGCAGCCTGTCTCTGCCCAAACGCCAACCCCGTGAAGCCGATATTGATGACAGTGAACTGGATGACGCTGATCTGGCCCTGGACGACGCTGAGCCAGCCTTTGAGCCTGAACCATTGCCGCGGCTTAGCAGTCGCCGTGAACCGGAGATCCTGGAGCCGGTGCTGACCCTGCCGGACGAAGACGACGATAGCGCCGTTGACGACCTGACTTTCGATCTGCCCTGGGGCGATGAACCGGCGGCAAAAAGCAATGAAGCCGCCACTGTGGCGCCGGTGGCTGCGCCAGCCAGTAAAGCCCCCAGTGTGACTAGCAATGCTCCGGTAACGGCCAGTGAGCCTGCTGCCGGGCCGATGCCGTCTATGGAGCTGCTGGACCGCCCGGACAAGAACCGCAACCCCATCAGTCAGGACGAGCTGGATGCGGTGTCGCGGCTGGTAGAGGAAAAGCTGGCTGACTTCGGTGTGCAGGCCAACGTGGTTGATGTTCACCCCGGGCCGGTGATCACCCGTTTTGAGCTGGACCTGGCGCCGGGTGTGAAAGTGTCAAAAATTTCTAACCTGTCCAAAGACTTGGCTCGCGCACTATCGGCCATTTCGGTACGGGTGGTGGAAGTGATCCCTGGCAAGTCGGTAATAGGCCTGGAAGTGCCCAATAAACACCGGGAAGTGGTGTACCTGTCGGAAGTGATCAATAACGACAAATTCCTGGCTAACGAATCACCGCTGACCATGGTGCTGGGTAAGGATATTGCCGGCAACTCAGTCGTGGTGGATCTGGCGAAAATGCCGCACCTGCTGGTGGCTGGTACGACGGGGTCCGGTAAGTCGGTTGGTGTCAACGTGATGCTGGTCTCACTGCTGTACAAGAGTACCCCGGAAGATGTCCGGCTGATCATGATCGACCCGAAAATGCTCGAACTGTCGGTCTATGAGGGCATTCCCCACCTGTTGGCAGAAGTGGTTACCGACATGAAAGACGCGGCCAACGCACTGCGCTGGTGTGTTGGGGAAATGGAGCGGCGCTACAAGCTGATGTCGCTACTGGGGGTGCGTAACCTCAAGGGTTTCAACCGCAAGGTAAAAGATGCTATTGCCGCAGGCCAGCCGCTCAAAGATCCGCTGTGGAATCCCAATAACTCCATGGAACCTGAAGCACCGGCTCTGGAGCCTTTGCCGCGGATTGTGGTGGTGGTTGATGAGTTTGCCGACATGATGATGATTGTCGGTAAAAAAGTGGAAGAACTGATTGCCCGTATTGCCCAAAAAGCGCGGGCTGCCGGTATTCACCTGATCCTGGCTACCCAGCGGCCATCGGTTGATGTCATCACCGGCCTTATCAAGGCCAACATTCCCACCCGGATTGCCTTTCAGGTGTCCAGTAAAATTGACTCGCGTACCATTTTGGATCAGCAGGGTGCCGAAAGCCTCTTGGGGCAGGGCGATATGCTTTACCTGCCGCCAGGTTCCGGGGTGCCCACACGGGTGCACGGCGCCTTTGTGGATGACCACGAAGTGCATAAGGTGGTGGATGACTGGAAAAAACGCGGCAAGCCGCAATACATTGATGCCATCTTGTCCGGCGAGATGACCCAGGAAACCCTGCTACCGGGCGAGTCCATGGACGACGATGCGGAAAAAGATCCACTCTACGACGAAGCCGTGGCCTTTGTTATTGAGTCGCGTCGCGGTTCCATTTCCAGTGTCCAGCGTAAGCTGAAAATTGGCTATAACCGTGCGGCCCGGCTCATCGAACAAATGCAGGCGGCCGGTATTGTTTCTGCCCCCGGTCATAACGGGAACCGCGATGTGCTGGTTCCGCACCACGGAGATTAATATGCGACTGTTGCCTCTGGCTTTGCTGCTGGCTGCTGCGCCAGCACTGGCTACCCCAAGCGCCGCAGAAACCCTGAAAGCGAAGCTGGCTCATTACCAGAGTTTTTCGGCTCACTTCAGTCAAAAAGTGGTGGACGACAAAGGCAATGTCACCATGCAGGCCAGTGGTGATATGGCCGTTGAGCGCCCGCAAAAGCTCTACTGGCATACGGCACAGCCAGACGAAACATTGCTGATATCGGATGGCAGCACCCTCTGGCTCTACAACCCCTTTGTTGAGCAGGTAACGCTGTATTCACCGAAAGAAGCGGTTGGCCGCACGCCGATGCTGCTGCTGTCGAGCCAGGATCCGGCGGTATGGAACCAGTTCACCATCAAGGCCAAGGGGAGTGATTTTGCCATTACCCCTAAAGACGAAAAAGACGCTTATGTCACCGCTTTGACCGTTAAATTCAATGGCGACAAGGTTACCGGGCTGGTTATTGACGATGCTTCCGGGCAACAAAATACGGTGACTTTCAGTGACTTTCAGTCGCCCCGAGCCGACAACCCGGCCATACAGTTTCATTTCGACCCACCAGCTGGCGTGGCAGTCGACGATCAGCGATGAGCACCCTGGATCTCGACTTCGGTGACGGCCCGGTGCAGCCGTTGGCGGCGCGAATGCGGCCAACCCGGTTTGCCGATTACGTTGGCCAGCAGCATCTGGTTGGCGAAGGTAAAGCGCTGCGCAAAGCGCTGGAGGCGGGCCGGCCGCACTCGATGATCCTCTGGGGGCCGCCCGGCACCGGTAAAACCACCTTGGCTGAGCTCATTGCCCGTTATTGTGATGCCGAGGTAACCCGTATTTCTGCGGTAACCAGTGGCGTCAAAGAGATCCGCGCCGCCATTGACGACGCCAAGGCGCGCAGCCGCAAAACCCTGCTGTTTGTAGACGAAGTGCACCGCTTCAATAAATCGCAGCAGGATGCGTTTTTGCCGCACATCGAAGACGGCACCATTATTTTTATCGGTGCCACCACCGAAAACCCGTCTTTTGAACTGAACGGTGCCTTGCTGTCGCGGGCGCGGGTCTATGTGCTAAAGCCACTCGAACCGGCTGATATCCACGGCCTGCTGGTGCGGGCACTGGCAACCCTGGACGGCGTTACGGCCGACGATGATGCCCTTAATGTGCTGACCCAGGTGGCTGGCGGTGATGCCCGTCGGGCGCTGAATTATCTGGAAATGCTCGCCGATATGGCTGACGACGGCGTGCTGACTACCCGTCTTATTGAATCGGTACTGGGCCGCGATATTCGCCGCTTCGACAAAGGCGGTGATCTGTTTTACGACATGATTTCGGCCTTTCATAAATCAGTGCGGGGCTCGGCCCCTGATGCCGCCCTGTACTGGTACTGCCGAATGCTGGAAGGGGGCTGCGACCCGCTTTATGTGGCCCGGCGTCTGTTGGCTATTGCCTCTGAAGATATCGGCAATGCCGACCCCAAAGCGCTGACTATGGCTCTTAATGCCTGGGATACCTTTACCCGGGTCGGCCCGGCCGAAGGGGAGCGAGCCATTGCCCAGGCCACGCTATACCTGGCCAGTGCTCCTAAATCCAATGCGGTTTACACCGCTTTTAAAGCGGCCCGTCGGGACGCCCGTGAAGCCGGTGACCTGCCGGTTCCCCTGCATCTTCGCAATGCACCCACCAAACTGATGAAAGAGTTGGGCCACGGGGCCGAATATCGCTATGCCCACGACGAACCCGGCGCTTATGCCGCCGGGGAAAACTTTTTCCCACAAGCCCTGAAAGATGCTCGCTATTACCAGCCCAGTAGCCGTGGCCTGGAGAAAAAAATTGCCGAAAAACTGACCTATCTGGCCGAGCGGGACGCGCAAAGCCCGGTCAAGCGCTACTCGGACGGCAAGGGCTTTGATACACTGCCAGAAGACTGAATAAAGCTGAACTAACACCATGCTGGATAACAAATTTCTACGCGCTGAGCTGGCCGAAACCGCCGCGCGTCTGGCCACCCGTGGTTTTACCCTGGATGTGGCTGCTCTGGAAGCGCTGGAAAGCCAGCGTAAAGATCTGCAAGTTCGTACTCAGGAACTGCAAAATGAGCGTAACACCCGCTCCAAGGCCATTGGCCTGGCAGCCCGTAATGGCGAAGACATTGCGCCGCTGAAGGCAGAGGTAACGCAGATCAACGAGCAACTGGACAGTTGTAAAGCGGAATTGGACGAAGTGCTGCGCCAGTGGAATGAACTGGCTTATGCCGTACCCAATTTGCCGCACCCGTCAGTGCCGGCCGGCAAAGATGAAAGTGACAACGTTGAAGTACGCCGCTGGGGTACGCCGCGCCAGTTTGACTTTGCAGTCAAAGACCACGTTGAACTGGGTGAAAACCTTGCCGGTTTGTCTTTTGAAGATGGCGTTAAGCTTTCTGGCTCGCGCTTTGTCGTGATGCGTGGCGAAGTCGCCAGGCTGCACCGGGCGCTGGCGCAGTTCATGCTGGATTTGCATACCGAGCAACACGGCTATCAGGAAACCTACGTACCTTATCTGGTTAACGAAGCCAGCCTTTATGGTACGGGGCAGTTGCCCAAATTCGGTGAAGATCTGTTTAACATCAAGCCGGCCACTGAGGAGCGTCAGCACCTGTCGCTGATCCCCACCGCTGAAGTGCCGCTGACCAATCTGGTGCGTGATGAAATCATCGAAGCTGACCAGCTGCCGCTGAAGTTTACTGCCCACAGCCCCTGTTTTCGTTCTGAAGCCGGCTCATATGGCCGTGATACCCGCGGGCTGATCCGCATGCACCAGTTCGACAAAGTGGAAATGGTGCAGATTGTGCACCCGGAACAGTCTTTTGATGCCCTCGAAGAAATGACCCGCCACGCCGAAACAGTGCTGGAAAAACTGGGTCTGCCGTATCGCACCATGGTGCTGTGCAGCGGTGACATGGGCTTTGGGGCCTGTAAAACCTTCGATCTGGAAGTATGGCTACCGGCCCAGAACACCTACCGAGAGATCTCCAGCTGCTCAAACGTTGGCGACTTCCAGGCGCGGCGCATGCAGGCTCGCTTCCGTCATGCCGGTGGCAAACCGGAGCTGCTGCATACCCTCAATGGCTCCGGCCTGGCGGTAGGCCGTACCCTGGTGGCGGTGCTGGAAAACTACCAATGCGCCGACGGCCGTATTGAAATTCCCGATGCACTGCGCCCTTACATGGGCGGTAAAAGCCATATCGGTTAATCACCTAAGGGCGCCCACTGGCGCCCTTACAGGTATAGGATGCTAACCATGTCTCTGGAACAACAGATCCGCGAAGAAATGCGTGTGCAAGCGCAGATTGACGTGGCGCAGGAAGTGCGCCGCCGCATTGATTTTATCAAGCGCACCCTCAAAGGTGCTGGCTTGTCGACGCTGGTGCTGGGGATCAGTGGTGGTGTGGACTCTTCCACTTGTGGCCGCCTGGCCCAGCTGGCTATTGATGAGCTGAACAGTGAAGCCAGTCAGGATAAGCGCTACCGCTTTATTGCGGTGCGTCTGCCTTATGGTGAACAGCACGATGAAGACGAAGCGCAACTGGCGTTACGCTTTATTGAGCCAACCCACGTGGTCACCGTTAACATCAAAGCCGGTGTCGATGGCCTGTCACAAGCGGCCCATGACGGCCTGGCACCGACAGGGCTGGTACCGGAAGACGATTACCACCGTGATTTTGTCAAAGGTAATGTCAAAGCCCGTTCGCGGATGATTGCCCAATATGAAATTGCCGGTCTGACGCACGGTCTGGTGCTGGGAACCGATCACAGCGCCGAGAACATCACCGGCTTTTACACCAAATGGGGCGATGGTGCCTGCGATATGGCACCGCTGTTTGGCTTGTCCAAGCGCCAGGTGCGGGCGCTGGCTGCTCATTTGGGGGCGCCGCAGGTGCTGGTCAGTAAAACACCGACCGCAGACTTGGAAACCCTCAATCCGCAAAAAGCCGATGAAGCGGCGCTGGGGCTAAGCTACGAGGAAATTGACGATTTCCTGGAAGGCAAGGCCGTTACTGACGCGGTGCGTGACCGCCTTGTGGAAATTTACCTGCGTACCCAGCACAAACGCCAACCCATTCCGACCTTGTATGACTGAGTCCACCGGGGCCGCCCGGCCCTGGTTTCTCTATCTTGTTCGTACCCGTCAAGGGCACCTTTACACCGGGATCAGCACCGATGTTGCCCGGCGCCTGGCTGAACACCAAGCGGGTAAAGGCGCCAAAGCGCTGCGAGGCAAAGGGCCACTGGCGCTGGCCTACAGCGAAGCGGTAGGCAGCCATTCGGCGGCGCTGAAGCGGGAACGGGCAGTCAAAAAACTCAGTAAAACCGCTAAAGAAGCACTGGTTGCCAAGGGGGCGCCAGGCTGCGAGCAGTCTTTGGCAGACTAAAGCCGTACCTGTAATTGTGGCCAGAGGCGTAGCCAGTTTTTCTTCGCGATGCGCGCTTTAAAGGCGGCAAGGCTACTGCGGCGGTTAAAAGTAATGTGGCCGGCGAAAAGTGAGGCCAAGGAAAAGGCGCTCACTACTGCCAAAGTATCATCTTGCTGTAAGGCAACGCCGATAGCTGTTTCCTGCTCCGGCCAAAACCCCATGGCCTCCAGAGTATTCTGATAAGGGGCATGGCCATGGCGCAGGTGCATATTGGCCTGATTCTTTACTTGCCAATGGATGCCAGGGTAATGCTGCTCTAGCCAGGCGCTGGCAGCCTGCTGACGTTGATTGTTGTAGTCACTTTTATCAAAAAACACCACATCAACATCGTTCAGTGGTGTTTTGGTGCCATGCAGGTCATCCCATACCAGGTTGCGCACAAAGCCTGCTGCTATCAGAGCATCAGGCAGGTTAAGCTGCCGTACTGCCGTCAGCATGGTCAGACGTTCAGTATCAGCCTGTAACAGTGCTTGTAAGCGTTGTTGCAGGGGGGGGACCGAGGCCATCGTTACAGGCACTTGGCCGGTTTGGGCAGGCCGGCAATTTTAGTGGCCTGTTTGGCCGGGCCGTCGGGGAACAGTTTGAACAGGTAAGCAGAATTGCCTTTATCCGGGCCCAGCTTTTCCTTCATGGCTTTGACCAGCAAGCGAATGGCAGGGGAGGTCTTGTATTCGTTGTAAAAATCACGCACAAAGTGCACCACTTCCCAGTGGGCTTCGGTCAGCTCAATGCTTTCTTCTGCGGCCAGCTCTGGCGCCAGCTCCGGGCGCCAGTCTGTGGTATTAAGCAGGTAGCCGCGCTTGTCTCGCTTGATCGTACTTAGCATTTACCAGGTCAGAGTGTTGTCAAAATTCAGGGTTAGCACCACCACTTTCGGCCAGTCGACGGCAGTAACGGTGTTCGGGCAGCGGCTGGCCAAAGCCCGGGCCTTGGCGTCGGTGTGCAACCAGTAACAGGGCAGCGACGGTAAAGCTTCCAGCGCCTGATAGCAACCGTCGCCTTGAAACAGCACGGCGTCACCCTCGGCAAACAAGCTACAAGCCTGCTGATAGCCCTGGCGGTGGCGAATAATGTGTAAGGTACTCATGATCTTAAAACCGATAAATGGCGTCCTGCCGGGCCAGCAGTTGCTGGAGGGCGGTGTCGTCGACCACGGCCACCTCAATGGCCAGATCCGCTGCCGTCAGGCCGCGGGACGAAAGAGCCGAACGCTGTACGTAGAGGTGCTCCACCTCATACAAGCTCAGCGCTTTAAAGGTAGCAAGATAATCCTTGCTTGCAGCCTGTTCCGGCTGTTGATCTTTTACCAGTTGCCAAACACCGTCGCCAATAAAAAACAAGCTCAACGGCTGTTCATAGGCAGAGGCGGCCAGCACCGTATCTAACGCTTCACGGCCTTGCTGGTTGGCAAAGGGCAGGGCGCTGAAGATAACGCCAATATGCTTTTCTACCATTGCACTGTCCTGTCGGCCGTCATGGTGGCATTGACCAGCTCGCCAAGGCCGGCCTGCCGGTACGGTGCCTTCAGGCTGGCTGGTAACTGGTGTTCTGCTGCCAGTTCGTCATCAAGAATGCCCCGGCGCTCAGCAGCAGCCACACAAACCGCCAGCTCCAGGCCGTGCTCTTGGGCAAAATCACTCCAGTGCTGGCCCAGGTGCGGCTCGCCCCCCACTAACGGCACCAGCGCATTGGCGGTACTGACGGCATCGGCATAAAAAAACACCGTCGCCAACTGGTGCCCGCCAGCCACCACCGCTTTGGCAAACTGCAAGCCAGCATGGGCATCATCGGTGATCAACAGAGTAAAGGTTGCCATTACATCAATAAAAAAGGCCCCGACTGGGGCCTTTTCCTCAGGGTTTGCTCAGTCGTCGCTCATGATACCGAGAATGCTCAGCAGGCTCACGAAAATGTTATAGAGGCTAACGAACAACGTCACCGTAGCCATGATGTAGTTGCGTTCCCCACCATGAACGATGGCACTGGTCTGGTAGAGAATAATGCCACTGGAGAAGAACACGAACAGGCCAGACATAACCAAGTGGTACAGCGGCGCATGGATAAAGAAGGCGCCGAGCATCATCAGCAACAGTACCCAGAAGCCTGCCTGCAGCATGCCGCCCACAAAGGACATGTCTTTACCGGTGATCAGCACATAAGCCGACAGTGCAAAGAAAATACCGGCGGTACCGGCAAAGGCCATAAAGACCACATCACCGAGGCCCGCGCCCAGGTACATGCTGAGAATTGGCCCCAGGGTGTAGCCCATAAAGCCCGTCAGGGCGAATACCGACAAAATGCCCGCTCCGGAATTGGCGGTTTTCGCGGTCAGGAACAATAGCCCGTAAAAGCCCACCAAGGTGATGATCGGGCCAGGGTAGGGCCAGCCCATGGCCATGGTGATGTAAGCCATCAGGGCACTGAAAGCCAAGGTCATGCCCAGCAGCCAGTAGGTATTGCGCAATACCTTATTGACGCCGACCACGCGGCCAGCAGTTTGTGTTCGAGCCTGATATTGCTGCATGGATTGCTCCTGTTATGCGATGCGAATACGTTTTTGATAGCGAACAGTGTAACAAAGTTCCGGTTCCTGCCTAGCCTCGGTTGGCTGCGATTTAGCCAAACAATTCAAAGGCCTCTTTACAGCCTCAAATCATCTGGCTATAGTGCTCGCCGTCAACTGCGGAGGAGTGGCAGAGCGGTTGAATGCACCGGTCTTGAAAACCGGCGAAGGTGAAAGCCTTCCGTGAGTTCGAATCTCACCTCCTCCGCCATTTTTCGAAGAACCGCCGGCAGGCGGTTTTTTTGTGCCCGGGCGACGGCAAGCCCAGCGGCTGGCTATCAATGTCTTGCCAGCATGGCCGCCTTTGCTTAGATTGGGTGCTCGGCGTTTGTGTAAGCCTGTCAGGGGGCAAAGTGATCAAGGTACTGTTGGTCGACGACCATGAGCTGGTGCGTACCGGTATCCGCCGTATCATCGAAGACAGCAAAGGATTTGCCGTGGTCGGCGAGGCGCAAAACGGCGAAAGTGCCATACGCCTGGCCAAGGAACTGGCACCTGATGTGGTGCTGATGGACATGAACATGCCGGGTATCGGCGGCCTGGAAGCCACCCGCAAGCTGGCCCGTTTTTGCCCTGACATCAAAGTCATAGTGCTGACCATTCTGGCCGAAGAGCCGATGCCGCAAAAAGTCATGGAAGCAGGTGCCGCCGGCTTTTTGACCAAAGGCAGCCACCCTGACGAAATGCTCAATGCCATTCGTACCGTTTGCACCGGCCAGCGCTACCTGCCTGCCGACATTGCCCAGAAAATGGCGCTGCGGCCATTTAACGGGGAAGACGCCAACCCCTTTACCCAGCTGTCTGACCGCGAGCTGCAAATCATGATGATGATCACCCGCGGCGAAAAAGTGCAGACCATCTCAGACAAGCTCAATTTAAGCCCGAAAACGGTCAATAGTTACCGTTACCGGATGTTCGAAAAACTGGCTATCCAGAACGATGTGGAGCTAACCCACATGGCCATCCGTTACGGCATGCTCGACACCAGCAAGCTTTGAGGATGTTTGATCACAAAGCTTTTTTAAAAACCCTGAGCAGCCAGAGCGGCGTTTACCGCATGCTCGACGCTGACGGCACGGTGATTTACGTCGGTAAAGCCAAGGATCTGAAAAAGCGCGTTTCCAGCTATTTCTTGCGTGGCCAGCAAAGTGCCAAAACCACCGCTCTGGTGGCCAACATTGCCAATATCGAAGTTACCGTCACCAACAGCGAAACCGAAGCGCTGATCCTCGAAAATCACCTTATCAAAGCGCACCGCCCGAAATACAACGTGTTGCTGCGTGATGACAAAAGTTACCCCTATATTCTGGTGTCAGGCCACCAGCACCCGCGTATTGCCGTGCATCGCGGCCCCCGCAAGGAAAAAGGCGATTACTTCGGCCCATACCCGTCGGCCGGGGCTGTGCGCGAGGCACTGAAACTGATGCAGCGGCTGTTTCCGGTGCGCCAGTGTGACGACACCGTGTATCGCAACCGTTCCCGGCCTTGCCTGCAATATCAGTTAAAACGCTGCCTGGCGCCCTGTGTCAAAGGCTACGTAAGTGACGCCGATTACGCTGAACAGGTGCGTTTGGCACGGCTGTTTTTGGCCGGTAAAAACCAGCAGGTGATCGCGCAACTGGTGGAGCACATGGAAGCGGCCAGCAAAGCGCTGCACTTTGAAGAGGCGGCCCGTTTTCGTGACCAGATCCAGGCCGTGCGCACTGTGCAGGAACGCCAGTGGGTCAGCGGCAATGCTGAAGAGCTGGACATCATCGCCACAGCCGAACGCCAAGGCGTACTGGTGATCCAGGTGCTGATCGTGCGTGACAGCAAAGTATTGGGGTCGCGCAGCTATTTCCCGAAACTGCCGCCGGGCACCGACATGAATGAAGCCTTCAGTGCTTTCTTGCAGCAGTTTTACCTCGGCGGCCTGCACGGCCGTCAGGTGCCGGCAGAAGTGTTACTGGACCGCGCCGTGCCAGAGCGGGAGCTTCTGGCCGAGGCGGTCAGCAAAGAAGCCGGCCGCAAGGTGACTTTTAAAACCCAGGTGCGGGGCGAGCGCCGCCGCTATCTGGAGCTGGCGGCGAAAAATGCCGAGGCGGCTCTGGTCGCCAAACTGGCCCATAAAGGTACGCTGGCCGGGCGTTATAAAGCGCTGAAAACCTTTTTGGGGCTGCCAGCAGACATTGAACGCATGGAGTGCTTTGATATTTCCCACACACAAGGCACCCACACGGTAGCCTCTAACGTGGTATTCGGCCCGGAAGGGCCGGTGAAATCAGACTACCGGCGTTTTAATATCGAAGGCATTACCCCCGGTGACGATTACGCCGCCATGGCACAGGCCATGGCCCGGCGTTTCAAAACCCCGGACGATACCCAGCCAGACATCCTCTTTATTGATGGTGGCAAGGGCCAGCTGAGTCAGGCCGAAGCCCACTTTGAAAACTGGCCGCAACGGCCGCTATTGGTGGGGGTTGCCAAAGGGGTTGACCGCCGCGCTGGCCAGGAAGTGCTGATCCTCGGTTACAGCCGCAAGGAAATGACGCTACCCCCGGACAGCCCGGCGCTACACCTGGTGCAGCACATTCGTGACGAATCACACCGCTTTGCCATTACCGGCCACCGTGGCCAGCGGGCCAAAGCCGGGCGTACCTCTACGCTGGAGCACATTGAAGGGGTAGGGCCAAAGCGGCGCCAGGCCCTGCTGAAATTCATGGGCGGACTGCAACAGGTGAAGGCGGCCAGCGTCGATGAATTGGCCCGTGTACCAGGCATAAGTCGTTCATTGGCCGAGAAGATCCATGCTACACTGCACAGCCATTGAAGGGCCTTCCCGTATTGTTATGACCATCCCGAATTTACTGACGCTGTTCCGGCTGTTGCTGATCCCGATTTTTCTGGTGCTGTACTATCTGCCGGTGTTCTGGGCCCATTATGCGGCCGCATTTGTATTCTGGCTGGCAGCCATCACTGACTGGTTAGACGGTTACCTGGCCCGAAAACTCCAGCAAAGTACCCCCTTTGGCGCCTTTTTAGATCCGGTTGCCGACAAGGTAATGGTTACCGCTGCCTTGTTATTGATCACCGAACACTACCAAAGCCTGTGGGTGACTATTCCGGCGCTGATCATGGTCAGCCGCGAAATTGTCATCTCGGCGCTGCGTGAGTGGATGGCCGAAATTGGCAAGCGCTCAGCCGTGGCCGTCTCATGGGTGGGTAAAGTGAAAACCACCGCCCAGATGCTGGCACTGATTGGCCTGGTGTCGGGCTGGTATCCCTTTGTTATTCTTGGCTGGCCCTTGCTGTATATTGCCGTGGTGTTGACTGTTTGGTCGATGGTGACCTACCTGGCCGCCGCCTGGAAAGACTTGCTGGCCAGCAGCTGACTGGCCAAAACAACGGCTGTTTGCTGCTTTTTTGACTAAACGGTCATAAGTGGCTGTTACGGCTTATTGACTCACCCCCGGATGCAGGTAGAATGGCTCGCACTTCTGGGCGCCAGTGGGTGCAGTGAAGTGATTTTGCGGGAATAGCTCAGTTGGTAGAGCACAACCTTGCCAAGGTTGGGGTCGCGAGTTCGAGTCTCGTTTCCCGCTCCAAATTAACGTACGAAGCAGGGCAGTTTAGCCCGGTTTCTTACGGCGCGATGGCAGAATGGCTATGCAGCGGATTGCAAATCCGTGGATCTCGGTTCGACTCCGGGTCGCGCCTCCATATTACTGGCAAGTAAGCCAGATGGCCTTAGGCCGAACACAAATTGGCGCGATGGCAGAATGGCTATGCAGCGGATTGCAAATCCGTGGATCTCGGTTCGACTCCGGGTCGCGCCTCCATCTGAGCCCGGATGGTGGAATTGGTAGACACAAGGGATTTAAAATCCCTCGGCGTTCGCGCTGTGCGGGTTCAAGTCCCGCTCCGGGCACCATATATAAGCAAAAAAGGCACCTCAAAGGGTGCCTTTTTTGTTTTTACTATGGCCATAAAGCCCGCTTTTATGGGTATTAGCGAGTGTTTTCGCTAGTTGCTGGCGTCAAGAAGGTGCTTTAACAGGGCGTTGCCCTTGTCTGTTTGCAGCCACAATAACACCAGCAGATTTATGACCACTGTTGCCCAGTAAGTGGTTTTGAAGGCTTTCTTTTGGGATTTGTGCCGCAAGGCGCTTTGTGCCAGCAGGGCGCCGGGCCAGCCACCCACCAGCGCCATCAGTTGCAAGGTGCGCTCTGGTGTTCGCCAGCGGCCTTTTTGGGCGGCCGACTTATCGATGGCGTAGGCAACAAATGTGACCAGGCTCATCAGTGCGTAAAGCGCCAGCAGCCAGGCCGGTAGCTTTGCGGCCACAACCAGGCCTGTCAGGCCCGCAAAAAAGCTTGCCAGGAGTACTTTGCTAAAAACGGTGGTGCGGCCTGGGCGCTTACGGCGTTGTTGGCTATGCGGGGCAAACTGAATGTTTTCTGCCCGGTAGCGGTTTTGGCTGTCGCGGGTCAGTTCATAAAAAATGACTTCGCCGTCTGCCGGCCGCCGGGTGCTGTGCTTAAACGCCGAAACGTGAACAAAGGCGCGTGGGCCACCACCATTGGGTTGCACAAAGCCAAAGCCTTTTTCGTCATGCCACTGTGTTATTTTGCCTTGAAAGCGCATCGTGATCCTTGGCCGCTCAAGCAGCGGGCTTACTGTTGTTCCTGTAATTTTCGCAGCAGTGCGGCGGATAAATCACCCTTGCTGTCCCAGGTAACGGTGGCTTTTTGGCACAGGCTCGAAGCAACTCCGCCCAGCCACTGCTCATAACCATGGGGCCCGCCATGGGTGTCGACGGTGACGAACGGCACCCAGTTTTGGGCTTTGTTCTGGGTGGGTAAAAACTGGCCGCAAAGAATGTAACGCATGGCCCCGTCTGTTTTAAAAAGGTGCCCGACGCGCACGGCACGAAACCGGCTGGGGTAGAGTTGACGGTGAGCGTTAAAGTCCGCCGCCGATTTCGTTAGCAGAAACTGCACCGGAGGTGCCTTTTGCTCTGTTGGCGATACAGTAGCGTGGCTGGCAGCATAGGCCTGGTGCAGGGACGTGAACATCATTATGCATATTGCGCTGATGAGTAATCGCATCATTGTTCTCTGCAGTGTTGTAAATACGCGTCGCTAGCATTGCAGGTGTTAGCGACGCGCATCGCTTTAAAGCGGGTGAAAGCCACTCGCGTTTTTATTTCTTGGATACATTTATCGAGTAATTATCCAGTCGAGATGAGTAACCCTCAGGGGTATTAATCTTGAGGTTGGCAGCGATCGGCTCTTTTGAAGTGATTGTGGCGGTTTCTTTTCCACTCTCGAAACCATCGTCTTCCAATAGAATGTTCAGCACTCCAGTACATTCCAGTTTCTCAACCACGAGTTGAGAATACCCGTTCATCTTGATGTGGGATAACGGATCCATAGACAGTGACTTGAATGAGAGCACTGACGGTTTTTGTGGTGTATGGAACAGGGAAGCTGATTCGAGATATACAGAAAATAGCCCACTGCTGCTGCAATGGCTCAAATCAAGTGCCCCACCATTGACGATGAAATTGCCAGACAATGAATTGTCATTTGCAACCGCCAGCGTTCCACCTCCGCGTTGTTGAACGGACCACACTCCACCAGCGCCGCCGCCGTGGCTGTCACCATATCGACTACGCTACCACCGCCAAGACCGCTCCAAGGTACTGGGCGTCACCGAGTTGTTCAAGAACCGCTACTTCCTGCTAGACGGCACCAACCTTACCACCAGTAGCCGCTGTAAGGTGCAAGTATGGCAGGCCACCCTGTCTGCCACAGCTTCCGCTGATCTGATGAGTTCCGACTACTTTACCGGCCAGCTTGACGGCACCCTGGTGACTCCCAGCGGTAAGTCCTCGCCATATGAAGTGGAAATGCGACTAAGCTCCGGCCGCCCAGGCACTGGTGCGGCCATCTCTTATTACCCTATATCTCGAGGTCAACATGTCCGAACCACAAGCACCAAAGACTGATCTGGTAGAGATCACCTTCAAGAAAAATCACACCCATGCAGGCTAGAAACACAAAGCCGGAGACAAGCTCAAGATCCACCAGTGCAAGCTGGCATGGTTCAAGCAACAAGAGCTGGTATAAGACCGTTTGAGTATAGCTCTTGATGCATAGTAGGATGGTCAAAAAGGAAATTTTGGCCTAATCATGAAGACTAAAAAAATATTAATTGCTTTATTGGCTTTTGCATTGGTTTTTTTAACTTTAGAAATTTTCATTTATTTCAATAATTTTGGTTTCTCGCTGCATTTATCTAAAGAGCATATTGATTGGAGTAATTTTTACAACTATCTAAATAGCGTCGTAACACCGACTATAGGTATATTCACATTTATTTCTTTTCTTGCTTATAATGCTTTGCTTGTAGAAACTTCAATCAGGCAATCTGAACTAGCTGAGGAGCAAAATACTTTGCTTAAAAATCAGTCTAAATTGCAAGTTGAGTGGGAGACGGATAAAAAAAAGGAAAAGCTTGCATCACAATTGTCTGAGCTTTCAAAAAATCTATTGGATTTTCTTAGTGAAGATGTTGGCCAAGAAAGGTTTAACAATATTCTAAAGGTTTTTAGTGCCAATCCAGATGCATCATGTTCTCTAAGAAATTTTTTTATAATAGCCATTGAGCAAAAAATGGATTTTAAAAGTCAAGTGGATTTACCAAGTTATTTGTTATTTAAAATAACCGAGCTAAGTTCTTATGTTGCTGAAATAATACACAAGGCTGACAAGTATAAAAATCTTTCTGATAACAGTGGCGAATTTGAAATTTTAAAAATATCACTTATGAATAGTATTGTTATTTCAGTAATTATTCTAAAAAAATTAAATGTTACTGACGAAATATTTAATGAAAAGTGCGTAGATGTATTCGGAGATATATTCGAAATTTAATGTGTTTAAAACAAAAAACCGCTTAAGCGGTTTTTTTATGGGGGAACCATAAGTATTAAATACTCCATCATCAATTTCCTAATCAAGGGAAAAGACACAGCTACTGCGATGATACAGGAAGTAATACTCATTTCTTGTTCTCCAATGGCATAAACCGTCTTCATTCGTGTATTTGAAAAATGCAAGCGAACTTAGACTTATAATGAGTAAATTTTTTAGGTATAACGTTTGCCAGCAAAAGTCCGCGTATTTATCTGTGCATAATTCATACAAAGCTCTTTGGCGCACTTTGCTGGCTTAAGTTTACGATTTCGACCGTTAATTAGTTATCGGGGATGGCTTGCACAAAGGTTGTGGTGTCATTTTTTACGTCAATGACAATTGAAACGTTACCGTTACTTTTGGACGTTCCTAAAGACAGTACCGTAGTAGGGGAATCCCAGGGGTTGGCAAGAATATACATCAATGGGACATAAATAAAGGCATCCATATTCACTGTTGTAGGTTTTTGTGTATTTGTTCCGGTAGTGTAGGTAACAGACAAGTCACTGGTAATGTTCAAACTGCTGTCAGTGTTTGTCATTGGTACGCCACCAAATGCACTTAGCGGTACCGGGTTAAAGGGGGTCTGTGATTGCAAGCCGCTATGTTCATTGATGTTTCCGATAACCTTAGCCAGTGTCATCGTTTCTGAATCATATTCTTTAGTGAAGGTAAGACTTATGTTAGTACTATTCTTTGTGTCCGTCAGTGTCAGTACATTACTGCTGAAGGACATATTGTCTTTTACGAAATCATAACAGGTGGAGTTGACCCCATCAAAAGAAAAGGTGATGGAGGCTGAATATACAGCAGCACCAGCAAAAACCGTATATTGGCCTAGAATGGAAAGAAATGCTCGCGGGTGGATAGAGGGCAGTGGATAATAACCACTAAAATCACCCAGCTCTTTACTGTTCGGATTTGGTTCAAGATCTGAGATGATACTGGAATTAATTTTATTATCATTCATGATGGTTTGCAGGTTTCTGGAAGAAACCTTTTTTCCGTCCACGGTCATGTCATTACATGCAAATCCCAACGCACCGGCAGTACCCATAATCAGTTGCACAGATTTTTCGCCATCAGGGAACTGAAAGTAGTACATGTTCATGTTGTAGATGTATTCTGGTACCTGTTTTAGATTTTTATCGCCAGTGCCATAATCATAATAAAGGGTATTGTTTTCGCCGATCTGCATTACCTTGGTTAAGGCCGTTTTCGCTTTCTCTTCAGGATTGATAATAATTTTTTGGGGCTGGTAATAGGTTCCCTGATATAAGCTATTTTCGATCGGATTGTTGTAAGTTGAACCACTAACTGTTGTTGGTGATGCTGGCAGATGCGCTATCTGGCCTTTGAGTTTGACGGTGATCGCTGCATTTTTTACGCGGGTCAAGGTCAAGTGCAAGGAAAACTCATTGGTGCTCTGGATAAGTGTAGTGCCATCAAAAGTACCACTGGAAAACGCAACACGGTGGGCCGTTTTGCCATCCAGTGAAAAATATAAATACGTCATGTAGGCTGTTTTACTACCGCCGTTGGCGACTACCAGGTTGGCATCAATGGCAAAAAAGGCACCGGGCTTACAATCCAGAGCGTAGTAACCATTGTAGGGTATAAGGGCCTGAGTATCGGGACTCGGGACAAAATCATCAAACTTGCATGTTTTTAAATCAGCCTCAACAAGGCGATTAAAAGCAACCTGTTCAAAAGTATGTCCTTTTTGTATGGTTTTCATAATATATTTCCTCTTTTTTAGTGAATACTGAAAATAGGTATAAACTGGTTTTGATTTTCTTTGATTGCTTTATTTATTTCATACTCTGTTTTTATAAAAATTAAAGATCTGTGAAAATGCCTTGTAGCTGGCAAAAATCCCAAGCGGCCCCTGTAAAAATACAGTTCATTAAAAAATATCACTTAAATTTTTATTTGACGCTGGTGGAACGGACCGGTTTGTGGGGAATCAGCAAAACCTCCATTCCTGCCATAGCGGCGCTGCACTTAACGGGCATGGGCCCTCGATAAGCTACAAACAGCAGATCACAGTCACACGACCAATGGTTCAGCGAATCAGGGCCGGGCACGCTACCGCCCCTGCGTTACGGGCCGCACTGTCCCAAACATCCCTGTTTTCTGCCTTAAGCCCTCGGGGCCAAGGGTGTTGCGGGGCCGGGGTTAGCTGGCTCTGGCGGCATCAGGCCAGGTAGCGCGCAATATCAACGGCATCAATTTTATTCGCTGGCATGTATTTGCGGGCGTATTGCAGATACACACCGCTGGTCAGGAACAGTTCAAACAGTTGCTTGTCGATATGCTGCTTTTCACTTAAGCGGTGCAGAATATCCAGCGATTGGGTCAGGGTTTTGCCTTCCTTATAGGGGCGATCGCCAGCGGTAAGGGCTTCAAAAACATCGGCAATGGCCAGAATACGGGCGGGTATTGATAGCTGCTCGGCGCTGAGCTTACGCGGGTAGCCGGTGCCGATCAGGGTTTCGTGGTGGCCGCCAGCGTATTCGGGGACCCGTTTTAAGTCATCGGGTAGCGGCAGGGTTTCCAGCATCTGAATAGTTGTGATGATGTGTTCGTTGATGATGTAGCGATCTTCGGCGGTGAGGGTGCCGCTACGAATGCTGAGGTTATAAAGCTCGCCGCGGTTTTGTTTATGGGCCGGTGCTGGCATATCAAAACCGAATTTTTCGTCCCGCTCGATTACCGAGGTGCGGGCAATAATGTGTTCCGGGCGGTCAGCCAGCAGTGGTTCGGTGCAGGGCAGGGGGGCGCTTTGGGTTTTGAAGTGGCGGCGCTCTTCTGGCGACAACCCCAGCTGGTCATCGAAATGCCGTTGCCACTGCTGGGCGCCAATGCGTTCGAGCCGGGTAATATTTTCTGGCGCCATGGATTCACTGCCGATATTGCACTGGGCTACAAAGTCAAAGTCGTCGAGCAGGGTTTGCTGGCGTTTGGCCAGTTGCCGGGCCAACTCGGGCTGATTTTCTGGCTGTTGTTGCAGCGCTTCGAGGTAGCTGATGCGGGCGTCACGCCACAGTACTTCAAAGCGCATCCGTACCTCGTGAATGCGGTTATAAATGCATTCGAGCTTACTGCCCTTGTCGACAATGTGTTCCGGTGTGGTCACCTTGCCGCAGTCGTGCAGCCAGGCCGCAACTTTAAATTCCCGCCACTGCTCTTTGCCTTGCAGCTTGAAGTCGGCCAGGTTGCCGTCTGAGCAGTTGGAGGCGGCCTCAGCCAGCATAATGCCTAGCTCTGGCACCCGCGCACAGTGGCCGCCGGTGTAGGGGGACTTTTGGTCAATGGCTTGGGCCAGTAGCTGAATAAAGGCATCCATCAGCTCTTGCTGGCCATGTTCATAGCGTTCAATGGAGCGCGCCATAAACACCATTGAGCGGGTGAGCTGCATGATTTCCTTCACGCGCGAATGCACCGGCTTGACCTCGTCAAAGCGGCGTTGGGTTACCTTGTTGTTTTCTTCAATCAGCAGCCGGATCGGCTTGACGATGATATTGACCAGATAAAACACCAGCGGCACAAACAACGCCAGCACCAGCATGGTGATCAGCAACGACACCTTTACCTTGGCCATGTAGGGTTTTATGTACTGTTTTACCGGCACCATCATGCCGATGTATTCGGTACCGCCGTATAAGGCGTGCAGGTTACGCACCAGCACAAAATAGGCCCGGCCATTGAGGCGGATCTCCTGCAAGCCCTGCTGGCCTTGTTGTGCCAGGGTCAGAATGGGCCGGGGTAATTGCCCCAGCGCCAGGCTGTTACTGCTCGACAGCGCTTTTTGTTTTGCCCGCGGTGTGAGCCAGCGCTGCTGCAACTGCTGGCGTTCGGCTGGGGTCATGGCGCCGATGCCGGCGTTGATGATAGACAGCAACACCGGCTGATTTTTTTGCAGCATGAAGTGCAGCGAGTGGTTGCCGTTATCGGCCAGAGCGGGAATGGGCTTGGACGTATGCAAGCCGGTCAGAAAGTAATAGTTAATCAGATAATCGGTAACCGACTGCATTTCAAACAGCACATCGGCTTTACCCTGCTGCACCGCTTGCAGGCCGTCCAGAGTATTGTCTACCGGCACCATATGCTTGGCCCCGTAGTGCTCAACCAGGTAGCGAGACAAGGCAAAATCTACCGGCGCGGCAATGCGTAGCTGGTTAATGTTGCCAAGGCCGCTAAAAGCAGGGCCGCCCTGGCGGGTAATAGCCACAATGCGGGCTGGTAAAATAGGCCGGGAAAAGGTGCCGTATTGCTGGCGTGCTTTGCTTTTAAACAGCGGCTGCAATATGTCCAGCTGCCCGGCTTTGAACAGTTCGGTGAGCTTGGCGTAACTGTAGCCGTTGACAAACTCAAACCTGAGGCCGGTTTTTTGGCCAATATTGTACAGGTAATCAATTACATAACCTTTGGGAACACCGCTGACGGCAAAGTCGAAGGGGGGCCAGTCCAGTTCGTTGGACACCCGCACCAGCGGGTGCTCTTTGATGTACTGCTGCTGCTCGGGGGTAAGGCTGACAGGCGTAACAGGCTGGGTGTTGCTGGTGCTGTGTTTCTGGCGGTAGGTGGTGATTTGGCCATGGCCATTGAACAGGAAAATGTCGCCGTCATCGGAAAAATTTTGCCTGTCTAAAAAGCCCGACATGCCGCTAAGTGCCACATCAACCCCCACCACCTGGCCGTTCTGGGTTTGCTTGGCATAGCTGATCCCCGGCATGTGGATCAGGCTGAACAGGTAAGGCGGGGTTTTAATGATGTTGTGCTTGCCCTGGGCCATTTTGTACCAGGGGCGGTTGCGGGCGTCGTAGTGGCTGGGCTGCTGGCGTGCCACGCGGGTTTTGAGGCTGTCATCCAGGTAATACATGGCCTGCTGCCAGTGGCCACCTTGCCGAGTAACTTCAATGGCCACCCAGCGATCTTCCGGTGCTGCCTGGAGGCGCTGCCGGCTGGCCGGGGAACTGACCAGATTAATCAGCATCAGGCTGTTGCCGTCAGGGTAGCCAACAAACATCGAATAAATGTGGTTGTTGCCGCCCATGGCACCGGCCATCAACGGCACCAGCGGGTGCAACTGGCCGGTTTGCAGGGGCTGGTTACGCTGGCCAGACAGCTCCAGCAGATGGGTCAGGCTGGCCGCTTGTTTGTCTAGTTCGGTGGCCCGTTCACTGACTTCATGGCTGATTTGCAGAAACTGGTTTTCTGAAGCCGCCATGGCCAGCTGCCGGCTGAAGTGATACTGCATCCCCAGAGCAACCAAGGCTGTGATCCCGGCAACAATAAGAAAGGTACTTAACACCGTAAAACGGATGGTAAGCGGGGGGATCTTCCAGCGCATAGCCTGTCTCCATTTGCTCCAGCGCATCACCCAAAGACGCTACGCCGTACTGATCACTCCAGAATCATGCCGCTGCTGCTCAAGCCATATTACAAGCGTGCTGGCGACTATTAAACCAACAGTAACCCAACTGGCTAAACTTTTGTTATTTAAATGACTTTTATATTGTTGGCGGGGTAGGTGGTGGCGCCGCAGGCCCAACAGGCGCCGTTACCAAGGGCCGGGCTAGTGGCTACTGCGGCGGCCGGTTTTATAACGGATACGGGCAAGCACCAGCGCCCCGGCAGTGAACCCCTTGCCTGTAGTGGCCCCGTTAAACTGTTTCAGAGATCTTTTCTTGCAGAGCGTTGATCAAGCTTCTGGGGGTCTTATAACCCAGCAGAAAGCTTTCACCTGACTTTAGCTCTACTCTTACTGCTGATTGCCCCGAGACCGTATATAACCAGCCATATGGTGTGAGCCTGATCCCATACCCCCAGTACCATTTCGTTTTCATTTCTGATACCGATTGGATATCTGAAAGGGCAACCTTTTTCTTCCAAAACCAAGGCCCAAAGAACCAAATAAGGTATTCATCATCAACTTTTACGGTTAAGAATGAGAACAAAACCATGATAAAAAACAAAATACCATAAGCAATAAAAGTGTAATTTGATATTGGTTTTACTGATAAAAAATAGATGATGAGACCAATAACGAGCACTGAAGCAATAATAACAGTGCCGATTTGAGTTTTATGATAGTGCTTCATAATAATTCACCATTAACTTCAATCTACAGAGATGTGATCCCTACCATGTGAAATTAAAACTTGGATTTGATTGCATTGTTATCCTTCCCCTTCAATGATAGAGCAGATTGCAATTTCATTCTTGCTTGAAAAAGATAGACATTGGTCTTTTGTGTTCGGCCAGCCAGCCATAACCTGATTAAGTGTTGCAACTCGTTTCGATAAGTGGTCAATACCTTGAAACGTGAAGCGAAATGCAGTGTTATCTTTTACCGCTGTAACTTCGCATTTGCCATGTGAACACACTACATCAACCTTGTTTGCCTTGATCTTGTCTATTTGCCAATGCGTGTAGTGATTACTAAAAAAGGACTGCAACTGCGGAGTGAGCACTATTGCGAGAGCAACAATAGCAATAGCCAAGAAAATAATGATTTTGAATTTACCTGTCATCTTTGCCTCTTCTTAAGAATTTTATTCAGTAACGCATGTATGACTTGGCTACTCCGGCTGTTGTTTGGCCAAGGCCGCTTTGCGTTCAGTGCTGTAGGCCCACCAGGGCCGGGCTGGTTCCCCCTGCATAAAGCGGGTGATGGAAATAAACACATCAATCACGCAAGGGTCATGCCGCTGGCCTGTGAGCTGGCACAGGGCGCGGTACATTTGGTAAGGGTCTTGGCCCAGCAGCTCGGCCGGGTGGGCGATGCCAAGCAAGTGCAAATCTGCTGCACTGGCTTTGCCAATGTTGGGCAGGTCGGTGAGTTTGCGGGTGTTGTTACGGTCAACTTTATCGGGGTTCATACTGTGCCTGGCTGCGCTGCTGGGGCTGCTGTCTCTGTATTGTAAGTAACGCGTGCTGATCCGCACGGGCGCGGCCCGGTGCCGTGCGAAGCGGCGGCGTCAAAGAGCGGCGCCAAATGGCTTGCTCACCACGGGGTAAAACCCGGATTATCTATGGTTAAGTGCTAACGTATGGCCAAGGCTTAGGTGATGTAAAACAGCCAATGCGCCTTTCAGAGTAAATGCAACCGCTGGTTGACAACATTACAAGTGCGGTTGGTAGTAGGCAACCAACTGATTTTCTAGGATTAATGCCACTCAACACAGGAAAGGGCAAGGCAATGATACTGGCTGACAAAATAGTGACATTACGCAAGCAGGCTAACTGGTCTCAGGAAGAACTGGCTGACAAGGTGGGGGTTTCCCGGCAATCGGTGTCCAAGTGGGAAAGCGCCAACAGCATTCCCGATCTCAATAAAATCATCCTGATGGCTGATCTGTTCGGTGTCTCCACTGACTATTTGGTCAAGGATGATATGGAACACCCCGGCAGCAACGGCGTCAGTGACACACCTGACATTCCACAGATATCCATGGAGCAAGCCAATCAGTATTTGCAGGCGAAAGTGGCCGCCGCAGAGCTGACCATCAAAGGGGTGCTGTTATGTGTCTGCTCGGTTGTGCCGCTGTTCTTCTTTTTGGCCATGGCTGCCGCCGGGCGTTTTGGCATGACAAACAGCCTGGCCGCCGCCGCCGGCATTACCGGTATTCTGGTGATGGTGGGCTGGGGGGTCAGTTTTTTCATCAAAACACAGCAGTTTGAAACCGCCACCAGCACCATTGATGACGAGCATTTTGAACTCAGCTATGGCGTTCACAGCGCCTTTGAACACAAGCGAAACGCCTTCAGCCCTACCTACTACCGCCGGCTGTCGTTGGGTATTTTCCTGTTTATCAGCAGCTTTTTGCCGCTCATGCTCAGCGCCATTTTTCATCAGGGGCCGGAGAGGGTGCTGATGATGCTGATAGTGTTAATGCTGCTGATCGCCGCAGGCTTATATCTGGTGATACCGGTGTCAGCGAAATTCGACGCCTATACCGCCATTTTGACCGACAAAACAGCGCATACGGCAAAATCCCGCCGCGTCAGGCAGGCGCAGAAACTGGCCGGGTTCTACTGGCCGTTAGTAACCGCCGTTTTTCTTGGCTGGAGTTTATGGACCATGAACTGGGGCATTACCTGGATAATCTGGCCCGTCAGCGCCGTGCTCTTTGCCGCCCTTATTGGGTTAATGGAACTGCTGCACAAAGAAGAGGCTGTTTGAGTGGGTGTAGCCCACGTTTCGGGGCTATAAAACCGGCTGTAGATTAACAGTGAGATTTTTATAGCTCCGAGTAACGGCGCAAGCAGAGGCGCAGCTTCGCTGCGTCCTACTGCCTAACCTTGTTATATTTTCCATATCTCGTTATATGCAACCTCTGCCATTCTGTCCGCATGATCGAAAACAATCTCTGGTGTCCAGTAATTCGACTTGGTGACAAACTCGCTGAGAGAATAGCCCCGTTCTTCAAGAATACGCTTTTTATCAATAAAGCTTTTGTTGTCTAATTTACCATTCATCTTTTGATCTAAAAATATCAAGTTGCCCAAGCACCCAACCGATGACTCCTCCCAGTCATCTTGGCCCATCTTGTCTTGTGGACACAGGTGCTCAATCGTCAATTCATCGAAATCCACTGGATACTTGTATGAATAATGCAATGAAAACTTTTCCAATATATATCTAACTAGATTCTTCTGTTTCGAGTTTGAGTTGGTATAAATAACCTCCTTAAAGGCAACCTTAAACTCATCAAAAGAAGGGCGCTTTTCTCTTAACTTATTCACGAATTCTGATATAAGGTCTGCCGCAGATTGAGAGTCAGAACAGTTGAAAAGCCTGATTGCAAACGATGAATACATGGCTGAAATTCCGCCGGATGACCGAGAGGAGGTTATAGCGGTAAACAAAAAATGAAATTTTTCAATTGCGCTCAAAGCGTCACGAAGTTTTCTATATTTTATAATATTGTTTTTATATGATCTCACCAGAGACATTGTTGCAGGAGTTGGTTGAGATAATTTAAACAGTTGAAGCGCATAGAGAGAGTCAGAGACTTCAGACTCATTCTGTGTCCACTCAAAATTCTCCTCATGTATAGAACGGTATATCTTTGAGTCTGAGAGCAGAGCGTCCAAATAGTCTTTAGCTTTTGACTTGGTGATATCTTTCTTGATTTTTGGAAATAATTTCTTTAAAGGCACAGCCTCGTATCGAGATGCCCAAAAGTGGTAAATGAAGTTATCTGACGATATATCTGATGAAGAATTATGAATAGTGTCGAGTAGAGATGACCACTTTAGCTTCGTGTGATCTACGTCTCCCTTTGACTTGAGGTGTTTAGAAAAATGGTTTTTTACCAAGTCAGTTAGAGCCAAATCTTTTCCTCTCGTATTGAGAGTTTCAAATATTAAATAGGCATCATCTTCGTTGTCAAGGGTGATAAATATCAAATTTAGGTTTAGAACCGAATCTCTTAGACTTAAGAGCTTTTCGATCTTAAGATCGTTCTTATTTTCCGACTTGATAGAGGCATCCTGATCAATCGCACTTACTACGGACCCAACGAGCTTATTGAACCTGGTATGTGCATTCTTTAGATTCCTCTCTTCCATTTGAATATCTATGATCAACTCAGGATCATCATCGAATTTCTGAATATGTTCTTGGAAGTAAGGGAATGAGGTTTCTGTTTTTAAGACATATTCATTTTTGTTGTTTCTATCCTTTCGTTCAATTAGCTGATGTACTCCTTCAGCAAGATCTTGAGATCCCGCATTGAGAAAGTAATCCCTAATGACGCAAAGCAATATAGTTATGGTTGTTAATCGCTGCTGCCCATCGACAACACCATACTGCTGCTTATCCTTTTTATAGACTACCATTGATCCAATAAAATAATCATCGGACTGATTAACTACAACGTCATCCCAAAAATCGTTTAGGTTCTCATCATCCCACGAGTATGGGCGTTGAAATCGAGGAATATGGAAATATGATCCTACTAGCAAACTTTCAATGTCTGTATCTTTTGATTCGATTTTCATTATTTCCTAATACTCTATTTATAGATGTTGGCACGAAAAAATATAAAGCCTAAAGGACAGGCGCAGCTTTGCTGTGTCCTGTGCCTTTACTTGTTATGCTTTTTTCTCAAAATCTATTACATTTTGCTGGTTTTTTACGTCTAGCTCCTTGCGCCTTTCTTCTAGAAATGGAGCTCCTTTCACTCTGTCATATAGCTTCAATAAGCGACTTTTAGCTCTAGATATCACGACTTGGTAATCTAAAGGCTGGATGGTGCATCTATCGTTATTCTCTTTTCTGGCATCACGTTCGAAAGGATCAATTTCACTCCCCAACACAAAGCACGTTACTTTTGTATCCCTGCTAATCAATCCCTTTCTGAGCAACTCACTAACATAACGCCAACATTGTGCTTTCTCGTCCGTACTTATGGCTATCCCTGGTTTTTTTAGTTCTACGACGACGAGTCGATGAATGCCTATCTCGCCGCCATCATCGTCATATTTATGGTATGAGTAACTACCCACTGTACTTTCAGGTAGCACTGCAAAATCTGGCCTATTCCTGCTTCCCTTTATATCAATATTAAAAAGGTTTTGTATTACTTTCGTCATTCCTTCGTTAGAAGTAAATTCGATCGTTTCAAATTCAGGGCCAAATATCCACAATCCCTGATGAAACAGAGGTTGCAAGTCCTGAACTTCTTTTGTATTTACGTCTAACACCCTCTCTCGCAACTCATCAAGCAACTTCAATCTTATTTGAAGCTCATCTAACACTTCTTTTGCTAGATCCAGGCTCCAATCAGCCAAGATATTATGCAGATTATCAATTTGACTAGAATCGAGCTCGTGCAATTTACTAATAAGAGAATACTTGGTGTCTGACTGCTCCATTTTTATTAAAATTCCAGATAGTTTGAGCAAGTCCTTTTCATTTAAATTTGTGCACTCGCTTTGTATCTTGGTTACAAATTTTTCCCATCGCTCCACTCTTAGTGGAGTTAATTTTCCCAACTCTCCAGAATGCGCTTTTTTAACATTTGAGAATACCCGCTCTCTCTTTTGTTTGGTTTGGCCAAATATATGAGTCTTTACAAATTCAAAAACCTCGTTACGTGCCTCCTCAAACTCTGGGGTCATATTGAAACCTGTCCAGTCTTGCTTGACAGAATCAGTGCGGGCTAGAAAATCAGCATCAATTATAAATGTGTGGCGTTTAGCTTCAGACGACCTTCCGTCAATAATTTCATCGAACCCATAGCTCTTCCAGTCTGCTTCCCCAACTAAGCGGCCATTAACATGCCATGCTATCCCATGCTGCTTAGTTGTTTTGTCTGCATCACTTGTATCGATTATGACAATATTAATTACGTCACCAGATTTAAGATTAATACTATGTTGAGCAATATTTTCAGCAGGAATATGTGAAAAGTTAACTTTTACACCGTTTACAATGCAGGTAAAAGAAGGGTCAGTTAAGAACCTCATGCCAATTTCAGAACGAACTGTTTCCTCTCCTATTCGTACCGAAGAGTCTTCTCTAACAAATATCTTAGTTCCCTTTTCCCTGACAAAAGTATGTGGCTGAAGTTTGACCAAAGAGAAAGGCGACTCTCCACTCCCTGGCTTTATTTGATATTCGATCTGCTCCTGATCCTTATTGGAAGCAACATAATAAGATTCACCGAAACAAAATCCAGCAAATCTCCCAACACCATTTTTTCCAAATACTGTACGATTTCTATTATTTACTAAAACGGTATTACCTTGAGTACCGATTCGATCATAAGCAAGCGTCCTCCATCTAGACGTAAATTCTTTTTCAGTTAAACCACATCCATTGTCTTCGATTGAAAAGAACTGTTCATTTTCTTTTGTCGGCCACGTAATTATTACTTCACTAGCACCGGCATCCCATGCATTTGCAACTAGTTCAACGATCGCAACTTTAGAGTCATGCAATATAGATTTACCAACTAGTTTTTCTAAGAAATTAGGCCCAAAAAGGCATGATTGCTCCATCTAGATATTCTCCTTAGTCATGATTGCTCCATCTAGATATTCTCCTTAGTCATGATTGCCTAATAATAGTTATGAAGTCGGACTTTATTAACAACTTATATTAATCAATACCTTGTAGACAGCCTATCGGAATATATGAGCCAAGGGTGGGTAATAAAGGTGTCAGATTGTCACACCTCGGCCGGATAGACTGTCTTCCCACCCAAAAACCTGAACGACGCAACCCACTCTCTGATTGTTTGCCATGCCTGCTGGTGTGGCTCTTGGAACCCCTTTAAGTGCAGCGCCGGGGTGGAAGCTGCGATAGGGCCGTTGAGCCAGGGAAGGCGAAACAGGTGAGTACGTGTCGGGACACGCGTACGAGCCGGTGCCCGGCAAGCGGCTTCCAGCACGGTTAGAGCGTAACGCTGGGGTGGCCTTCTTTCGGTTCCTTTCTTTGGCCAAGCAAGAAAGGAACACGCCCGCCGGTGCGGGAACCGGCAAACAAATAGTTGTGCCGCAGGCACATCAAAGCCTATTTGGATGTTCCGCTTACTCAATGGTCGGTGCTTACCGGCTTTATTGCAGGGGCGCCCCTGCACGCGCCTGACTTTTGTGGGGCAAAAGTCAGCAAACCCTCGCCCATGTTCCGCGCTGACGCTGTGTTCGTCATTCCCGGCTCACCGGTTCATACGTATGTCCCGACACGTATTCACCTGCTTCGGCGTCCTGCCTCAGCTGAACCTCCATTCCTGCCACAGCGGCGCTGCACTTAACGGGCAGAAAAGCAAACAGAAGACCGCAGTCACAATTATCAATAGCGAGTGAATCATAGCTGGACAAAACCTGCCTGCTAGTGCGGGAACCGGCAAACAATGAGCTGTGCCGCAGGCACATCAAAATCCAGTATTTATTGCAGGGGTGCGCCCCTGCACGCGCCTGACTTTTGTGGGGCAAAAGTCAGCAAAACCCTAGCCCATGTTCCGCGCTGACGCTGTGTTCGTCATTCCCGGTTCACCGGTTCATACGTGTATCCCGACACGTATTCACCTGCTTCGGCGTCCTGCCTCAGCTGAACCTTCATTCCTGCCACAGCGGCGCTGCACTTAACGGGCCGAAAAGCAAACAGAAGACCGCAGGCACATCAAAATCCAGTATTTATTGCAGGGGGGCGCCCCTGCACGCGCCTGACTTTTGAGGGCAAAAGTCAGCAAAACCCTTGCCCATGTTCCGCTAGCGCTACACTTAACGGGCGGAAAAGCAAACAGAACACCGCAGTCACACTACCAAATAGCGAAGCGAATCAGAGCTGGCCACGCTACCGCCCCTGCGTTACGGGCCGCACTGTCCCTGACATCCCTGTTTTGTACCACCTTACGCGCTGTGGGCGGTGGGGCCAGTGGTGTTGCCTGCTTTTGTGAATGGCGTCACCAAATGCGTTATAGATGAAGCGCTTAGGCGTTAGGGTAAGGTCGCTCTGGCAGGGTTTGGCGGGGGCTGTTAAGGTGCGGCGAGGATTGATGGAGAGTAAAGGCGTATGAGTACAGGCCACGAACTCAGCATGACAGTGCTGATGACGCCCGACATGGCGAATTTTTCCGGCAAGGTGCATGGCGGCGCCTTGCTGTCGTACCTGGACAAGGTGGCTTACGCCTGTGCCAGCCGTTATGCCGGCGCGTATGTGGTGACGCTGTCGGTGGACCGGGTAATGTTTCGCCAGGCCATTAATGTCGGGGAGTTGGTGACCTTTCTGGCGGCGGTCAATTACACCGGTAATACCTCCATGGAGGTGGGCATTAAGGTGATCACCGAAGACATTCGCAATAAGGTGATGCGCCACACCAACAGTTGTTACTTCACCATGGTGGCACTGGACGACGACGGTAACCCCATGCCGGTACCGCCGCTGACCCCAGAAACGCCGGAAGAAAAACAGCGTTTTGAAGCGGCCAAGCTGCGCCGCAAGTTACTGCGTGAGCAGGAGGCGGCGCACGACGCCATCAAGCACGAGGTCAAGCAGCTACCGCTATGAGGGCGTTTTATTCGCTTGCGGATTGTTGTTAGACTGCCGGCTCGATTGGGGAGTAGCCAACCTTCCGCCCCGGAAGGTGCCCGCTGTCAACATTCTCGGCCCTCATGGCCGTGGCACGGGCGACCGCAAGGTAGGTGAGACCAACGGCTTCTACGCGCCAGCAGGCCGGGCGCGCGTGTTGCCGTTGTACTACTGCCCGGCGAAGGAATACCCGTGACCTTTTTCTCGTTAGTACTGATTGCCTTTGCCATGTCCACGGACGCTTTTGCTGCGGCTGTGGCCCGTGGTGCCAGCTTACGCCAGCCGCATTTTCCCCAGGCACTGAAAACCGGTTTGCTGTTTGGCGTGGTAGAAGGCTGCACGCCGCTGCTGGGCTGGTTTATTGGCAGCCGTACCAACCATTTGCTGGCGCAGTGGGACCACTGGATTGCCTTTTTTCTGCTCCTGGGCCTGGGTTTGAAGATGATCCACGAAGGGCTGCAAGCCCCGGATACACCGCGCCCGGCTCGCCGTGGGGTGCTGATGACACTGCTGACGGCCATTGCCACCAGCCTGGATGCGCTGGTGGTGGGGCTGGGCTTTGCCTTTATTCAGGTCAATATTGCGGTGGCGGCCACCCTGATTGGCCTGGCAACCATGCTGATGGTGACGCTGGGCATACTGATCGGCCAGCGCCTGGGTGCTTTACTGGGCAAACGGGCCGAGATCCTGGGCGGCCTGGTGCTGATTGTGGTGGGGGCCGTTATTTTACGTGAACACCTGGCCGGTTTGGCCTAATACAGGCTGAGTATCAGCCGCCGGTACAGGCGCTGGCGCCAGTTTTGCGGGTGGCTGAGGCTCAGGTGCGCCAATGCGGCCTGGCCTTCCTCGCTTGTTTGCGCCCGCAGCAGTTGCCAGAGGATCTGTGCTTTACCGCCGAGGCTGCGGGCGCGCTGTTGCAGGTTTTGTAACTTGCCTGCCAGCGCCAGTTCGGCCTCGGTCAGTTCGCTGCCAAAGGGCAGTTGCGGCAGGTGCTCGGCAAAGGGCGCCAGGGCATGGTGCAGGCGCTCTGGCAGGTTGTTACGGTAACGCGCCGGCAGCTGGTAGTGAGCCGGTAGCTTACCGGCCTTTTGCGCCTGGGCGATAAGGGCATCCTGAAAGCGACTGTCGGCAATTTTGACCATGACATCTATGCATTCGGCGTCGCTTTTGCCACGCAGGTCAGCAATACCGTATTCCGAGATAAACATATCCCGCAGGTGGCGCGGAATGGTGCTGTGGCCGTATTCCCAGATAATGTTCGATTCCAGTGTTTTGCCGCTGCCGCGGGTGGCTTTAACCAGCAGTATCGAGCGGGCATCCGGAAGCTGGTGAGCCATGGCCACAAAGTTGTACTGGCCCCCCACACCACTGACTACCTGGCCGTCTTCCAGCTGGTCAGATACTGCATGGCCCAGCAGCGTGGCTTTCATGGTGATATTGATAAAGCGGGCTTTTTGCCGCTGTAACTGCTCCAGCCGGTAGTGGGTATAAATGCGGTTAACTTCTGCGACGCTGGTCATGCCAATCAAGGCCCGGCGGGCCGGCGTTAACTGCCGTAATTTTTCATAAAACACGCTGGGGCCAACAAAAAAGGCGCCGTGCATGGCCACGCCGCCGCAAAGTGGCCGGCCCTGACTGTGGCGGTTCAGCGCGGCCAGGGTGGCAGGGTCATCCAGATCGTTAGGCAAGGTTACGCCGTCGGCCAGTAACTGCTCGCCAGTGAGCGCCAGATCGGCAATGCCAAAACGGCTTAACCAGGCCAGGTTGCCGGTGGCCAGCTGGCGGGGCAGGGCGGCGCGTAGCTGGGTGAAGGTGTCGTGGCCCAGTGGGCTGGTTATGGCGCCCTTGTTCACCAGCGCTTGCAGGGTTTCATCTTCGTAGACCACGCGGTTAACCAGGCCTTTTTCAAACAGGGTTAACAGCGGGTAGGAAATCAGCTCACTGGCCACATAAAGGCCATTATTGAGCGGCGCGGCCCCCGGCTCATCAAGGGCCGCAAGGGCGGCGTTGTAGGTGGAGTTATTCTGCTGGCGCAAGTGCAGACCCTGCACGGCGGCATCAGCCAGGGCACCAATGCCGACCTGCAAGGTGCCGCCATCGTCTACCAGCTGCGAGGCGCGCAGGCCTATAGCGTAATCGAGCGTTTTGATGGGCTCTTGTGGGGTGGCAAACAGGGGGTAGCCAGGGTCGGCGCTGTCGAACACTTCATCAAAATAGTGCCGGGGTACTTCGGCGTCGCCGGGCATGTAGGGCATTTGCCGGTTTACCTCGGCCAGTATCAGGCAGGGGCGATTGGCAGCACGCATCGCCGGCACCACTTCCAGGGTCAGATCGGGGTTGGAGCCGAGACTTAGCAGCTGGCCGTCGTCACTGATGGCAACCGCCTGCACCAGCAGGTTAACGCCACGGGCAAGAATGTCGCGCCCGGCATGGGTGTAATTGCTGGAAATGTAGTGTTGCTGGGCACGGTTGTTACCGAGAATGCCACCGGAGCGGGTGTAAAACTCCATCACCGTGACGTTATCGGGCAATTGCCCGGCGTGCTCGTCGGTCAGGTAATCCAGGTGCGGGTAGCCGGCCCAGATACGCTCGCGCAGCGGCGCCAAAAAACGCTCCTCCAGCTCACTTTTGCCCTTGGGCGGGTTCAGCGACAAAGCGGTGATCAGCGTGAGCTGAATGTGCGGGTGCGTTTTGGCGTGCTGGTACAAAAGGTTGAGCAAGTGATTGGCCTTGCCAACACCCAGTGGTGCGCCTACCACCCATTGCGTGCCAAGGGTTTGTTCCAGTTTATTGAGCAGTTGCGGTGACATGGGCAACTCAGGGCCATCCGTTGATGGCCCTAAGCTACCAGATTTTCAGCGCCGGGCCAGCCAGGCAAACAGCAAGGCGGCGGCCAGTAAGCTGCTGTTAATCACCAGTATCGGTGCGGCCAGCACCAGCCCCCACTGGTAGACATGGCTGGCCACCACGGCCAGTGCCGCAACACTGTTGGCCCATAACAGTTGCCGGCGGGCCAGGGCAGGGGCATTACGCCACTGGGCAAAGGCCATGGCCAGTACCAGCAGCAATAGCCACAGTAACGCGGGGGCGTGCTGAGTCAGTAAGGCGCTGACGGCACTGAGGCTGAGTGCCAGCGGTGCCCCCCAGACCAGGCCAACCCAGAGGTTATTGAGGGCATCGCGGTGGCGGCGCTTGTTGAGCCAGATGTTGATACCGGTTGCGCAGACCACCGTCAGTGCCAGCCCCAGCAGCAGGTAAATTACCCGCACTGCCGGGCCACCGAAGTGGCCAAAATGCAGCCGGTAAATGGAAAACAGCAGCTGCCGGCCAGCGGCACCATCGGCAAAGCCCACCTTGTCAATGAATTGCCCGGCGCTGGTGTAACGGTACTGTTCGGCGTAGATCAGCCGATCGCGGTGGCGAGCGCCAATCAACAAGTATTGCTGGGCGCTGCCGGCGTTTTCCAGGGTCACGTAGATGGCGGGCGTATCAGGGCTGCGCCGGGCAAGATCAGTCAGGGCGGTAGCAATGGCGGCTGGCTGCCAGGGGGCTTGTAGCTCTGGTTCAGCGCCGAAAGCGGCGGCCATGACCTTGCTTTGATCGCCCTGATAGTACACCTGCGCCAACAGAGCCAGCAGCAGTGCCGCCAGGCCAAAATAGGCACCGGTGGCGCCAAACATCAGGTGAAACGGGGCTCCCCATACTGACAAGCGGTTGTGCAGATCACTTTGGCGCTGCTTTTGCCGGTAAGAAAAGGCGTCTTTGACAATACGCCGGTGCGCCATCAGCCCGGAGATCACCAATGCACAGAGCACAATACCGGTCAGGCTGACCACCAGCATGCCGTAGCTTTCGGGCAGTAATAAATACAGGTGCAGCTTGGCCAGTAAATCACGCCAGGGGTGAACAACCGGCGCGGTGAGCTGGCCATGTTGGTTGAAGTAATAATCCTGTTGGCCGTCACCGATGCTGGCCCGGGGAAAATCCTGGCGTGGCAGTAACAGGTAGAGGTGGTCGGCCGTGGGATGATGTTGCTGTAAATACTGGCGGTAGGCCGCTTCGACAGCACCGGGTGACAGCGTGGCAACTTCGCTGAGCTGTGGTTGTTCCCAGCGATCAAAAGTGGGGTAGATCACCGCCAAAGTACCCGACAGGCAGACCAGATACAGCAACGCGCCAGCCAGCAGGCCAAGCCAGCTATGGCTATTGAGGGCGCGGCGGGTAGTGGCAGGAGCAATCATAACAGCCACCATGCCGACACGGCGCCGCTGAGGCTCAACAGCGACAAGGTTCGCAGTTCCCGCTCGCGGCGGCACAGCAGGTAAGCAAAGGTGCCCCAGCACAGTGGCAGCAGGCAAACCACCAGCGCCATTTGATTGATGTTACTGGTGGGCAAGCCGCGTACCAGGGCAATGCAACAGAGCGCTGACACCAGCCCGGTACCGGCCAGGGCCAGTAACAGCAGGCCGTGGTAAGCCAGTTGCCGTGGCCGCGGCCAAGCCAGGGAGCGGCTGGGCATCGCTATTGTGGTGTGGCGTCGCCAATCGCCGGTGCCGGCAATCCATAGCCAGGCCAGCAAGGCCGGTATGGCCAGGCTAAGGGTTATGCCCAACTCATTACCCAAAGCCCGCGCCCAGGGCAGGGCGGCGGCCAACAGCAGCAGCCAGGCCAGGGGAGCCTGCCAGCGCTGGCGACGGTGGCGCCAGTAATAATAAAGCAGGCCAATAGCGCAGCTTTGCAGCAATAACGCCAGCAGCAGGGCTGCGGCCGTCAAAGGGTTACCGGGCATGGTCTTTTCACAACAGTCACATGATGCGGCACATGCTAATGATAATTGTTATCAAGTGCAAATATTGCGTTACGTCCTGTTACAGAGCCGGTCTGGCAGGGGCCGCGACTGTGGCTGATAATAGCGGCATCTTCATTGCTGGAGGCGCAGCCTTGGGCCCGGATCCACAACAGCCTTGCCCCATTGATGGCGTTGAACAGGTGGTGTTTTTAAAAAACATCGTGCGTTCGGCAGCCATTAAAGTCGGTGATTACACCTACATTGATGACCCGGACGGGACACGGGATTTTGAGCGCAATGTGCTCTACCACTTCCCGTTTATCGGTGACGAGCTGCATATCGGTAAATTTTGCGCCATTGCGCGGGATGTAACCTTCATCATGAATGGTGCCAACCACCCGATGAGCGGCTTTTCTACCTACCCCTTTTATATCTTTGGCAACGGTTGGGAAGCCGTAACACCGGCGCCAGGCACCTTGCCATACAAGGGCAATACGGTGATCGGCAATGATGTCTGGATAGGTTATGGCGCCACCATCATGCCCGGTGTCAGTATTGCTGACGGTGCCATTATTGCTACCAAGAGCGTGGTCAGCCGGGATGTGCCGCCTTATGCCATTGTGGCCGGTAATCCCGCTGAAGTGGTGCGTTACCGCTTTGATGAAGCGACCATCGCGCGGCTGTTGGCATTGGCCTGGTGGCACTGGGATATTGCCAGCATCAGTGCGGCGCTGCCGGCGATCACCGAGGCTGATATCAGCGCCCTGGAAACCCTGGCGACGCAGGGTTCGGCATGTTGATCACGCCGCTGACACTACTACCGGTTAACCTGCTGGAGCTGGTTTTTCTGGCGCTGGCGGTGTTTTCAATGCTGGTGTTGTGGCCGCACCGGCGGCTACGGCCCGTGGTGGCGCTGTTAGGGCTGCAAGCGGCCTTACTGCTTTGCAACCTGCTGGAAGAAAACGGCGTACGGTTTCTGGGCTACCTGTTAACGCCACTGTTTAGCTGGGTGTTCGGGCCGGCGTTTTTTCTTACCATCAAGGGGCTGGTCTATGGCCCGGATAAACTGCCCCGTGTTGATGCGCTGCATTTGCTGCCAGTACTGCTGGCGCTACCTTTTAGTGGCCAGGTGCAGTGGCTGCTGGCGCTGGGCAGTGTTTCGCAGATTGTCTATCTGGCTGCCAGTGCCCGTTTGCTGCGCCATTATCACCGGGCCGTGCAGGCCAACCGCGCCGATGCCGACCGGCTGGCGCTGAACTGGCTGTTGTGGACCTTCGTGGTATTGGTGGCGCTGGTGCTCTTGGATCTGGCGCGCATTAACGCGCAGCCGTATTTTTCTTATGCATTGAATAACCAGCTGTACCTGCTGACCAAGTCGGCTTCGCTGTTACTGACCCTGTGGCTGGTGTTAAGGCTGTTGCGCCAGCCGGAGATCTTCAGTGAACTGGCCGCGTTTGATGCCCAGCAGACAGAGCCAGAAGTGCGCGCTGATAATGCTGAGGCGGCGCCGGTATTTCGGCAAATTGCCGATTTGATTGGCCAGCAGCAGCTGTATCGCCAGCCACGCTTGGCATTAAACGACGTTGCCGAGCTGACCGGGCTGTCCAGCAAGGATGTGTCCTGGGCCATTAACCAGGGCGCCGGCATCAGTTTTTGTGCGCTGGTTAACCGGCTGCGGGTGCAGGCGGTGTGTGAAGCCATGGCGGCCGCGCCAGAGGCCAGTATCCTGAATCTGGCCATGGATGCCGGCTTCAATGCCAAGTCTACTTTTAATGCAGCCTTCAAGGCGGAGACCGGCCTGACGCCGTCGCAATACCAGAAAAACGTCCAGAAAGACGATTCTGGACGCCAACACTGAGGCTGGACGCCATCCTCCGGGGTAACAAACGAACCCGGAGGACTTATGAAACCCTTTTTTCTTGCCATGATGCTGGCGCTGCAATTTCCGGCCGTTGCCGGGCCACGTCTACCGGCGCCTTTTACGGCTGAGCAAGTGCAGCAATGGCAGCAGGATCTGAGTGTCTTTGGTGAGCAGTTGCAGGCGCGCCATATTGACCTGTATCACCGCATCAGCAGCCAGCGTTTTCATGCCCAGCTCAATCAGCTGATGGCGCGCTTGCCGCTGATGAACCGTTATCAGCTGATGGTGGGCCTTAAGCGCCTGGCCCGGCAGGTGGGCGATGGCCATACCATTGCCGGCCCCTGGGCGAATGATATGTACCGCTTCCCGGTGCGCTTTAAACGGTTTGCCGACAACAAGGTGTACCTGATTGCTAGTGGCGCTACCGCCAAACCGTTACTGGGGATGGAGCTGGTGAGCATAGACGGCACAGCAATTGGCCAGGCGTTAGTGCTGGCGGCCGGCATTGCCCCAACCGGTTCTGCCAATGTGCATGCTGAGCGGGGCGCCAGTGCCGGGGTGTTCAATAAATCGGACCTGCTGTTTGGGCTGGGGCTGCTGCACCATCTGGATCGGGTGATCTATACCCTCAAAGACAGTGCTGGCAAGCGCCACCGCCTGGCGCTGACGGCGCTGGCGAACAGCCCTTATCAGCAGGCCATGCGTTACCGGCTGCGCCATGCCCAGCATTATGGCTTTACACCGGTATATCAGGCCATGCCGGGGCTGAGCCTGGCGGTCAACCCGGCACTTAAGGCGGCTTATATCGACTTTTCCCGCTACCCGAAGGACTTGCCTGGGATGTTGCAGTTTGCCGGGCAGGTGCGCCAGGCCATAAATCAGCAGCAGTTGCGCCGGTTAGTGATTGACCTTCGCCACAATGGCGGTGGTGATTTCTTTTTGGGGCTGGCGCTGGCTTCGCAGCTGATCACCCTCGATCAGCTGGACTGGCGCCATGGTATTTATGTGTTGATCAGTAACGCCACCTTTTCTGCCGGTGCCTCCAATGCCATTCAGTTTCGCCAGATCCTCAATGCCAAGCTGGTGGGGCAGGCAACAGCCGGTAACCCCAATGGCTACCAGGAAGCCAGTGTGTTCTACCTGCCCAACAGTCACTGGCCGGTGCAGTACTCCAAGCGCCTGTATCGCTTTACCATGGCAAAAACCGCCGGAGTACAGCCCGACAAGGCCATTGCCATGCCATGGCCGGCCTACCGTCAGGGTAAAGATCCGCAGCTGGCCTGGGTGCTCAAAGACATGGCGCAGCACTGACAAAGACAAAAAACCCCGCATTTAGCGGGGTTTTTATTACTTCACGCGCATACCGGGCTCGGCACCGTCGTCCGGGTGCAGTACCCAGAGATCCTTGCCGCCGGGGCCTGCTGCCAGCACCATGCCTTCGCTCATGCCGAAGCGCATTTTGCGTGGCGCCAGATTGGCTACCATCACCGTCAGTTTGCCTTCCAGATCTTCAGGCGCGTAGGCCGACTTGATACCGGCAAACACCTGGCGGCTTTCGCCACCGAGATCCAGTTGCAGGCGCAGCAGTTTATCGGCGCCTTCGACGTGTTCGGCCTTGGCGATGCGGGCAATGCGCAAATCCAGCTTGGCAAAGTCATCAAAGCTGATTTGTGGGCTGATGGGTTCATCGGCCAGCGGCCCGCTGACTACCGGCGCTGTGGTTTGTTTTGAGGCTTCTACCATGGCGTTGACCTTGTCGCTGTCGATACGGCTCATCATCGGTTTAAAGGGGCTGATGCTGTGGTTGGTCAGCAGCTGTGCGCGGTTGTCCCAACGCAGTTCCACGTTCAGGAAGGCTTCAACCTTCTCTGCCAGCACCGGCAGTACCGGCTTAAGGTACGTCACCAGTACCCGGAACAGGTTCAGGCTCAGTGAACAGACCTGATGCGCTTCTTCCAGCGTGTCGTCGTTTTTCACCAGTACCCAGGGGGCGGTGTCGGCGATATAGGTATTGGCTTTGTCAGCCAGGGCCATGATCTCACGCATGGCGCGGCCAAACTCGCGGCTCTCAAAGGCGGCAGCAATATCATCACCCTTGGCGACAAATTCATCATACAAGGCGGTGTCAAACTGGCTTGCCAGCTTGCCGTCAAAACGCTTGGCAATGAAGCCGGCGGTGCGCGAGGCGATGTTAACCAGCTTACCGACCAGATCAGAGTTCACCCGCTGGGTGAAGTCGTCCAGGCTCAGGTCCAAATCGTCAATGCGGTGCGACAGTTTGGCTGCGTAGTAATAGCGCAGGTATTCCGGGTCCAGGTGGTCCAGGTAGGTGCGGGCTTTGATGAAGGTGCCGCGCGACTTGGACATCTTGGCACCGTTGACGGTGACATAACCGTGGGCAAAGACGTTGCTGGGTTTACGGAAACCGGCGCCGTCGAGCATGGCTGGCCAGAACAGGCTGTGGAAATAGATGATGTCCTTGCCGATGAAGTGGTACACCTCGGCGCTGGAGTCTTCTGCCCAGAAGTCATCAAAGTTCAGACCGTTTTTGTCACACAGGGCTTTGAAAGACGCCAGGTAGCCGATAGGGGCATCCAGCCACACATAGAAATATTTGCCTGGGGCATTGGGGATCTCAAAACCGAAATAGGGGGCATCGCGGGAAATATCCCACCGTGCCAGGCCCTGCTCGAACCATTCTTCGAGTTTGTTGGCCATTTCGTTTTGCAGCGAGCCGGAGCGGATCCAGCTTTTGAGCATGTCGGCAAAGGCCGGCAGGTCAAAGAAGTAGTGCACCGAGTCCTTGAGTACCGGCGTGGTGCCGGATACCACCGAGCGCGGATCTTTCAGATCCACCGGCTGATAGGTGGCACCACAGACTTCGCAGTTGTCGCCGTTTTGGTCTTCAGCGCCACACTTGGGGCAAGTACCTTTAACGAAGCGGTCTGGCAGGAACATCTTTTCCTGCGGATCGTAAAGCTGGGAGATGGTTTCGGTTTTGATATGGCCGGCGTCATTGAGGCGGTTGTATATGAGCTCGGCAAAGGCCTTGTTTTCGGCGCTATGGGTGCTGTGGTAATGGTCAAAACCGATATGAAAGTCAGCAAAGTCGGCCTGGTGCTCTACCTGCGTTTGGGCAATCATCTGCTCCGGGCTGATGCCTTGCTCACGGGCCTTGAGCATGATCGGCGTGCCGTGGGCGTCATCGGCACAAACATAATAGGCTTCATGGCCACGCAGTTGTTGAAAGCGCACCCAGATGTCGGTCTGGATGTATTCCAGCATATGGCCCAGGTGAATGGGACCATTGGCATAGGGCAGGGCGCTGGTAACCAGAATGCGGCGCGAATTTGCCATCTCTACTCGCTCTTGCTGTTGTTGGGAAACAAAGCCGACAGTTTACGCGAAATTTTCGTGCCGTTGCACCTTGGTGCTATGCTGGCGGCATCTGCAAACAGTCTGTGTAGCCATGCGTTTTTTCAAAGGAAAACAGGATGAGCGGGCGCCCATCACATTTGACGGCGTACTGTGCCCGCTAACCGGCCGGCCTCTGGCGGAGGTGTTACTGGCCATGGAAGACAGTGCCGACAGCCTGCGTTTGACCCTGCCATACCCTCCAGCTGCCGTTGCCTCGGAGCTGGAAGAAGCCTTAAAGCCACAGCTCGGCGGCCGTGTTCTGCACCTGGAAGGGCAGTTGCCGGTGTACAAGAAGCGCCTGGGTGGCATCAAGAACATGATTGCGGTGGCCTCGGGTAAGGGGGGCGTGGGTAAGTCCACTACCACCATCAACCTGGCATTGGCCCTTTATGAGCTGGGCCTGAAAGTGGCGGTGCTGGATGCGGACTTGTTTGGCCCTTCACTGCCGATGATGCTTGGCACCCTCGACGAACACCCGGAAAGCCCTGATGGCAAAACCATGCTGCCGGTTGCGGCCCATGGTTTGCTGACCCAGTCCATCGGCTATCTGGTCAACGCCGCCGACGCTGCTGTCTGGCGTGGCCCCATGGCCAGCACGGCACTATTGCAACTGGTCAATGAAACACGCTGGCCGGACGTGGATCTGATGCTCATCGATATGCCGCCGGGCACCGGCGACATCCAGCTGACGGTATCGCAAAAGCTGCCGCTAACCGGCGCGGTGATTGTTACCACGCCGCAGGACTTGGCTCTGGCCGATGCCATTAAGGGCATCAATATGTTCGAGAAAGTTGATGTGCCGGTGCTGGGGCTGATTGAGAACATGAGTTACCACCATTGCCCGCAATGTGGCCATCATAGCCACCTGTTTGGTGTGCATGGCGGTGCCGATCTGGCAGAGAAAAAAGGCGTGCCGCTACTGGCCGAAATTCCGCTGACCCAGGCCATTCGCCAGTTCAGTGACAGTGGCGAGCCGATTGTCGTTGGCGAGCCGCAGTGTGAAGAAAGCCATGCCTATATCCGTGCGGCCCGGCAGCTACTGGCAGAGCTGGTAAAAAGGCCGGTACCGGCACAACCTATTGATATCAAAATGGTGTAGAATTCCCGGCAATTTTTTTGCCCAGACCAGATGAGATTCGGTGCCATGCCTGCGGAACAGCCTTGCGTCATTATCGGTATTGCTGGCGCGTCAGCGTCCGGTAAATCATTGATTGCCAGAACCATTTTCAATGAACTTAAAGCCGAGGTAGGCCGTGAGGAAATTGCTGTCATTACCGAAGACAGCTACTACCGCGACCAGAGCCACCTGTCGATGGGAGAGCGGGTTAAAACCAACTACGACCACCCGCAAGCCTTTGAGCATGATCTGCTGGTACGCCAGCTTCAGGCTCTGAAAAACGGCGATGCCGTGCAGATCCCGGAATATTCCTACGAGCATCACACCCGCAAGGACACCAGCCACACGGTAACACCGAAAAAGGTGATCATCCTTGAAGGGATCCTGCTGTTGTCTTATCAGCCGCTTCGGGAGATGCTGCAAGCGTCGGTGTTTGTAGATGCGCCGCTGGATATCTGCCTGATGCGCCGGTTGCTGCGGGATGTGGCAGAGCGTGGCCGCACCATGGAATCGGTACTCAAGCAGTACATGGAAACCGTGCGGCCGATGTACATGCAGTTTATTGAGCCATCCAAGCAATATGCCGATATTATCGTGCCCAGAGGCGGTAAAAACCGCATTGCCATCGATATGCTAAAAGCCAAAATTCGTCAGCATCTGTAGGAAACGCCATGCGTCTGTGTGATACCGATATTGAGCGCCACCTGGCCGAAGGCCGCATTGTGTTGGACCCGGCGCCGGGTGCCGATGCCATCAGTGGCGTCAGCGTTGATGTGCGTCTGGGTCATCAGTTCCGGGTTTTTCAGGCACATACCGCCCCGTACATTGATTTGTCCGGGCCGCGTAGTGAAGTCAATGCGGCGCTAGAGCGGGTCATGAGCGATGAAATCACCATTGCCGATGGCGAGGCGTTTTTTCTGCATCCAGGTGAACTGGCACTGGCGACAACCTATGAGTCGGTGACACTGCCGGACGATATTGTTGGCTGGCTGGATGGTCGCTCCTCACTGGCGCGGCTGGGGCTGATGGTGCATGTTACGGCGCATCGCATTGACCCGGGTTGGAGCGGCCGTATCGTGCTGGAGTTTTACAACTCCGGCAAATTGCCCCTGGCGCTGCGCCCGCGCATGAAAATCGGTGCCCTGAACTTTGAAACCATGAGCGGCCCGGCGGCCCGCCCCTATAACAAGCGGGTGGACGCCAAGTACAAGGATCAGCAGGGCGCGGTTGCCAGCCGTATCGATCAGGATAACTGATGCTGGTGTTATCAAGCCGGGTCACCATACCGGCCAGTGAGTTGCACTTTTCTGCGCAGCGTTCACAAGGCGCCGGTGGCCAGCATGTCAACACCACGGATTCATCGGTACAGCTGCGCTTTGATTTTGAAGCATCGGCGGCACTGCCGGAGCATTACAAAGAAGGCTTGCGACGCATGCAGTCGCACCTGATCAATGGCTCGCAAATTCTGATCCGTGCCCAGCAGCACCGTTCTCAGCATATGAATAAGGAAGTGGCGCTGGAAAAACTGCGAGCCCTGCTGGAAAAGGCTGCCGAACGCCCGAAAACCCGCCGCGCCACCCGCCCCACCCGGGCTTCCAAAGAGCGCCGGATCAAAAGCAAGAAGGGCCGCGGCCAGGTCAAGGCTGCCCGCGGTAAAGTGCGGCTCGACTAAAAGGCGTCTATGGTCTGATTATCAGGGCCATCAGGACGTTGCTGTGACCTTTTACAACCACTCCCGACAATTTAACCGTGCCAATGCAGCTCATTTAAGTGCCTTGTGCGCGGCGCTGGCAGCAGGCCAGCACCCGCCGCCGGTGAAGGTGCAGCAGCATCTGCGATTGGGCCTGAGCATCCACCCGCGCCATCTGATCGCCACAGTGCATTGCCATTACCACAATACCCGCCAGTGGGCGACCGATCTGACGGCATTGCTGACGCCGTGGCCACAGCGCAGCCCGATTGGCCGTGTCCATCTGGGCTTTTTGCAAGACGCCCAGGTGGTATGCCAGTGGCTGCTTGCAGCGATCCGCCAGTATCAGCACAGCGGTATGACGTTGTGGCTAACCGGCCACGGCAGCGGTGCGGCGGTAGCGACACTGGCCACCGCCATATTGTTGCTGGAACATGATATGGACGTACAAGGGCTTTGTACCTTTGGCAGCCCACGCTGTTGTGACCGCACCATCAGTGCCACCCTTGAAGGATTGCTGGCACCACGGCTGTGGCGGTTGGTCAATGATGAGGACATTATCAGCCGGCTGCCGCCGCGCTGTTTTGGCTACCGCCATGTTGGTGAGCTGTTTTATATCGATGCTACAGGGCAATTACAATTAACGGCGGCGGTGCCTTGGTGGGATGGTTTCTGGGATCGTTGCCGTTACCATGGAAACTGGCTTTTCAGTAAAGACATCAACACGATAGAAGAGCATAGTGTAGAAACTTACGCGCAATTTTGTGAGCGAGGCAAAGCATGACAGACAGCCTGCTTTACACTGCTGCCAATACCATTGAAGCGCATGTGCTGGCGGGGTTACTGCGCGGCGAAGGGATCAAGGTACGGCTCGACAGTGATCTGTTGATGGGGGGCGTGGGCGATCTGCCGACCGAAGTACAGCAGGTGCGGATTTGGTGTTCGCCTTTTCATCTGGATGCGGCCAAAGCCATTTTGGCCGATCACTTCGAGAACAAAGGCGGCGACTGGTACTGTCGCCATTGTGGTGAAGCCAACGGCGCCGCCTTTGAACTGTGCTGGCACTGTGCCTTTAGTAGAGCAGGGTAAAGAGCTTGCGCCGATAGGTGGCGGCAAGTGCATTGCCCTGGCCAAGCGCGGCGAGAATATCCAGGCAAGTCTTTTTCGCTTCACCGTCCTGGAAGTGCAAATCCTGCTGCAAAATGGTCAGCAGGGCTTCTAGTGCCTCTTCATTGCGCCCCACGGCATGTAGCTGCACAGCCAGCTTCAGCTTCAGGCTGTTATCGTCTGGGGCCTCGGCCAGTGCCTCTGTCAGGGCGCGGATCTCTGGGGTGTCAGCTGCATCTTTTTGCAATTCCAGCTCAGCGATTGCGGACTTGTAGGCGCTGTCCTGCTCGGCCATGGGAATGGTTGCCAGCAGGGTTTCGGCTTCATCCAGGCGCTTTTCTTTAAGGTAGGCACTGGCCAGGGCGATATTCAGTGGGTGCACATTTTTGGCACCGGGCAGGGCGTCAGTGAGCACTTTAATGGCCTCACTGTTGTTACCGTCAGCCAGCAACTGCTGGGCGCTGGCCAGTGCCTCTTCAGCTGGATCTGGCAGGTATTTTGCCAGCAGTGCTTCAATAGTGGCTTTGGGCTGTGGGCCGGCAAAGCCGTCAACCGGCTGGCCATTTTGCAGCAGGTAAACGGTCGGCACCGACTGGATCTGAAACTGCGCTGCTAGCATTTGCTCGGCATCACAGTTAACACGGGCCAGGGTAAAGCGGCCCTGATATTGCTGTGCCAGTTCTGCCAGTGTCTGGCTCAGCTCGTTACAGGCGGGGTGATCCGGCAGGTAAAATTCCACCAGCACCGGTTTGCTCATGGAGCCTTGCAGGAGAACATCCTGAAAGTTCTGGGTGGTTACATTGACAGTATGTGCACTCATAACAGATTCGTCTTATGGCTTTGCTGAGCAATATGGGGGCCAGTGGCCGGCAAAACAAGACCAATGTTGCTGCAATAGCGTTGCCGTAACGTTAATACTTTGGCACTCTTCGTTGAGATAACATCACAGCAATGGAGAAAGCCGTGTTTAAACGTCTGTTACCGCTCGCCTTTGTTGCCAGCTCGGCGATAGCGGCGGAGGGCATGTGGATGCCCAGCCAGTTGCCGCAAATGGCCACCACACTCGAAAAAGCCGGCCTGCAGGTGCCCCCCGCGCAGCTTGCCGACCTTACCAAAGCACCGATGAACGCCGTCATCAGCCTCGGTGGCTGTACCGCCTCTTTTGTTTCGCCTGACGGCTTGGTCGTCACCAACCATCACTGCGCTTATGGGGCTATTCAGTACAACACCACGAAAAAGCGCAACCTGATCCGCGATGGTTTTCTTGCTCACAAACATAGCGAAGAGTTACCCGGTGCTCCGGGCAGCCGTATTTTTGTGACCGAGTCAATGACCGATGTCACCGCCAAAATGACTGCCGGGCTTGACCAGTTGCACGGGAAAAAGCGTTTTAACGCGCTGGAAGATAAAGAAAAGGCACTGGTAGCTGACTGTGAGCAGGATGAGAATTACCGTTGCAGCGTGTTCAGCTACTATGGCGGTGCGCAGTACTGGCTGCTCAAACAGTTGGAGATCAAGGATGTGCGCCTGGTCTACGCGCCGGCAGAGTCGGTGGGTGTTTTTGGTGGTGACATCGATAACTGGATGTGGCCGCGCCAGACCGGTGATTTTTCTTTCTACCGGGCCTATGTGGGCAAAGACGGCAAGCCGGCACAATACAGCAAAGACAATGTGCCGTTTCACCCCAAGCACTACCTGACCATTAACGGCAGTGGCGTTAACGACGGCGACTTTGTGATGGTGGCGGGTTACCCCGGTTCTACCAACCGCTACCGCACCGCCGATGAAGTCAAATTTGCCATCAATGACTATTACCCGGCCATGCAGCAGCGCCTAGCGCAGCTTAATGATGTGATTGGTGCGGCCTGTAAAGGGGATGACGATGCCTGCATCAAATACGCCTCTTATCGTCAGGGCCTGAAAAACTACGCCAAGAATTTTCAGGGGCAGCTGGAAGGCTTTGCGAAAAGTGACCTGATTGCCCGCAAGAGTGCCTTGCAGCAGCAACTGCAGCAGTGGGTTAATGCCGACACCGGGCGCCAGCAGCAATACGCTAAGGCGCTGACGGACCTTGATAGCCTGATCAGCGAATCACAGGCGCGGGAACGGCGGGCCATGCAGCTCAACCAGCTATGGAACAGCCAGCTATTTGCCACGGCTTATCGTTTGTACAAGTGGAGCAAACAACAGCAGCTGCCAGATGCCAAACGTGAACCGGGTTACCAGAACCGTGATCGCGAGCGCCTGGTTGCGGGCTTGCAGCGCCTGGACCGCCGCTTCAGCCCGAAAGTCGATAAGGCGCTGTGGCTCTACGGCCTGAAGCACTATGCACAATTGCCCGCAGCTGAACGCTACCAGGCCGTTGATAAGGCCCTGAATGTGAGCGGTGGCATGGCCGCCATCAAGTCTGCGGCGGGGCGTTTTTATGCCCACACCACACTGACTGACAGCAAGACCCGGCTGGCCTGGCTGAACAAGAAGCCACAGGCCTTTAAAGACAGTAAGGATCCTTTCATCAAACTGGTGGTGGCCAGCTTTGCGGCCATTCAGGCCGATCAAGATCAGGACGATGCCATGAAAGGGCGCTTCCTGGCGGCCCGCCCGGCTTATATGGAAGCCTTGATTGCCTATAAGAAAACCCTGGGTGAGCTGGTGTACCCGGATGCCAACTCCAGCCTGCGGGTAACCTACGGCCACATCAAAGGCTATACCCCGGCCAAGGGCACTATTACCCATGCTCAGGATGGTGCCATCTACAACCCGGAGGGCGTGTCACGCTATCTGCCGTTTACCACCTTGCAGGGCATTGCTGCCAAGAACACCGGTAAAGTGCCCTTTAATGCGCCGTCAGCGGAGCTGAAGCTCATTGCCGAAAAGGACTACGGGCCTTACTACATGAAGGCAGTGGACTCGGTGCCGGTCAACTTCCTGTCGACTGTCGATACCACCGGCGGCAACTCTGGCTCACCGACCCTCAATGCTAAAGGGCAGTTGGTGGGATTATTGTTTGATGGTACCTATGACTCCATCAACTCTGACTGGGACTTTACCAGTAGCACCCGCTCTATCCATGTGGATACGCGCTACATGCTCTGGGTGATGTCAAAACTCGATGGTGCTGACAACCTTATCAAGGAAATGCATATCGTTGATCTGCCTGCTAAACAGTAACGGGATCACAAATTACAGCCCGGCCAGGTGCCGGGCTTTTTTGTGCCTGTACTTAAGGCTTTACAATGCAGTAACATGGCCAGGCCTGTGACAAAGACCGTTTAAAAAACGGCGATAGACAAGGGATGAGGCTTTGAAAAAAATCATTATCAGCGGCGCTTTGCTTGCAGCCGGGATGGTTGGCGCAACCTACTACATGGGGCAGAAGGCCAAACAATCGTATCTGGACTGGCTGAGCCAGGTATCAGCCAATTCAGAACTGCAAGCCAGTAACAGCGATTACCAAAGCGGCTTGCTCAGTGCCAGTGCTACGACACACCTGCGGGTCAAAGAGCCTAAGCTGGCGCAGATCCTGTCAGAACATGGCCTGCCAACGGTTCTGGAGCTACAACACCATTTCCAATTTTTACCCTGGCAAGCCTCGGCGCAGACTCAGCCGGTATGGCAAGGCCAGGCGAAAAGCCTGAAAGCCTTGTTCGGCGACTCAGCAACACCGGCGGTTGCCAATTACACCCTGTCCTTGCTTGGTGGTGCCCAGCTGGATCTGCGCTTGGATATGCTGCAATGGCGCTCCGGTAATGATTCCTTACGGTTGTATCCACTGGATTTGCAGATCGCCGGTCAAGGCAAGGCGCGTCACGCGCAGCTGAACTGGAATGGCCTGGAATGGCAGCAAGCAGCAAATCGTCTGGTACTTTCCGGTTTTAAGTTTGACAGCCAGGGCAGTAGCCAACGCCAGTGCCGGGCGCAACTGGGCACCATGACCCTGAATCAGGGCAATACCTTCTTTAGCCTCAACGGCCTGCAGGTTGACAGCGAAGTGCGTGAGCACGGCAATGACATTGACCGCAACAGCCAGTGGCGAGCCGACGATGCCAAATACAATGCCGATCGCTTCAGTCAGCTGGCGCTGGATCTGCAAATGAAAAACTGGAACCAGCGGCAACTGGCTGACACCCTGCGGGAAATGCTGATTGTGCTGACGGACCGTCAGGATGATGGCGATGAATTCTTGCACAGCTTTACGGAGTTATTGGGCAAAGGTGGTGAAATTCACTTCGACAACCTGAAACTGGTAGCCAGTAACGGCGAACTGAGTGGTCAGGGCTACCTGAAACTGAAAGCTGGCAAAGTTGACAGCCTGTCGCAGTTTATGGCGCAAAGCGAAGGGGAAGTGCAGTTGTCAGTGCCGCGCCATCTGGGCTCGCTGGAACCGATTGACGAAGATATTTTGCACGTGTTGAGCGAGCGAGGCTGGGTAAAAGATGACAATCAGCAGTTGCAGCTGAATTTTCAGATCAATGGCAGCCAACTGACCTTAAACCAGAAAACCCTGGCCACGGCACTGTAAAGGCACCCAATGAAACGCTACCTGCTGCTCGCCTTGCTTACTACCAGTGTCAACGCCGCTGAGCCAGTACGCTGGCGTCAAGTGGCACTGCCAGCACCGGCTAACGGTGATTTGCAGCAGACTGATGAGCAGCTGCTGGTAGCCGGTGAAGATAAACAGCAGCGCTTTTTAACCCGCATCGATACCCGGAGCTGGCAGGCCAGCGCTATTACATTGCCGCCAGGAGCTGATCATTTCTGCACTCTGGCTGACGGCAAAGTGCTGCTGTTTGCCGGTAACCAGGTTTACCTGGCCGGGCGCTCACAGCCACTGGGTAAGATTGACAGCTACTGGCTGGGCCAGGCCGGAGGCCGCATACGAGCGGTATCCTGGTGCCATGGCCAGCAACTGCTGGTGCCGGGCTTTGTGGCTTTACGGGTTTATCAGGTTGGTGATGAAGGCCTGCAATTACAAGCTACGTTGCCGGTACCCGTGATGACAGATCTGGCTAATGGCGGGGTTCGCTATCAGGCACCGAAGCGTTTCTGGGCGGATGTGAACCTCGATGGCAAGGACGATCTGCTGGTAGAGCAGGGCCAAGGCTTGCAACTGTATCTGGCTACGGCCGACGGTTTTTTGCCGCAAGCTATTTCCTTTGCTCCGGAGCTGGCGTTGACGCCACCGGCCCGCCGCGCTTTTCGTACCGGCGATGATTTTTCCAAGCTACGCATTCGTTCCGTGGAAAAACTGGTGGACCTCAACGGTGATGGCCTTAGCGATTTGATCATCGAAAACCTGTCATCAAAAAGTCTGCTGGACCAAAACATCAGCTATGAGCTGCACCTGGGCAGAAAAACCGAAAATGGCTTGGCCTTTACGGTTACCCCGGATAGCCGTTTTAACGCCGAAGGTGTGCCTTTTGCCCTGAATCTGGCCGACGTTAACGGTGATGGCCGCCAGGATCTGTATTCGTCGTCGGTCAAAATGGGTCTGGGCAAAGTGGTGTCAGCCCTGCTGACTGGCAGTGTCGATGTTGACCTGCACCTGGAGCAACTGGACCGGCAGGGCCGGCTACAGGCGGTGGGTAAAGGCATTGAAGCGCAAATGGCGGTATCGATTGGCTCCGGCCAGTTCAGTATCCCGCTGATCGCGGCAGTGACGCTGAAAACAGGAGTAACCATGGCGGTGCAGGATGACGATAAATCCTTGTTGCTGTATCGCCTGGTAGGTAAACAGCTCAAGCGCTATCAAAAACTAACCTTGCCGCTTCCCAAAGATGGCAGTCGCTGGCGTACCGGCCGCGGCTATCTGGCGATTTTTCCCGGGCCTCAGGACAAAACCGCTAATCACCTGCTGCTGGTCGGTGATGATCTGCCCAGCATTGCCGAGCCCTGATCAGGCGACTTCCACCAGCGTTTGAAACTCTGGCGTATCTTGCAGGCTGTCAAAGTCCTCTTCGTCGCGGGCACTTTCTTTGAGCGCTTCTGACAATTCAATGGCCTGGGTCAGATCCGACAGAGCCCGTTCTTTTTGATTGAGCCCTGCCCAGGCACAGGCCCGTTGGTACAGGGCATGGGCGTTTTCATGATCGACCGCCAGAACCTTGTTACAGATACTCAGCGCCCAACGCCGCTCGCCCATCATCAGTGCGGCATCGGCCTTATGGGTGAGGGCATCCAAATCTCCTGGGCGCAGTGACAGGATCTCGTCATAAATCTCGATTTTGTTCTGCGGGCTGGGGTCCTGCGAGGCCTTCAGCCACAATGAGTGAATATCGTTCAGTTTTTCGATTTCCCGGTGCTGATCAGAAATGGCTGAGGTTTTACGGCGTAATTCCTGTTCGAGTTTTTTCAGACGATTTTCATAAAGCTGAGTCAGGCGGGTGATTTCTTCATTGGCGAATTTCTTGGTGTTGCGTTTGATATCGCGCAGGCTTTGCCAGCCCACCAGCGCCAGCAGGGAGGCGCCTCCGGCGATCAGGTAGAAAAAGTATGAGACGGTGTTGGAGGAGTAACTCATAGCCCGCTCAGACAGGTTGATATCCCGCTGAGTCACTTCCTTGTTGACCGAAATTTTGAAGTCGGCCATTTCCATGCGCATGCTTTTCAGCTCATCAAGGATGTAGCGCTCCATCAGGGGTGGCAGATTGCTGCGCTTGCTGGCGACGGTGGCTTTGTTTTGTTCTTCCTTTTTTGCGGCAGCAGGTGGCTGTGCCGCCATCAGTGGCAAGGCAACCAGTGGCAGGATCCAAAACAAGCGGCGCATCATTACTCCTTATCAGTGGCATAAGTAAAGCCACAAAAGGATAACATACTGCCGGTGGCCTCAGAGGTGGCGGTAGTCGCCTTCGAGCAAAAAGTCGTCAAGACAGTCTAGCAAGGCCTCGGCCTGCGCTGGCGGCACCGGTGCTGTCGGGTCGTCTTCGTCGTAGTGGTCTTGCTGTTGCCAGAAAAACATCCGTAAGGCATCAGCAAAAGGGGAACTCTGCTCGCACAGGGCATCCAGAGTGTCGAGGTAAACAATGCGCCGTAGTCCTGTGGTCAGGTCATTGAGGGCATCCATCAGCGCCTGTCCTTCGAGGAAGCTCAGTAACTGTTCGAAGCGTTCCCGGGCTGCGGTTTTTTGCTCATCATCCAGTTCACCGGCTTGTGCTACCAGATCCAGATAATGCTCGGCCAGATAGTGGGGCAGGGCATCGGCATCCAATATCTGATATTGGCTACCACGCTCCAGCAGCATGGTGTGCGAAAAGCTGTCGTCAATATGGCAAACAACCCAATCCATGATTCCTCCGGCAAGTAACGCAAAAAAGCCCCCACCGATAGGTGAGGGCTTTTTCGTTTTGGTCGGCGCGAGAGGATTTGAACCTCCGACCCCTGACACCCCATGACAGTGCGCTACCAGGCTGCGCTACGCGCCGTTGACCACGTTGTTGCAGTAAGCGTGGGGAATTGCCCTGCAACGGCTGCTAAGTTTACTGATCCGGCATTGGCATGCAAGTAGTAGTTTGCCTAAATGGCGCTGTTTGCTGGCTTTTTATGCGACCGCCGACTTTAGCGATAGAAACGCTTCAGTTCCCGCAAGGCATCCATCATCGGGGCGACGCGGATATGGGCGTCACGAATAGGCCGGTACTGACGATCGCGAATGCTGTACTGGCCCATTTTATTCATTACCAGCACCCGGTCGGGCTGCAAAATGGCAAACTGGTGGAAGTCACCGAGGATCACCCAAGGGTCGCCTTGCGGGCCAAGCAGGCTATGGCCTGAACTGTAACTGCTGATCGGCTCCTGGCATTGCAATGCACTGCTTAGCAGGGTTGGCGCGATGTCCTGATGATTGGTCAGTTTCTGGTAGCTGGTGGCTGCCATACCGGGCCAGTGGATCACCAGCGGTACCTGGGTCTGGTAGCGGCTGAAGTTACTGCCATAGCCCCAGGTGTCGGAGCCGGTATCGTTAAACTCCATGCCGTGATCGGAGGTCACCACGACAATGGTGTTGTCCCAGATCCCTTGCTGTTTCAACTGACTGAACAGCTTGCCAAGCAAACCGTCGGCATAATGCACGGCATTACGATAACGGTTCTTGACGACAGTGGCGTCACTTTGGTTATCCAGCTCGGCCAGGTTAACGACCGGCCAGTCAGGCTGGAATGGGTTGGCGTAATCTTTCGGCGTTGAAAAACTGGCAGGAGCACCCAGTTGCAGATAGCTGAAAAAGTGCGGATGCTGCGCCGTCCAGCCCGTCAGGGCGCTGAGCGCCTGTTTATCGCGCTGAGCCACGCTGCCCCTGAAATGCGGCGCATCAGCATGGGCAAAGATGGTTTTATCCAGCTCGGACTGTTTGAAGTTATCGGAGGCAAAAACCCCTAACGATTTGCCAGCCTGTTGATAGCTTGATACCAACAGTGGCGCATCCCGGCCCATTTTTACGGCATTTTGATACACCGCCGGCAAACCGTAGAACAAGCTGAAGAGACTGTCTTTAGGCTCATTGGCACCGGCGAAGTGATCAGTAAAATTCAGGCTCTGCTGCGCTTCGGCCCAGAGGTTTGGCATGGTTTTACTGTTCAGGGCGTCAGCCCGCAAGCCTTCAACCACCACCATCAGCACATTGGGGCTATTGGCATGGCAGCCACTGAGCTTGGTCGGCAGTTTCAGCATGCTCTGGCCAGTGCCCCCGGCACGCAGTTTCTTGTTGTATTCCTGCATATCCAGCAGGCCGTGGCTGGCCAAAAAGGCTTTGGCGGTTGCTGGGTATGACAGTGGGAAAACCGCGCCCTGGCGCAAAATCGGGTAATAGAGCCGGGCATCAGCCCAGATATGCAGGCTGTGGGAGCTGAAAAAGCACAACACAAAAACGGTAGCCACGTGAAAACCGAGGCGTTTTTCTTTAAAGCGCAGGCGGCGCTTCCACAGGTAGTTACCTGCCACCAATTGCAGCGCGAAGATCAGTACAGCCAGGCCACCAAAGGCCATCCAGGTGAAATAGTGACGAGTCAATACCTGCCCTTCACCGGAGGCTAACAGCTCCCAGATAAAGGTATTGAGGTGCAGCCGGTACTGGCTAAACACAAAGGTGTCAGCCAGCAGCGTGAGCTGACCAATGGTTGCCAGCAAGGCTCCTATAGCCCGCAATAGCCGAGGTAAGGGCAGTAAAATGGTCAGCGGGAACAGGGTCAGGATATACAGGAAGAAAATCAAAAAGCCAAAATGGCCAACCCAGGTCACCAGGGTATAAAGCAACCCGAGAAAACTGCCTGGCAGGCCATTTTCTACGAGGTAACGGCTGCCGATCAGCATTGCTAGCAGGATATTAAAGAAGGCAAACCAGTGGCCCCAGTTAATGAGTCTGGAGATGCGTTCAGCGAGCCTGGGTTCGAGATGGTCCTTGTCCTGTCCCGTCATTTGCCTTGTCTGCTGTTGTTTTTATGTCTGATCTAACGGCGTGCTGGGCATTTTCACATTGAAAAGCCCCATCTGCAATTAATGATCGGCGCTGCTGACACTTTGCAGCAGGGTACGGGCAAACTGCTCGGTGATGGCTTTACGCTGGCCAGCCGGCACATGTTCATTAACAACGTTACTCAGGGCGTTGCCCAGCGCCATCAGTGCCAGGTCAACAGGCACTTGCTGGTCGGCCAGTAGTGTCAGCATTTGTTCTGATAAAGCGGTAATTTGGTCAGGGTCATATTTGGACTGAAATGGCATGGGCCGGTCTCGATAAGGCAGTAAAGCTGCTATGATAGCACGCCCGAAACACAGCCGGATCGTTACATGAGCACCACCGTCAAAGCCCTTATCCTGCACCGCCTCGACCTGGGGCAAGAAGGCCTACTGGTACTGAACCCGCGGCAGCAATCACTGGATAACAGCACCGCCGTCAGCCAACTGGTCAGTGATTTACACGGCAGTTACGCAGCCAAGCCCGGTAAGGGATTTGCTGCTTTTAAAGACAGTGGTAGTGAATTTGCCGAGGTGCTGGCTAATTATCTTGATGGTCAGCAGAGTTTTGTGGACTTTTCCCTGAAAGCGGCCGATCTGCTGTTGGCGCAGCTGAATCATTACCAACTGATGGAAACCGGCTACCTGCTGATTGCCCATTACCAACATTTAGCAGTCGATAAGCTGCTGGTGATGCAACTCAAAGCCCAGGACTCGGTTACCGTTACCGATGCTCTGGAGTTAGGACAAACCCGCTTTTTGGAACTAAAAAGCCTGCAACTGGCTGCCAGTATCGATTTGACGTCCTGGCAGGCAGAGCCGGAACTGCGCCGTTATATCAGCTTTGTGAAAGGCCGTGCCGGGCGCAAAGTGCATGATTTTTTCCTCGACTTTCTGGGCTGTGAGGAAGGGGTGGATGCCAGAGCACAGAGCCGGGCGCTGCTCAGTGCCGTTGACGACTATTGTGCTGCCGGTGGCCTTGATGGTGAGGAACGCCAGCAGGTGGGCAAACAGGTTTTTGATTACTGTAAAGAAAAGGCCCAAAGCGGCGAGCCGGTTACGGTTTCTGAGCTGTCTGACAACCTGCCACCCTGGGAAGGGCAGAGCCGTTTTGCCGATTTTGCCGTTGCTGGCGACTATGGACTGGAAGAAAGTTTTCCGGTGGAGCAAAGCGCACTGCGGCCATTGGTGAAGTTTTCCGGTACCGGCGCCGGGGTGTCGGTAAGTTTTGAAGAAAAGCATCTGGGCGAACGGGTTATCTATGATCCAGTGAACGACACCCTGACCATCAAGGGGCTGCCGGCAAATCTTCGAGAACAGCTGAAAAAAAGGCTTACCAGTGGTGACTAAGTAAGCGCATTTTTGCGATCTCGCTCGCAGATCTGTTGGTGAAGATCTCACCATTGCCAACAATGGGGCAAAGTGAATAAAACCACCACGGAGACTAAGAGATGATCCCGATCCAAGAACAACGTGATCACCGCCGCATGAAAGTAGATAGCGCCGTTACCTTGCAACTGGAAGACCGCGCTGTTGCCGGTACCTGTGCCGATCTGAGTGCGACCGGCATGGCGGTGGCTGTAACCGAACCGGTGGCGGAAAATACCCTGCTGGTTCTACATATGGCCGGCGGATTACCCAGCCTGCCACCATTTGAGGCGCAGGCCAGGGTTAAACGCTGCGAGCCGGTAGACGAAGGTTTTCGCCTGGCGTTGGAGTTTGATCAGGACTGATTATCGGCGTCAGCCGCCGGTAGTATTACCGGACTGTCCAGACAGACGGCCAATACCCGGAAGAATTCGGCTTCTTCTGGGCTTATCTGGCCGTCTTGCATTACCGCTTTGACAGCGCCTCGTAAAAAGCGTTGCCGCACGGCTTCGCTAGCTTCTTGCATCGCCTTCAGTGCTGGCCCTAATACAGTGGCCTTGGGCATGGGTTGTAGCTGCCCCTGATAGAGCCCCATGGCGTTACTGCCGGCGCCAAAGGCCCGGCGTACGGCTTGTTCATCATCACTGGCCTGCCAGGCCAGTACCGACAGTAACAATTCTGCCTGGCTGGCAATGCTGGATAGCTTGCGATAGCGCACTTTCGGCTCTACCCGTTCACTGTACTGGTGGCCAACCTGGTGGCTGACCAGCTGATACAAAATCCATTCAAACAGGCTGATGTTAACGTCGGCATGAGCCAACTGAACCAGGGTATCTCGAAAAACCTGATACTGGCTGTCGGACATTTGTCGCAGGCTGGGTACCGCTTTTTCTATCAGCATCAGCCGTTGTCCGGGTTCCAGCTCCTGTAGCTTTTCGGCCAGAGGCATAACCCGCTCTGGCTCTGCCAGTAATGCCAGCTGTTTTTGGCGAATGGTGTCGTCATCTTCGAGCAGCAATGCATAGACCAGATAGCGGGCATCGTGCGGGTCACGGCTGCTTTGTTCCAGGCGATGCGGCAGTGCCAGCGCCATGGTCAGCCCGGCTGTCACCAGATACTCTTTTGACGATACGGCCTTGTCGGTCACCGTTTCACCCTGATGAGGCGTCGAACGGGTGTAGTTGCCGTCCCAGCTCGGTTCCAGACGGCGAATGCGCTTGGCCAGCGGTGGGTGGCTGGCAAACAGGCCGGCAAACTGCGCGCTGAGCGCCGGGCCAAAAAACAGGTGGCTGTAAGTCTGGGTTGCTTCACTGGTCATGGTGGAGGCATAGGCATGACCGCCGACTTTTTTCAGCGCTGAGGCCAGGCTGCCCGGATGGCGGGTAAACTGCACCGAAGAGGCATCAGCAAGGTATTCGCGCTGGCGGTTAATGGCGGCCTGCATCAGCCGGGCCCAGAGCATGCCAAGATAGCCCATGATCACCAACCCCAGCCCCAGCATGGCCAGACCGTTGCCGTCTTTTTTGTTGCGCGAGCCGCCACCGCTGTAAAGCAGTAGCCGCCCCAGCTCGCCGACAAACAGCAAGCCAAACAGCATCGCCACCAGGCGCAGGTTCAGGCGCATATCACCATTGAAAATGTGGCTGAATTCATGGCCGATCACCGCCTGTAATTCCGCGCGGTCAAACTGTTCAACAGCGCCGCGAGTGACACCTATTACCGCATCATTGATGGTAAAACCGGCGGCAAAAGCGTTGATGCCGGCTTCATGCTCCAGCAGGTAAACGGGGGGAACCGGCACACCGGCGGCAATGGCCATTTCTTCCACCACATTCAGTAACCGCCGCTCGTCACGATCCTGGGTATGAGGGCTGACTCGCCGGCCACCCAGCGCCTCGGCCACCTTGCGGCCACCGCCACGCAGGCTCATGTATTTAAAAAAGGCGGCCAACAAGGCGGCAGTGCCAACCCCGGCGCTGACCCAGGCATAAGTCACCACTGAAAACAGCGGCAGCGGTGGTTCCCCTGGTTGCTGCTGGCTGTTCATTCCCAGCTGAAAGAGCAGGGTGGTGACCAGTGACAGGGTCAATAAGCCGGCAATAAACAGCACCACCAGCTGCGTTGTTTTACGCCGGGCCTTGTCCTGCTGGCTATAAAAGTCCATGGCTTAGAAGCTGACTTTCGGCGCGGCCTGGATGGCGGCACTGTCTTCAAATTCCAGCAGCTCGGCATCCTGAGTGTGGCCAAAGCTGTTGGCAATGATCACATTCGGGAATGACTGGCGGTAAATGTTGTAATTAGTGACGGCGTCATTGAAGGCCTGGCGGGCAAAAGCCACCCGGTTTTCAGTGGCGGTTAGCTCTTCTGTGAGCTGCGCCATATTGTCGCTGGCTTTGAGATCCGGATAGGCTTCCATTTGCAGGTTGAAGCTACCCAGGCTGGTCGTTAGCTGCTTTTCTGCCGCGCTCAGGGCCTTGATAGCATCCGGATTGCCCGGCTGTGCAGAGGCTGCTTTGAGGCTGGCCAGCGCTTGGTTGCGGGCTTCGGTAACTTTGGTCAGCGTTTCACTTTCGTGCTTGAGGTAGGCTTTGGCAGTTTCCACCAGGTTAGGGATCAGATCGTAACGGCGCTTAAGCTGCACTTCGATTTGGGCAAAACCGTTCTCAAAACGGCCTTTGAGGGTGACCAGCTGGTTATAGATGGACACCATCCAGAACACCAGCAGGGCGATAATAACCAGGATAACAATCAGGGCTGTCATGTTTTCTTTTCCTTGGCAGTGAGTTACCTCACTTTACTGCGCGTCATGGCAAAAAGAAAACCCCGCCGAAGCGGGGTTTTGTATCAGAATTTTGCATTGCCCGGTGCGCGCGGGAAGGGGATCACATCCCGGATGTTCTGCACCCCCGTGACATATGACACCAAGCGCTCAAAGCCGAGGCCAAAACCGGCATGGGGTACGGTGCCATAGCGGCGCAGATCCCGGTACCACCAGTAGTCTTCTTTACTGAGGCCCATTTCTTCGAGCCGGGCGTCCAGTACCTCGAGACGCTCCTCACGCTGCGAGCCACCGATGATTTCACCGATCCCCGGGGCTAGTACATCCATGGCGGCCACGGTTTTACCGTCGTCGTTCATGCGCATGTAGAAGGCTTTGATGTCTTTCGGGTAATTTTGCAGGATCACCGGGGCGCCAACATGCTCTTCAGCCAGGTAGCGCTCATGTTCGGATTGCAAATCGACACCCCATTCCACTGGATACTCAAACGTCTTGTCACAGTTTTTGAGGATCTCGATGGCGTCGGTGTAATCCATCCGCACAAATTCCGCGTCGATCATCTTTTGCAGACGGTCGATGGCGTCTTTGTCAACGCGCTGGGCGAAAAAGGCCATGTCGTCAGGGCATTCTGCCAGCACCGCCTTGAACACGTATTTGAGCATGTCTTCGGCCAACTGGGCGGCATCGCTGAGGTCGGCAAAGGCCACTTCCGGCTCTACCATCCAGAATTCTGCCAGGTGGCGGCTGGTGTTGGAGTTCTCGGCACGAAAGGTCGGGCCAAAGGTGTAAACCTTGCCCAGCGCACAGGCATAGGTTTCGGCGTTGAGTTGGCCGGAAACGGTCAGAAAGGTTTCTTTACCAAAAAAATCTTCGCTGTAATCAATGTCGCCTTTGTCCGTTTTCGGCAGGTTGGCCATATCCAAAGTGGATACCCGGAACATCTCGCCTGCGCCTTCACAGTCAGAGGCGGTCAATATCGGGCTGGCCATCCACAGGTAGCCGTTTTCGTGGAAGAAGCGGTGCAGTGCCTGGCTGAGACTGTTGCGTACCCGCATGACGGCGCCAATCAGGTTACTACGAGGCCGCAAATGGGCAATTTCCCGCAGATATTCAATACTGTGGCGTTTGGCGGCCATCGGGTAGGTGTCCGGGTCGTCCACCCAACCGAGTACCTCAACAGCGGAGGTATCCAGCTCAAAGGCCTGCCCGGATGCCGGCGACGCCACCACTTTACCGGTGATGGCAACGGAGCAACCCGCTGTCAGCTTTTTGATATCGCTTTCGTAATTATTGAGCGTATTGGGCACAACCGCCTGCAGGGGATTGAAGTTAGAGCCGTCGTAAACGGCCAGGAATGAAATCCCGGCTTTGGAATCCCGCCGGGTACGTACCCAGCCTTTTACCTGCACTTCGGTGCCGACCGGGAATTCCCCTGCCAGTACCGCTTTTACCGACGCTTGCGTCATGCCTTTTTCCTTTATGGGCTCTGTTATCGAAAGGAGCAGACATGATACCTGCACCGGCAACCAACACAAGGGCGGCAAAGGCCAATTTACTTAACCACAGAATGCGTTACAGTAAAGTCGGCATTTGGCCTGCAATCACAAGGAACATGATCATGGCACTGATTGACTTGTTAAAAGACTTGGGCAGTAATGCCGATTTGGCCGAGCAATACCAAAAAGACCCACAGTCGGTGATGGCACAGTACCAGCTTAGGCCCGAGGAGCAGGCCGCAATGACTGCCTGTGATATGGATAAGCTGGCCGAGCTAACTGGCACTGAAAAGCTTCAGCAAATTATTACCATCATTACCTGCGGCGAGGGCTAAGTGTGCTGAGGTGGGTACTGTGTTTTATGGTGGCCGTCAGTTTGCCTTTGCTGGCGGCGAGTGAAGCAGATAACTTCGATACTTTACTGAAAAAGGCAAACAGCACGCGCCTGAGCAATCCGCCGCAGACCCAGGCTATTCTTGCCAAACTGGCTGGCCGCCTGGATGAGGCCACACTGGCACAAGTGCAAGCCTATGATCTGCTGGTCGCCCATCAGCAGATGTTACGGGGTGACTACGGCACTGCCGAACACAAATTATTGTCTTTGCTGTCTGACCAGACACTCGATGCCAATAAACGCATGCGTGCTTACCTGCTGTTGTCGCAGGCCGCGGAAATTCAAAACCAAGTTTCCAAAAGCTTTGGCTTTATTCTTCAGGCCGCTGATTTATACCCGCAGGTAACCGACCTGACAATAAAGCGCAATTACCAGCGTATTGTCGTGCAGATGTACAGCCGTATCGGTGACTATGACAAGGCCCTGGAACATGCTCGGATGCTGGCTGATTTGGCGCGAGATGGCACGGCCTATGACCATTGCGTCGCCGAACGGGCCATGGCGTCGGTGTACGACATGCAGGACGAAATGCAAAAAACCCTGGCGGTGAAAAAGCGCCAGTTGGCGTGGTGTCAAAAAGCGGATAACCGCATTTTGATCGCCGACGCTTATGAATTTATGGGCCGCTATTACCTGCAACAACAAGCACCAGAGCAAGCCTTGAGCTATTTTCGCCATGCCCAGAGTAACTGGCAGGACATGGGGTTTGCCGATGGTCAGATGGCTATCGCACTGGATTTGGCAAGGACTTTTCTGGCTTTGAATAACTATCCTCTGGTCCGGCACTGGGTCGCCAAGGCCGAACAGTTGATATCGCCAGGAGGCCATTGGGTAGAAATGGCCTCCATTTATAAAATCAAAGCGACGCTTGCTATCCGTGACAGTGATTACAACGCGATGCTGACTTACCAAAATAAGTATCTGGACGCTGTTAAAAATACGCTGGAAAAAACCCGCGGTGTTAAAACCGCCTTTTTACAAGCGAAACTGGATGATGCCAGCCAAAAGCAGCACATCGCTATTTTGGAAAAGGAAAATAAACTGCTGGCGTTAAAAGAGAGCAATCGCAGTAAGAGTTACTGGCTGGTGGTGCAGGGGCTGATTGCGGTATTGGTCATCTGCCTTTTGCTGGCCGTGTTGGCAGCGCGCATTTTCTACCAGCGCCGTAAATTGAAGCAGCTTTCTGAAACCGATGCATTGACCGGAGCACTGCCGCGGCCAGCCTTTTTTGAGTATGCCCGGGTGCTGTTTAATGAAAACCGTGCACTGCGGGTGCCACTGTCGGTGATGGTGGTGGATATCGACAGGTTTCGCACCTTTAACCAGCAATACGGCCTGGGAACCGGTGATAGGGCGATTAGACGTATTGCCGAGCGGCTGCAACGGGTGGCCAATGAAGAAGATTTGCTGGGCCGTACCGACGGCGGGGAGTTTACCCTCATCATGCATGACTGCACCCTCACGCAAGCCGAAAACCGTATGCGCGAGTTTCGTCGCAATACGCTGGATACGGGCGTGCAAGGCAACCTTGACCTGTTGCTGTCGGCCAGTGTCGGTTTGGCTCAGGCTTACCCGGGGCACACCAGTATCGAAGATGCTATTGCAGCGGCTTGTGCGGCCATGGAGCAGGCCAGGGCCGAGGGTAACAGCGTGACCGGCATTTCACCGGTGCCCTCATGAGCCTGACGGTAGTGGGGCTGGGGATCACCCTGGGAAAGCACGTCAGTGAACGTACCCTTAGTGAAATTAAGGCGGCTGAGCAGGTTTTTGCGCTGGTCGATGGCATGGCGCTGGCCTGGTTGAAGCGCTTTCGCCCGGACGTCATTTCATTGCATCCACTGTACGGCAACGGCGATAAAAGCCGCCGTGATGCTTATCAGCAGATGAGCCAGCAGCTGGTTGAAGCGGCGCAGAGTCGTCACGTCTGCGCGGTATTGTATGGTCACCCGGGGGTTTTTGCCGATGTTGCGCATATGGCCATAGGCCAATTGCGTGAACAGGGTATTGCCGCACAGATGGAGCCTGGTGTCAGTGCCGACGCCTGTCTTTATGCTGACTTGGGAATTGACCCGGGGAAGCACGGCTTGATCAGCATGGAAGCAACACACTTTTTGTTGTTCCAACGCCAGCTAGACCCGAGCATGCTGGTGCTACTGTGGCAGCTGGGGGTGACTGGCGACCTGCGTTTTACCGATCCGGGCACTAACCGTGCCCGTTTGGCGTTACTGGCTGAAAAACTTGCTTTGTATTACCCCAAGACAACCCCCATGCTACTTTATGAGGCTGCACAACTGGCCATTCAACCGATGCGTGCTGAAGCCATTACGTTGGCGCAGCTAGCAGACGCCGCGACGTCGCAAATCACCACGCTGGTGATCCCGCCACAGGCTCCCCGGCGCGACCGATACTGGCAGCAGCGCCTGGAAGCACTGCAACACCATTAATTTTGCTGGCTTACCCAGCCGCCAATGGCATCGGTCAGCCGGGTCAGTTCGGCAGGGCTAATTATAAAAGGCGGCATGATATAAATCAGCCGGCCAAAGGGGCGTATCCATACCCCTTGCTCGACAAACCAGGCCTGTGCTTTGGCGACATCCACCGGAGCGTGCATTTCCACTACGCCAATGGCTCCCAACACCCGCACATCACTGACTGCATCTTCTGCTGCCAAGGGTAATAATGCCTGCTGCAGTTGCTGTGCAATGGCATTGACCTGTTCTGGCCAATGGTTATCGGCCAGCAGGGTTAGGCTGGCACTGGCCACGGCACAAGCCAGCGGGTTAGCCATAAAAGTTGGGCCGTGCATAAAGCAACCGGCCGGGGAGTCGGCGATACCATCGGCCACCGCTTGCGTGCAAAGTGTCGCCGCCAGGGTCATGTAGCCCCCGGTCAACGCTTTGCCGAGGCAGAGAATATCCGGGCAAATGTCGGCCCATTCCATGGCAAACAGTTTGCCGGTACGGCCAAAACCAGTGGCGATTTCATCGAGGATCAGCAGCACCTGATAACGGTCACAAAGGGCCCGCAAGCCCCGTACATAATCGGGTGAGTAAATACGCATGCCGCCGGCACCTTGCACTACCGGCTCCAGTATGACCGCGGCCAGTTGCTCATGGTGCTCGGCCAAATAACGCTCAGCCACCGCCAAATCAGCGCTGGCATCACCAGCAAAAGTGGCTTCCGGCATCGGCATGAACAGGTGGCCGGGCAAGATACCCTTAAACATCCAGTGCATGCCGGAGTCCGGGTCGGTGACCGACATGGCACCAAAGGTATCGCCGTGGTAGCCCCGCCGTGGGGTCAGGTAGCGGTGCTTTTGTGGTTTGCCCTGGCCCTGCCAATACTGAATGGCCATTTTTAAGGCGACTTCGACGCTGATGGAGCCGGAGTCGGCCAGAAAAACCTTATCAAGCGGTGCCGGCGTCATGGCGACAAGCTGCTGACACAGGCGAATGGCTGGCTCATGGGTGATCCCCCCGAACATCACATGGCTCATCCGGGCTAATTGGCTTTGTGCCGCCTGATTCAACGCCGGGTGGTTATAACCGTGCACAGCCGCCCACCAAGACGACATACCGTCAATCAGCTGCCGGCCATCGTCCAGGGTCAGTGTTACCCCGGCCGCACTGGCCACCGCATAGGTCGGCAGCGGGTTTCGAAGGGCTGTGTAGGGGTGCCAGATATGCTGGCGGTCAAAAGCGCGGTCAGAATCTGAAATGATCACGTAATAACCAACTGTAAACTTGAGTGAACTGGTAAGCGTTGACAGCTTAAAGGTCTTCTTTAGACTAGCCAAGCATCAACGCTGAGAAGGAATAACCATGAGCCTGCGCCACGACTGGAGCATTGCTGAAATCGAAGCCATGTTCGCCATGCCTTTCAATGACTTGGTCTTTAAAGCCCAGAGTCTGCACCGCCAGCATTTCAACCCCAACGAAGTGCAGGTCAGCACTTTGTTGTCGATCAAAACCGGCGCTTGCCCGGAAGATTGCAAGTATTGCCCGCAGTCGGGCCATTATCACACCGAGGTTGAGCGTGAACGGCTGCTGGAAGTGGAAAAGGTGCTGGAAGAAGCTCGCAAGGCCAAGGCTGTAGGAGCCACCCGTTTTTGTATGGGCGCCGCCTGGAAAAACCCCAAAGAACGGGATATGCCCTATGTCATGAGCATGGTCAAAGGGGTCAAAGAGCTGGGCCTGGAAACCTGTATGACACTGGGCATGCTCGATGCCGACCAGGCTGCCCAGCTGGCCGGTGCCGGCCTTGATTATTACAACCATAACCTGGACACCAGCCCGGAATTTTACGGCGAAATCATTACCACTCGTACTTACCAGGATCGCCTGAACACGCTGTCCAACGTTCGTGATGCCGGTATGAAAATTTGCTCTGGCGGTATTGTTGGCCTGGGTGAAAGTAAGCGTGATAGAGCCGGGCTTTTACAACAACTGGCCAATCTGGAAGTGCACCCTGAATCCGTTCCCATCAACATGCTGGTGAAGGTCAAGGGAACGCCGCTGGAAAATGTCGAGGATCTCGACCCAATCGAGTTTGTGCGTACCATCGCCGTGGCCCGAATTCTGATGCCGCAAAGCCATGTCCGGCTGTCGGCCGGCCGCGAGAACATGAGCGATGAAATGCAGGCGCTGTGTTTTATGGCCGGAGCCAACTCCATTTTCTACGGCAACAAGTTGCTGACCACCGCCAACCCGGAAGCCAACCGCGATTTGCAGCTGTTTAAACGCCTGGGCATCAATACCGAACAGCGCCATGACGCTGACGATGAAACCACCGAAGCGGTGCTCAACGCCAAAATTGCCATGGAAGCGGCGCCAACCAATTACTACGAAGTACGTTGATGCTCGATACGTGGCTGGCGGCCAGGCTGCAAGCTGTTAAAGAAGACGGGCTCTGGCGCCAAAGCAGGGTAATCAGTCATGACGCGGGTGCCATGGTGCGGGTTGACGGCCAGCGCGCGCTCAATCTGGCCGGCAACGATTACCTCGGCCTGGCTGCTGACGCGCCTGCGGTCAGTGGTGCCGGGGCCGGGGCTTCGCCGTTGGTTGCGGGCCACAGTCAGCAGCATCAGGCGTTAGCTGAGCGCTTGGCAGACTGGCTGGGTTACCCGGCGGTGCGGCTTTTTTCCTCTGGCTTTGCCGCCAATGTCGGGGTGCTGTCACTGTTCCCTGAGGTGGCGGTTTTTCATGATCGCCTGAATCATGCGTCATTACTGGATGGCAGCCGCCACGCCGGCCAGCGTTTTCGCCGCTTTCCTCATAACGATCTTGAGGTGCTGCGCCGCTGGCTCAAAGGACCGGCGCTGCTGGTCAGTGACGGGGTGTTTTCCATGGACGGTGACTGCGCTGACTTACCGGCGCTGGCAGCGCTGGGACAGCCCCTCTACGTGGACGACGCCCATGGTATCGGTGTGTTAGGTCAACATGGCCGTGGTATCAGTGAAGCGCAGGGACTTCGGCCAGATATTCTGGTTGGCACCTTCGGTAAGGCCTTGGGGGCCGCTGGTGCCTTTGTCGCCTGTAGTGACACCGTTGCCAGCGCCATTGATAACCTCTGCAGGGAATATATTTACTCCACTGCCTTGCCGCTTTCGACGGTCACTTTGGTTAATGCCCAGCTTGAGCGCTTACAACAGCAAAGCTGGCGCCGCCAACACCTGAGCGAGCTGATAGCGCTCTTTCAGCAGCAGTGCCAGCAGCGGGCCTTGCCGGTGTTGCCGTCCCAGACTCCCATTCAGCCGGTGCTCTGCCGTAGCTCAGCGGCAGCGGTCAAGCTCAGCCAGCAGCTGCTCGCCAGAGGTTATTTTTGCCCGGCGATACGGCCGCCAACGGTGGCCCAGCCCCGTTTGCGGATCACCCTCAATGCCCTCATTGAGCCGGCGCAACTGAACGGCCTGTGTGATCTATTGGAGGTGCACCGTGACTGCCTTGCCTGAGGTTGCCCGAGCCTTTGGCCGGGCGGCGGCGGGCTATGACCGTCATGCCCGGCTGCAACAAAAAGTGGCTGACTGGCTGTTAAGCGAGCTGAGCCCCGGCCCGCGGTTGTTGGATGTTGGCTGTGGTACCGGCTACTGCCTGGAACAGCTGGGTGGCGGTATCGGTCTGGATATCAGTGCCGGTATGTTGGCTCATTGTCAGCAAAAAGGCCATCGCCAGCTATTACAGGCTGACGCCAGCGCCTTGCCACTGGCCAGCCATAGTATTGATACCGTGGTTTCCAGCCTGGCTTTACAGTGGTGCGTTGATTTACCGGCGGCACTGGCAGAGCTGGCGCGGGTGCTGCGCCCGGGTGGCTGTTGGCATCTGGCCTTGCCACTGGCCGGCTCGCTCAACGAGCTGGCGACAGCCTGGCAGGATCAGCGGCCACATTTGCTGGCCCTGCCTGCGGCGGCAAAACTGCAAGCACTGTTGCCGCCGCAGGCATCACTGACGGTACGCCGCTTTACCTGCTATTACCCGGATCTGTCGGCACTGCGGGCCAGTCTCAAAGGCATTGGTGCTCACCATGTACCGGGGCGCAGTAGCGGCTTGACCGGGCGGCACCGTTATCAGCGTTTCCTCGATAATCTTGAACGGCAGCGTACTGCTCAGGGGCTGCCGCTGACGTATCTGATCGGACGAATTCAATGGCAAAAACCCTGTTTGTCACCGGCACCGACACCGATGCCGGTAAAACCCACTTAAGTTGTGCGCTGCTGGCCCATTTTGCTCGCCAGCGGCGTACCGTCGCCGGCCTAAAGCCAGTTGCCTCCGGTGGTCGGCTGGATGCCGAGCGGCTGTGGCAGGCCTCCGGATATCAGCGGTCACTGGACGAGCACAATCCCTATTGGTTTAGCCCCGCCATCGCTCCGCATTTGGCGGCGGCAGAAGCTGGTGTCAGCCTGACGGTGGCCGGTCTGCAACAGGCGCTGGCAGCTTGGCAACAGGCACCGGTAGATGGCTTGCTGGTGGAAGGGGCTGGTGGCTGGCGGGTACCACTGAATAACCGGGAGAGCTTTGCGGATCTGGCAACCGCCATGAATGCTGCGGTGATCTTGGTGGTGGGCATGAAGCTGGGGTGTGTTAACCACGCCTTATTAACCGCTGAGGCGATACAGGCCGATGGCCTGCCACTACTGGGTTGGGTAGCCAATGCTGGCCTTGAGCCGATGGACCGGCTGGCGGATAACCTCGCGTATTTACGCCAGGCCATGCCTGCACCGTTGCTGGCAACAGCTGGCAAACAAACGCCGGAAAGTATCACTTTCGCTGACGTTACCTGGTGAAAATACGCCGGGCAGTCCAGTAGTGGGCTTGCCAGTACGGGTTATCCAACGCTGATACGGTCACGCCGACACTGGTGGAAGCATGCAAAAACAGGCCGTTACCCTGATAAATACCCACATGGCGGCTGCGCCGCCCTGTTTTGAAAAAGACCAGATCCCCTGGCCGCAGGTGCTGCTGTGCTACCGGCTTGCCCAGTCTGACCTGGGCTGCAGTAGTGCGCGGTAAGGTGATAGAAAAGCGCTGCTTGAAGGTCTGGCGGGTAAAGGCAGAGCAATCAATGCCGGTTTTACTGGTGCCGCCCAGACGATAGGGCACGCCTTGCCATTGCCGGTATTGTGCCACCAGGGCTTGCTGTATGGGGCTGGTTGCCGGTAGTGCAGGCTTGGGTGGTGGCGCACTGGCACAGCCGGCCAGCAGCAGTAGCGCCAGCAGCGCCGCTTTACGCATTATGGCCCAGCCAGCGGGTCAGCAAGGTGGCAATATCCTGCACCTGCTCGCTGGTGATTTCATGGCCACTGTCATAGTGCTGTTGCTGCACGGGCAAGCCACTGCGACGCAGGGTGTCGTGGGCGCGCTGGCCCAGCAGCGGTGGCACAACCTGGTCCTGGCGACCGTGGTGAATGGCCACGGGCAGTTGTTGCTGAGCCGGATGGATGGTGACCGGGGCAGCGAGATAGGTGGACATGGCCAGTAGCCCGGCGAGCGGTTGTGGGCTGGTTAGCGCTGCCTGATAGGCAACAGCGCCCCCTTGAGAAAAACCTGCCAGCACGACCTTGGCTCCGCTTTGGTGCTGCTGCTCAAGCAAGGCCTGCAGCTGTGTACTGACCTCCTGCAAATGCTCGGTATTGAGCTTGCGTTCGATGTCCAACGACAAAATGTCATACCAGGCACTCATCAGGTAGCTGCCATTAACGGTTACTGGCCGGGTAGGTGCCTGCGGAAAGATAAAGCGCCAATCGGGGCGGCCAATGATACCGGCCAGCGGCGCCAGATCTTCGGCGCTGGCGCCCAGACCATGCAGCATAATTACAACGCCGGTGGCATCGTCCGGGCCGTGTTGCAGATAAGGTAGGGTCATAAGGCTCCCATAAAAAAGGCAGCTTGCGCTGCCTTGAAGTCATGCGATGTTGAGCAGTTCCACTTCAAACACCAGCGCCGCATGGGGCGGAATGGCGTTGCCAGCGCCCTGGGCGCCGTAAGCCAGATCTGAAGGAATAGTCAAACGCCACTTGTCGCCGACTTTCATCATCTGCAGGGCTTCTACCCAGCCTTTGATAACGCCAGTTACCGGGAAGCTGATAGACTCGCCGCGCTCGACAGAGCTGTCAAAAACGGTGCCGTCAATCAACATGCCGTGGTAGTGCACTTCCACCTTGTCATCGCTGCTTGGCGTGGCGCCGTCACCGCTATTGAGCACTTCATATTGCAGGCCGGACTCGGTGATCTGCACACCGGCTTTTTGCGCGTTATCCATCAAGAATTGTTCGTTGGCCTTGATAAAAGAGGCGCTACGCGCTTTTTGCTCTTCTTCCATGCGGGTTCTGATGACGTCAAAGGCCGCATTGATGTCGTCCGGGGCAACGGCGAACTCTTCACCGCGCAGGGCATCGGCCAGACCTTGTTGCACGGCGGCAATATCAAGGCCGTCAAAGGCCTGTTGTGCCAGTTGGTCGCCCATTTGACGGCCAACGCCGTAGCTGGCTTTTTGCTCGGTAGTGTCGTACTGCGCCATGATTCTCTCGCTTATTGTTGAAAAACGGCCATTCTAGCGTTTTTCTCAGTGGCCCGACAGCAACCAGGCCAGATCTTGGCCCGGGGTGAGGATTTCTATCTGCGGCTGTGTCATCAGTAGCGCCTCATGTTCACCAAGCAGTGTCAGCTGTTCGCCATGACGATACAGGGCCGTGCCTTCTGGCAGGCAAACCACTTTTTCCTGTGGGTTCAGGGTAAGGAACTCGCTGAGGCGGTCCTGACGGCTTTCGCCGTTATGGCCTGGCAAAGTGGCATTGGAGTAGTGCGGGTTGATCTGAAACGGCACCAGCGCCAGGGCGTCAAAGCTGGGCGGGTGGATAATGGGCATATCATTGGTGGTACGGATGGATTTACCCGCCAGGTTGGCTCCGGCACTCCAACCCATGTAAGGCGTACCCTGGCTGACGGCGGCCTGCAAAGGTTGCAGCAGCTGTTGCTGGTACAGCTCGCTTAACAGCCGAAAGGTATTACCGCCACCAACGGCAATGGCCTTGGCATGGGCCAGCGCCTGGGCAGGATCAGGGTATTGGTGCAGCCCCTTGACGCTAATGGCCAGCGGCGCCAGCGCTTCGGCAACCTTGGCTGTGTAGTCGTCCCAGCTGATGGTGACGCCGGCAAAGGGCACAAACAGCAGCTCCCGCTCGTCGCCGGCCAGGTGCCGGTCAATAAAGGGCAGGGCATGGCTGAGATAAGGAGTATCGCCGGCTCGGGAAGCCGACAGCAGCAGAGCACGCATAAGCACACCTTCATTAAGGAAAAATCGTATAAATGATACCGAATTTTCGCTGTTGATGGGGCTTGATAAGCCCTCCACTGACCCTAATATGTTTGCTATCCCACCGCAACGAGGTGGCCTGAAGGAGTGTGAACGTGAAACGCGTGTTTTTATATCTGGCAACCAACCTGGCAGTGCTGGTAACGCTGGGTATCGTGCTGAGCATTGTGATGTCGGCACTGGGTATTCAGGGCCAGTCCACTGCTGGCTACCTGGTGATTGCTGCTGTCTTTGGTTTTGGTGGCAGTATCATTTCTCTGCTGATGTCCAAGTGGATCGCCAAGCGCTCGGTTGGCGCTTATGTGATCACCCAACCGCGTGACCAGATGGAGCAATGGCTGGTCAATACGGTGGCCCAACAGGCGCAGCGGGCCGGTATCAAGATGCCGGAAGTGGCCATTTACGACTCACCGGAAATGAATGCCTTCGCAACAGGCCCCAGCCGTAACAACTCGCTGGTGGCGGTTTCGACTGGCCTGCTTTACAAGATGGACCGGGATGAAGTGGAAGCGGTGCTGGGCCATGAAATCTCGCACGTGGCAAACGGCGACATGGTGACCATGACCCTGATCCAGGGGGTACTCAATACCTTTGTGATCTTCCTGGCCCGGATGGTCGCTGGCGCTATTTCCAACGCCATGCGGGGCAATGACGAAGAAGGCGAAGGCCTGGGAGGCATTGCGTATTTCGCCGTGGTGATCGTTCTGGAGATTGTCTTTGGCATCCTGGCATCATTTATTACCGCCTGGTTCTCCCGTCAGCGCGAATACCGCGCGGATGCCGGTGGTGCAGCGCTGGCTGGCCGTAACAAGATGATTGCGGCCCTGGAGCGACTGCGTAGCGGCCATGAACAGACGCATCTGGAAGGGCAACTGGCCGCTTTCGGTATCCAGGGTAAGCGTTCCCTTAGCGAGCTGATGATGAGCCACCCGCCCATTGAAAAGCGCATTCAGGCGCTGCGTCAGGGCTAAGCACTATCCCCTACCGACTGGCCGCCTTGTGCGGCCTTTTTTATGGCGCCGTTGCAGCATACAATGCTCTTACAGTCACCATTACACCGAGGCCGTTATGGAAGGGCAGCAGCTACGCGCCAACCGCGATAATGTCTGGAAAGCCGCTCAGGCACTCACCGACCAGGGTAAAACGCCGTCGGTAAATACGGTCAGAGACTGGCTAGGGGGTGGCTCCAACAGCTCAATCAGCCGCTATCTACAACAGTGGCATGCCAGCTCAGCAGCGGAACGCAGCATCCGACTGGCATTACCTTTACACTTGCAAGACGCCCTGGATGACATGTTGAGCGAGATAAAAAACGCCGCAGCACAACAATATCAGGCGCAGCTGGAGAATTACCAAACCTTGCAAACCGATACCGCGCAGCAACAAAGCCGCTTGCTGCAGTTTGCTGAACGTCAGGCGGGTCTTGAGCAGCAGCTGACGCAATTACAAACAGAACTGGCTGAGAGTCGTCAGCAACAGGCCTTGGCTGAACAGGCGGCGGCGCACTGGCAGCAGCAGGCGCAGGCCAGCACCGCAACACCTGATGGGGCTTTGGCAGCACAGCTGACTCACCAGCAACAACTACTGGAAAGCATCAGTACGGATCTGCAATTTGTCACCGAGCAACTACGGCGCCGGCAGCAATTAAAAGCGGAGCTGGAGCAGCTGCGTGACTCTTTGGGGGGCGCGTGAAGCTACGGCCTTATCAGCAGCAGGCCGTTACCGCGACACTTCAGTACTTTCGTAAAAATCAGGCGCCGGCGTTATTGGTTTTACCCACCGGGGCCGGTAAATCAGTAGTGATTGCCGAGCTGGCGCGGCTGGCTCGGGGGCGGGTGCTGGTGGTAACTCATGTTGCTGAACTGGTGGCGCAAAATGCCGGTAAATATCGGCACTGGCGCGATGACGGGGTGATCTTTTCGGCCGGGCTGGGCCAGAAGCGGCTCGATGGCAAAGTGGTCTTTGCCTCCATTCAGTCTCTGGCCAACAATCTGGAGGCTTTTGATGATGACATCAGCCTGATCATTGTTGATGAATGTCACCGCATCAGTGCTGATGAACAGTCGCAATATCAGCGCTTGTTCCGTCACTTTCCGGCCGGCCGGGTACTGGGGTTGACGGCCACACCGTACCGGCTAGATAGCGGCTGGATCTACCGCTTTCATGCCCGCGGGCAGGTTCGAACCATGGCAGAGAGGCTGTTTCAGTACTGTATTTATGAGCTGCCCCTGCGCACCTTGATTACCCAAGGATACCTGACACCGCCGACGGTCGTGCCGGCACCGGGGATCTGCTACAACTTCACCGAGTTGGCGGGTAGTGCCAGTGAAGCGGCGCTGGATCGTGCTCTGGCCGGGCAGGGTAAATTAACACCGGCGATCATCCACCACCTGATGGCGGCCTGCAAAGAGCGCCAGGGGGTGATGATTTTTGCTGCCAGTCGCCGCCATGCCCGTGATATTGCCGCGCTATTACCCCCGTCGCAGACGGCAGTGGTGCTGGGAGACACCCCTGCAGCTGAGCGTCAGGCACATATTGCTGCCTTTAAAGCAAAAGCCCTCAAATATCTGGTCAATGTTTCGGTGTTGACTACCGGTTTTGATGCCCCCCATGTGGATGTCATCGCCTTATTGCGGCCGACCGAATCGGTGTCGCTTTACCAACAGATGGTGGGCCGGGGGCTTCGTTTAGCCGAAGGTAAAAAAGACTGCCTGATCCTCGATTACGCAGGTAATCACTATGATCTGTTCAGTCCGGAAATCGCTGAACCACGCCCGGCAGGTACGGTGCCGGTGACAGTGCCATGTCCGCTGTGCGATTTTGCCAATCAGTTCTGGGGCAGGGTCGATGCGGACGGCGATGTGATTGAACATTTTGGCCGTCGTTGTCAGGGCATGATCGGGCCGGAACAGCAATGTGACTATCGTTTTCGCTGCCGTTTGTGCCCGGCTTGTGGCAGTGAGGCCGACATTGCTGCGCGCCAGTGCCCAGAGTGTCAAACCCCCTTTAGCGATATTGATAAAAGCCTGCGTGAGGCAATGCGCCAGCGTGATCAGCACCTTTTTAAGGTGGCACAAATGGACTGCCAGGTAACCGGCAATGGCTTGACGATCGCCTACTACGATGTGGACGCGCAGCCGTTTAAGGAAACCCTGGCGTGGCAAAGTGCGGCTTTACGGCGATTTTTAGCTGATGCCAATCCAGCACCGGGGAGCTTGTTTCTAGCTGCCGAGCCAGCTCTTGCTGACAAGCTGGTGCACCTACGCCAGCCACGCTTTTTACTGCTGAGCAAAAGTCGAGGGCAATGGCAGCTGCGCCAGCGGATCTTTGACTACCAGGGGCGTTTTCAGGCCGTTGAGTAATAATACCGGCGTGGTATGCTCGCCAGAGGATAGCAACGGATGTGACTGCATGGCGTTAGCAAAGGAAAGGAAACTGCTGTTTGTCTGTATGGGCAATATCTGCCGCTCGCCGACTGCGGAGGCGGTAGCCCGGCGGCGTTTTGCTGATGCCGGGCTGATGGTGACCGTGGACTCAGCCGGCACCATTGCTTTTCATGCCGGAGAGCCGCCGGATCGCCGGGCTCGCCAGGCGGGGGAGGCCAGAGGCTATGATTTTAGTGGCCAATTGGCCAGACAGGTGGCCAGTGATGACTTTGTGCACTGTGACCTGATCCTGGCCATGGACAGGCAAAACCTCAGCGATCTGATGACTCGCTGCCCGCAACGCCACCAGCATAAACTGCAACTTTTCTTGGACTATGCACCTGACGCTGAATACGAGGAAGTGCCTGATCCTTATTATGGCGGCAGTGGTGGCTTTGAGCAGGTGCTCGATCTGGTTGAAGCCGCCACTGACGGCTTGATTGCCAAACTCAATAGCAGCAATAAAAAAGGCGCCTGACGGCGCCTTTTTTGATGGCTTGCTATTACAGCTTAGCCATAGGGCTGGATGCCCGAGATACCGGGTTTGCCAAACCACCAGCGCGACCACTGTGAGTTACCGTAGCACGCTCAAAGGGCTGCGGATCACGGGTAACCGGCGGCAGTTCCAGTTCGGCCGGGCGAGTCATGGCAGCACTGGCGTGGCCTTTGACCGCTTTGCTGGCTTTCGCCTTAGCTGGGCGGCTCTGTTTGGCCTTGCTGATAACCGCTTGCTCACTCGGTTGAGCCGGTGTCGCCGGTTGTGGTGCTGTGTCTTCAGTAACCTCAGTAGTCACAGTCGTTTCAGCAGGCGTTGGGGCCGCTGCTTCGCTAGCTTCGGCTGCGGGCGCCTGCGCTTCGTTACTGGACGGCGCCGCGACGGTCGCTTTGGCTTCTTGTTGCGGTGCTTCTACTTCAGCGGTTTGTTGCTCTGGTGCGACAGCAAAGTCCTGGCTTTCGCTGGCAGATTGTTGCTGCGGATCACGCTGGCGGCGGTGGCCACGCAGGTGGCGAGGACCGCGGCGGCGCTGGCGCTGGTCATTTTGCTGCTCGTTTTGAGCGTTGTCGCTGCTGGCGACGGTTGCCGTGTTATTGGCATCCTCGGCAGGTGCATCGGTACTCTGAACGGCTGTGCTCGCCGGAGTAGGCTTGACCTCTGCTTTTGGAGCGGCTACCGGCGCATTATCGACGCTGTCAGGCGTTGTTTCAGTTACCGTGTTGATGGCCTCGACGTTACTGTCTTTGACTCGCACTGACTGTTTCAACTTGCGGCGCTCACGACGCTCTGCTGGCACATCGTCCTGCTGACGCTCTTCGTGTTTCTGCGCTTGCGGTTTTTCCGCTTTCACCTGACGGTTATCGCGCTGCTCTTCTTTGGCTTTACGGTTATCGTCGCGGCGATCTTTGTTGCGGTTATCCTTGCTGCGATTGTCGTCATTCTGACGATTGTCGCGGCGATTATCCTTGTCGCGATTTTGCTTGTTATCGGCGTTATTGTCATTACGACTACGACGTGGTTTGCGGCGATTGTCATCACCGCTCTTGCTGTCGTTATCATGACGGTTGCGCTGTTGGCGACGGGCATCAGAGCCCTTACGGTTATTCTGCTGCCGTTTGTTCTGGCTATTGCCACTTGACGACGTTTTTTCGCTGTCTTTATCGTCACTGCTTAGCAGCGAACCCAGGGCCTTAAAGAAACGGCTCACCAAGCCCGGCTGTGAGGCAGGCGCAGTAACGGCTTTGGCGGCAGTAGGAGCTGGTGCGGCGGGGGCTTTCATACCCTTAAGGGCAGGTTCGTCGCGCTTATGCTTACTGGCTACTGGCGGTGTGTAAACCGGCTGCTTATCGCCGCCTTTGTTGGCTTGTTCATAGTAGGAGTCATCGATGCTGTCATCTTCGCGGTGGCGGACAACATCAAAATGGGGAGTTTCCATACCCGGATTGGGAACAATAAACACCCGCACATCGTGACGTTGCTCGATAAAGCGGATGGCGCCACGCTTTTCGTTGAGCAGGTAGGCAGCAACACCTACCGGCACCTGAGCTTCGACCTGAGCGGTGTTGTCTTTGAGAGACTCTTCTTCAATCAAGCGCAGGATGGACAGTGCCAGCGATTCGGTAGAGCGTACATAGCCGGTGCCGGTACAACGCGGGCAGATATGATTGGAGGCATCACCCAATGACGGGCGCAGGCGCTGCCGGGACATTTCCATCAAGCCGAAACGGCTGATACGGCCCAGCTGAACCCGGGCGCGGTCAGCGCGCACAGCATCAGAAAGTCGGTTTTCCACTTCCCGCTGGTGGCGGGCTGGGGTCATGTCGATAAAGTCGATAACCACCAGACCACCGAGGTCACGCAGGCGCAACTGCCGGGCAATTTCGTCGGCGGCTTCAAGGTTGGTGTTGAGGGCAGTCTCTTCGATATCGCCGCCTTTAGTGGCGCGAGCGGAGTTGATATCGATAGCAGTCAGCGCTTCGGTGGCGTCAATGACAATAGAGCCACCGGACGGCAACCGCACTTCCCGCTGGAAGGCTGATTCGATTTGCGATTCAATCTGGTAGTAGTTGAACAGCGGGATCTCGCCTTTGTACTGCTTGACCCGGCTGAGGAAGTCCGGACGCATGGTTTCGATGTGGTTTTTGACTTCCTCGAAAACCCGGCTGTGGTCAATAACAATTTCTCCAACATCACGGCGCAGGTAATCACGGATGGCGCGAACGATGACGTTGGATTCCTGATGGATAAGGAAAGGGGCAGAGCGGTTATCAGCTGCCTGTTGAATGGCTTGCCAGTGATGCAGCAGCACATCCAGGTCCCACTTCAGCTCTTCAGCCGATTTCCCAACGCCGGCGGTGCGGACAATCAGCCCCATACCGTCAGGTACTTGCAGTGTTGACAGGGCTTCTTTGAGCTGAGTGCGCTCGTCACCTTCGATACGGCGGGAAATACCACCAGCGCGAGGGTTGTTCGGCATCAACACCAGATAGGAGCCCGCCAGGCTCAGGAAGGTGGTCAGGGCCGCGCCCTTGTTACCGCGCTCTTCTTTATCTATTTGAACAATGACTTCCTGGCCTTCTTTAACCACATCCTTGATGTTGGGGCGGCCGGATGTTTTGACGCCTTCAGCAAAGTAGCTGCGGGCAATTTCTTTCATTGGCAAAAAGCCGTGGCGCTCAGCGCCGTAATCAACAAAAGCGGCTTCAAGGCTGGGTTCGACGCGGGTAATTTTACCTTTGTAGATGTTGGCTTTTTTTTGTTCGTGGCCGGGGTGTTCGATGTCCAGATCATATAGTTTCTGGCCGTCCACCAATGCCACCCGCAACTCTTCAGCCTGGGTTGCGTTGATCAGCATTCTCTTCATAAATGACTCATTACTCTAGTAATGGTCACAGCGTTCGCACTAACTGAGTGCGCATCCTCTGGGCCTGGCCCCGTGCAGAGTCGTTGCAGCCTCACGGCTGGGTGGTAATGGGGGGCGCTGTCGGCGTTTCCACTTGTTTTTTCGTTTGAACGGTGTCTGGCAGAAATGACCGGCATCTGGCCGGTAAGACGTGTTTCTGCCAAAAAGGCATCCAGTCGTATTCAAGTCCAGTGACGCGCAACATTTGGCGCGAAGCTGTGCCTTTTTAATCAACAGGTGGCCGGTAATTGACCCGCCACCATTACGTAATTTGGTACAGTCTGACCGCAATCGGTTTCAGACTGATGCATTATTCCATTATTCGCAGAATATCGGCAAGCATACTTCGCGGAAAAACCCTGTGCTAGAATGCGCGCCCTATGAAAACAGCCAATTCCACTTCCACCTCGACGGTGCAGTACCTGGACGTTGACCCGGATGTTGCCGGCCAACGTATTGACAACTTTTTGCGTGCCCGCCTCAAAGGGGTACCCAAAAGTTTGATTTACCGTGTGCTGCGTAAAGGCGAGGTGCGTGTTAATAAAAAACGCATCAAGCCGGACTATAAACTCTGCGCCGGTGATCAGGTGCGTATTCCGCCGCTGCGCATTGCCGAAGAAAAAGCATTGCCCAATACCAACCTCAGTCAGGTGGCGATGTTGGAACAATGCATACTGTTTGAAGATGATTGCCTGATGGTGGTGAATAAGCCGGCAGGCCTGGCTGTTCACGGTGGTTCGGGCCTGTCTTTCGGGCTGATTGAAGGGCTGCGGGCATTACGCCCCGATGGCCACTTCCTGGAGCTGGTACATCGTCTCGATCGCGATACTTCAGGCTGCATTCTGATAGCAAAAAAGCGTTCGGCGCTGCGGGGGCTTCATGCGGCCCTGCGCGATAAAACCATGCAGAAGGATTACTTGTGTCTGGTGCGCGGGAACTGGCCTAGTACCAAAAAGGTGGTACGGGCGCCATTATTGAAAAACACCCTGCAATCCGGTGAGCGTATGGTCCGGGTGGATGCCGAAGGCAAAGCCTCGGAAACCCGCTTTAAAGTGGAGCAGCGTTTCGGGGAGCGGGCAACCTTACTGCGCGCGTCGCCAATTACCGGCCGCACTCACCAGATCCGGGTGCATACCTTGCATGCTGGCCATCCCATTGCGGGCGATCCTAAATACGGTGACCGTGACTTTGACGCCCGCCTTACTGGCTTGAACCGGCTAATGCTGCATGCCTGGCATTTGGCTTTTACTCACCCAAACAATGGTGAAGCGGTGTCAGTTACCGCGAAACCCGATGGTGATTTTGCACAGTTACTTCGCCAACTGGAAGCCGGGTAATGAAAACCGAGCTGGTGATTTTTGACTGGGACGGCACCCTGATGGACTCGGTCGGGCGCATTATTTCCAGCATGCAGGCCTGTGCCCGGGCGTTGGCACTACCGGTGCCGGGTGAGCAGGCGGTGCGCGACATCATTGGCTTGAGTTTGCTGCCAGCTCTGGAACAGCTCTTCCCGGGTCTGGATGAGCATGGCCAGCAACAATTACTGGCACAGTACCGTGATCAGTATATTGAGCTGGATACAACACCAACTCCCCTTTTTGAGGGCGTTGAGCCAATGCTGGCAGCGCTGCGCCAGCGGGGCACCTTACTGGCGGTGGCTACCGGCAAAGCCCGGGCGGGCCTGGAGCGGGCTTTTGAGCATACCGGCCTGGGCGATTATTTCATTACCAGCCGCACAGCCGATGATGCCCACTCCAAACCACACCCGCAGATGCTCGAGCAAATTCTGTATGAAACCGGTGTTGATGCCAAAGGCGCAGTGATGTTCGGAGATTCCGCGCTGGATATGGCCATGGCCCGCGCTGCCGGCATTCGCGCCATTGGTATCGACCTTGGTGTCCATGATGCTTCACGGCTGCAAGCAGCCGGTGCCGAACAGGTGTTGAGCCACTGGCATCACTGGCCGCAAGTGCTGACCTAAGCCAGCGGATCCATACCGGCTTTGAGTAACATGTCGGTCAGGGCTATCAGTGGTAACCCCACCAAGGTGTTAGGATCTCGCCCTTCCAGCCGCTCAAACAGGGTGATGCCCAAGCCTTCGCATTTAAAGGCACCGGCACAATGAAATGGCTGTTCCTTGTCAACGTAGCGGGCAATGCGGTCGCTGCTGAGCGTACGAAAATGCACATTAAAGGGCTCAACCAGTGACTGGTACTGGCCGCTCTCACTGTTGAGCAGTGCCAAAGAAGTATAAAACGTTACCTTTTGGCCGGATGCCCGTTGCAGTTGTGCGATAGCATTTTCTCTGTTCAATGGCTTGCCGGTGACGGCACCAGCCACCACACAGAGCTGGTCTGAGCCTATAACGAGCGCGGGCTGAGCTGTCATTCGTGCTACAGCCTGCGCTTTTTCAATGGCCAAACGCTCAACCAGGGCAACCACGTCTTCGCCGGGAAGCGGGCTTTCATCAATATCCGGGCTGAGGCTTGAAAAGGGCAGTGCCAGCTTGGCCAGCAATTGCTGGCGAAAAGGTGAACTGGAGCCAAGGATCAATTGCATAACGGTCTCAAAATGTTTTCGCTTAAGGCGCTATTTTCCCGTAAACTAGCGCGCTGTAACAGGGCGGTGACGCTACTGTTTTTCATCCAACCGCAATTTGTCGGTTGGCTTTTTTGACAGGGACTTAGGTCCCAAGTAAGATGCGCGCCTTATGCGAAAAGTTAAGCTGCCCTTAACTCTCGATCCGGTCAAAGCGGCACAACGTCATGATGATTATGACGGCGTGCTGGCGCTGGCCGAATTGACGCGTTTAACGGAATTGTCACTGACCCGGCAAGGCGAAGTGGACGTTAAGCTGCATTGTGATATTGACCCCCAGGGGCTGGTTGTTACCAAAGGTGACGCCGCCGTGGAGCTCGAGCTGGAGTGTCAGCGTTGCAATCGGCCGATGTCCATTCCTGTAAAGGTGAACTTTGCTTATACGCCGGTCTTTGCCAAGACCAATACAGAAGAGCTCCCGGAAGCTTATGAGCCTGTCGAACTCGATGAAAACGGTGAGATGGACTTACGTAAGCTGATTGAAGATGAATTGATCCTGGCGCTGCCATTGGTCGCAATGCATGCTGAAGATCAGTGTGCAGTGTCTGCATCGGATATGAGCTACGGAAACATCGAACCTGCTGGTGAGCGTCCGAATCCTTTTGCTGTTCTTGAACAGCTGAAGAAGAAGTGATCACGATTTAAGGAGACTAGTCAATGGCCGTTCAACAGAACCGCAAAACCCGCTCCAAGCGCGGCATGCGTCGTGCGCACGACGCACTGACTGCAGCGCCGCTGTCTGTGGACAAAACCTCTGGTGAAACCCACCGTCGTCACCACGTGACTGCGGACGGTTTTTACCGTGGCAAAAAGGTCATCGGTTAAGCACCGGTAGCCGTTTTGCAAGCGTTTACCATTGCGGTAGATGCCATGGGCGGGGACCTAGGCCCCGCCGTTACAGTGCCCGCCATTGCGCGGGCACTGTCGCTTTACCCTAATCTGCACATTCTTGCTTTTGTCTGTGACGATGCCCAGCCGGATCTGGCGGCACTGGCGCTGGACAAACATCCCCGTTTCACCTTGAAAAGCTGCCCATCAGTTGTTGCCATGGATGACCGGCCGGCTGCCGCACTGCGAGCCAAACGTGATTCGACCATGGCCGCGGCTATTGCTGCGGTGGCTGATGGTTCCGCCGATGCCTGCGTCAGTAGTGGTAACACCGGGGCGCTGATGGCCTTGGCCCGACATTTTTTGAAAACCCTGCCAGGGATAGACCGGCCTGCCATTATTTCTTCTTTGCCGGCAGTCGATAACCGCCGGGTCTACATGCTTGACCTGGGCGCCAATGTCGCCTGTGATTCGGAAACCCTGTATCAATTCGCGGTTATGGGCGCGGCTACTGCACAGGCCGTAGAAGGCATTGCCGAGCCGAAAGTGGCACTGCTAAATATCGGTGAAGAAGCCATTAAAGGTAATGATCAGGTACGCCATGCTGCGGAACTGATCACTGAAGCCAAAACCCTTAACTACATTGGTTACCTTGAAGGTGTTGATATCTTTACTGGCAAGGCTGATGTGATTGTTTGTGACGGTTTTGTCGGTAATGTCACGCTCAAAACCTGCGAAGGCATAGCCAACCTCTTTATTGCGCAATTGCGTCAAAGCTTTGGAAAAAGCTTGTGGGGGCGGTTACTTAGCTCACTGGTGAAACCCTTCTTCAGGGACGTGCAGGACCGGGTGAACCCCGACCAGTACAATGGCGCCAGTCTGGTAGGATTGCGCGGTATCGTCGTGAAAAGTCACGGAAATGCGGGCACAGATGCTTTTGTGAACGCCATTGCACAAGCTTTACACAGTGCCGAACAGCGGCTGCCTGAGGGCATCGAAAATGCTATCGGCTCTGTTTTACTGGACAAGTACTGAGCTTAATTCATGCACGCAAAAATTCTTGGAACAGGCAGTTATGTGCCTGAACAGGTGCGTTCCAATGCGGATCTGGAAACACTGGTTGAAACCAACGACCAGTGGATTGTTGAACGTACCGGTATTCGCGAGCGGCGTATCGCTGGTGAAAACGATACCGTTGTCACGCTGGCGACGCCGGCGGCGAAAGCAGCCCTGGCTGCCGCTGGTATTGCAGCTAGCGACCTTGATCTGATCATTTTCGCCACCACGACCGCTTCAGACTCTTTCCCGTCAGCCGCCTGCTGGCTACAGGCCGAATTAGGTGTGCCGGGTATCGGCGCCTTTGATGTGGGCGCCGCCTGCGCTGGCTTCACTTACGGTTTGTCTATTGCCGACCAGTACATCCGTAGTGGTAGTGCCAAGCACGTACTGGTGGTTGGGGCCGATATTCTGACCCGCGTCTGTGAGCCCAAGGACCGTTCCACCATCATCCTCTTTGGTGATGGCGCCGGCGCAGTGGTACTGGGCGCTAGCGAAGAAAAAGGCCTGCTCGGCACCTGCATTCACGCCGACGGCAGTTACGGTGAGCTGCTGCGTGCCGAGCTGCCGTCGCGGGTAACGCCGGATATCGACCCCTGGCTGAAGATGAAAGGCAATGAAGTCTTCAAGGTGGCAGTAACCAAACTGGCTGATGTGGTCAGTGAAATTCTTGCTGCTAATGGCCTTGATAAGTCCGAACTGGACTGGCTGGTGCCGCATCAGGCCAACCATCGCATTATCAGTGCTACCGCCAAAAAACTGGGCATGGGCCTGGATCGGGTAGTACTGAATCTGGATAAATTCGGCAACACCTCAGCGGCCTCTGTGCCCATTGCCCTGGATGAAGCGGTCCGTGATGGTCGCATTCAGCGGGGCCAGCTGTTGTTGCTGGAAGCCTTCGGTGCCGGCTTTGCCTGGGGCGCCGCTCTGGTTCGTTATTAATAGGTCACATCATGGATAAGACTGCATTTGTATTTCCTGGGCAGGGTTCCCAGAGTGTCGGCATGCTGGCCGAAATGGCCGAGGCCTTTGATGTTGTTAAGGCTACTTTTGCCGAAGCGTCAGCCGTCCTTGGTTATGACCTGTGGGCGCTGGTGCAAAACGGCCCTGAGGCCGATCTTAATGCCACTGAGCGTACCCAGCCGGCCTTGCTGACTGCGTCGGTTGCCACGTATCGCGCCTATCTGGCTGCCGGTGGGACTGCCCCGGCTATGATGGCTGGGCACAGCTTGGGCGAATACTCCGCGCTGGTTTGTGCCGGTGCGCTGGATTTTGCCGATGCCGTGGCACTGGTTGAAGCACGCGGGCAATTTATGCAGGCGGCAGTGCCGGCCGGCAGTGGCGCCATGGCGGCCATCATTGGCCTGGATGACGCTGCAGTTGTTGCAGGCTGCACGGAAGCGGCTGACGGTGATGTGGTCGAAGCGGTGAATTTTAATAGTCCTGGCCAGGTGGTTATTGCTGGTAGCAAGGCAGCCGTAGACAGGGCTTGTGAGGTTCTCAAAGGCAAAGGCGCCAAACGTGCCTTACCCTTGGCGGTATCTGTACCCAGCCACTGTGCGTTAATGAAACCTGCCGCCGAACAGCTGGCCCAGCGGCTAGCTGCTATTGCCATCAAAACGCCACAAGTGCCTGTTATCAATAATGTTGATGTCATTGCAGCAGAAAGTGCTGAGGCCATTAGTGACGCCTTGGTACGCCAGCTTTACAGCCCGGTACGCTGGACTGAAACCGTACAAGCCCTGGCTACCAGCGGTATCAGCAATGTATTTGAATGTGGTCCGGGTAAGGTACTGACCGGCCTGGCCAAACGTATTGATAAAGAACTCAGCGCTGCCGCGCTGGGCTCCAGTGACGACGTGCGCAACGCTGCGCAGTAAGGAATAACATGTCTGACTTCATGTCTTTAGATGGAAAAGTAGCCCTGGTCACCGGTGCGAGCCGTGGTATTGGCCGCGCCATTGCCGAGCGCCTGCAGGCGCAGGGGGCTGTGGTGTTTGGTACTGCCACCTCCGAAAAAGGCGCTGAGGCGATTTCATCTTACCTCGGCGAGGGCCGCGGTTTGTGTCTGAATGTCACCAGCAGCGACAGTATTGAGCAGACCCTCGCTACCGTTAAAGAGCGGGCAGGGGACTTGGACATTCTGGTCAATAACGCCGGTATCACCCGCGATAACCTGCTGATGCGGATGAAAGATGACGAGTGGGATCAGGTGATCGACACCAACCTCAAGTCTTTGTATCGGCTGTCTAAAGCTGTATTACGGCCGATGATGAAAAAGCGCTTTGGTCGCATCATTTCCGTAGGTTCGGTGGTGGGCACCATGGGTAACCAGGGGCAGACCAACTACGCCGCAGCCAAAGCCGGCCTGTTGGGTTTCACCAAGTCCCTGGCGCGGGAAGTGGCATCACGCAAGATTACCGTTAATGCGGTAGCGCCCGGCTTTATCGACACCGATATGACCCGGGAGCTGACCGAAGAGCAAAAAGCCGGCATTTTCGGCCAGGTCCCCATGGCTCGCCTGGGTGATCCGGCAGAAATTGCCAGCGCCGTTGCCTTTTTGGCATCGACAGAAGCCGGTTACATGACCGGTGAAACCCTGCACGTCAACGGCGGCATGGTTATGGCCTAAGGACGGGAACCGCAGCGAAAATGGGCAAGTTATCGGCGATTAGCCGTGGTTTGACCAGCAATGTCGCAGTTTCCCTTTCCCTTGCAAAGATTTGGGGATCGAATACACTACCCCCAACTCGCTATACACAGCGTACTGTTAAGGAAATATCTAGCTATGAGCACTATCGAAGAACGCGTTAAGAAAATCATCGTCGAGCAACTGGGCGTGAAAGAAGAGGAAGTGAAAAACGAAGCGTCTTTCGTCGATGACCTCGGCGCTGACTCTCTGGACACCGTTGAGCTGGTAATGGCGCTGGAAGAAGAGTTCGATACTGAGATCCCGGACGAAGAAGCCGAGAAGATCACTACTGTTCAAGCGGCTATCGACTACGTTACCGCGCACCAAGACTAAATCTTCCTGCAGGCGGTCATCTGACCGCCTGTATTCTCTCTACCCCTCGAACATTCCTTTCGGAGGCAAACGCCGTGACCAAGCGTCGTGTCGTTGTAACCGGTATGGGCATGTTGTCCCCGGTTGGGAACAGCGTTACCAGTGCCTGGCAAGCCCTGCTGGCCGGCAAAAGTGGTATTGATACCATCAGCTGTTTTGACACCAGTGACTTCACTACTCACTTTGCCGGTAACGTTAAAGACTTCGATGTCAGCGAATACATCAGCCCGAAAGACGCCAAGAAGATGGACTTGTTCATCCAGTACGGCGTTGTGGCTGGTATTCAGGCACTCAAAGACTCAGGCATAGAACTGGAAAATACCGATCTGACCCGCTTTGGCGTGGCCGTCGGCTCCGGTATCGGAGGCTTGGGTCTGATTGAAAAAAATCATGCCGGCTTGCTTAAAAGCGGTCCGCGCAAGATGTCGCCCTTTTTTGTACCCAGCACCATCATCAATATGGTGGCGGGGCATTTGTCGATCATGCATGGTCTGCGTGGCCCCAATATTGCCGTGACCACCGCTTGTACTACCGGTGTTCATAATATCGGCCATGGGGCGCGGATGATCGCTTATGGTGATGCCGACGTGATGCTGGCCGGCGGTGCGGAAATGGCCTGTACCCCGCTGGGGATGGGTGGTTTTGGTGCAGCGCGGGCATTGTCTACCCGTAATGATGACCCACAAGCGGCCAGCCGCCCCTGGGATCGCGACCGTGACGGTTTTGTACTCGGTGACGGGGCCGGTGTCATGGTGCTTGAAGAGTACGAACATGCGAAAGCGCGGGGCGCCCGTATTTATGCGGAGCTGACCGGCTTTGGCATGAGCGGCGATGCCTATCACATGACGTCACCGCCGGATGACGGTGCCGGTGCGGCCCTGGCCATGGCCAATGCTATTCGCGATGCCAACCTGGCTGTTGACGCCATTGGCTACGTCAATGCCCACGGCACCTCAACACCGACTGGTGACATTGCTGAAAGCAACGCGGTGAAATCGGTATTTGGTGACCATGCGTACAAGCTGATGGTCAGCTCAACCAAATCCATGACCGGCCACTTGCTGGGTGCCGCAGGCTCTGTTGAAGCCATTATCTCGGTGATGAGTTTGATGGATAACGCCGTTGCGCCGACCATCAATCTGGATAACCCGTCAGAAGGTTGCGATCTGGACTACGTACCGCACGAAGCGCGTCAGGCCAAACTTGACCATGTGTTATGTAATTCCTTCGGCTTTGGTGGTACTAACGGCTCTTTGCTGTTCAGCCGCATCTAAAGCAGGTGTAACTTGCTAAAACGCCTGATAACCTAACGGCTTATCAGGCGTTTTTTTCGTTTTATGACCACGACTCAACAGCCCCCAGGCCGCCTGCAATACGGTGACGGCCACTTCACAACACTGCGAGTGCAGGCGGGCGAGCCTTGCAACTGGCCGGCCCATCGCGCCCGTTTGCAAGAGGCCTGCGCCCGGTTGGCAATGCCCAGCCCGGATTGGCCGACGTTAGAGCAAGCCGTTGCTGAAAAAGCGCAACAGCAACAACAAGGCGGGCTGAAAGTGCTGCTATGGCGGGGCACTGCTGGCCGTGGTTACCGGCCGGCAAAGACGGCGACCCTGTGCATGCATGTAACCGCCTTTGCAGAGCCTGAGCACTACCAACAGTGGCGTCGTGCAGGCATTACCCTCGAGCCGAGCCCAATAGCGCTGGGCCATAACCCATTGCTGGCAGGGCTCAAGCACTGTAATCGCCTGGAGCAAGTACTGGCGGCAGACGCTCTTAGTGCTGATGAAGCGGCGGTATGTGACTTTCAGGGGCATCTGGTCAGCGCCGTCAGTGGCAACCTGTTTTGGGTTAAAGCGGGGCAGCTGTTCACGCCGTCCTTGCAGTGGTGCGGTGTGCATGGAACTTTGCGGGCCTGGATCCTGGCTCACGCCGATGTACAGCGGGTTAATGCGGGCATCGAAGTGCTGGATGATGCCGACGAGATCTTTATCACCAATGCCTTGTTGGGTGTGGTTTCCGTGGCGCGTTACCGTCAGCGCCAGTTCGGCGAAACGGTGATGGCCGACGAGCTAAGGAGGGCGCTGCCGTGGTGAAACGTATTATTTCCTTATTCATGCTGGCGTTACTGGGCAGCGGCGCGGTTTTATATTGGCAGTTTCATCAAGCCTTACAGCGGCCGTTAGCGGTCAATAAAGCACAGATCATTGATGTGCAAACGGGTACCAGTGGTCATGGACTGCTGGCCCAACTGCAAGACGCCGGCTGGATCAAACAGGACTGGCCGTATCGGTTACTGATGCGCCTGGACCCATCGTTAGCGAAAGTGCGGGCCGGTTGCTATGCCGTCAGTCGTACTCTGACGGTGCCACAGTTACTGGCTAACATTGCCGATGGCCGGGAGCAGCATTTCAGTGTCACCCTCATTGAGGGCGAAACGTATCCGCAGTGGCGTCAGCGCCTCAGCGAAGCGCCCTACCTTGGCCAGGCCCCGGAGGCATCGGTAGCGGCAAAAGCACTGGGGGTTGACCATATTGAAGGTATGCTGATGGCTGATACCTATCAGTACCGCTGCCATGACAATGCCATGACGGTGATGCAGCGCTCCCGCCAGGCGATGGTGCATTATCTCGATAGTCAGTGGCAGAGCCGTCAGGCTAACCTACCGTTACAAACGCCGTATCAAGCGCTTATTCTGGCCTCGATCATCGAAAAAGAAACCGCGCAACCGCAAGAACGCCCGGAAATTGCTGCGGTGTTTATCAACCGGCTGCGCCAACATATGCGCCTGCAAACCGACCCAACGGTGATTTACGGCCTTGGTGAGCACTTTGATGGCAACTTGACCAAGGCTGATCTGAAGCAGCCCACTGCCTTTAACACCTACGTGATCAAAGGGTTACCGCCAACACCGATCGCCATGCCGTCACGGGCAGCGATTGCCGCGGCACTGCACCCGGCTGATGTGCCGTATCTGTATTTTGTTGCCAAAGGTGATGGCAGCCATGTGTTTTCCCAGACCCTGCATCAGCACAATTTGGCAGTGGATCGTTATCAACGAGGTAAGAAATGACGTTAGTTTCCCCGGGTTTTGTGGTCATCGAAGGGCTTGAAGGCGCCGGTAAATCCACCGCTGTGGCGCGCGTGAAAGCTTTTTTGCAAGACCAGGGGGCCACAGTGGTGCAAACCCGGGAGCCTGGGGGAACGCCGCTGGCTGAAAAAATGCGCGAGCTGGTCAAGTCGGTGCACCAGGAGCAGCTGACTGACGAGGCGGAATTGCTGCTGATGTATGCGGCGCGAGTGCAATTGATTGCCAATGTGATCAAACCGGCCCTGGCGAAAGGCCAGTGGGTGGTGGGTGACCGCCATGACTTGTCCAGCCGGGCCTATCAGGGCGGGGGCAGGCAGTTGCCTGACCGCCTTATCGATACCATCCGCGAGGCGGTGCTGGGTGATTTTCGCCCGCGTTTAACCCTGTACCTGGACATTGATCCGGCGCTTGGCCTGGAACGCGCCAAGGCCCGGGGGGAGCTGGATCGTATTGAACAGCAACAGCTGGCGTTCTTTGAGCGTACCCGGGCTCGTTATCAGGCGATCGCCAGCAGTGAGCCGGACATTGTCACCATTGATGCCAGCCAGCCTCTGGCAGTGGTTGGCGAGGCCATTGATGCGGCACTGGCTCTGCATTTGGTGTCATCATGACGTTGCCCTGGCTACAAGAAACGCTCAACCGTTTCAGCCAATGGCAACAGCAGGGGCGCTTAGCCCATGCCTACCTGTTAACCGGCACTCAGGGCATAGGTAAAAGCCAACTGGCAACAAGCATGGCTAACCGGCTGTTATGTGCCAACGGCGTAGCCTGTGGCCAGTGCCATGCCTGTAAATTGCTGGCTGCCGGAACCCACCCGGATCGCTACCAGCTGGCCGCCGATGGTGGCCAGATCAAAGTGGATGCGGTACGCAGCTTGATGGCACCGGTATACGGTGCGTCACTGCTCGGTGGTGCCAAGGTGGTGCTGGTTGAACAGGCGCATTTACTGAATATCAACGCCGCCAATGCCTTGCTCAAATCACTGGAAGAGCCGCCACAAGGCACCTACTGGTTACTGATCAGCAGCCAGCCTGGATTGCTATTGCCGACCATTTTATCGCGCTGTCAGCAGTTGCATGTACCGGTGCCGACAATACAGCAAGCACAGCAGTGGCTGGCAGAGCAGGGTATCAATACCACGGCAGCGATGTTGCAGCGCTTTCATGGTGCACCACTGGCACTGCAGGCAGCGCTGAATGCCGGTTATGCCGACAAGGTCACCAAGTTGCAAGGCGATCTGGTTGCGCTGGAAACCCGCCATCTGATGCCGGAAACTTTCGCCGACCGCTGGCATAAGGAAGCCATTTTTTGTCTCGATGAGCTGAGCCACCGGTTGCTGGATCAGGCCCGGCTGGCAAGGGGTCTGGCTCCTCTGTATCATGAGCGCCTCGATCGTCAGGAACGCCTTAACGACGCAGCCCTAGATGCCCTCTGGCAGTCTGTGCTGGTCAGTCGCCGGCAACTGACGGAGCAAAAAGCGATTAATAGCAAATGGTTGCTGCTTGATATCGCCTGGCAACTGCTGGAAGGAAGGAGTGACAACGTTGTTGGTTGATTCTCATTGCCACCTCGATCGGCTCAAACTCAACGATGGCGACAACCTGAGTGACGCTTTGCAGCGAGCCGGGCAACGGGGTGTTGATGGTTTTTTATGTGTGTCAGTAACACTGGAAACCTTTCCGCAGATGCTGGCGCAGATCGCCGACCAGCCCCGGGTTGTCGCCAGCTGTGGTGTGCACCCGCTGAATCAGGAACAGACGCAGCAGTTGCAAGCGCTGGCGAGCCTGTCAACACACCCCAAAGTGGTTGCCATCGGTGAGACTGGTCTCGATTATTTCTACGCCCCGGAAACCAAAGCGTTGCAACAGGCGTCGTTTCGTCATCATATTCAGGTTGCTCGTGAGCGCCAGTTACCGTTGATCATTCATACCCGGGATGCCAAAGACGATACCCTCGGCATTTTACGAGAAGAGCAGGGGCAAGAGGCCGGTGGTGTATTGCACTGCTTTACCGAAGATCTCGATATGGCCAGACAGGCTATCGACCTGGGTTTTTATATTTCTATTTCCGGCATTGTGACTTTCCGTAACGCCGAGGCATTACGCGAGGTGGTGCGGGCACTGCCACTGGAGCGGCTGCTGGTAGAAACCGACAGCCCCTATCTGGCACCGGTTCCGCACCGGGGCAAGTCCAATGAACCGCAATATGTGCGTGAAGTCGCCGAGTTTATTGCCAGCCTTAAAGGGGTCAGCCTGGAAACGCTGGCAGCCGCAACAACGGCGAATTTTTTCCGCTGTTTCCCGGCTGCTAAACCGTTTTTGGCTGCGTAGAAATAAAAAAAGGCCCGAAACTATGTCCGTGTTTCGGGCTCAGGGGAATGGCTCTGTAAAGAGCCGTGCGCTATTGAAAGCAAATATCACTGGCTGTAAAACTTGCTCTAAAAATAGAATAGCGATCACATATTTTCCTTTTTCCTCATAAAAAAGGCCCCTTTACGAGGCCTTTGTTCAGGTAAATGTCAGGTTGTCTCTTACCAGTTCTCTGGGCAAACGGTTTTTTAACTTGTTCTTCAGGGCCTTCACCGCCCCCAGCGCGAAGCCATCAAGACTGACTATCTGTTCGCCAGCAGGTGGTTGCCCGTCGCGGGGAATATCCCGCCCCTGTAGGTAGGCAGCGGCCTCGGCAAGGGATAACGGCGTCTGCCGGCACTGCTCGCCAAAGGCCATGACAAAATCATGATGTACTCGCCAGTCTTTGCCGGCTGGCTCGACGACTTTTAGCCCTAACCGCTCAAAGCGCAGCTGGGCACTGAGCTCAGCGGCTCCAGCGGCAAAGTGCCAGATCACACCATCCCGTTGCCAAAGATTTAACGGCCCGGTAAAGCCCAGTTGCTGTTGCAGGTACTGCCGTATCAGGGTGGCGTCTTTGCCGCTGACAGGCTGAAACGGGAAGCGGCTTTTGCGTTTTTGTGCCACCAGGTCCGGTAGCGCCGCCCGCTTTCTCAGTGCAGCGACAAAAAAGCCTTCGCTGTCATAAATGTGTGGCCAGATATGCAAGTAGCCCTCTGATGTGGCAGCCAGCTGTGCCTCATTAAATAGCTTGTTCAGGGCAATGACCTCGGCATTGCCTTTTTCACGTTCCAGTAAATCAGCCAAAACATGCTGATTTTCTTGATGATTTAAAGTGCAGGTGGAATACACCAGCACACCGCCGACCTTCAGGGCAGTAAAGGCTGCATGCAGTAACTGGCGCTGTACCGCGCTGATTTCGTCAATATGCTGCCAGGACCAGTTTTTCAGGGCATCCGGATCTTTACGGATGGTTCCTTCACCACCACAAGGGGCATCAAGCAATATGGCGTCGAAGGTTTCTGGCACCACGTCCGCCAGCGCCTGGCCGGCAAAATGCGTTATTGCGGTGTTGGCAACACCCAGGCGCTGCAGGTTGGCTGATAATCCCTTGATCCGTGAAGCCGAGTACTCATTGGCCACCAGCAGGCCCTGATTATCCATCAAAGCGGCTAGCTGGGTGGTTTTGGAGCCCGGCGCGGCGGCCATGTCCAGCACTTGCTGAGGTTTATCTTGCAGGCAATGCCACAGCGCCTCTGCCGGCAGCATGGAGGAGGCTTCCTGGACGTAATAAAGCCCCAGCAGATGTTCCGGTTCATTACCCAGCGGCCGGGATTCATCAGGTCGTTCTGGCCAGAAGCCGCTGGCGCACCAGGGCACAGGTTGTAGTTGCCAGCCCTTTTGGGTCATCCGCTGGTAAAAATCCGCGACGCTGATTTTTAGGGTGTTGACCCGGATAGCCCGGCGCAGTGGCGTCTGGCAAATGCTGGCAAAGGCATCACGGTCCAGGTGTGCTGGCATGATGTCGTCCATGGCTGCCAGAAAGTCAGCCGGTAGTGTTGGCACGGTTTATCCTCAGATTATTGTGGCGAAGGGGCTTGTGGCTGCCACTGCTGCCAGCCGTCCGGTGCTGACGCTTGCAACGGCAGCGGGCCATCTAGGGTATGGCCGCCGGGGCGGGTGGCAAATTGGATGCCGCCTTGCGCCATGCTGCTAAGCGAACCGCTTTTGACCGTCAGGCCAGAGAACAGGCCAAAATTGGCCTGAAAACCCGATTTTATCCAGAAGGTACTGTGGCTGGTAACCCAGCGGGCCGCCTGTTCATTAATGGCCAGCGTGAGCGACACGCCGCCACCGTCAGGGGTGATCTTGATGGCCTGTATTTCCCCGACCGGCAGATCCCGATACCACACCGGCGAGCCGACACTGAGGTCGCCGGCAACAGCGGCGGTGAGCGTGAACTGATGATGCGGGTAGGGGGTTTTGGCCAGGACAAAGCGTTGCTGCTTCGGCACTTTTTTGCCGATCACCGGCTGCACAGCAATGTAGCTGCCGAGCAGGGCATCCAGATGGCTGACGCCGCTAAGAGAAATATTCGGGGTGATCAGCCTAAAGCGGCTGCCTTTACGAGCAAAGCGGCTAGTCATGCCCGGCTTGAACTGCAAGCTCAAAATGCGCTGCTTGGCTTGATCGCTAATGTGGCTGACATGGCCGACTTGTGCGCCGAGGAATTTTACCGCCATACCGATTTGTGCTTCGGTGCCAGCTGGCACACTCAGCTGTACCGGCGGCTCGGTATTCAAAGCCGCCTGCTGTGAGGCATATAACGGCAGTTGCTTAGCCAACTGCGGGCGGCTGCTGGTGTGGGTGTCGACAATCATGATGGCGCCACCGGCCAGGGTTTTCAGATCCGGTACGGTAACCTTCACACCCTGTAATGATGCATCCACGGCCATCGCTGGCTGGAAATAAAAGCGCATGCCGCGGCGTAACTGGAAGCTGTTATTCAGGTTAATGGCAATATCGGCCTGTTGACCTTTGCTTGTCAGGGTGCTGCTAATGACCTCCCCAACCTGGAAGCCGTGCCACCGTACCGGCGCACCTTTTGGCAGTGCCCGAGGGGGAGAGGCTGTTAAGGTCAGCAAATGGTGCTCAGAGGCCGGTTTGGGGTCGAGGGTAAAGCGAGCCCCGTAACTGGCCGCTTGCCCTTTGCCAGGCACCATGCGTACCGCGCCTTGCCACCAGTCCTTGACGCTGCTGGTGTTGACCTTGATGCCATCGAGACTGGCATCCACCGCTACGGGGTGGCTGGAATAGAAATGGGTCTGTTGGGTGACCAGGGTACGGTACTGGCTGTTAATGGAGACATTGGCAATGGCTTGATGGTCTTCCAGTTCCGAGTAAATCACTTCGCCAACTGTAAAGCCTTTGTACTGAACAGGGGTGCCGTCGGCCAGCTTCTGGTCGCTGGCGATTTGCACATAAAGTTCGCTATCGTTAGCGCTGGGGATGGGTGGGTTGTCATGTAAAACATGCCGACCATCTACACCGCTGAGCAAACGAATGTAGTGGGGGTGTAAAAGTGTCTGCACCTGAAAGTTCTTTAAGCTGCGTTCGGCTATCCAGGCATAGAAAGGGTCTATGGGTTTTTCGGTAAAGCCGACCAGAACACCGCTGTCATTGCTGTTAATGACTTCACCAATAACATGCTGGCGCGCAATAACCGGTGTCCCCTGAGGCAGGTAGTGACCACCTCCAGGTACGTTGAGGTGTACCTGGTAGCTGAAACGGTGCGCCTTATCCAAGACAAAACGCTGGCCATAACGGGCCTTGGGAGAGTCATCCGGAGAATCCATGACCAGCCCACCGGTGAGCATTGGCACCAACCCCTGGCTTTCCACTTTGATACCCGACAAACTGGCTTTTACCTTCAGCCCTGAGACATCCTGAAAGCGGCTATCCCGTTTGACCAGATCGGCGTAGTTCTCATGGAAGGTGAGCTGCAATATTACCGCCCCAGCGGCTTTATCAAGCCGGTAACTGTGCACTTCCCCGACGGGCACGTGGCGGTAATAAACCGGTGAGCCTTCACTGAGAGAACCCAGGTCGTGCAGGGCCAGTTCAACCATAAAGACACCATCCGGTACCGGCTCCGGCGGTGGTGTACGCCGGGCGACAAAGTGCCGGCTAGGGTCGCCTTTACCGGGCAGCATAGCGATGTAGTTACCGGAAATCAGGGTGTCAAGCCCCGACACGCCCAGCAGGCTGGCTTTGGGCTTGACCAGCCAGAATTGGGTCTTGGTCTTGAGTAGTGGTTCAAGATCCCGCATGGCATTGATGTGCGCTGTAAACTGACCGGTCTTGGCATTGAAGCTGAGATGGCTGACCACCCCGACCTTAAAGCCCTGATAGCGCAGTTCCGTTTTGCCCGGCACCAGGCCCTTGGCCTCCGGGAAAACCAGCGTCAGAGCCAGACCACGCTCGAGAAACTGCTGATAAACCAGGTAACTGGCCAAGGCCAGAGCCAGCACCGGTACCACCCATACCAGCGACAACCGCCGCACTTTGCGAACATTGGGTTTACCCAGCTTTTTGACGGCGGTTTCTTTCATCTTGTATCCATAGCCAACGGGTATCGAAACGGCGGGCCGCAAACATGGTTAGAAGTACCACCATGGCAAAAGGCGTGGCTGCCGGGCCAACCCGGAATTGAGACAGAAGTCCTTGATCAACAAGGGTAACCATAATGGCGATAACAAAAATATCCAACATCGACCAGCGGCCGATGAAGTTTACCACCCGATACAGCTGTTGAGCCCGTCGGGGGCTGAACTGCTGGCGTTGGGACTGCACTAAGATGGTGCCCAGCATCAGGATTTTACCCACCGGCACCACAATGGAGGCAACAAAAACGATAACGGCGATACTCGGGCTGCCATTTTTGGCCAGGGTGATCACGCCTGAAAAAATGGTGTCAGAGCCGGTTGCGCCAAAATGGGTGGTGTAAGACATGGCCAGTACATTGGCAGGGATCAGTAAAATGACGGACGCTACCAACAGGCTCCAGCATAGCCGCTTGCCGCTGACCGGACGGCTTTCCAGCCACTGCTGGCAGCGCCAACAGCGGTGAGCTCCCGCCGCGTTCAGGCCATGGCAGCGCGGGCAAGCACGCAACCCGGTTACCGCCGTCGGCGGCTGACTGGCGATGCGTTGCCACAGCACCGCCGGGCGGATCCCCTGGATCAGCGCTGCCATGGCTAACTGGCCCAACACCAATGCCAGAATACCGCTTCGAAAGTGCAAATCGCCGATATCAGCCAGTTTCACCATGGAAACGCACAGGCCCACCAGCAGAATGTCGAGCATGCACCATTCACGTAGTTCCCCTAACGCCACCATACTTTGGCGGCGCATATAGCCGTCCGGCGCGAACAGCACAACCAGCAACAAGATAGCCAACAGGCAGGGCACAACCAGCGCGGTGAGAAAAACCAGCATGGATGGGAGCCACTGGCCTTCCTGGGCCAGCTTGATGATCCCGCCAAGCAAGGTGGCTTCGTTATTAATACCCACCACGGAAAACCCTAATAACGGCAACACCAACAGGCTCAGGCTGGCCGTCAGTAGTACCAACGCCAGGGCTGTTAGCCAGCGGGTGGCAAGGGGGGAACCATCAGCAATAGGGGCGCCACAACGGGGGCACCAGGCGCGCTGGCTAAGATCCAGCACACAACCTTGCATGTGCAGTTGGCAATGGGGGCAAACCAGTTGGGCGTCTGACATAAGCAGCCAGGTGATTAGCAGGGCTTTACTATAGCGATGCCATGCCATCGGCTCAACTGGCTTAGCTGCAAGTTGACGTTTACGTAAACCGGCTTTAGGCTTGAGGGCCACCGAAAAAATCTGTGAGGTTCGTCATGTCCCAGGGACGCCGTTTTCGTGAGTTAGTTGCCTCTGAACAGCCGCTGCAAATCGCCGGCACTATCAATGCCTATATGGCCAAAATGGCTGAGGCTTCTGGCTTTAAGGCGCTCTACCTGTCTGGCGCCGGCGTTGCCAACGCGTCCTTTGGCTTGCCGGATCTGGCCATTACCACCATGAATGACGTGGTTACCGACGCTGAGCGTATTACCGGTGCTACCGATCTGCCGCTGCTGGTCGACATTGATGTGGGCTGGGGCGGGGCATTCAATATTGCTCGTACCGTTCAATCCATGGAACGCGCTGGTGTGGCGGCGGTGCACATGGAAGATCAGGTGAGCCAGAAGCGCTGTGGCCATCGCCCGAATAAAGAAATTGTTACCGTCACGGAAATGCAAGATCGCATCAAAGCGGCTGTTGATGCCCGCCGCGACGACAACTTTGTGATCATGGCGCGCACCGATGCCCTGGCTGTTGAAGGTCTTGATAGTGCCGTGGAACGGGCCGCCGCCTACGTGGAAGCCGGTGCCGACATGATCTTCGCCGAGGCCATGACCGACTTAGCTCATTACGATCGCATGAAAGCGGCGGTCAAGGTGCCGGTACTGGCCAACATGACCGAGTTTGGTAAAACCGAGCTGTACCATAAAGACCAACTGGCCAAGCACGGTGTCGACATGGTGTTGTATCCGCTGTCAGCCTTCCGTGCCGCCAATGCTGCGGCCTTGAAAGTGTTTCAGGCCATTTTGCAAGACGGCCATCAGAACGCCGTGGTTGACAGTATGCAAACCCGTGCCGAGCTGTACGAGTTTCTTAACTATCACCGCTTTGAAGAAAAACTCGACGCCCTGTTCAGTCAGAAAAAGTAAAAGGAATATACCCTATGGTTGATAAAGCATTGAGTGGTGCCGGCCTGCGTGGCCAGGTTGCCGGTGTAACCAGTATCTGTACTGTCGGTACGGCCGGCAATGGCCTGCATTACCGCGGTTACGACATTGAAACCCTGGCAGAAAAAGCCAGTTTTGAAGAAGTGGCTTACCTGCTGCTGCGCGGTGAATTACCTACGGCCACTGAGCTGGCTGAGTATAAAACCCGCCTCAAATCCATGCGTAAGCTGCCCGCGCCGCTGTGTGAAGTGCTCGAACGAGTCCCGGCTGACGCGCATCCAATGGATGTCATGCGTACCGGCTGCTCGATGCTCGGTAACCTCGAGCAAGAAGGCGACTTTGCCAACGAGATGACCGTGGCTGATCGGCTGTTGGCTACCTTGCCGGGCATCATCAACTACTGGTATCGCTTCAGCCATGACGGCGTTCGCATCGACACTGACAGCGACAGCGACTCCATTGGCGGCCACTTCCTGCATCTGCTGCACGGTAAGGCGCCGTCAGCACTGCATGAAAAAGTGATGAATGTGTCACTTATCCTTTACGCAGAGCACGAATTCAATGCCTCGACCTTCACTGCGCGGGTCTGTGCATCAACACTGTCAGACATGCATTCTTGCGTTACGGGGGCTATCGGTTCCTTGCGTGGCCCGCTTCATGGTGGCGCCAACGAAATGGCCATGGCCATGATTGAGCCTTGGCAAAGTGAAGAACAGGCCCGTGAGCAGCTGGCCGCAATGCTGGCCCGCAAAGACAAAATCATGGGCTTTGGTCACGCCATTTATCGTACCAAAGATCCGCGCAACGCCATTATCAAACAGTGGTCGAAAAAACTGGCTGAAGAATTCGGTGACGACACCTTGTACCGGGTTTCAGAGGCCACCGAGCAGTTCATGTGGGACGAAAAGAAACTGTTCCCCAATGCGGACTTTTTCCATGCCAGTGCCTATCACTACATGGGCATTCCCACCAAGTTGTTTACGCCCATCTTTGTTTGTTCCCGTGTCTCGGGTTGGACTGCGCACATCATGGAACAGCGGGCCAACAACCGCATCATCCGCCCCAGCGCCGAATACACCGGCCCAGAGCCGCGTGAATTTACTGCCATCGAGCAGCGCTAAAAGGTGAGTGGGGGCGCAACGCGCCCCCTGTTTTTTCCCCTACGGAATGTCGGCTTATGAATACCCAATACCGCAAGCCCCTGCCGGGCACCAATTTACAGTTTTTCGATACCCGGGCGGCAGTTGACGCCATTCGCCCGGGTGCTTACGACAGCCTGCCTTATACCTCACGGATCCTGGCTGAAAACCTGGTCCGACGCTGTGACCCCGAGCAACTGACCGCCGCGCTGAGCCAGCTGGTGGAGCGCAAACGGGATCTGGATTTCCCCTGGTTTCCGGCGCGGGTGGTTTGTCATGACATCCTTGGCCAGACGGCACTGGTGGATCTGGCCGGCCTGCGTGATGCCATTGCTGAACAGGGCGGCGACCCGGCGAAAGTGAACCCGGTGGTGCCGACACAGCTGATTGTCGACCATTCCCTGGCGGTGGAACATGCCGGCTTTGAAAAGGATGCCTTTGAGAAAAACCGCGCTATTGAAGAGCGCCGTAACGAAGATCGCTTCCACTTCATCAACTGGACCAAAACCGCCTTTGAAAATGTTGATGTGATCCCGCCGGGGAACGGCATCATGCACCAGATCAATCTCGAGAAAATGTCGCCGGTGGTACAGGTGCGTGACGGTGTGGCTTTCCCCGATACCTGTGTTGGTACTGACAGCCACACGCCGATGGTTGATGCCCTGGGAGTGATTTCCGTTGGCGTGGGCGGCCTGGAAGCCGAAAGCGTGATGCTCGGTCGGGCTTCTTACATGCGCCTGCCGGATATTGTCGGTGTGGAACTGAGCGGCCAGCTCAAACCGGGCATTACCGGTACTGATCTGGTACTGGCGTTGACCGAGTTCTTGCGCAAAGAACGGGTTGTCGGCGCTTATCTGGAATTTTTTGGCGACGGTGCCCGGCGCCTGAGTGTCGGTGACCGTGCCACTATCTCCAATATGACCCCGGAATACGGCGCCACTGCCGCCATGTTCTCCATTGATGAACAGACCATTGATTACCTGCGTCTGACCGGCCGTGAAGACGAGCAGGTCAAACTGGTGGAGCACTTTGCCAAAACAACGGGCCTGTGGTCTGACAGTCTCGACAAGGTGGAGTACGAGCGAGTACTGCGCTTTGATATGAGTCAGGTTGAACGTACCCTGGCTGGCCCGTCCAACCCCCATGCCCGTTTGCCGGTGTCGGAACTCGCCCAGCGCGGTATCGCCGGTGCCTGGAGTGAAGAGCCGGGTAAAATGCCCGATGGCGCCGTGATCATCGCTGCCATTACCAGTTGTACCAATACCTCTAACCCGCGCAACATGGTGGCCGCTGGCCTGATTGCCCGCAACGCCAATCGTCTTGGCCTGCTGCGTAAGCCTTGGGTTAAAACGTCACTGGCCCCCGGCTCGAAAACGGTCAAGATGTATCTTGAAGAAGCTAATCTGCTGCCAGAGTTGGAGCAACTGGGCTTTGGTGTGGTGGCCTACGCCTGTACCACCTGTAATGGCATGAGTGGTGCCCTGGACCCGGCCATTCAGCAGGAGATCATTGACCGCGATCTGTTCAGTACCGCCGTACTCAGTGGTAACCGTAATTTTGATGGCCGTATTCACCCCTATGCCAAACAGGCGTTTTTGGCATCGCCACCGCTGGTGGTGGCTTACGCCATTGCCGGCACCATCCGCTTTGACATAGAAAAAGATGTATTGGGTTATGACCAGCAAGGTCAGCCGGTGACCTTAAAAGACATTTGGCCCGATGACGCAGAAATCGATGCCATCGTCGCCAAGGCGGTGAAGCCGGAGCAATTTCATCAGGTATACGACCCCATGTTTGCGCTCAAGGTGGACTTTGGCGAGCAGGGACAACCGCTTTATGACTGGCGGCCACAAAGCACCTACATTCGCCGCCCACCTTACTGGGAAGGGGCCTTGGCAGCCAAACCAGTATTAGCCGGGATGCGGCCGCTGGCAGTGCTGGGTGACAACATCACCACTGACCATTTATCGCCGTCCAATGCCATTTTGCCCACCAGTGCAGCCGGTGAGTACCTGGCCAAGATGGGCCTGCCGGAAGAGGACTTTAACTCTTACGCCACCCACCGCGGCGATCACCTGACAGCGCAGCGCGCTACCTTCGCTAACCCGAAGTTGCTCAATGAAATGGTGCGGGATGATAACGGCGAGGTGAAGCAGGGTTCACTGGCGCGTATCGAACCGGAAGGGAAGGTGACCCGGATGTGGGAAGCCATCGAAACCTACATGAACCGTAAACAGCCGCTGTGCATTATTGCCGGTGCCGATTATGGTCAGGGCTCGTCTCGCGATTGGGCGGCCAAAGGGGTACGACTGGCCGGGGTTGAGGCCATTGTTGCTGAAGGGTTTGAACGTATCCATCGTACTAACCTGGTCGGCATGGGCGTATTGCCGCTGGAGTTTATGGCCGGTACTACCCGTAAAACCCTGGCCATTGACGGCACGGAAACCTTTGATGTGCAGGGAACACCGGCAGCGGGCGCCACCTTAACCTTGGTTATTCATCGCCAAGATGGGGAGTCTGTAACAGTGCCGGTGCGTTGCCGTCTCGACACCGAGGAAGAAGTGCGTATCTACAGCGCCGGTGGTGTGTTACAACGCTTCGCCAAAGATTTTCTGGAAGCCGAAGCGGCCAGTTAAAAGCTAAAGGCGGCGCACAGCGCCGCTTTTTTTGGAGTGAAACAATGGCAAACCTTCCACAAATTCGTATTCCTGCGACCTACATGCGTGGTGGCACCTCTAAAGGGGTGTTTTTCAATCTCAGCGACTTGCCGGAACGCGCGCGCAGCGCTGGCCCGGCCAGAGATGCGTTACTGTTACGGGTCATTGGCAGCCCAGATCCCTACGCTAAACAGACTGACGGCATGGGTGGCGCCACATCATCGACATCCAAAGCCGTGATCCTGTCGAAAAGTACTGAACCGGGTCATGACGTTGACTACCTGTTTGGCCAAGTCGCCATTGACCGTCCCTTTGTCGACTGGAGTGGCAACTGCGGCAACCTGACGGCGGCGGTGGGGGCTTTTGCTATCAGCCAGGGGCTGGTGGCAGCGGTGCCCGCCAACGGTATCGCCACAGTACGGATCTGGCAGGTTAATACGCAAAAAACCATTATTGCCCGTATTCCGATGACCGATGGCCATGTTCAGGAAACCGGTGATTTTGAACTCGATGGCGTGACCTTTCCGGCAGCGGAAGTCGAGATTGAGTTTGTTGACCCGGCAGCCGGGGATGGGGCCTTATTCCCTACCGGCAATACTGTCGACACTCTTGAAGTGCCCGGTGTTGGTAGCCTGTCGGCGACCCTGATCAACGCCGGTATTCCCACCATTTTTGTCAATGCCGCCGATATTGGTTACACCGGTACCGAGCTGCAGGGCGACATCAACAGTGACGAGCAAGCACTGGCGAAGTTTGAGCTGATCCGGGCCTATGGCGCCGTCAGGATGGGGCTGATTGAGCATGTTGATGATGCCGCCGGCCGCCAGCATACGCCAAAAGTGGCTTTTGTGGCGCCGCCAGCTGCCTATCGCGCTTCCAGCGGTAAGCTGATTGGCGCCGAGGATATCGACCTGCTGGTGCGGGCCATGTCCATGGGTAAGCTGCACCACGCCATGATGGGGACAGCGGCGGTGGCGATTGCTACCGCTGCGGTGATCCCAGGTACGCTGGTGAATCAGGCGGCTGCAGGGCAGGTCAGTGGTTCAGTACGCTTTGGCCATCCTTCCGGCACCTTGAAAGTGGGCGCCCAAGCCAGTGCACAGGGCGGCCAATGGCAAGTGTCGGGTGTCACCATGAGCCGCAGTGCCCGGGTTCTCATGGAAGGCTGGGTGCGGGTTCCGCAAGACAGCTTTTGAGCAATGTTCAGGGTTGTGTCAGTGAGTGTTGCCATACTCAATCGTAGCTTGATAAAGAAGGAATTTTTATGAAACTGCCCATTGCTGTAATGCCACTGTTGTTATTGCTGGCCAGCCCGCTCAGCCAGGCGGCAGAACGTTATATTACCGTGCAAGGTGAAGCTCAGCAGCAGGTCGAACCGGACAGGGTAGTGGTACCGGTGACTTTCAGTGCCGAAGGCGACAATGTCGTGACCTTGCAAAAACAGGTGGAACAGCAGGCCCGGCGCTTTCTGGCCGGGCTGCAGCGGCTGGGCATTGCCGATAAGGCGATTAACGGTTCAGCCTTTCAGATCTTCCCGCGCTACGTCAAAGGCCAGCAGCAAGGCAGCCGGGTTCAGCAACAGTATGAAGTTCACATCGAGGGTTTTGCCCGTTACCCGAAGGTGTTGAGCTTGGCCACTGCCAGTGGTGCCAGCAATATCGGCCGTGCCAGTTTACGCTATTCCAATGAGCAGGCGCTGTATCAAAAAGTACTGGCTTTGGCGCTCGGCAATGCCCGGCAAAAAGCGCAGAGCCTAGCGGCGGCCGGCAATGTCCAATTAGGCCACCTGCTGGACGTCGAGGAGCAAGGCAGTTACCAGCCACCGGTGCTGATGATGCAGGCAAAAGCAATGCAAAGCAGTGCACCGGTACAACGGCCTGGGGAAATCAAGGTAAGTGCCACCATCAAAGCCCGTTTTGCTATTGATGACTGAGCGATTGTTTGATTTTTGTGCAAACGCAGTGCTGCTGGCAGGCCGGAGCCGCGCTTTGGCCTTGCAGCACTGGACAGTGCTGCCACCCTTACGTTATACCGTCAGCTTCTACTAATGCTGCATAGGTTGTCACAGCACGTATGACCGACAAGGCTGAATTTTACGCCGACCTGACCCGCATGGCGCAGGCTATCACCGCTGATGAACCCGATCTTATTGCCAACCTGGCAAATATCAGTGCGTTGTTGAATGAACACCTCGACAATATCAACTGGGTGGGTTTTTACCTGCTGCAGGGCCAGACTCTGGTGCTGGGACCTTTTCAGGGTAAGGTTGCCTGTGTGCGCATTGCAGTAGGTCAGGGGGTCTGTGGCAATGCCGTGGCAGCAAACCGCACCTTGCGGGTTGCCGATGTACATGAGTTTGACGGCCATATTGCCTGCGACAGTGCCTCTGAATCTGAGATTGTCATCCCGCTACGCCTTGGTAATGATGTCATTGGTGTGTTGGATATTGATGCACCCATTAAAAACCGCTTTGACGAAGCCGACCAGCAAGGTCTGGAGGCCCTGGTAGCCATGCTCAGCCAAAGCCTGGCTGGCCATTAACCGGCACAACCCGATACAATCACCCGCTATATGCGCGCCGGGTGCGTACGACAGTGAAAGGAAAAAACATGGAACACAGCGACAGCGCTGAAAAGCTGAGTGACACAAAAGCAGTACTGGCCTTTCTGGCTGACAGCTTTCCAGCCTGCTTCTCTCTGAAGGGTGAAGCCAAGCCTCTGAAAGTCGGTATATTTCAGGACCTGGCAGAACGCCTGGCCGAGGAGCCGCGAGTATCAAAAACCCAGCTGCGCGTGGCCATGCGCCACTACACCAATGCCTGGCGTTATCTGCGCTCAGTCAAGGCGGGGGCTCAGCGGGTCGACTTGGATGGTAATGCCATTGCCGAGATCACCGACAGTGAAGCGGAACATGCCTTGACTACCTTGCGTGAGTCGATGAAAAAGGCCGGCAAAGATCCTGATGCAAAACCTTACAAAAAACCGGCAGATAAAACGGCCAGTAAAGGTCGTAAAAACGTTAGGGTTAATAAAGCAAAAGGTCAGGCGCCACGGCTTGATGTCAGCACTTTGAAAGTGGGTGATGCAGTTCGTGTGGTCGGCGGCCAGCGGCCTTTGCCGGGTAACGTTGTTGCTGTTGACAAGGATTCTGTACAGGTACAACTGATGACCGGTATGGTCATGCACGTTAAGGGCGAACATTTGATCGCCGCAAAAGGGGAATAACGCATGCTGAAGGTGATTCGCGCTGCTGCTCTGGCTGGCGCTCTGGTATCGACGCTTAGCTACGCAGCAGAACCGGCACAGCCCATAACGGCATTGCCGAAGCTGGCGCCGGAGGCTCAGCATGCTACGGCCGCCAAGCGCATCACCGCGTTATTGCGTCGTTCCCATTACAAGCGCTTTGCTCTGGATAACAAGATGGCCGAGGCCATTTTGGCGCGTTACATCAAGAGCTTGGATTACAACCGCAGTATCTTCCTGCAAAGCGACATTGATGCTTTTAATCAGTATCAGCATGATATTGACGATGACCTCATTACCGGTAAAACCGATTTCGCTTATCAGATTTATCAGGTGGCATTGAAACGCCGCTATCAGCGTTTTGCTTATGCCCTGTCACTGCTTGATAAGCCGATGGATTTTACCCTCAAGCAGTCTTACACCTATGACCGCACCAAGGCTCCCTGGGCCAAAAGCGAAGATGAGCTTAATGCTATCTGGCATGATCGGGTTAAATATGACGCGCTGAACCTCAGTCTGGCCGGCAAGACCTGGCCTGAGATCAAAAAGACCCTGACCCAGCGTTATAACAATGCCATTCGCCGCCTGACTCAGGCACAAAGTGAAGATGTTTTCTCACAGCTGATGAATGCCTTCACGCTGAGCATCGACCCTCATACCAATTATCTGTCGCCCCGTAATGCTGAGCGCTTCCAAATGGAAATGAACTTGGAGCTGGAAGGCATCGGTGCGGTGTTGCAGTCCATTGATGATTACACTGTGATTGCTTCACTGGTGCCAGGGGGCCCGGCGGATAAATCCGGGCAGCTGAAAAAGGAAGATAAAATCATCGGTGTCGCTCAGGGAGATAAACCCTTTACCGATATCGTCGGCATGCGTCTGGATGACGTGGTTGAGCTTATCAAGGGCAAAAAGGGCACAGAGGTACGGCTGCAGGTATTGCCGGGCGGAAAAGTCGGTGCCAAACCTAAAATTGTGACGCTGGTTCGTGACAAAATCCGCCTTGAGGACCGTGCCGCCAAGGGCGAGGTCTACACCATCCCTTATGGCGAGTATAAAGGCCAGACGGTGGGTGTTATTAACGTGCCAAGCTTCTATATGGGGCTGTCCAAAGACGTTGAAAAAGAGCTGGCCAAACTGAAGAAGAAGAACGTCAGCACCATCATCATGGATCTGCGCGGTGACGGTGGCGGGGCCTTGAATGAAGCCACGGATCTGAGCGGCTTGTTCATTGATTCCGGCCCTGTGGTACAGGTACGTACTGCCAATGGTCGAGTCAGCGAAGAAGAAGACACCGATGGCAAAACCAGCTACGACGGCCCATTGGTAGTGCTGGTTGACCGTTATTCCGCTTCCGCCTCAGAAATCTTTGCTGCGGCCATGCAGGATTATGGCCGGGCGCTGATTGTGGGCCAGAACACCTATGGTAAAGGGACTGTTCAGCAGCATCGCAGCCTTGGTCGGCTCTATGATCTGTTCAGTAAGCCTCTGGGCCACATTACTTACACCATTGCCAAGTTCTATCGTGTCAATGGCGGTAGCACTCAGCGCAAAGGGGTCTCGCCAGATGTGACGCTGCCGGCAGAAATTGACGCCAGCAAGGTGGGTGAGAGCACCGAAGATAATGCCCTGGCATGGGACAAAATTGCCCCGGCCCATTATCAGGCTCTGGGCATGGTTAATCATGTTGCGGAACTGACGAAACTGCATCAGCAGCGGCTGAAAACCGACAGTCGTTATGCCTATGTGCTGGCGGATATTGCCGATTATGAGCAGCACAAGGATGACAAGAGCATTTCGCTTAATAAAGCCAGCCGTGAAAAAGAGCGTGAAGACAACGATGCCAAGCGGCTGGCCCGCATTAACAGCTGGGCCAAGTATGAAGGCAAGCCACCGTTCAAAAGCCTGGACGATGTCGCCAAGGACTTCAAACTGCCTGACGTGGAGCTAGCCGAGGCAGCAAGAATTGCCCTGGATTACGCCAAGCTCGACCAGTTGGCCAAAAAATGAGACAAGGCCCCGTTACCGGGGCCTTTTTTCGTTGTTAAGCCTTTGGTAGTGTCTTTAATCTGCAAATAACCAAAATACCCAAATAACAATAAATAAGGACACGCCAATGCAACAGCAAGGCGCCGAAGGCGGCAAGACAAGGTGGTCTGGCCGACTGGCATATATTCTGGCAGCAACCGGTGCTGCTGTGGGGCTGGGGAATATCTGGAAATTTCCCTATATCACCGGTGAGAACGGCGGCGGCGCCTTCGTGCTGGTGTATTTGATTTGTATTCTTTTTATCGGTATCCCGGTGATGATGGCGGAGGTGTCATTCGGTAAGTTTGGCCGCCATACCCCAGGTAAATCAGTCAGTGAAGTGGCTACGGCCTCTGGCCGACCACGCTGGTGGGGGTTTATCGGCTGGATGGGGGTACTGTCTGGCTATTTGATCCTGTCTTTTTATGTGGTGATCACCGGTTGGGCGCTGGCTTATATCTTTAAAGCGGCCAGCGGGGCTTTTGGCAGTGGTGACCCACAGCATATCGTCACCACCTTCAAAGCGCTGGAAGCCGACGTACCGCAGCTGATCGCTTGGACCAGTGCCGTCATTCTGGCCACCGTACTGGTGATCGGTAAGGGCGTAAAAGGCGGGCTGGAAAAAGCGGTGTCGACGCTGATGCCCATCCTCTTCTTACTGCTGGTTGGACTGGCCATTTATTCGGCGAAAATCGGCGACTTTGGCGCGGCGTTACATTTCATGTTTGACCCGGATTTCTCCAAGCTCACCATCAATGGTGTGGTGGTGGCTCTTGGCCATTCCTTCTTCACCTTGAGTCTGGCTTCCGGGATCATGATCATGTACGGCGCCTACTTGCCAGAAGGGGTGTCCATTGCCCGCAGTTCACTGTGGATTGCCTTTTTTGACACTCTGGTAGCGCTGATCGCCGGCATGGTTATTTACCCCATTGTCTTTGCTAACCACTTGGCGCCGGGGGCGGGCCCAGGGCTAATTTTCCAAACCCTGCCCATTGCCTTTGGACAGATGCCCGGTGGCCAACTGGTTGGGGCACTGTTCTTTATCATGCTGGTGTTTGCCGCCTTTACTTCCGCTTTGGCGTTGATCGAATCGTCAGTTGCCTGGCTGGTGGAACGCCGTGGCATGAGCCGCTGGCATGCTGCTTTTGCGGCTGGCTTTGGGATCTGGTTGTTATCTCTGGGCACCATTGCCTCGGTGGCAGGCCTGCCAATCAGTATCTTCCATACCCCCTGGGGGGAAGTGCACTTCTTTGGCATGCTCGATTACCTGACGGCGAATTTGCTACTGCCCATCGGTGGCTTGTTTATTGCGCTATTTGCTGGCTGGATAGCCAAGAAAAAGCTGTTGGCCGATATGATAGACTCGCCGACTGTATTTCGGCTCTGGCACCCGGTGATCCGTTACCTGGCGCCGTTGGCCATCCTGTTGGTATTTCTACAGCTGGTGGGCATTATCCACCTGTAAGCACAGACGTTGTTATGGAAGCCGGCCCTGGGCCGGCTTCCTTGTGAGGACTGCATGACAAAGGACATTAAAGCGCCATCGCTTTTAGATGCGCTGATCCCGGTAGCAATGCTGATCGGCCTGCTGGCTGCATCGGTGACGCTGTTTAAAGACGACTCTTCCTACGGCCCCAATCAGATAGCTTTGCTGTTGTCCGCCTGTGTGGCGGCCATTATCGCTATCAAAAATGGCCACAGCTGGCTGGAAATCGAGAAAGGCATCATTAAAGGCATCAGTATTTCCCTTGGGGCAGTACTGATTTTGCTGGCAGTAGGTGCTTTGATTGGCACCTGGTTATTGGCTGGCACCGTGCCGAGCCTGATTTACCTCGGCCTGAAACTGCTCAACCCGAATCTCTTCTATGCGGCGGCCTGCTTGATTTGCGCCATTGTTTCACTGTCCATTGGCTCTAGCTGGACCACCGCGGCCACCATTGGTGTGGCTTTGATGGGTGTGGCTAACGGCTTGGGGTTGTCACCGGCAATTACTGCCGGCGCTGTGGTTTCGGGTGCTTATTTTGGTGACAAGATTTCCCCGCTGTCAGAGACCACCAACCTGGCGCCGGCGGTGGCTGGCTCTGAGTTGTTTGCCCATATCCGTCATATGCTGTGGACCACAGTGCCTTCTTTTACCCTGGCGTTGATCCTGTTTCTGGTGATGGGCTTGGATATTCATGGCCAGGCCTCGTCACAGCGAATTGACGCCATCCTCACCGGCCTTGAAGGCACCTTTGATATTTCCATTTGGCACCTGACGCCTCTGGCGGTGTTGCTGATCATGGCGGTGCGTAAAATGCCGGCTTTTCCAGCGGTGTTTATCGGTGCCTTGCTCGGCGGTGTCTGGGCATTAGTGTTTCAGCAGCCGCTGGTAGCCAAGCTGGCCGGCAGTGATAGCCTGGTGGCGGGGCTGAAACTGTTCTGGACCGCGCTTTTTAACGGCGTCAGCATCAAAACCGGTAACGGCACCCTCGACAGCCTGTTATCGGGTGGCGGCATGTCATCGATGCTCAATACTGTCTGGCTGATCATGTGCGCCATGTCGTTTGGGGCGGTGATGGAACGCACTGGCCTGTTGCAGCGCTTGATCCAAGGATTGCTGGGGGCTGTCAAACGTACCGGCTCTTTGATTGCGGCGACAGTGGCAACCTGTATTGGCTCTAATATCCTTACCGCCGATCAGTATATGGCGATCGTGATGCCGGGGCGGATGTACAAAGAAGAATTTGAGCGGCGTAAGCTGGCGCCGGTGAATCTTTCCCGCGCTTTGGAAGACGGTGGTACAATCACCTCGCCGCTGGTGCCTTGGAATACCTGCGGCGCTTACATGCACTCGGTATTGCTGGTGTCCCCAGCTGATTACTTCATCTACGCCTTTTTCAATTTAATCAACCCCTTACTGGCTATTATCTACGCCTACCTGGGGATCAAAATTCTCAAACTGACGCCGCCGGCATCAGTACGTACATGACGTTAAAGCCCGGGTAGCCGGGCTTTTGTTAAGGAGACGGCATGGCTCAAAAGCCTGTAAAGCGCCTGGCTGACTACCAGGCTCCGGTATTTCTCACTGACACACTGTCACTGACCGTTGAACTGGATGATCATCACACCAAAGTAACCGCTGTCAGCCAGCTGCGCCGACAGGGGCAGGGCACGGAATTGCGGCTGGACGGTGAGCATCTGAAGTTACTGGCACTGGAAGTCGACGGCAAAGCCGTTGAGCCGCGTTTTGATGCCGGCCAGCTGGTGCTGGATATTGACGCAGATAGCGCTGAGCTGACGGTCATCACCGAAATTGACCCTGCGGCCAACACCGCTCTGGAAGGTCTGTATAAATCCGGTGGTGCTTTTTGCACGCAATGTGAAGCCGAAGGCTTCCGCCGCATCACCTATTTCCAGGATCGCCCCGATGTACTGGCTGTTTATACCACCAAGGTGATCGGTGATAAGCAGCGTTACCCGCAACTGCTCTCCAACGGCAATCTCATTGACAGTGGCGATCTGGACGGTGGCCGCCATTTTGCCACCTGGCACGACCCTTTTCCCAAGCCTTGCTACCTGTTTGCCCTGGTGGCCGGTGACTTTGACTGCCTGAGCGATCATTACATCACGGCCAGTGGCCGTGATGTATTGCTGGAAATATACGTTGATAAAGGCCGTCGCCTGCAAGCCACTCACGCCATGGCTAGCCTCAAGGCCTCTATGCAGTGGGATGAAGAAAACTACGGCCTGGAATACGACCTGGACCGCTACATGATTGTCGCGGTGGACTTCTTCAACATGGGTGCCATGGAAAACAAAGGCCTGAATCTGTTTAACGCCAAGTACGTCCTGGCTGACGACGATACGGCCACCGACCGTGACTACGACAATATTGCCCGCATTATTGCCCACGAATACTTTCACAACTGGACCGGTAACCGGGTCACCTGCCGGGACTGGTTCCAGCTCAGCCTCAAAGAAGGCCTGACGGTGTTTCGTGATCAGCAGTTCAGTGCCGACTGGGCGGGCTCTTCGGCAACCCGGATCAGTGAAGCACGTATCATCAAGTCGATGCAGTTTGCTGAAGACAGTGGCCCCATGTCGCACCCCATCCGCCCGCAAGAAGTGGTGGAGATGAACAACTTCTACACCGTTACCGTGTACAACAAAGGTGCCGAAGTGATCCGCATGCTCAATGGCATGTTGGGTAAAGCCGGGTTCAGAAAAGGCATGGATCTGTACTTTCAGCGCCATGACGGCCAGGCCGTCACCTGCGACGATTTTGTCGATGCCATGGCCGATGCCAATGGGCAGGATCTCGGTGCCTTTAAGGGGTGGTACAGCCAGTCCGGTACGCCGGTGGTGACAGTGCGTGAGCACTGGCAAGGCAATCACTACAGCCTGACATTGTCACAACAAACCCCGCCAACGGCTGACCAAAAAGACAAACAGCCGTTACCACTGCCGTTTGCTATCGAGTTACTGGGCCATGGCAAGCAGACCCTGACCCTGGACAGTGCCGAGCAGCATTTCGAACTGGGTGAGTTTTCCGAAAAACCGGTGCTGGCACCATTGTGTGGCTTCTCGGCGCCGGTAAAAATCGACTTTGCGCAAGCCCATCAGGAGCTGGCGCTGTTAATGGAACAGGCCAGCGACGGTTACGTGCGGGTTGATGCCGCCGAGCGGCTGTTGAAAACGCTGGTGGCGGCTTGGTTACAGGGAGAGGAACATCAGGCCCAGGATCTGTGGCTCAGCGCCTTGCACCGTATTGCCCAAAAACCGATGACCGACGCTTTCCTGGAAAGCGAGTTGTTCATGGTGCCCAGCATTGCCACCATGAGTAACTGGTTTGACAGCATCGATCTTGATGGCCTGGTCAGCGCCCGCAAGCGGCTGCGTAGTGCCGTGCAGCGGCAATTGTTCGATGTGCTGCATAACCGCTATATGCTGGTGCGGGAAATGCAGGAAAAAGGTGCCCGGGCGCTGGCCGACAGCTTACTGTCGCTGCTGGCTGAAACCATGCCTCATGAAGTAGCTCGCCGTTACCACGAAGCCCATAACATGACTGAACGGGAAGGGGCACTCACCGCTGCGGTAGTGGGAGACATCAAAGATGTGAACACGCTACTGGCTGATTTTGCCGAACGTTTTGGCGACAACCCCATTGTTATGGACAAGTGGTTTGCCTTGCAGGGACGCCGTCCGGGGGCGCTGAAGCGCTTTGACGAAGTCACTGCCGTGGCGGCCTTTGACTGGAACAACCCGAACCGTTTCCGCTCCCTGTTTGGCAGTTTCATCAGTGCCAATCCGGATTGCCACACCACGGCCGGCTATGCGTGGCTGGCTGACACCCTGGCCCGGCTTGATGGTATCAATCCGCAGGTGACCTCGCGGATCATGGGGCCATTACTGCAGTGGCGCCGCTATGATGAAAAACGCCAGACTCAGCTCAAAGCGTTACTTGAAGGGCTGCATCAGCAGTCACTGTCAGATGATGTTACTGAGCTTTTAGACAAGGCCCTGGCCTGATAAGAGGAGAACCCGCCTTCGGGCGGGTTTTTTGATGCGACACTTTCATTTTTTCCTTGATATTCACTACAGCGAGCTACAGGTGCTGTATCAGCAGCCTGGTCAGCGCCTACTGGTGCGTACCGAGGAAGGTAAGAGCCTCTCTATTCCCTTTCGCTATTTTCGCCCCTGGGTAACCCCTTCTGGCCTGCAAGGCCATTTCTGTGTGCAGCTGGATGATCAACAGCACATTACTGCCATTCGCAAAAGTTAAATAACTGGTAACAGATTGTTGCCACAGGTATGACCTGTTATTATTTTGTGCTGATAGTAACAGTGGCTCACATCACTAAATTGGCTTTTTTTCAACCATTTGATGCCTTCCATGCTTGCCGCACGAGTAGGTGTGTTGTAAAGGTGTTAAAAATAATGGCCAGCGGACAAGCCGGTTTATTTAACAAAAACAGAATGGACCTGCAGCACAGGGGGAGAAAATGAAAACACAGGGGTCAAAAGGCTTTGCCAGACATCCTCTGGCAATGAGCGTGGCAGCAGCCATCATGGGCATGGTGTCGCTGCCATCACAGGCGGTCAGTTTTACCATGGGCGACGAGGATCAGGTGGAAGTCTCTTTTGACTCGACTTTTTCCCTTGGTGCCAGCTGGCGCGCTGAAGATCGTAACTATGATCTGATCGGTAAAGCCAACCAGCCACAGTTTCGCTGGACCGGGCTGACAACTTACCCCCAGAGTGATGTCTGGATGGCTCGCGGTGCTTGGTCTAACAACAGCGATAACGGCAACCTCAACTTTGACCAGGGTGACAACTTCAGCACCGTTTTCAAAGGCGTTCATGAGCTCAGCATCCGTTATCAAGATTACGGTGCCTTCGTTCGTGGCATGTATTTTTACGACTTCGCACTGAATAACGCCAATTTTGCCTGGCAAAACCCGCTGTCCGGGCAAAAATCTGATCCATGCCGTGATAAGGACGCGCGCAAACTGGCTTGTAAGGACATCCGTCTGCTGGACGCTTACGTCTATGGCGACTGGAACTTTGGCGAGAACGAAGATGTGGTGCTGACGGTGCGCGCCGGCCAGCAGGTGGTTAACTGGGGTGAAAGTACCTTTATTCCCCATGGCCTGTCTGAAATCAACCCGATTGACGTGGCGCGCCTCAAAGCACCCGGCGCCGATCTCAAAGAAGCTTACATTCCGGTAGGTATGGTTTGGGCTTCGCTGGGTCTGAATGAAAACTGGACCCTGGAAGCCTTCTATCAGTATGACTGGGAACACATTTATATTGATGCGCCCGGCACTTACTTCTCTACCAACGATTTTGCCGGTGAAGGCGGATACTACAACAACGTCCAGTTCGGTTTTGGTGGCCGTGTTGACCTGGACCTTGACAGCCTGACGAGCATCCTGAACCAGGATCCGACGCAAGTTGCCACCCTGATGAATTTTGTGGCGCTTAAGCCTAAAGGAGCGGCTGGTCGTAGGGAGCCTGAAAACGGTGGCCAGTACGGGGTGAAACTGAACTGGTACGCACCGCAACTGGGCGACAGCGAGTTTGGTTTTTATTACCTGAACTATCACAGCCGTCGGCCTATTATTTCGGCCATTGCCTCTGATCCGACTCAGATCGGCGCCGACGCGGCTTATATTGCCTCGCTCAATGGTGGCCTTAATGCTGATAACGTCAGTAACCTCAAGTCCTTTACCTCCGGTTTTCTGGAATACCCTGAAGACATCAAGCTCTATGGGCTGAGTTTTAACACTACCGTAGGCACTTCGGCACTGGCGGGTGAACTGACTCACCGCACTGGTGAGCCGTTGCAGGTTGACGATATTGAGCTGATTTATGCTGCCTATGCCGAACAGCTGGCAAAAGTAGGGCGGCCGGAACTGGCCAATATCAGCCAGCTCAATCCAGCCGGTGGCGGTGACTATGATTTTGGTTCCTATATTCAGGGCTATCGTCGTCTGGATACCACTCAGGGGCAGTTCACACTGACTCATCTGTTCGGTCCGAACCTGGGTGCTAGCTCCATTGCGGTGGTGCTTGAAGCCGGTGGTATCAAGATTCATGACATGCCCAGCCAGGACGTGCTGCGTTTTAATGCTCCGGGCACTGACCGCTCCGGCCCCATTGCCGGTAAAGAAGGCCTGGCGCTGGCACTGCAAGGCGGCGTGGAAACCAATCCTTTCCCGGATGACTTTGCCTGGGGTTATCGGGCGCTGGCCAAGTTTACCTATCCGAACGTTTTTTCTGGGGTAAACATGTCGCCGCGGATCTTCTTCTCACACGATGTTAACGGTACTACACCAGACCCCTTGTTCCTATTCATAGAAGGGCGCAAGCAGGCCTCGGTCGGGGTGAACTTTGATTATCAAAGCCGTTGGTCGCTCGACGTCTCGTACTCCGCTTTCTGGGGTGCCAAAGGCACGGCCGATCGCCTCGAAGACCGTGACTTCGTCTCACTCAGTATCAAGTACTCCATTTAAGGAAGGCATGACCATGAAAACACATGCATTCGTTCTCTCCCTGGTCGCGCTGGCTTTCACTTCAGGCGCCGCCTGGGCAAAAATCACTCCGGAACAGGCTGACCGTCTGGGTAAAGATCTGACGCCATTAGGGGCAGAACAGGCCGCTAGTGCTGACGGTTCCATTCCTGCCTGGACCGGTGGTATTACCAAGCCGCCGGCCAGCTATAAAGTAGGTGATCACCATGAGGACCCGTTCCCGGATGACCCTATTTTGTACACCATTACCAAGGCCAATCTGGATAAGTACAAGGATCTGCTGAGCCCGGGTGAAATTGCCCTGTTCAACACCTATCCAGACACCTTCAAAATGAACGTTTATCGTACCCGGCGTAGTGCCTCTTTCCCGCAGGCGGTTTATGACGCGACCAAAAAGTACGCTACCACGGCGGAACTGGTGGAAGGGGGTAACGGTCTGCGCGGTGTGGCCATGGGTATTCCTTTTCCGGAACCGAAAAATGGCCTCGAAGCCATTTGGAACCACATTGTCCGCTACCGTGGCAAGGGCGCATCCCGTCATGGTGGTCAGGCAGCCCCTACGGCCAGTGGTGATTACACTCTGATCAAGTTTGATGAGCAAATCATGTTCAAGTATTCCGAGCCTGGGGTAACGCCGAGGTCCCTGGAAGAATCCAACATTCTGTTTAAGTTCAAGCAGAAAGTAACGGCGCCGGCGCGGTTGGCCGGCACCGCCTTGCTGGTACATGAAACCATGGATCAGGTCAAAACCCCGCGTCAGGCCTGGACTTACAACACCGGTCAGCGTCGTGTTCGCCGGGCGCCCAACGTGGCTTATGATGCCCCGGGCACAGCCTCGGATGGCCTGCGTACTACCGATGACTTCGACATGTTTAACGGCTCACCGAACCGTTATACCTGGACGCTCAAAGGTAAACGTGAGCTGCTGATCCCGTATAACAGCTACAAACTGCATTCCGATAAAGTGCAGTACGACGAAATTTTGAAACCCGGTCATATCAACCCGGATCTGGTGCGTTATGAAAAACACCGGGTTTGGGTAGTTGAGGCCAACCTCAAGCCGGGACTTCGTCACATCTATAAAAAGCGGGTGTTCTACATCGACGAGGATTCCTGGCAGATCGCTGTAGCGGATATCTACGACAACCGTGACCAGCTCTACCGTGTCGCCATGGCCCACGCACTGAACTACTACGAAGTGCCGACGCTGTGGTCAACGCTGGAAACGTACTACGATCTGCAAAGCCGCCGTTATCTGGCCATTGGCCTGGATAACCAGGAGCCGATGTACGACTTCTCTGCACACTTGGAAGACCGTGATTTCACGCCAGCTGCATTGCGGCGTGAAGGCCGGCGCTAAGTCCACTACCAGCGGCCGGACCTCCCGGCCGCTGCCTTATTTGTCGGGTAGTTTATGAAAAAAGTCGCGTTATTGCTGTTTGCGTCTTTGATGGCCCACGGGGCCAGTGAACCGGCGCCCAGCCCTGCCTATACCGCCTCTCGCCTGGACAAGGTGCTGTTCACCAGCATTGCGGCGGCCGGTCAAACCCCGGTTGCGGTGGGGGATCGGGGGGTCATTGTACGCATTGAGCAGCAACAGCCAGTGCAGCAAATAAGCCCGGTCAGCAGCATGTTGACACAGGTTCGTTTTGTCTCAGATAAAGTCGGCTTCGCGGTGGGCCACAATGCCACGATTTTAAAAACCGAAGACGGCGGTAAACGCTGGCGCATTGTCTATCGTGATGTCAAAGGCCAACGGCCATTACTGGCGGTGCATTTCATCACCGCTGAGCAAGGTTTTGCCATTGGTGCTTATGGCCTGTTTCTGCGTAGCGAGGACGGCGGTGAAAGCTGGCAGGCAGAGCTGCACGATGGTTTTGTTAACGCCGATGATCGCGCGTATTTACAAGAGATCCGCCAGGACTCTGAAGAGAGTTATCGCAGTGAGTTGGCCGCGATACTGCCGCACTTGTATGCCATGGCTGATGATGGCCGTGGTCATCTGTTGATTGCCGGTGAAATGGGGCTGGTGGCTCGCTCTGATGATGCTGGCCGGCACTGGCAGCGGCTCAGTACCGGTTATCAGGGCACCTTTTTTACCGCAGCTGCAACCGGTGCTGGCAGTTGGCTGGTAGGTGGCCTGCGGGGGCATGTGTTTCGAACCGATGATGATGGCCAGCGCTGGCAGGCGATACCGGTCCCGGCTGACATTTCCGTCAATGGCCTGGATGTACAACGGGACGGTTCTGTGGTGCTGACCAACAACAATGGTGACGTTTATATCAGCCAGGACGGCTACCTGTTTACCCGAAGAGAAGATCATCTGGCGCAAGTGTCCATGGCGGCGCTTAACAGTGAAGCCGGTCTGTGGGTTGCCACAGATGAAGGATTAAAGCTGTTGCCCAAGGAGCACCCATGAGCCTGAATGCTGTTGTGAATCTGTGCGAAAAAGTGGTGTTTCGTCACCGGCCGTTGGTGCTGGTGCTGTTTGCCCTAGCAACCACCTTTTTTCTGTATATGGCCATGCACCTGAAACTGGATGCGGCCTTTACCAAAAACATTCCACTTAACCACCCATACATGCAGACCTACCTGAAGCATCAGCAAAACTTCGGTGGGGCGAACTCGATTCTGATCGCTGTGCGGGACAAAAAAGGCAACATGTTTAATCCCGCCTTTTTTGAAACCCTGCACAAGGTTCATGACCAGCTGTTCTTCATTCCCGGTATCGATCGGGTGCAGGTGAAGTCACTGTATTCACCGTCAACCCGCTTTACTGAAGTGGTGGAAGATGGTTTTGCCGGTGGTCCGGTGATCCCGGCTGATTTTGATGAGCACAAGCCTGCTGATCTGGCCAAGGTAAAAGCCAACATTGAAAAGGCTGGCATTATCGGCCGGCTGGTCTCGGAAGACTATTCGTCAGCCATGGTGACGGCGCAACTGCTGGATTTCGATCCGAAAACTGGCGAGAAACTCGATACCATCGAGTTTGCCAACCGTCTGGAGCAGGATATCCGTGAGAAATTCCAAAGCGATGAAATAGATATTCATATCATCGGCTTTGCCAAGATGATTGGCGATGTCGCCAATGGCGCCAAAGATGTGGTGCTGTTTTTCGCGGTTGCAATCGCCATCACTGCGGTAATGGTGTACCTGTTCAGTCATTCCTGGCTGTTGACCTTGTTACCGTTGGGCTGCTCACTGATCGCGGTGATTTGGCAGCTGGGGCTGCTGACGGTGATTGGCTTTGGGATCGACCCTATGTCGATACTGGTGCCGTTTTTGATTTTTGCTATTGGTGTTTCACACGGTGTGCAAATGATCAATGCCGTGGGTAAACAGGTAGCCAAAGGGGTTGACCCGAAAAATGCGGCGATGGCGGCGTTTCGCCGGTTGCTGGTGCCTGGTGGTATTGCTCTGCTGTCCGACACTGTGGGCTTTTTAACGCTGCTGGCCATTGATATTGGCATCATCCGTGAATTGGCGATCACCGCATCCTTGGGGGTGGCGGTGATCATTCTGACCAACCTGGTGTTATTGCCGGTGCTGTTGTCGTACGCCAAGTTTTCTCCGCGCTACCTGGCCCGGCTGGGTCAGCCACATCCCATGGTGGCGCGTTTTTGGCAGGGCGTTGCCGGCTTTGTAAAGCCTGGCCGGGCGACGGTGATCCTGGTGCTGGCGGCGCTGCTGTTTGTCTTCGGGCAACTGCTGGGCAGCAAGATGCAGATCGGCGACTTGCACGCCGGGGCGCCAGCCCTTAATGCCGACAGTCGCTACAACAAAGATACGGCCATGATCACCGACCGCTTTGCCATTTCCGTGGACTGGATGTCGGTGATCACCGAAGGGCAGACGCAGTCCTGTACCCGCTATGAGGATATGCATGCCATTGATCAGTTCCAGTGGCGCATGGAAAACGTACCGGGGGTACAGTCGGCCATCAGTTTGGCTTCGGTCGCGAAGCGGATCAACGCCGGTTACAGCGAAGGCAGCCCGCTATGGCGGGTGATCCCCAACAACACTCAGACCTTGGTGCAGTCTATTGCCCTGGTACCAACCACTTCCGGACTGCTTAACTCTGACTGTTCGGTGATGCCGGTAATGCTGTTTTTGGCTGATCACAAAGCAGACACCCTGGCGCGGGTTGTTGCTGCTGCCAAGCAGTATGGTCGCGAGTTTGGCCGGGATAACCTGCAGTTCAAGCTGGCCTCTGGGCCTGCCGGGGTAATGGCGGCTACCAATGAAGCAGTAGCGGCGGCACAGACACCGATGCTGCTGTATGTCTATGGGGCGGTGATTGTGCTGTGTCTAGTGTCATTTCGCTCGCTGCGGGCCACCATTGCGGTCGTAGTGCCCTTGTATCTGGTTTCCACCCTGGCTCAGGCGCTGATGGTCAAACTGCAGATTGGCCTGACCGTGTCTACCTTGCCGGTGATTGCTCTGGGCGTTGGTATTGGGGTTGATTACGGCATTTATATTTTGTCGACCATGAGCGAGCGCTTGCGTCAGGGTGATAACCTTTTTGAAGCCTATCTGGCCGCCCTGCAAGAGCGTGGTGGTGCGGTGTTCTTTACCGGCATCACTTTGGCCATTGGCGTATCGACCTGGTTTTTCTCCGCATTGAAGTTTCAGGTCGACATGGGGGTACTGCTGACCTTCATGTTCCTGGTCAATATGCTGGGGGCTATCTTGTTATTACCAGCACTAATGGCGCTTTTATATCCCGGTAAAAGAGCCTGAATAGCCGGCCCCGCCTGGGCGGGGCCGCTATTTTACTGGTGGTCGCACCAGTGTTGTTACAACTGAGATTTCCCTGCTTTCCCCTCGCAACCTGCTATCTAAAAGCATAGAATTGAGAGCGCTTACCACACGCAAGTTGACGTGCGCGTAAAGCAAGAATTCTTTCACTCACAAACGGGGTAAGCGGGAATCCGCTACGCAGTACCAAAGGGAAGGGTCTCATGGCACTGATTGACGGTCATACGTCCGTACTGCTCGAAAACGTCTGTAAACTCATTGAATCGAAAGTCCCCTCCGAACGCGCCTCTCTTATTTCGGCCTTCGTCAAGAAAGTCTATGGCACCATGTCAGGTGATGACCTGCATGGCCGCAATGATTCTGATCTGTACGGGGCGGCATTAAGCCTGTGGAACGCGCTAGAAGAAAAAGAAGCGGGCGAGGGATATATCCGGGTATTTAACCCGGAAGTCGGTCGTGACGGTTGGCAGTCCAGCCACACTATTATCGAAATAGTCCATGATGACATGCCGTTCATGGTGGACTCGGTACGCATGGCGCTGAGTCGCCAGGGTGTGACCTCACACCTGATGCTGCATGTACCGATGGCATTTTCCCGCGATGCTGACAACAAAGTCACTGCCATCAAGGGGTTGTCTGAGCGTAGCAACGATGACCGCGCCGAAACGGTATTTATGATCGAAATTGACCGCCAGAGTGAACAGAGCGTCATTGACGCGCTGACCACCGAGCTGCGCGAAGTGCTGGCCGATGTCACCTTGTCGGTGCATGACTGGCAGCCGATGCAAGCACGGCTGGACGCGGTGATCGAACGTATTGAAACCCAGAAGTTGCCGGTATCCGAAGAAGAACGCGAAGAAGTGGATGCCTTTTTGAAGTGGGTCAATGACCACAACTTCACGCTGATGGGCTATCGCTATTACGAAATCAAACCGGTTAAAGGTGATTACGAATTACGCCCTGACAGCGAATCCAGTCTGGGGTTAATGCGTGCCTCCACCAAGGCCCACAAGCGCCGGTTGTCAGCGCTCGGTGAAAGTGCCTGGGAAGAGGCCCTCAGCCCGCACCTGCTGGTGCTGACCAAAACCAACTCCAAGTCACGGGTTCACCGGCCTGCCTACATCGACTACATCGGCATCAAGCGCTTTGACGCCAAGGGTCAGGTGGTTGGTGAAGATCGTTTCATTGGCCTTTATGCCGCCAGCGTCTATAACAACTCGGCGATGCAGATCCCGCTGATTCGTCAGAAGCTGCAGCGGATCATGGAACAATCGGGTTTTACAGCAGGTAGCCACGCCTATAAGGCGCTGCTCAACATTCTGGAAACCTATCCCCGCGATGAGCTGATCCAGGCCAAAGAAGATGAGCTGATGCAGGTTGGTCTTGGCGTGCTGCAAATGCAGGAGCGTGACAAAACCCGGCTGTTTATCCGCAAGGATGTGTTCGGGCGTTACTACTCCTGCATGGTGTATGTGACCAAAGAGCGCTACAACACCCAACTGCGCATCGATACCCAGAAGATCCTCGCCCAGGCCCTGGGCTCCAGCGAAGAAGTGGAGTTCACGACCTATTTCTCCGAATCCGCGCTTTGTCGCACCCATTACATTGTGCGCGTCAAAGACACAGAAAAAGACATCAACGTGAAAGAAATCGAAGCCAACCTGATTGAGGCGGCTCGCAGCTGGGAAGACAAGCTGGAGTCGGCACTGCTGTCCCTGCATGGTGAGGCCAACGGTAAGAAGCTATCGCGCCGTTACCTGCAGGCTTTCCCGCGTTCTTATAAAGAAGAAGTTCTGCCTTCGACCGCGGCGGTGGATATCGCCCAACTGGAAGCCATCAATGATCAGCACCAACTGGGAATGCTGTTCTATCGTCCGCAGGAGTTCAGCAACCAGCGAATGGTCAAGCTGAAGTTGTTCCATAAGGATCAGCCGATTTACCTGTCTGATGTCATGCCGATGCTCGAAAACATGGGCTTGCGCATTATTGGTGAACGGCCCTACGAAGTACGGACCAGTGAAGGTAACCGTTGCTGGGTACTGGACTTCTATATGGAGCATGTGGGCAGTAACGTCCTGAATCTGGAAGAAAGTCAGCACCGTTTCCAAGATGCATTTGCTCGCATCTGGAGTGGCGACTTTGAAGATGATGGCTTTAACAAACTGGTACTCGGTGCTGGCCTGACCGGCCGGGAAGTGGTGATCCTGCGTGCTTACGCAAAGTACATGCGCCAGATCGGCTCCTCGTTTAGTCAGTCTTACATCGAAGAAACGCTGATCCGCTACCCGCTGATTGCCCAGATGCTGGTGCAGCTGTTCATCAAACGCTTTGATGCGAAAAAACCGGCAGCAGAAAAAACCCTCGAGAAGATGATTGGCCAGATCAACGACGAGTTGGAAAATGTCTCCAACCTCGATGACGACCGTATCATCCGCTCCTACGTCGAGTTGATCAGCGCTACTTTGCGCACTAACTACTTCCAAAAACACGAAGACGGTACAGAGAAGTCCTATATCTCCTTCAAGATGAAGCCGGATATGATTTCGGAAATGCCGTTGCCATTGCCGGCGTTTGAAATTTTTGTCTACAGCCCGCGAGTTGAAGGTGTACACCTGCGTGGTGGCAAGGTTGCCCGTGGTGGCTTGCGTTGGTCAGACCGTCGTGAAGACTTCCGTACCGAGGTACTCGGTCTGGTCAAAGCGCAGCAGGTTAAAAACACCGTGATTGTGCCGGTAGGTGCCAAAGGTGGTTTTGTCTGCAAGAAACTACCGACCAGCGGCGGCCGGGAAGCCTTCTTCAACGAAGGTAAAGAGTGCTACCGCACCTTTATTCGGGCCTTGCTGGATATCACCGATAACATCAAAGGCAACGAAGTCGTACCGCCGGTGGATGTTATCCGCCATGACGACGATGACCCCTATCTGGTGGTGGCCGCCGATAAAGGTACCGCTACCTTCTCCGATATCGCCAACGGTATTGCCGAGGAATATGACCACTGGTTAGGCGACGCGTTTGCCTCCGGTGGCTCTGTGGGCTATGACCACAAGAAAATGGGGATCACCGCTCGTGGCGCCTGGGAGTCGGTAAAACGGCACTTCCGGGAAATGGGCATTGACTGCCAGAGCACCGATTTTACTGCGATGGGTGTTGGTGATATGGCCGGTGATGTCTTTGGTAACGGCATGCTGTTGTCCAAACATATCCGTTTGCAGGCGGCATTTAACCACATGCACATCTTTATTGACCCGGATCCGGATGCAGCCAGCAGCTACCAAGAGCGTGAGCGGCTGTTTAATCTGCCCACTTCCACCTGGGATGATTATGACAAGTCACTGATCTCTGAAGGCGGTGGTATTTTCAGCCGTAGCCTCAAGTCCATCAAGCTAACCACGCAGATGAAAAAAATGCTGGATACCAAAAAAGCCAGCATGACGCCTAACGAGCTGATCAAAGCCATTTTGCGCATGGAAGTGGACCTGCTGTGGAACGGCGGTATTGGTACCTACGTCAAGGCCAAAGGTGAAAGCCATGCCGAAGTCGGCGACCGTGCCAACGACGCAGTACGTATCGATGGCCATGAACTGCAGGCTAAAGTGGTGGGCGAGGGCGGTAACCTGGGGCTGACCCAGCGTGGCCGTATCGAGTATGCCCTTAGCGGTGGCCGTATCAACACTGACTTTGTCGATAACGTCGGTGGTGTTGACTGCTCAGATAACGAAGTCAACATCAAGATCCTGCTGAACAGCCTGGTTAATGACGGGGAGATGACCCGCAAGCAGCGTGACCAGCTGTTATACGACATGACCGACGAGGTCGCTCGCATTGTCCTTGAAGACTGCTACGAGCAAACCCACTCCATTTCTATCACCGAGCTGCTCGGTGGTGGCGCTCTGAAAGAGCAGACCCGCTTTATTCAGGAGCTGGAAAAAGCCGGTAAGCTGGACCGGGCACTGGAATTTTTGCCATCAGAAGATGAACTGGCAGAGCGCGCCGCACAAGGCCGTGGCCTGACCCGGCCGGAGCTGTCGGTACTGGTAGCCTATGGCAAAATGGTGCTCAAAGAGCAGTTCAACGTGCCTGACATCACCGAGGATCCTTACCATTCACGGCTGTTACTGGCTAACTTCCCGGCGGTACTGCAGGAGCGTTATTACGGCGCCATGGAGAGCCACCCGCTGCGTGGCGAGATCATCGCCACACAGTTGGCCAACCGTATCACCAACGATATGGGCCTGAACTTTGTGCACCGGATGATGGACGAAACCGGTGCCAGCGCGGTTGATATCGCCCACAGCTATGCCATGGCTGCGGCCATTCTCGACATGCGTACGCTGTGGAGTGATATTACGGCACTGGATAACCAGATTGATGCCGAAGTACAGACCCAAATGCTCTTTGAAGTACGGCGTACTATTCGGCGGGCAACCCGTTGGTTCCTGCGCCATCGCAATAAAGCCATGACCATTGAGGAAGGTATTGCCTTCTACAATGACGCCAAAGATGCCATGAAGTCGCAGTTGCTGGACTTTATGGCCGAGGACGAAGCCGAAGGCATCCGCCAAGAAGCGATGCAGTTGGCCGAGCAAGGGGTGCCGGAAGACGTCGCCATGTCAGTAGTGCGCCTGTCTAGCATGTACTGCCTGATGGATATCGCCGAAGTGGCGGCAGCACAGTCGATGCCGGTAGCTCTGGTTGGCGATACCTACTTCAAGCTGGGTTCACGGCTGGGGCTGCACTGGTTCTTGGAGCAGATCATCGGTCAGCCGGTCAACAACCACTGGCAGGCGCTGGCCCGTGCTTCTTACCGCGAAGAACTGGATTGGCATCAGCGGGAGCTGACGTCGGTTGTTCTGCTAGGCTGCAACGATGACCAAAGCTGCCCGGTTGAGGATATTGTCAACACTTGGCTTGAGCACCATGAAGCACTGCTGGTGCGCTGGAATCAGATGCTGGCGGAGTTCCGCTCCAGCCAGAATCATGAGTTTGCCAAGTTTTCTGTGGCGCTGCGGGAGCTGGGTATTCTCAGCCACCATTGCCAGCCAGCCAGCTTGTAATTATCGGTATAATCAAAAACCTCGGCCCGGTGCCGAGGTTTTTTTTGGAGGATTACCATGTATGCCCTGCTAAAACCCCTGTTGTTCGCCCTGGATCCGGAAAAGGCCCATGATCTGAGCCTCAAGCAGCTGGCCTGGTTGGCCAAAAGCCCGTTAAAAGGACTGATCCGCCAGCAGGTCGCCGAAAAGCCGGTGCAGTTGATGGGGTTAACATTCGCCAATCCACTCGGTTTGGCGGCCGGTCTGGATAAAAATGGCGCCTGTATTGATGCTTTTGCCGCCATGGGCTTCGGTTTTATTGAAGTCGGTACTGTCACCCCCCGGCCGCAGCCCGGTAACCCCAAGCCCAGACTGTTCCGCTTGCCTGAAGCCCAGGCCATCATCAACCGCATGGGCTTTAACAACCAAGGGGTTGAGCAACTGGTGCGCAATGTTGCAGAAGCTGATTATCAAGGCATTCTGGGCATCAACATTGGCAAGAACAAGGATACGCCGGTCGAGCAGGGCACGGCTGATTACCTGTATTGCCTGGAGCGGGTCTATGCACAGGCGTCCTATGTGACGGTGAATATCTCTTCGCCAAACACCCCGGGGCTGCGCAGCATGCAGTACGGAGCCGCATTTGATGAGCTGCTCGGCGCCATCAAACAGCGCCAGCAACAACTGGCTGACCAGCACGGCCGCTACGTCCCCATAGTGGTGAAAATTGCCCCGGATATGAGCAGTGAAGAGCTGAGCTCCGTGGCTGACTGTCTACGCCGTCATCATATGGATGGGGTCATTGCAACCAACACCACATTATCCCGCGAAGGAGTCAGTGCGTTACCACACGGTAATGAAGCGGGCGGTTTGTCAGGGCGACCAGTACGGCAAAAAAGTACCGACACTGTGCGCCAACTCAAAACCTTGCTGGCAGGCGAGCTGCCGATCATCGGTGTTGGTGGCATCGACTCGCTGGCCAGTGCCCAGGAAAAACGGGATGCCGGCGCCGATCTTTTACAGATCTACAGTGGCTTTATTTACCAGGGGCCGGCGCTGATCAAGGCGATCGTTGACGGGATCAAATGATCCCTTAACAGATCGCCTTGATTTTATAAAAACCTTTAAATTTCAGGATCATGCTGTATACTTTTTGACAGGTATCAAGGAGTAGGCAGCATGATTTTGGAACCAGCCCGCCACTGGGCCTGGCATTACGACAGCAAACAAGACCGGCTGGTCACCGACTTGGGTGAGCAGTGGCTGTTTGTGACGCCGTACAGTTCCAAATGGCTTATTCCCGATGCCCGTCAGGGCGGTTGCTTTGACTTGGATGATGCTGCGTTTTACCAGCAGGTTCTTGACCATGTCCGTGTTTTTGCGCAGCTCAGTGATGCTGCCTGTGTACAAATTGCTCTTAATGCCTGTGCTATTCGCCGTTTCGCCAAGCCAACCATGCCAAAAAGCTGGTTTTTTGCTGAAAACCCTCAAGGGGAGCAAAACAGTGGGGCCCTGGTTTCACTGCAAACGGCTTTTGGCCGCGGCCAGTGTCTGGTTATTGAATGCCAGGACAACAGCAGCCTGTGTATGCTGATTGACGAGCCCCTGGCCCTGTCAGACAGCCAGACCCTGCATTCCTTCCAGATGGTCAAGGTGATGAATAACCGCCTTTGGCCCAGCAAATGGCAGCCTGACCAAGCCATACTGCGTCAGGTCAGCTAAGTCTTTGAGGTGAACTGGCCGTTACCGCTATAATCGGCGGCCTATTCGGTCAGGAATCTCCCATGTCTCAACTTTTTATTACGTGTGCGCCGGCTATGGAAACACTGCTGGTGGACGAGCTGGCTGCGTTGGATATTACGGCCAAAGCCGGCCGTGGTGGAGTACGGGCAGAAGCCACGCTCGCCAACGCTTATCGCATCTGCTTATGGTCGCGTTTGGCCAGTCGGGTGCTGTGGCCACTGACCGAAGGCCCGGCTCAGGACGCTGACAGTATCTATGAGCTGGCCAGCACCGTACTCTGGCCCACCCTGTTTGATGTTAACTGCCGTATTGCTGTCGATTTTACCGGCAGCAACCAGGCCATTCGGCATAGCCAGTTTGGTGCCATGAAGGTCAAAGATGCGGTGGTGGATGTGTTTCGCGAAGAGCGAGGGCGCCGCCCGGAAGTGGATGTCAAAGAGCCAGACATTCGCATTCACGCTCACCTTAGCCGCCAGGGGTTGGCCCTCTATCTGGACTTGGCGGGTAAACCACTGCATCAGCGCGGCTACCGTACTGGTACCGGTGAGGCGCCGTTAAAAGAGTCCTTGGCCGCCGCTATTTTGTACAAGATGGGCTGGCACAAAGATGACAGCCTGAGCTATCTTCTGGACCCGATGTGTGGCTCCGGCACCCTGGTCATTGAAGCGGCATTGATGCGTGGCCATAGAGCCCCGGGGCTTAAACGGCAGTTTGCTTTTGAGCACTGGCTTGGCCATGACAGCAAGCTCTGGACCGCCATGCTCAAAGAGGCCATTGAGCAAGCCAAGCCCATATCTGCTCACTTTTTTGGTTATGACAGTGATCACCGGGTTATCGAAAAGGCGCGCCGTAATGCTAAAGCCGCCGGTGTAGGGCGGGCTATTACCTTTGCCCAGCAGAGTCTTGAGGACTTGGCTGATAAGCCGGGTGAGCGTGGCCTGCTGGTTACCAACCCCCCTTACGGTGAACGCTTGGGTGACCTGGCGGAAGTACTGTACCTTTACCGTTTGATTGGTGTAAAGGCTCGTATTTTCATGGGTTGGAAGATGGGTGTTTACACTGGGAGTCCGGAGAGCCTGCGTCAACTGAAGCTGGTCAAACAACAGCAGTGGCCCCTGAACAATGGCGCCATTGAATGTGTGCTGGCCAGTTATGAAATCAATGAACAGCAGGGTGAAGGAAAAGGACTGGAGCTCAGCGAGTCAGTTGTCAGTGGCCCGGTTGAAGCCTTTGCTAACCGATTGAAGAAAAATCAGCAGAAACTGGCCAAGTGGGCGCGCCGAGAAGGCATTGAGGCGTATCGTTTATATGATGCCGATTTGCCGGAATATAACGCTGCCATTGACCGCTATGGCGATTATCTGGTGATCCAGGAATATGCGGCACCCAAGGAAATAGAGCCACAAAAAGCCGCTCGCCGATTACAGGACATGATTGTGGCCAGTGCCGCGGTAACCGGTGTGGATGCAGGGCAGATCGCAGTTAAAACCCGCAGCCGGCAAAGTGGCAGTAATCAGTATCAAAAACTGGAAGCACGCCAGGAATATTTCTGGGTGCAAGAGTATGGCGCCCAGTTTCGGGTCAATCTCTATGATTACCTGGATAGCGGCCTGTTCTTAGACCACCGGTTGACCCGTAAACACCTGGGGCAGCTGGCCGCTGGTAAGCGCTTTTTGAATCTGTTTTGCTACACCGGCAGCGCCACAGTACATGCTGCCAAAGGCGGCGCTGTTAGCACAACGTCCGTTGATATGTCCCGAACCTACATTGAGTGGGCGGAACGTAACCTCTATAAAAATGGCTTTTCCGGCAACAGTCACCGTTTCATCCAGGCCAATTGCCTGGAATGGCTGGCGCAGTGTGAAGAACGTTTTGATTTGGTGTTTGTAGACCCACCGACCTTTTCCAACTCCAAACGTATGGAAGACAGCTTTGATGTGCAACGTGATCACCTGGCGTTGTTACAAGCCATCCGTCGGGTGTTGTTGCCAGGCGCCAAGGTACTTTTTTCCAACAATAAACGGCACTTCAAGCTGGATAACGAGGGAGTGGCAGCGCTGGGTTTCAACATTACTGACATCAGTGCTCAAACCTTGCCAGAGGATTACAAGCGCAACCCGCATATCCACGTTTGCTTTGAACTGGATCTCCAGCCATGAGGTTATATTCCACCGACGGCTGCCATCTCTGTGAACAGGCGACAGCGTTATGCCGACGCTTGAATATTACCGTGACAGTGGTGGATATCATGGACAATACGCAGTGGCAGCAGCGTTATGGCTGCCATATCCCGGTACTGGCTGACGAGCAGGGGCGGGAACTGTATTGGCCTTTTAATGAACAACAGCTCAAGGATTTTGTATGGCCGCAGTGCTGACCCTAAGCAATGGCTATTTGTCCTTTTCGGATGCGCCACTGCTTGATAGTACGGGCTTCAGTCTCAATGAAGGTGAGCGCTTGTGTCTGGTTGGGCGCAATGGCACCGGCAAATCGACCCTGATGAAAATCATCAGTGGTGATATGGGCCTGGATGATGGCACCTTGCAGTTCCATCAAGATCGCAGTGTTGCCCGCTTGTCTCAGGACCCACCTCCCCGAGCGGGCATGACAGCTTATGCCTATGTGGCCGAAGCGCTGGCAGAGCAAGGTGCGCTGATCACGGCTTACCATCAGGTTTCTCACCAGCTTGCCCAGCAACCCGATGACAAAGCCGCCCTGCAGCAGCTGGCCAGCTTGCAATCACAACTGGATGCGAGTGATGGCTGGCAGCTGGAAACCCAGGTGCAAAGAGCTTTGACCACCGTCTCGCTGACCGGCGATGAAAACCTGGCGGAGCTCTCTGGCGGCTGGTTGCGGCGCGTGGCTCTGGCCCGGGCGCTAGTGAGTGAGCCAACGGTTTTATTGCTGGATGAACCCACCAACCATCTGGATATTGAGTCGATTCAGTGGCTGGAGCAGTTTTGTAAGAACTTCTCAGGGGCCATTTTATTTATCAGCCACGACCGCCAGTTTATTCGCCAGGTGGCAACCGGGATCCTCGATTTGGACCGTGGCCAGCTGACCCGCTATGACCTGAGTTATGACCAGTACCTCAGCGCCAAGGCCGATGATTTGCGCATAGAAGCAGAGCAACAGGCACTGTTTGATAAGAAGCTGGCGCAGGAAGAAGCCTGGATCCGTCAGGGCATTAAAGCCCGGCGCACCCGTAATGAAGGCCGGGTCAGGGCGCTCAAAGCCCTGCGCCAGGAACATGCTGAACGGCGCTCGGTGATCGGTAAGGCCAGGGGCCAGGTTGAAGAAGCTGAACGTTCAGGCAAGCTGGTGTTTGATGTACAGCACCTGGGTATTCGCTATCAGGATGAAGCGCTGGTGGATGATTTGACCATGGTGGTGCAGCGAGGCGATCGCCTGGCGCTGGTTGGCCCTAATGGCTGTGGCAAAACGACCCTGATCAAAACCCTGCTGGGAGATTTGCCTGCCGATAGTGGCCAGGTTCGCCAGGGCACCAACCTGGAAGTGGCCTATTTTGATCAGCATCGGGCGGTACTTAACCCCGAACTTTCAGCTGCAGAGCAGGTGGCCGACGGAAAACAGGAAGTGCTCTCTGGTGGCCGTAGTCGCCACGTGCTGGGCTACCTGCAGGATTTCCTGTTTACCCCCGCCCGAGCCCGGGTGCCGGTAAAAGTGCTGTCTGGCGGTGAGCGTAACCGGCTGTTACTGGCAAAACTCTTTGCGCGGCCATCTAACCTGCTGGTTCTTGACGAGCCTACCAACGATCTGGATATTGAAACCCTTGAATTGCTGGAAGAACTGCTGGGCGACTATCAGGGGACATTATTGCTGGTCAGTCACGATCGGGCCTTTATTGACGAGTGTGTCACCAGTACCCTGTGGTTTGAAGGTAACGGTAAAGTCAGCGTGCATGCCGGTGGTTATAGTGATGCCGCCCTGGCGCTGGCCCGGCAACAAAAGCCAGAACAAAAACCGGCGCTAACCAGCAATACAACAGCGGCGACTAAAAGTAAGCCGAAAGCAAAAGCGGCCAAGCTCAGTTACAAGGATCAGCGCGAATTGGAGGCCCTGCCTCAGCGCATTGAACAACTGGAAGCACAAGTGGTCGAAGTGCAGGATCAAATCAATGCGGCTGACTTTTTCAGCCGCCCCGTCAGCGACACGCAGCCGATCCTTGATCAGCTTGCCGAGCTGGAGCAGGCCCTGGAAACGGCCTTTGCCCGGTGGGAAACGTTGGACGCTCAACAATAAAGAGTCTCGTGCAGGAAAACAGATTTCATGAAAAAACACCTCTTATCTCTTTCGCTGGTCGCCTTGGCCACCACTCAGGCCATGGCTGCCAGCAGCTACCGGCTGGAGGTCATTGACGGCCCAGTTGGTAAATATAATATTCAAGCACAGTCTATAACGCCTGATGGGCGCATTGTCGGTGCAATCATTAGTCGTATTCGTTATAACGCTGATAGCGATACTTATGTCGATAACATGGGCTTTTTAGACTCCGACCAACTAGCTTCACTGTCCAGTACAATGAAGTTAAAGGGGGAGCTTGTTTCAGCAACTGATTTATCTATGAAAGTTGCTGGAACGTCATTTGGCTTTTTAAGTGCCCCTGATATTACTCTGGATAAAGCCTTCGGCTCGAGTGCAAACACTGATATAAGTGTTTGGTCAAAGTTGATGAAAGTATCCGATCAAAACAAATTCGGTAATGGCAGTGCAATATGGCAACAGACTTCTTATCAGGATTCGGACGGCAATTCTGCCACTGGGTATTATCGTCAGTTCTATGTAAGAGGGTTCCTTGAGAATGCACAAGGAACTCAAGTAGCACAGCCAGTTTATACGCTGCCTGGTGTCGATAGTGGTGAAACAGCAGGTGCAGATAGAATTGGTGGTGAATCACTGATTGCTGATGCAAACAGCCAATGGGCGGTTGGCACATCATCTGTCGCACTTACGTCATCTGGACAGAGTGCATATGACGGGTGCAATAGCAGTACTATTGGGGTTCCTGCCATATTATGTTTCAGAAGCTCTGGTCTAATAGGTATCCCTGGAAGTGGTAAATACCAAGATCAAGCAACATATTGGCCCATCAGTAATGGATCTTTAGGTGCTCCTGTTGCCCTTGGAGGATTAATCAGCAAACAGGGCAATGAATTAGAAGAAAATATAGTCTCGTCGCTCAGAGCTGTAAATAGCAATGGCATTGCTGTTGGAACCTCTGTGGATAGAAATAGTAATGGGAACCTACTGGTAGGAGCTGGTGGCCAGGGTGCTGTAGCAACGGTCTTTGACCTCAATACAGGTAAAGCAATTAAAGCCATTAATGATGTTAACTCTGACAATTTCCTGAGTTCTGAGGCCAACGATATCAATAATAGTGGTATTGTAGTGGGTGCTCGTACAAAGCAAGATGGTTCTTATACACTGAAGCAATTCTTCGTATACAACACTCAGGATGACAGCATCAGCTACCCGGATACTTTTTATGCTTCGGCTAATTCGACTGCCAATGCCATTAACGACCAGGGGCTGGTTGTTGGTTCTGCCGATTGGGAGCGGTTGCCGCCGTCCAGCAGCCGCCGACGTCATGCCTTTATTTATGACACCAGCACGAAGACTTTCACGGATCTAAATAATTTGCTGGAATTTGACAGTAGCCTGGTAACCCAGGATTATTCCGGTAGCACCTGTAATGCCCGAGCTGATTGGGTGCTGGAAGATGCAGTTGCCATTAATGATAACGGTGATATAGCCGCCACAGCTGTTACTACCTTACGTGACAGCAGCGGTGCACCGATACTGGATGCCGATGGCAACAAGCAATATGTGCTGCGGGCAGTCAAACTGGTGCCGACAGCCGATACACCGCAAAGCTGTACTGCCGAGCAGGATCAGCCCTATAAACGCAAAGGCGCCAGCTTTGGTTTTTGGGGCGTGTTGGCGATGGCCGGGCTAGGATTTTGGCGACGTCGACATAATCGAGTTTGACGATAGATAGCCGCCCATCAGGGCGGTTTTTTTTGAAATAAAAAATTCAGAAACAAGTCAACTATTTACCTGACTGATTCAACTACAATGAGCGATCACTGTTTGCTTCGTGCCTCGAAAAAGCCTAAAGATGGAGGGGTAGGGCATCGCCCTACCGTTTCTTTTTCCGCTGTACAAGAGGATTTCCCGCATGAAGAGACAAAAACGTGACCGTCTTGAAAGAGCGCTATCCCGTGGTTACCAAGCCGGTATCGGAGGCCGCTCCAAAGAAGCTTGTCCTTATCAGAACCTCGACGCGCGAAGTCACTGGCTGTCAGGTTGGCGAGCCGCAATCGAAGACAGAGTCATGAACGGTGTAGCCCTCAAGTAACAAAAAAGCCCTGCATATGCAGGGCTTTTTGCTGGAAAGGACCTCAGAAGCTGGAGGTGTCTTTAAATAACCCGACCTTAAGATCCTTGGCGGTATAAATAACACGGCCATCTACTGCCACTTCACCATCACCGATGCCCATGATGAGGCTACGATTGATCAAGCGCTTGATGGAGATACGGTAAGTTACTTTTTTGGCCGTTGGCAGGATCTGGCCAGTAAATTTGACTTCGCCAACCCCCAATGCCCGGCCCTTGCCGGGGCCACCCTGCCAGCCGAGGAAAAAGCCGACCAGTTGCCACATGGCATCAAGCCCAAGGCAGCCTGGCATGACCGGGTCGCCAGGGAAGTGACAGTCAAAAAACCACAGATCAGGGTTGATATCCAGCTCTGCCACCACTTCGCCTTTGCCGTATTCACCACCCTCCAGTGCAATGTGGGAAATGCGGTCAATCATCAGCATATTGGGGGCTGGCAGCTGGCTGTTACCGGGGCCAAATAACTCACCCCGAGAGCAGGCCAGTAATTCGTCACGGTTGAAACTGTGTTTGTCTGTATGCACTGTGGTTATCCTTCATTGCAAATCGCCGCCAAGGTTAGCGAACAACTGTACGCTAAACAACGCAGACCAGCGAGCAAATTCAGCGTTTGAACCTGGTTTTAAAGAGGTTCCACAGACTTCCTGTACCCTCATCCGGATCATTGAGCTTCGCCAGGCTGGCATGTATACGGCCGTACACTGAATCTGCTGGGTATTGCCCCTCTGGGTTGGCTTTTCCGGCGGGGGTAGCCAGCAGCAATGCCAGTGCATCTTCAATATGTTCAATAACCCAGATATGAAACCGTCTTTTTGTGACGGCTTGACGCATTTCCTGTGACAGCATCAACTGCTGCGCATTGGCGTGGGGTATCAACACCCCTTGTTCACCAGAAAGACCCCGGGCTTTGCACAAGGCGTAGAAGCCTTCAACCTTGGCATTAATGGCGCCGATAGCTTGGACATTACCGAACTGATCGACCGCACCGGTAATGGCGATATCCTGACGCACTGGCAGTTCTGCCAAGGCAGATAACAGCGCCACCAGTTCGGCGGCGGAGGCGGAGTCGCCATCCACCTCATTGTATGACTGCTCAAACACCAGCGAGGCTGATAACGGCAATGGGTTTTGCTTGGCAAAGTGGCTGGCAATAAACGCAGATAGGATCATGACGCCCTTGGCGTGCAGATTGCCGCCGAGTTCACACTTGCGCTCAATATCCATGACGTCACCATCACCAAAATGCACTGTGGCAGTGATCCGGGTGGGTTCGCCAAATACGACGTTACCAAGATCCAACACCGTCAGACCATTGACTTGGCCTATTTTGGTGCCACTAGAGTCAATAATGATGTGCTGGCGCAATATGCTGTCCTGAGAAACATGCTGGGGCAGTGCCAGAGCATGCTGACGTTGGGCGATAGCCTCTGCTATGGCCTTGGCGTCTATGCGGCCACCCTGAGTAAGGGTATCTGCCCGGGCCAGAACTTCATCAAAGCGGTGGTGGGCCAGCAGTAACCGCTGCTGATCTTCAGCCAGTCGGCAACTGTATTGCAGCAGTGTCGCCAGGGCATCATCAGTGGCTGGCCGCCAGTTGTGCTGCTGGCAGCGCCAAGCCAGGTGCGCAGCCAAGGCTGGAGCTTCCTCTAACGGCAGCTCCGCTTTGAATTCTGCAAAGTAGGGCGCCAGTACCGGCAATTCCCTATCCAGGTCCAGTAACTCCAGATAGTCCTGGCGATCACCTAGCAGGATGAGCTTCAACGATAATGGCACCGGTTCAGGTGCATACCCGTTTTTGACTGGTTGCCAAGGGAGTTGCTGGCTTAACAGCGCTGCTTTGAGCCTGAACCACAATGTGGGGGCGGTGCGCATGGCTGCGGCAGGGAGCAGCAGATATCCGCCATTGGCTTTATGGAGATCACCGGCGATGATGCTGTTAAGGTCGGCTTGCTCACTGGCTGCCAAAGTACCAAACAGGCGTTCCTCGGTGACATGCTGGCAGTAGACAACAGGAGCCTCCGCCTGCTGCTGGCTGACCAGCATTTTCACCGTAATGCTGCCGTCAGCCAGCAGGGCACCCAGTTGTTGTCGGTGCGCCTCATCGGCGATAGGTAATGTTGCTAAAGACAGAGGGGCCGACGTCTCACGTAACTGCTGGTAAAAGGCCTGGCCCTGACCTGGCAGCAATGGCAGGCATATTGGCCGCTGAGGATCGCCGGCACTTTCGATATAGCACCAGTCATAATAGGGCGCATGGCTGGTGCCGTTAACCAGGGCGGCGCTTACCATGGCCGGTAAGTCCATTATTTCCAACGGTGCCGACGCAAAAACATGTGCCTGAGGGCGGCGGTCAGCCTGTGCCTGCTGTAATTCACGTACGGCAGGCAATTGGCCAACCAAAAAGCCATCAGCAGGCTCCACCTGACAGGGGGGGATATGTTTATAAAGTGCAGTGGCCGGTAGGCGGGTGGCTGACATGGCAACATCAATTCCATTAAAAAAGGGATTTTATCATGCCTTTGCTGTAGCAGCGCGGCTTGCGTAGCAAGCAATCGATTTATACGAACGTGTTCATTGCCTTTATTTATAACCACATGTTATTTGTATATTCTATATTGTCATATGTGTTCATTGATATCCCCCAGGAGAACCCTTATGACTGATACAACACTTGCTTTCCCACAGTTAAATAAACCGGCGCCGGCTTTTGAGGCAAAAACCACTCACGGTGTGAAGACACTGGCTGACTACAAGGGAAAATGGCTGGTGCTGTTTTCTCACCCGGCTGACTTCACTCCCGTTTGCACCACGGAGTTTATGGCTTTTGCCAAACGTGCAGATGATTTTGCGGCCCTAAACTGCGAACTACTGGGGCTGTCGATTGACAGTGTCCATTCACACATTGCCTGGTCACGAAATATCGAAGAAAAGTTTGGCGTGACCATTCCTTTCCCAATCATCGCTGACTTATCAATGGCAGTAGCCAATGCCTATGGCATGGTGCAACCTGGCGCCAGTGATACCTCTGCGGTGCGCGCAACCTTCCTTATTGATCCAGAGGGTATTTTGCGTGCCATGGTCTATTACCCGATGAGTAATGGCCGTTCGGTTGATGAATTTGTACGTTTGGTGAAGGCTTTGCAAACCAGTGATGCTAACGGTGTCGCTACACCAGAAAACTGGCACGAAGGGGATGATGTCATCGTGCCACCACCGGCTACCATGGAGGAAGCTAAAGGCCGCAAAGATGCAGGCTATGACTACACTGACTGGTACTTCAGCAAGCGCAAACTATAAGTCGTTAATATTAAACAAAGGGGGCCAAGGCCCCCTTTGTTATCAGCGACTAAGGAGTAAACCATTATGCCCAACACATTGAAAGTTGAAGCTTTTCTCGATAACGACAGCGAAACTTTCAGCTACGTGGTAGCTGACACTCTCAGCAGTGGCGCAGTCATTATCGATCCAGTGCTTGATTTTGACTATAAGTCGGGCCGGACTGCTACAGATAGTGTTGATAAGATCCTTGCCTATATTCAGGCTAACGAGCTTGAGGTAGGGTGGATCCTCGAAACGCATGCCCATGCTGATCATCTGGGTCGCCTTTTTTATGCGGCGTTATAAGGCAACAATCCTTCATTAATATCGTTTCTTAACAGCGCATCAACCGGGCTCAAGGTGCCGGCTCGACGGTTTCCTACCACATGAGTATAAATTTCCGTGGTTTTTAAATCGGTATGGCCAAGCAGCTCCTGGACTGTACGTATATCAGTGCCTTGTTGCAGTAAGCGAGTTGCAAAGGAATGCCTGAAGGTATGAGCCGTTACCCGTTTGTTGATTTGCGCCTGAAGCACCGCTTTTCTCAACTGCTTGCGGTAACTGGAAGGGTGTAAATGATGCCGACAAATATAGCCATCATGAGGGTGTTGGCAACGGGTGACAGAAGGAAATACATATTGCCAGGAGAAGTCTTTAAGCGAATCCCCGTATTTTTTATGCAGTGACGGCAAAACCGATGTTGACCCGTAACCCTCGTCCAGATCCTGCTGATGAATAGTCAAAGCCGTTTGAATTTGTGCCTTTAGCGGCGTGACCAACCCCTCAGGTAACAGGGTATAACGATCTTTGCCTCCCTTACCCCGGAAGATAAACAAGGAATGATCATAAAAATTTACGTCTTTTACCCGGAGTCTCAATGCTTCATGGATGCGCAGCCCCGAACCGTAGAGCAGGGCGGTGAGCAGCTTCGTTTGTCCTCGCATAAATGACAGTATGGCATTTACCTCCTGAGGGCTTAAAACCGTAGGTAAATTACGGGGGGCTTTTGCGTAACCATAAGCCAAGCCAACCAGCTCCCGATGCAATACATGACGGTACATAAAGACGATGGCACATAGGGCCAGATTCTGAGTCGCCGGACTCACCTTCCGGTTCGCTGCAAGATGGTTTAAAAAAGCCTCGATATGCTGATTGTCCATCTTTCCCGGATGGAGCATGCCATGAAAGCGAATTAAGCAGCGAACCCAATGCATATAACATTTCTCAGTACGAATACTGTATTGGCGAGTACGCAGTTCAGTGCGCAACGTTTCCATAAAAGCAGAGCGACCCATCATTAACTCCCATATCACATAGCTGTACATATATACAGTTATAATAGAAAGCTCATCATTTAGCCAATTCAAGCGTTTTTTATCGCGAACTAATTCTCGCTTTGCCTCTAAAGCCAATACGTAACCTATTGGAATAAAACAAAAAACCAACAGCATTGCGTTTTGATCGAGACCTCGTTTACACTAAAGTCTCGCTTTGCCCGAACAGCTCAAGACCAAAACACGGCCAGCAAAGAGAGCTAACGCACTGAAATTAAGGGATTAACATGAAGAAAGCAGGGGCGCAACACCAGCAACACCGCCGACATTATCGCGAATTCACACTAATAAGCTGTTACGTTTCTTGAAATATGGAAGAGCTAGAAGTAAATGGCCACTGGCCAGCGATAGAAAAACAATCTCTTCAAGAGCTGATTGTGCAGGAATTCTGGTGTGACGGAGTTCTAGAAGAACCAGCCAATGTGGTCTATTTAAGAGTTACCAACCATTGGTTTAGGCTGTACTTCGATTGTGGAATTGTCTTTTGGCGTAACGGTAACGAAGGCTTAGAAGATGAGCTGGCTTCAAGAAGCGATGATACTGGCTATCCGTTAATAGATTTAGCCGAGAAGCTGTGTATAAAAGGTGCTGAAATAATACAGTGCAGCGGTAAGGTGGTTCCCGGCGGCTCAGAGATTGAATTTCAACTTAAAGATAAACAGCCAGTTATTTTTCAGTGTATTAACGATGTTACAAGCATCAAAACGTAACAAGCGCATGTTGTCGGACTGGTTTTCCGCTGCGCTCCAAACCTGCCGCAAATGCGGGCGTTAGGCGAATGGAAGAAATGAAGCCAGGAATTACCTTTGAAAATATATGGCATGATGAAGATATGTATGAATTCAAAATATCTTCTTGTGACGGCGCGTCGGTTTTCGTGAATAAAGTCTATGTGGGCTATGGAACCTTCGATGAAACAATATCGGCTTTGGATACATTTAAGCATCAGGTGTATGGCGGAATCTACGATATTGAATTTGGCTCGTTCGGCCCCGAATATGCTAGTGGAGCCTTTCAAGCTAGGTTCCACTTTCAAGAAAAAGGCAGAGTTCACATTACTGTAAAAGCCCAATCGGAGTATGAAGATTTTGGCAAGAAGAATGTAGCTAGCGAAGCAACACTGTATTTGTCAACTGAGCCAGCGCAATTGGACAACTTCATCGTTAGCTTAAAGTCACTCAATAACGGTAATACTAATAGTGCACACCTTGAATGCGCCTAACAAGGTGGTGTTGTTCGCCGCTACGCGTCTGGGACAGCCTACGCGTTGCTTCGGCTGCCCCAAACCACGGCGTTAAGCATTTCTAGTAGGGAGAATTGTGTGTCAGAAAGCGACCAAAATAATAGTGAAAGAAATGATAAATCCACAAAAGTTGCCGTCATTGTCAATCAATCTTCTGATGATAGAGAAGATGAAGATGTTCTAGCACTGAAGGCATTATTCAAAACCACTCTGGAAACTAGAAATTTTGAAATTTCCATGCTGGTTCAAAGAAACAATTTTTTTATGATATTCCAGGGTGTCTTACTTGCTGGTCTTATTCAATCTTCTCATGCCAAACCTGTCGTAAGCTTTATGGTGTGCTTAGCAGGATTTTTAGTGTCAGTTTTTCAAGCACAAATGGCAGCAGGCGCTAAATTTTGGCAAGAATACTGGGAAGAGGTTTTGCATCAAATTGAGCGAGAGCTACTTGAATCAATGAGTAATGGTGCATCCGGTAGAAGAAAGAAGTTTTACCTATTTCATGACGAGGTAGGTAGATATCGAGATATGGTACAAGATCGCTTGAAAAACCATGGCCATAGAATTTCTAACAGTCTTATACTCAAACGCTACTCTGTGAGTAGAATTCCGATTTATGTGGGTATCGTTTTTTCTGTTATATGGTTTTTCTTGGTGCTTTGCACTATGAAAGCTTATCCCCCGTTGGGTATTCCATCTTTCATCGTTGGTTTTTGACTCCATGCTTAACAAGGCCAAGCACATCGCCCGCAAAAAGCGCGGGCTGGACCTCGCTTCGCTCGGCCCGTGTTGGCGGCGTTAAGTGTCAGAATGAACTACGACGAATATATTAAGGAAGTTGAAAAGTTCTCAGATGATGGAGTGGTTTCTCGTCTGGGAAAGTATCTTTCAGAATGGAAGCAGGACGACACTGATGCCATTGAGCTGGCAGATTCAATTGAGCGATTCTTTGGCAATTCCTGGATTGAAAGAGAGGAAACACATAATCACTTGTATCGCCTCTGGTGTAAATTTAAAAAGGAGGCCATAGAAGGCATTGGGGGCATGACCATGAACGAGAGATTGTACTGGTTTGGTCTGTTCGATCGCTTTGAAAATTCGAAGTCAGAAGCTGCCCAAAAGGTAATTTATGCCAAGCTCTGTGCAAACACTTAACAAGCGCATGTTGTGCGCCCACTGCGTGGGTTGGGACCTCCGTTCCGCTGCGCTCCACTACGGCCCCAAATGCGGGCGTTAGTTGCCAAGGGCGATCATGAGAACTCTTCAATTACTGGGTTTTTTACTTGCACTTTCAGCTATAGCGTTAGGCTTTTATTTGTTAGCGCCGATCGATAGTGAAACATCTGAAGCTTCAGCCGGGGCGTCGGGGTTAGGCATCATGTTTATGGTTTTACCTATGCTTGGTTGGTCTGCTCTTATGTTGGTGCCATCGTCTATTGCATTGTTCAAAGAGGATGTGCGGCAAAAAACTTATTTCAAAGGATATTTTTGGGTAAGCTTGTGGAAGCTAAATGTTTTAATTTCAGCTTTGTACATAGCGGCAGTCTTATATTTTGCATATTTATGGGTAAGTGTCAGCGTTGGCAACTAACAAGGCGCATCACTCGCTCCCGTTGGTCGCTGGGACGTCAAACGCTAACGCGTTTTACCGCCCGTGTGCTTTGCGTTAAGTGTCAGAATGAACTACGACGAATATATTAAGGAAGTTGAAAAGTTCTCAGATGATGGAGTGGTTTCTCGTCTGGGAAAGTATCTTTCAGAATGGAAGCAGGACGACACTGATGCCATTGAGCTGGCAGATTCAATTGAGCGATTCTTTGGCAATTCCTGGATTGAAAGAGAGGAAACACATAATCACTTGTATCGCCTCTGGTGTAAATTTAAAAAGGAGGCCATAGAAGGCATTGGGGGCATGACCATGAACGAGAGATTGTACTGGTTTGGTCTGTTCGATCGCTTTGAAAATTCGAAGTCAGAAGCTGCCCAAAAGGTAATTTATGCCAAGCTCTGTGCAAACACTTAACAAGCGCATGTTGTGCGCCCACTGCGTGGGTTGGGACCTCCGTTCCGCTGCGCTCCACTACGGCCCCAAATGCGGGCGTTAGCTGCACTAGAAGTATTGTCAACAAGGAATTTGATTAAATGGAACAGAAAGGTAATAAGCCTAAATTAAAAGAGTCAAATGACCCTTTAGATCTATTACGTATGCAAACAGAATTTGCATTGCTTAGTTCAATCTTCAAATCGAAAACACTAGCAGTTATGGCTATTGTTGGAGTTTTGGCTTTTTCTGGATTTGGCTACTTTTTGTTTAAAATGGCTGCAAATCAGGCATAGTACAAAGTACAGCTAACAAGCCGCTATAGTGTGACAATGAACAACGGTTGGTGTTCTCGTCGCTAGCGCCAAGTTTAACACCAACCAACATTGCTCCTAAGCGGTGCGTTATTTGCCGCTGGTTTGAGAACATTGGAAACGTTGTCTGAGGTTGCAAGTGTTCGGTCCTGTTCCGTTTCACTGTGGCAGTCAGCCCAGGCACTTAACTTTGGTTAACGAATAGGGCTGTGGGCCTGCATTGAATTCCGCATCAGCAAAACGGTTGTGCCGGTAGCGCCACCTTGGCAAGGTGCAGGAGCTATGATTAAGTACCAATAGTGGCGCATTCAGCGCAAGTCGACAGTATGGAGCCGGAATTGGTTATTGTGTGCAGCCAGCGGGAGCGGTGTTGAAAGCCCCCAAGGCTAGCTTCAACCCGCATCAGCACTGAAAGGGAGTTTGTTCAACGTGGACTTATCACATAACAAGTTAAAGCAGCGAAAAACCACTCGCTGCGCTCCCGTTTCCCGCTGTTTAAAGCGTTGAACTCGCCGAGGAAACCTCGGAGATAGCCGGCTAGAAGTGCGGCGAGTTTGATTCGACAGCGGTTTGGTCCTATACCATAGTCCATGAAATGGACATTGCAGAGGTTGTTTCAAGACTACTGTCTGCAGCGCCTTATCTACGCGATAGGCTCGGAGCTCGCATTGGTATTGGTCGTCACATCACGCAAGTGCAGAACATCTTTAAAGACGTATTTCATCTAGAGAAAGAGTTTTTACCCAATGGTGCCCAGTTCGATCGCCTTTTCGATGACGGTGATGTATTGGCAGTCGGACATATGCAAATCCGGGTAATGCATACACCCGGCCACACACCTGCCGATTTAGCCTATATCATCAATGAGCAAGCGGCCTTTGTTTGCGATACATTATTTATGCCTGATGTGGGTACTGCCCGTTGTGACTTTCCTGGAGGCAGTGCCGTAACGCTATATCGGTCTATTCAGAAACTGCTGGCTCTACCCGACGATATGGCGATTTATGTCTGCCACGATTACCCGACCGAAGGTCGAGGCCACCAGTATCAAACAACGGTGGCGCAACAACGCGTAAATAACATCCATGTGGGTAGTGCGATCAGCGAAGATGAATTTGTTGCCCGCCGCGAGGCGCGCGATGCCACACTGGCGATGCCGCGGCTTATTTTACCGTCCATCCAGGTGAATATCAGGGCAGGGCAGCTGCCGCCGGCTGAGCAAAATGGAGTGCGTTACCTGAAAATACCCATCAACACATTATAAGGAACAAAAGGCATGCTGAGCGTTGTATTCGGTGCGTTGGTTATTGGCTTAAGTCTGGGGCTGTTAGGCTCCGGGGGCTCCATTCTGACTGTACCGGTATTGTTGTACCTGGTGGGCATGCCACCGGATCTGGCCATTGCGTCATCATTGCTGGTGGTGTTTGGCATCAGTCTGTTTAGTGGTTTGATCAAGATGCAACGGCGACAGGTATCCTGGTATCACGTCATGCTGTTTGGCTTGCCCGGCATGGCCGGTACCGTTATCGGGGCCACTTTAGGGCACTTGTCATCCAGCCATGTCCAGTTGACGGTGTTTGTGCTGTTAATGCTGGCGGCAGCGGTGTTGATGTGGCGTAGCCGCGTGCCTGACGCGGCTGTTGCCCATGGTAGCGCCAAGCCATTACCGTTACTGGCCAATGGGGTTGTTGTTGGTGTCATCACCGGTTTTGTCGGGGTTGGTGGTGGCTTTTTGATCGTGCCTGCTCTGGTGTTACTGGCGAGGTTACCGCTGGCATTAGCAACCGGTACCAGTTTAACGATCATTGCCATGAACTCTGCTGCCGGTTTTGCGAAATACCTGCAAAGTATGAGCGCTAGCGCGTTTGATTGGCAGGTTATTGCCATCATGATTGGCGGCGGGATAGCCGGCAGTATTGCCGGGATCTGGGTTGGTGAACGCATTCCCAGAGAGCTGATGCGAAAAGGCTTTGCCGTTTTTTTAGTGCTGGTTGCCGGAGTGATATTCAGCCAGTCGGTGCTTTAGTAAGGTGCCTGCGGCCTGGCGTATCCGGGCCGCAGATAATAGGTGGGAATACAGGGTGGTTCGTTTAATTACCTCATTTAACATAATATACATTATGCGCAATTGTGACTGGGGCTAGGGCTGGAGTTTACCAATAGACTTATACGTTGCGGTGGTATTAGTCATTTTCCCATTACCTCGTGGTGATGGCTGTGCTGCGTGTCATGTTCAGTGCTGGGGCTGTTTACAACAGTAAATATGTAATGCCGGCCATTGAGTTCAAAACCCCAGACCATGGCGTTATGTACGCAGCGTGCTAGCGTCACTTGGCCCGTCCATTGGTTGCCGTGTTTTTTTAACAGCATTGGTACGTCACCCATATACATGGAAACACCACTGACCCGTACCAGAGTTGGTACAGCCTTGGCTGAGCTGCTGATAGTAAATGTGACAGGTTGTTCAGCAACTGGCTGACTTGGCGTCATGCTCACGGTCAAAGGCCCTTGGGAACAGCTACCCATATTCAGATCGCAGCTGACCATGCTGGCCTGGGCTGGCAGTACTAGCGCTGTGGCCAGCAATGCCAGCGTTTTTGTACGAAGAACTGACACCTTTCTCTCCCGTTATCACAATGGCAACATCTTGCGATTTGTTACTGCACAAGGCCTTGATCTGGCACAGGTTAAGGTTACGCTTTGGATCGTAACGTATCGCCAAGGTTGCCCAGGTTCTTTTTTGGTTAGCTCATTATCTCATTTGTGTTTAATTTGAGTTAGTAGTTTGGGTTGATTCAGGTAGACTATGGCGCCGTATAGGCTCTGCTTGGGAGCTTTTCCTGAGCAGTCGTGTAGTTAAAACACATAGCAGCGGAAGCAAAATGATGAGTCAAACACATTCTCATGCTGACTATAACTACACTGTCGTCCGCCAATTTGCCCTTGTTACAGTGCTGTGGGGTATTGTCGGTATGACAGTGGGGGTGTTCATTGCCGCCCAGCTGGTTTGGCCGGCACTGAACTTTGATATTCCCTGGCTGACTTACAGTCGCCTGAGACCATTGCACACCAACGCGGTGATCTTTGCTTTTGGTACCAGCGCGCTGTTTGCCACCTCGTACTATGTAGTGCAGCGGACCTGTCAGGTACGGTTATTCAGCGACAAATTGGCGGCGTTTACCTTCTGGGGGTGGCAAGCAATTATTGTTGCCGCTGCCATTACCCTGCCAATGGGCTTCACTACCTCCAAAGAATATGCGGAGTTGGAGTGGCCTATTGATGTGGCCATTGCGGTGGTCTGGGTTGCTTATGCCATTGTCTTTTTCGGTACTTTGGTGAAACGAAAGACCAGCCACATTTATGTGGCCAACTGGTTTTTTGGCGCCTTCATCCTGACTGTTGCGGTATTGCATATCGTTAACTCGGCAGAAGTACCATTGTCAGCATGGAAGTCTTACTCACTGTATGCCGGTGCTGTCGACGCCATGGTGCAGTGGTGGTATGGCCATAATGCGGTAGGCTTTTTGCTGACAGCAGGCTTTTTGGGGATGATGTATTACTTCGTACCCAAGCAGGCTGGCCGCCCGGTCTACTCTTACCGGCTGTCTATCGTGCACTTCTGGGCACTGATTGCGACATATATCTGGGCAGGCCCGCACCATCTGCATTATACCGCCCTGCCCGACTGGACCCAGACCCTGGGGATGGTGATGTCCATTATCCTGTTCGCTCCCTCATGGGGCGGGATGATCAATGGCATCATGACCCTGTCCGGTGCTTGGCATAAGCTGCGTACTGACCCCATTTTGCGGTTCCTGATTGTGTCACTGTCGTTCTACGGCATGTCCACTTTTGAAGGACCGATGATGGCGATCAAGACCGTCAACGCCTTGTCTCACTATACCGACTGGACCATTGGCCATGTTCACTCCGGCGCCTTGGGCTGGGTGGCAATGGTGTCCATTGGCTCGCTATACCACTTGATCCCCGTATTGTTTGGGCAAAGCCGCATGTACTCGGTAAAACTCATTAACACCCATTTCTGGCTGGCCACTATCGGTGTCGTGCTTTACATCGTGGCGATGTGGATCAGCGGAGTGATGCAGGGAATGATGTGGCGCGCCGTTAACCCGGACGGCACCCTGGTGTATTCCTTCGTGGATACCGTGGTTGCTTCCAAACCGTTTTACATCATGCGCTTTATCGGTGGCCTGTTCTTTGTGAGCGGCATGCTGGTAATGGCATACAACACCTACCGCACTGTGTTTGCCCCCAAAGGGGCCTTGCAAGCGCAGCCTGAAGAACAGCTGGCATAAGGAGGTGTGACGTGAAAAACAAACATGAATTTATAGAAAAAAATGCCGGCTGGTTGGCGATCTTTATCGTTATCGCCATTTCCTTTGGTGGCCTGGTGGAGATCACCCCGCTGATGTTCCAGGGGCAGACCACCGAACCGGTTAAAGGCCTCAAGCCATACACCGCTCTGGAGCTGGAAGGCCGTGACATCTACATCCGTGAAGGTTGTGTGGGTTGTCACAGTCAGATGGTGCGTCCGTTCCGTCATGAAACGGAGCGCTATGGCCATTACTCGGTTGCCGGTGAATCGGTCTGGGAGCACCCTTTCTTGTGGGGTTCCAAGCGTACTGGCCCTGATTTGGCCCGGCTCGGCGGCCGTTATTCCGATGACTGGCATCGGGTACACCTGACTGACCCTCGTGCTGTGGTGCCGGAGTCGATCATGCCGGCCTACCCCTGGCTCAATGAGCAGAAGCTCGACGGTAAGCTGACCGCGAAAAAGATGAAAATCTTCCGCAGTTTTGGCGTGCCCTATAGCGACGAGCAAATTGCCAATGCCGAGCAGCAAGTCAAAGGCCATACCGAAATGGATGCCCTGGTTGCTTACCTGCAGTCTTTAGGCAAAGCCCTGAAGTAAGGGGAGCAAAATGGAATACGGAACCTTTAGAGGGGTCGTGACACTGGTAATACTGGTGCTGTTTATCGGTATTGTTGTGTGGGCTTATTCATCGCGCCGCAAAAAGCAGTTTGATGAAGCCGCCAACCTGGTGTTTGACGACGATGACACCTCTGAGAAAAGCAAGAATCAGGAGTCAAAACAATGAGTAGCTTCTGGAGTATTTGGATCATCGTGCTTACGCTGCTGGTCATTGCTGGCTGTGCAGTGGTGCTGTACTGGGCACGCCATAACACCACCAATGTGGCCGAAGGCGAACTGATGGAACACTCTTTCGATGGCATTGTTGAAATCAACAATCCGCTGCCGAAATGGTGGTACTACATGTTCTGGTTCACCATCGCTTTTGGCCTGGGGTATCTGATACTGATGCCAGGGCTGGGCAACTACAAAGGCTTGCTGGGCTGGCAATCGTCCATTCAGAACCCCTGTGATGACAAAGGCAACTGTTCTTTGGCGGTTCTGCAAGACAAAGAAAAAGCCGCCATGGCTGCCGGTAAGCTGGTGGAATACAACCGCGAAATGGCACATGCCGATGATCAGTACGGTGCTATTTTTGCGGCCTACGGGCAGCGGCCAATCAAGGAACTGGCCTATGACAAGGAAGCATTAAAAGCCGGTCAGCGCTTGTTCCTGCAGAACTGCTCACAGTGTCACGGTGCTACCGGTAAAGGTGCCCGAGGCTTCCCCAACCTGACAGACAAAGATTGGCTGTATGGCGGAACCCCCGAGATCATCGAGCAGACCATCTTGCATGGCCGTCAGGCGCAAATGCCCGGCTGGGGTGCTGCTCTGGGTGAGCAAGGGGTGAAAGAAATGACGGCTTACGTGCTGAGCCTGTCGGGTCGTAAGGTCAACCAGCCACTGGCCGATGCCGGTAAAGCAAAATTTGCCATGTGTGCCGCTTGTCACGGTGCCAACGGTAAAGGCGCCTACCTCAATGGCCTGCCGGTTGCTGCCGGTGCTGCGCCGAACCTGACCGACAGCATCTGGCTGTATGGCGGCAGTGAGAAAGCGGTAGCTGCCACTATTCGCGATGGCCGTCACGGTGTTATGCCAGCCTGGCAAGACATTCTCGGCAAGGACAAGGTTCATGTAGTTGCGGCCTATGTCTATCGCATCTCCCATCCGGATGAACAACCCGAATAAGTTTCTGCGCTAAGTCAAAAGCCCTGCCTGAAGGCGGGGCTTTTTCGTAATGACTTTGTTAAACTTCTGCGCAGTTGTTACAGGAGGTTCTCATGCAGCCCTGGTATAAGCAGTTCTGGCCCTGGTTTTTGATTGGACTCCCCGCCAGCGCCGTCGTGGCCAGCTTTTACACACTGTACCTTGCCAGCAGTGGCCACAATGATCTGGTGGTAGCGGATTACTATAAAGAAGGTAAAGCCATTAACTTACAGCTGACGGAACTGAACGCGGCACTAAAGCGCCATATTCAGGCCGAGCTGGTACGTCAGGAAGATGGCCTCGATTTTGTACTTAGCGGCGACAACTTGCCCGTTGCCTTACCGCTACGAGTCAGTTTTCACCATGCCACCCTGGCCAGCAAAGATTTTACCGTCATGTTGACAGCCGATGGCTCTGGCCGCCGTTATCACCTCAATACCAGCAAGCCTCTGTCTGGCCGCTGGCATGTTCGGGCTGAACCTTATGACAGCCGCTGGCGTATTCAGGCCACGGTGAATTTTGATAGTCACGCGCCAACGGTACTGGTTGGACGCCCTTAAATGGCTGAGCGCTGTTATCACTGCCATGAGCCGGTTCCTGCCGGCGTGTCACTGCATACCACCGTTTTGGGCCAGGCCAGGCCCATGTGCTGTGTTGGCTGCCAGGCCGTTAGTCAGGCGATTGTTGATGGTGGCCTGACTGACTACTACAAGTTTCGCACTGACGCAGCAGAAAAGGCCGAGCTGGTACCGCAAGCACTGAGTGCTTATGACAGCGCCGAGATCCAGCAGCAGTTTGTGCACCAGGACGGCAATAGCTGTGAAATCACCCTGTCGGTCGACAACTTATCCTGCGCCGCCTGCGCCTGGCTTATTGAAAAGCAACTAGGCCGTCTGCCTGGTGTGGAGCGTATTGCCGTCAATGCCACCAGTCACCGTGCGCTGGTGCGCTGGCAGGCTGATAAAACGCCGCTGTCACACTTGCTGGCAGAATTGGCGCGCATCGGTTACCCCGCCCTGCCCTTTGAACCCAATCAGCAAGAGGCCTACTACCGCGAAGAAAGTCGCAGTTTATTATTGCGTTTGGGGCTGGCAGGGCTGGCCACCATGCAGGTCATGATGTTTGCCTTTGCGCTTTATGTCGGTGTTGGCGATGACTTTGAGCAGTACTTTCGGCTGGTCTCCCTGGCGTTGGCCACCCCGGTAGCGCTTTACTCGGCGCAGCCTTTTTACATCGCCGCCTGGCGTGGTTTGCGTCACGGCCAGCCGGGCATGGATGTGCCTGTGTCCCTGGCTATTTTGGGGGCTTATCTGGCGTCGGCGTTTGCGACCCTAACGGGCACCGGCGAGGTGTATTTTGAGTCCATTTCCATGTTCACCTTTTTGCTGTTAAGCGGCCGCCTGCTGGAGCTGCGGGCTCGTCGCCAGGCGGCGCAAAGTTCGGCCAACCTGCTGAAGCTGGTGCCAGCGGTAGCATGGCAACAGCAAGCCAACGGCGACTTTGCACAGGTGCCAGTGAGTCAGTTGGCGGTGGGGGATTGTTTGCAGATCCGCCCTGGCGAGAAAGTGCCAACAGATGTTGTGCTGGTCACCGGCAACAGTGAACTGGACGAAAGCTTTTTAACCGGGGAGTCCATCCCTGTGGCAAAAAACGTTGGCGACCCCCTTTTTGCCGGCAGTGTGAATCTGCACTCGCCACTGACGGTTAAAGTGACTGCCATTGGCCAGGATAACCTGGTGGCCGGTATTGTCCGCTTGCAAGATCAGGCGCAGGCGGAAAAACCGCGCGCCGCCAGATTGGCCGATCAGGTAGCGCGCTGGTTTGTCATGGGGCTACTGAGTATTGCGGCGCTCACTTTTGTGTTCTGGTATGGCTTTCGGCCTGCGGATGCCTTTTGGGTCACTTTATCGGTGCTGGTTGCCACCTGCCCTTGTGCTTTGTCACTGGCAACCCCTACAGCCATTACCTGTGCCATGAGCAGCCTGTCGCGGCTGGGGTGGCTGGTCAGGCGTGGGCAGAGCCTGGAGGTGCTGCCACATATTGATACGGTGGTTTTTGATAAAACCGGCACCCTGACCGAGGGGCGGCTGACCTTGGAAAAAACCGTCAGTGACGATGACAAATACTGGCTAGCCGTTGCTGCCGCATTGGAACAAGGCTCTGAGCATCCGCTGGCACAGGTGTTTTTGCCGTATGCCACAGCCCTTCGGGCTGACGCCGTTAGCAACCACCCCGGAGGCGGCATTGAAGGCTGGATTGGCCAGCAACACTACCGGCTTGGCTCTGCGGCTTTTGTCGGTAGTGACGGTGATGCCAATGTCTACCTGCTGGAAAACGGCCAACAGGTAGCGGCATTTTGGTTTAAAGACGTACTGCGTGCTGACGCTAAGGCGCTGGTTGATACCCTTCGGGCCACTGGCAAGCAGGTCATACTGATGACTGGTGATGGCTCGCGGTTGGCTGATACCGTCGCCAACAGCCTCAATATGACTCTGGCCAAAGGCCTTACTCCGGCAGCCAAGTTGGCACAGGTCAAAGCATTGCAGGCCAAGGGCCAGCGAGTAATGATGGTGGGTGATGGCATAAACGATGCGCCGGTACTGGCTGGTGCCGATGTCTCTGTGGCCATGGCCAGTGGTACCGAGCTCGCCCATAGCGCCGCTGATATTGTGCTGTTGGGTGATGATATCGGCAAGATAGCGAAGGCGCTGACTCTGGCCAGACAAACCCGGCGGGTGATCATTGAAAACTACAGTTGGGCGGTGGCCTACAATGCGGTGGTTTTGCCGGTCGCAGTAGCCGGGTTGGTTAGCCCCTGGCTGGCAGCCTTAGGCATGTCACTGAGCTCGCTGCTGGTGCTGGGAAATTCATTACGGTTGTTGAGGGCATCATGAGCATTCTTGGACTGTTGATCCCGGTAGCGTTGGTGATTGTGGCGATTGCGGTCGGACTCTTTTTCTGGGCCGTCAAGCACGATCAATTTGAAGATCTTGACCGTCAGGGCGCAAGCATCTTGTTCGACGAAGATACAGAGGAAAGCGATAAACAAAAGCCCCGTCAGGATGATGAAGCATGACCGCACTGGGCGCCTGGCCGGCGGTACTGATGGGATTAGCGGGAGCCGGTCACTGCCTGGGGATGTGTGGCAGCATGATGGGCGCGTTTTCCCTGACACTGCCGCCCGGGCAAAGGCTATGGACGCTACTGCTTTATAATGTTGGCCGTATCAGCAGCTACGCGGCTGCCGGTGCCCTTGCCGGCGCCTTGGGGGCCACTATTAGCCATAGTGGAGCATCGGCGTTACTGGTGTTGCGACTTATTGCAGCGCTACTGCTGATCATGATGGGCCTATACTTACTGCGCTGGCACCTGGGGTTAATGCACCTTGAGCGGTTTGGCGGCTACCTGTGGCGCTATATTGCACCGGTAGCGAAACGGTTGTTACCCCTCAAACACCCCCTGCTGGCCCTGCCCCTGGGGATGTTATGGGGCTGGTTACCCTGCGGTCTGGTTTATTCCGCCTTGTCCTGGGCGGTGGTGTCTGGCTCCGCGGCCCAGGGCGCCTTGTCGATGTCACTGTTTGGCCTCGGCACTGTGCCGGTGATGCTGGCCACCGGGTTACTTGCTGACCGGCTTAAGGCCTTTCTCACTCACCCGGCTTTCAAAGTATTGGCGGCATTGGTTTTATTGATGATGTCTGGGCAGATCCTGATGGTCGCTTTTCATCAGTGGAGCTAGTGCTTTTCGGGTGTTATAGTCGCAGAGCAAAGGACGTTGTGGGATCTCATTATGATGCATACTAAAACCGGCGATTGTGCAATTCACTGCCATGACTGTGCGATGAGCGAGTTATGTATTTCGTTCACGCTCAGTAACAGTGAACTCGACGCGCTGGACCGCATCATTGAGCGTAAAAAGCCGGTACACAAAGGGGATACCATTTTTGAAGCAGGCCAGCCGTTACAGGCGCTGTTTGCGATTCGTTCGGGAACCCTGAAAAGCTATACCATCACCCAGGAAGGCGAAGAACAGATCACCGGTTTCCATCTGCCTGGCGATATTGTTGGCTTTGATGCAATTGGCAACAATAACCACGTTTCTTTTGCGCAGGCACTGGAAACCGCCATGGTTTGCGAGATCCCCTTCGATACCCTCGATTCCCTGTCCGGCACCATGCCGAGATTGCGCCAACAAGTCATGCGGTTAATGTCTTCGGAAATCAAAGGCGATCAGGACATGATCCTGCTGTTGTCGAAAAAAACCGCCGAACAGCGCCTGGCCGCCTTTTTGATGAACCTGTCTGACCGTTACGGTGAGCGCGGCTTTTCCCGCCGGGAATTTCGCCTGACCATGACCCGCGGCGATATCGGTAACTACCTGGGGTTAACCGTAGAAACCATCAGCCGCTTGTTGGGCCGCTTCCAAAAAGCCGACTTAATTGATGTTTCTGGCAAATTTATCACCATCAAGGACCTTGATGGTCTACGTAAAATGGCCTCAGATCCCCTCAGCTCATGATCTGGGTCAGTTTATATTGAGCGGGCGCCCTGACAGCGCCCGCTTTTTGATCCAGCACAACTTACCGCTAACAGCACCAGCATAGTCTACAGTCAACTTTGCAAACGCAATGATTCTAAAGGGAGAGTTCTTATGCGTTACAGTGCTTTGGCTTTGATTATGGCCGCTGTTGCTGCACCGGCAATGGCTGACACTGGTGATATTCGTGTCGCCGTTGGCGCGGCGTATGTCCACCCCAATGACAGCTCCAGCCACCTGACTAATGTAGAAGCAGCGGCCGGTTTGCCGGCAAATTCTACGGAAGTGGCGGTGAACTCCAACACCCAGTTGGGTATTACCATCAACTATGACGTCACCCCTAACTGGTCTGTTGAAGTGCTGGGTGCTACACCGTTCAGTCATGATATTACCCTCAAGGCGGCTGGCACGCCGGTTGATGGCATGAAAGTGGGTAAAACCAAGCACCTGCCGCCTACCGTCAGCCTGCAGTATCGTTTCATGGAAGGCCAGAAAGTGCGCCCCTACATTGGCCTGGGCGTCAACTACACTACTTTCTTTGATACTAAAGTAAATGGTGAACTGGCCACGACACTTGATTCATTGGGCCTGACAGGCAGTAAAAAACTGAGCTTGTCAGATAGCTGGGGGCTGGCTGCTCAAGCCGGTTTTGACTGGCAAATCAATGACAAAGTTTATATTCGCGGTGCAGTATGGTATGCCAATATCGACACCACTGCTAAAGTGAAAGTTGACGGTGCAACCGTTCAGAAGGTCGACGTTGCTATCGACCCGGTAGTCGCCTTTGTGGGGGTAGGCTACCGCTTCTGAAGTTTCAGCTGATGGGCCGGCTTTATGGCCGGCCCCAATAAGGGGAATACCATGACCGATTTCAATAAGATCCTGGTGGTAATTGATCCAAGCAAAAATGAGCAACCTGCCCTGTCTCGTGCTGCCTATCTGGCGGGCCGTACCAATGCGAGCATCACGGCTTTTCTGAGCATTTACGATTTTTCCTATGAGATGACCACCATGCTCTCTTCCGATGAGCGTGAAGCCATGCGTAATGGTGTGGTCACTCAGCGAAAAGAATGGCTCAATGAAGTGATCAAGCCTTTTCAGGACAAAGGTATGAACATTACCGCCGAGGTGACCTGGCACAACCGCCCGTATGAAAGCATCATCAGTGCGGTTGAAAAAGGCGGCCATGATATTGTCTTTAAATCCACCCATGAGCACCACACGCTCAAAGCCGTGATTTTTACACCAACCGACTGGCATTTGCTGCGTAAGTCTCCGGTACCGGTCATGCTGGTTAAAGACCACGACTGGCCGGAAAACGGCAATGTGGTGGCGGCTGTTAACTGTGGCTCTGAAGATGACGCCCATAAACAGCTGGATGTGAAAATTACCCGTGAAGCGCTGGCCTTGGCCAAAGCGATTAACGCCAAGGTGCATCTGGTGACGGCCTATCCGGGCACACCGGTCAATATTGCCGTGGAGATCCCAGAATTTGATCCGCGCTCTTACACCAAAGCGATGAAAGAGCACCATCAGAAGCAAGCTCAGGGCCACGCCGACGCTTTTGGCCTGCCGGATGATCAGGTTCATGTAAAAGAAGGCCTACCAGAAGATGTCATTCCGGCACTGGCTGAAGAACTGGACGCCGAGTTGGTAGTCATGGGAACCGTAGGCCGGACCGGTCTATCAGCGGCCCTCATCGGTAATACTGCCGAACACGTCATCGACCGGTTGGGCTGTGATGTGCTGGCGTTAAAACCTGATAGCTAACCGCTCACTGCTGATAAAAAAGCCGCGCATAGCGCGGCTTTTTGTTTTGCGTATAATATGCGCCCTTAACGGCCGGTAAGAGGTAGGCATGTCCAGCGCCAAGCAACAATATAACGTCAATAAACTGCAAAAACGGCTGCGCCGTAATGTCGGTCAGGCGATTGCAGACTTCAACATGATTGAAGACGGCGATCGCATCATGGTCTGCTTGTCCGGTGGCAAAGACTCCTACACCCTGTTGGAGATCCTGATGAACCTGCAGGCCTCGGCGCCGGTCAACTTTGAGCTGATTGCCGTTAACCTGGATCAGAAACAGCCGGGCTTTCCTGAGCATGTCTTGCCGAATTATCTGGAGCAACTGGGTATCCGTTACCAGATAGTCAACGAAGACACCTACTCCATCGTTAAGGAAAAAGTGCCGGAAGGAAAAACCACCTGCTCGCTGTGTTCGCGGCTACGACGCGGCATTTTGTATCGCACCGCAACTGAGCTGGCATGCAACAAAATTGCCCTCGGCCACCACCGTGATGACATCTTGGAAACGTTGCTGCTGAACATGTTTTATGGCGGCAAAATGAAAGCCATGCCACCGAAGCTACTGTCTGATGATGGCCAGCACATGGTGATCCGCCCACTGGCCTATTGCCGTGAAAAAGACATTATTAAGTACAGTGAGGCTAAAGCCTACCCCATCATTCCGTGCAACCTGTGCGGTTCCCAGCCCAACCTGCAACGCCAGGTTATCAAGGAAATGCTGCAACAGTGGGATCGTCAATATCCGGGGCGTATCGAAACCATGTTTAAAGCCCTGCAGAACGTTGTTCCATCCCATCTGGCAGACACGGCGTTGTTTGATTTTAAAGGCTTGCAAAAAGGCAGCGTGCTGAGCGAAGGGGATCTGGCCTTTGACCGGGAAACTTTTGTCGACCCCACACCTGAGGCCGATGATGGCGTTGCCGTTGATCCGGCCTTGCAACTGGCCATCAAAGCCCTTTAACGCCCTACCCCTGCATATACCGCCGATTGTGGCGGATCATCTGTAACAGCTCATCGACATAGGCTTGGCCGCGCTCAGAATAGCGGTCAAGTCCTTGCACCAGCTGTTTTGCCTGGGGTTTTTCACCTTGCAGGCGGGCCTTGGCGCGGATCAACCGTAATTCCAGGTAAGCACCGTTGGTGTTGATATTGTGAATATAACTGCGCACTGATGCCTGAGGGCTACTAAAACGAGCCACTTCATGGCTGGCGCCGTCGTCACGGGCACGGGGCACCAGGCCGCAGCCTTTGACATAACACCACTGGCCGAAGAAATTATTGCCGCGAATGGCAAAACGTGACGTGCCCCAAGCCGACTCATTGGCTGCCTGGGCCAAAACCAACTCCGGTGGCAGCATATCTACCCGGCGTAACAGCATGGTGCGGCCATCATCATCCAAGGGCCAGGCAACATCATAATCGGCCGCCAGGTTTTGCATCCAGTGCTGCTCTGCCCGGCTGACATGATCTTCACTCAAGAGGCGCTTGAGGCGCTGACGGTCGGCCAGAATACGGGCATTAGCAGCATCCACCAAAGGCCGTAAAAAACCGAAAAAGGCTTTTTTCTTTTCCACGATATCCTGGTACTGGCTGAAATCAGGAATATCACTGGTAAACCTGGGCGACTGCCGAGCCGGACTGAGATCATGCAAGCGAAACCAGACTAATACAGCCAATAGGGTCAGTAGCAGCCAAAGCGGAGGCTTGATAAACCAGGCCTTCATGCGTTGAACAGGGCCTGCGGTTTATTGACGTTCATTTTCAGCACTACGCCAAACAACTCACGATAAAGAATGCCTTGGCAGCGTAACCAAAAAGGCACTAACCAAACCAGAGCAATACCGAACGTTACTATGCCCAGTAAAAAAGTCAGTAACTGGAGTAAAAACAGCAAAATAAAGGGCAATGGGTAGCGCAGGCAGACGCGAATAGCGGTGACAATGGCCTGGCTTGGTCCCTGTCGTTTATCCGCTACCAGCATCAGCACTGGCCAAACAGCAATATTGATAAAAAGCCCAATAACAATAAACACAACGCTACCAAGTACGGTTAGGGCCATGGTCATTAGCGCAGCCAGGCTTAGCAGCGGGCCCCGGCGATACCATAACCACAGCAGTTGTATTGGAGGCTTTAGGCCAACTACGGTATGCAGCGCGATCATCTGCAGGCCGGCCAGGGCCGGCGCAACCATCGCTACCAGCAACAATTGCGCGAATTGCATTGGCATAGGGTCAGTTATTTTTAGGCCGCTCATTTCCAGCACCGCCGATAATGCTGCGACCAACATCAGCGTGCCACCGATCAGCAGCAGAGCTGGTGCCAGGATCAGCCGGCTGGGGCTGGCAACGCCTTGCCAGGCTTCTTTTAATATGGCCTTGCTGTCAATAGAGACAGTGCCTGCCAGCGCCTGTTCGACACTGCCACCGATATGCATGGTATTGGGCTGTTGGTCAGTCATTATCCTGAATCATCGCTTGTTTGCGGGCTTCCTTTTCGGCTTTGAGGCGCTGTACATCAGCGGCAATGTGGTGTTGATTTCGCTCTTTTGCCAGGGCAATTTGTTTTTGCCGTTCGGCAAAGCGGGCTTTTTGCTCGTCGCTCATCACATCAAAGCAATAAGGGCAGGCGATACCTTTTTGGTATTTCTCTGATGCCATATCCTCGGCACTGATTGGCCGGCGGCAGGCATAGCATTGATCGAAACTGCCTTGTACCAGACCATGGCGAACAGTAACGCGCTGATCGAATACAAAGCACTCGCCCTGCCACAGGCTGTCAGCTTCCGGTACTTCCTCAAGATATTTGAGGATACCGCCTTCAAGGTGATAAACCTCATCAAACCCTTGCTCTTTCAAAAAGGCAGTGGATTTTTCACAGCGGATCCCACCTGTACAAAACATCGCCACCTTTTTATGCTTGCTCGGATCCAGGTGCTGTTTCACATATTCCGGGAACTCACGAAAGGTAGTGGTCTGCGGGTCTTGGGCGCCTTTAAAGGTACCCACGGCCACCTCATAGTCGTTACGGGTATCGACAAGGATCACTTCAGGGTCGCTTATGACGGCGTTCCAGTCTTGGGGTTTGACATAGGTCCCCACCACTTTGCGCGGGTCGATGTCTTCAACGCCCATGGTGACAATTTCTTTTTTTAATTTCACCTTGGTGCGGTAGAACGCCTGCTCATCGGCAAAAGATTCCTTGTAGCTCATGCCGGCAAAGACCTCCTGAGCATCCAAAAAAACCTTAACAGCGTCGATTCCCTGGCGGGTACCACAAATGGTGCCGTTAATGCCTTCTTTGGCCAGTAGCAAGGTCCCCTTCACATCATGGTTCAGCATGGTGTCCAACAACGGCTGGCGCAGTGCTTGGTGATCTTGCAGACGAACGAATTTATACAGCGCGGCAACGACGTAAGTGCCCATTAGAACATACCTCTTTTATGCTCACCGACCCGTAAAGCCGGCGCAAAAATGACTCTGTTTGTAGCCAGTACCGGGCTACAGGGCCGGCATTCTACCAGAAAAGGCCGGCAATGAGGCGTACTGCCAGTATCAGCAGGAAAACTCCCAGGATGCGATCCAGCCAGTAACCCTTGGCAGCCAGAAAGCGGCCTAATGAACCGGTGGTCAGTAATATTGATAAGGTGGTAAACCATAGGCCGGTGGCAATGGCCAGATAGGCGGAGATCCCCACCATTTGCAAGTCAGTCGGTGTTACCTGTAATACCGACCCGAACAGCGCAAGAAAAAACAATGTCGCTTTTGGGTTCAGGGCATTGGTAAAAAAGCCGCGCCGAAAGGCGACTAGCGTGCCTGGCTGCTCGCCCTGTTCAGCACTGAGTGGAATCCCCTGCCCTGAACGAAGGGCGCCATACCCCATCCAGCCAAGATATACACCGGCTATCAGAGTAAAGGCCACTTCCAGGCTGTGGTGGGTTTTTAACAGCAAGGCGACACCGGCCCAGGTATAGGTCATGTGGATCAGGATGCCGGTGCCAATGCCAGCGGCAACGGCAATGCCGGTACGTCGGCCAAAGGCAATGGCATGACGGCTGACCACGGCAAAGTCTGGACCAGGGCTGACAACCGCCAGTGCATGGGCCAAAGCCAGTAAAAAGAACTGCGATAAGGTCATGGCAACGTCTTAGCAATAGTTAAAGAACCGCATTTTTACCGTTAATGGCCTTATCAGTGCCAGTCCCTTTTATTAAAATGCGCCTTTTGCGCTGGATTTTATCGCCTATGCCAACAACTGCTGTACAACAGACTGACATGGTGGTGCTCAGTGGCCTGAGCAAGCACTTTGACGACAAGGCAGTGCTCAATAACCTTGATCTGCAGATCCGTGATGGTGAATTTTTTACGCTGTTGGGACCGTCGGGTTGCGGTAAAACCACGGCCCTGCGACTGATAGCCGGCCTGGAAACGGCCGACCAGGGGCATATCACCATTGATGGTCGTGATGTAACTGCACTACCGGCAGAAAAACGTAGCGTCAATACGGTTTTTCAAAGCTACGCGCTGTTTCCGCACATGTCAGTGTTTGAAAATGTCGCTTTTGGCCTGCGTATGCAAAAAGTGGCCGAAGCGGATATTGCCCAGCGGGTGAATGATGCTCTGAAAATGGTGCAGCTCGACGGCTTTGCTGGGCGCAAGCCACACCAGTTATCCGGTGGCCAGCAGCAGCGGGTTGCCATCGCCCGCGCGGTAGTCAACAAACCGCGGGTGCTGCTATTGGATGAGCCCCTGTCGGCACTGGATTACAAGCTGCGTAAAACCATGCAGTGGGAACTCAAGCAATTGCAACGCCGCCTGGGTATTACCTTTATTTTTGTTACCCACGATCAGGAAGAAGCCCTGTCCATGTCAGACCGCATCGCGGTAATGAATAACGGCAAGGTGGAACAGCTTGGCACACCTCGACAGATCTATGAAACACCGGCCAGCCTGTTTGTGGCCCGCTTTATTGGGGAGATCAACGTTTTTGATGCCCAGGTGACGGGCCATGACGGCAAGCAGTTGCTGGTCAACATGCTGGGCAAACCTTTCAGGGTAAACGGCAAGGTGGCACACGCCCCCGGCAGCGCTGTCAAAGTCCTGCTGCGGCCCGAAGATCTGCGCCTCGACGCTGTCAGTGCTGACGAAGGCCTGGCGGGGCGGATCATTGAGCGCACATACAAAGGTGCCACCCTGGATTCGCTGGTTGAGCTGGCAGATGGCAGTCGCATTCAGGTATCGGAATTTTTTGATGAGGACGACCCGGATTTTGACTACAGCCTCAACGAGCCGGTAACGGTGAGTTGGGTGGCGCAATGGGAAGTGGTGCTGGCCGATGAGCAGGTTTAAGGAGTTTCGCTTCTGGGCTGTGGGGCTGATCAGCATTTGGCTGCTGACTTTTGTGCTGCTGCCGAATCTGATGATTGTGGCCTCCAGTGTGATGAGTAAAGGCGAGGTCAGCCTGGTTACCCTGCCCTTTAGTGTAGAAAGCTATAAGCGGTTACTTAACCCTATCTACGCCGAGGTACTGTGGCTGTCGTTTAAATTGTCGGCCATTGCCACCCTGTTGTGTTTGCTGATTGGTTACCCTTTTGCCGCAGCCATTGCCCGGCTGAGTCCACGCTGGCGCGGCATTATGCTGTTTTTGGTGGTGGTGCCGTTTTGGACCAACAGCCTCATTCGCACTTATGCCATTAAAATTCTGCTGGGTAAAAAAGGCCTGCTGAATGACATGCTGCTGGCCACGGGCCTCAGTGACCATGCCATCGGCTTTTTATACAGCAACTTTGCGGTGATATTCGGGCTGGTTTATGTGCTGTTGCCCTTTATGGTTCTGCCGCTTTACAGCGCCATTGAAAAACTCGATGGCCGGTTGTTTGAAGCGGCCAGAGATCTGGGAGCCGGCAAATGGCGCACCTTTTTACATGTCGAGCTGCCGCTGACGACACCGGGCATTATCGCCGGTTGTTTGCTGGTATTTTTGCCAGCGATGGGCATGTTTTATGTCTCGGATCTGCTCGGTGGAGCAAAAGACATGCTGGTCGGTAACATCATCAAGCGGCAAATCCTGCTGGTACAGGACTGGCCCTTTGGCTCGGCAGCCAGCGTGGTGATCACCGTCTTTATGGCGTTGCTGTTATGGCTTTACTGGCAAGCGGCAAAACGCATCAACCGCAAGGAGGCGTGGGATGGCTAAATGGTTGCGTTACCTGATGCTGAGCCTGGTATTGGTCTACCTTTATGTGCCTATTGGCATTCTGGTCGTCAATGCTTTTAACAAACAACGTTTTGGCTTGTTCTGGCAAGGCTTTACCTGGCAGTGGTTTGAGAAACTGGCGCATAATCACGGCCTCATTGAAGCAGCCTGGCATTCCTTGCTGATCGCCTTTTTGGCGGCAGCCTTTGCTGGCCTGATCGGCACTTTGGCTGCAGTGGCACTGTTTCGTTACCAGTTTCGCGGTAAGGGGCTGCTGTCAGCGTTGCTGTTTGTCGTCATGATGTCGCCGGATATTGTTATGGCGGTATCGTTTTTGGCGCTGTTTGTGCTGATTGGCCTGGGCCAGGGGTTCTGGCCGTTGCTGTTTGCGCATATTACGTTTTGCCTGCCTTTTGTGGTGGTTACGGTATATTCGCGACTGCGAGGCTTTGATCTGAGCATGCTGGAAGCCGCGCGCGACCTCGGTGCCACGGAATTTACGGTCTTTCGCAAGGTGTTAATGCCACTGGCGCGCCCGGCCATCATTGGTGGCTGGCTGCTCAGTTTCACCTTGTCGCTGGATGACGTCATTATTTCCAGTTTTGTCACCGGGCCAAGCTTTGATGTGTTGCCCATCAAGATCTATTCCATGGTCAAGGTGGGAGTGTCACCGGAAGTAAATGCACTGGCGGTGCTGATGCTCGGCGCATCACTGCTGTTGGTACTGGTATCCCATTGGTTGATGAGGGACAAAAAATGAAGCACTTTTTTTCTGCGGCGACGCTGGCGCTGAGCGTCAGCCTGTCAGCTCATGCAAGTGACAAGCAACTGAACCTGTATACCTGGTCTGAATATATTCCACAGGACGTACTGAACCAGTTCACCAAAGAAACCGGTATCGAGGTGAATGTCACCACCTATGAGTCTAACGAGGCCATGTTTGCCAAGCTCAAGCTGACGCACGGTAAAGGCTACGATGTGGTGGTGCCGTCAACTTATTACATCAGCATGATGGCCAAAGATGGCTTGTTGCAAAAGCTGGACAAAAGTGCCCTGAGCAACTTTAAAAACTTGGATCCAAGCCTGCTGAATAAGTCCTATGACCCAGCTAACCAGTATTCTGTGCCCTACTTCTGGGGGTCAACGGCTATTGGCGTCAATGCTGATGTGATTGATCCGAAAACCATCACCAGCTGGAAAGATCTGTTTAACCCGAAATACAAGGGCCAACTACTGCTGACCGACGATGTCCGGGAAGTGTTTCAAATTGGCTTGGTACTCAATGGCTACTCTGCTAATGCCACCAGCGAGGCGCAGATCAAGCAAGCCTATGAAACCCTCAAGCCTCTGGTTGCCAATACCCAGGTCTTTAACTCAGATGCGCCGCGCATGCCTTACCTGTCGGGTGATGTGAATATTGGCATGATCTGGAATGGTGAGGCCTACATGGCCAACCAGGAAGGAGGCCATATCGCCTATATCTACCCCAAAGAAGGGGCGATTTTCTGGATTGATTCTTTCGCCATCCCGAGTGGGGCAGAACACGTGACGGCCGCGAACAAGTTTATCAACTTTATGATGCGCCCCGAAGTTGCCAAGGCCTGTGTGGAATATGTCGGCTATGCCACCCCGAACGTACCGGGCCGGGCGTTGTTGCCGAAAAAACTCCGTGACTCAAGCATTATCTTCCCGGACAAGGAAACGGTCGCAAAAGGCCAGTTCCAAACTGACGTTGGTGATGCCATTGGCATTTATGAAAAGTACTGGACGAAATTGAAGACCGGTCACTGAAAAAAGCACCCGCAAGGGTGCTTTTTTATTTGCAGAGGGTTTCGACTAGAGCCGGCACCAGCTCCGAGGCAGGGCCACGTTGATGGTCAGCAAAACGGTCGCTGACCTCTGACCAATCGTTGTTGATTTCAATGGTGTGGGCGCCTTGCTGGCGCGCCTCATCAACAAAACCGGCTGCCGGATAAACGTGCCCGGATGTGCCGATGGCAATAAAAAGATCGCACTGGGCCAGAGCATGAAAAATGCGATCCAGCCCCAGCGGCATTTCGCCGAACCAAACCACATGCGGGCGTAAAGGCCGGGCTGGCACACAACAGGTACAAAGGCTGTGTTCATCCAGTGGCGCGGTGACGGTGAACAGCTGGCCACTGCCGGTACAACGGGCTTTTTGCAGCTCGCCGTGCATGTGCAGCAGGTGCCGGGAGCCTGCCCGCTCATGCAGATCATCGATATTTTGGGTAATGATCAAGGTACTGGGGTGGCATTGCTCCAGTTTTGCCAGCGCCTGATGGGCTGCATTGGGGCTGACATTGGGTAGCTCGGCACGGCGGGCATTATAAAAGCGGTGCACCAAGGCCGGATCACGAGCGAAAGCCTCGGGAGTGGCAACATCTTCGAGCCGGTGAGACTCCCACAGACCGCCCTGGTCGCGAAAGGTTTTGATCCCAGACTCGGCGCTGATACCGGCACCGGTCAGTACCACAATATGGTTGTATGTTGTTTTGTTTTTCACCGTTCGTCCTGAAAACCATAGTTCGTCCCATAGTGCCACAGCCTCAGCATAACTGCTGCCTGCCCTATTGTGACTTTTTTTCATCAGCGCCAGCCGATACACTCAACATTGGCTGCTAAGTGGAATAGCGAATACATCATGAATCAGGTTGATATTCTCATTGCTGACGATCACCCGCTGTTTCGCACGGCCATTGGCCAGATCCTGACGCTATCTCTGGCTGACGCCAGTATTCGTGAAGCTTGTGACGTAGCGGCACTGGATAAAGCCATTGCCGACAAATTACCGGATCTGGTGCTGCTGGATCTGACTATGCCGGGGGCGAATGGTTTTTCCAGCCTTATTCAACTGCGCGAGCACTACCCTGCCTTGCCGATCATTGTTGTTTCTGCCCACGAAGATGCGACCAGTATTTCCAAGGCCCTGCATTTTGGCGCCGCTGGCTTTGTGCCGAAAAGCGCCGATCCGCAAGCCATTACCCAGGCCATTAACCAGGTCTTGGCCGGCGACAACTGGTTTCCGCCGGATGTGGCCATTGTGGCTCCCAGTGATGACGAGTCGCGACTGGCACAAGGACTGGCGGCACTGACGCCACAACAGTACAAGGTACTGGTGATGTTTGCTGATGGCTTGCTCAACAAGCAGATAGCGTATGAGCTGGGTGTCTCGGAAGCCACCATCAAGGCGCATGCTACTGCGATTTTCCGTAAACTGGATGTGCGTACCCGTACCCAGGCGGTCATTGCTTTGCAGAGTTTCGCGCCAGCGCCTGATCCATCATGGCCCTGAGCGCCGCCGGTTTTACCATTTTTGCCATAAAGCCAAAGCCTGCTTGCTGCGCCTGACTGACCAGCTCCTGACGGCTGTCAGCGGTGATCAGTATCCCTGGCAATTGCTCGTTACCACTGGCTGTTCGTAGGGCCAGCATCACCTCCAGGCCATTATCTCCGTGATCCAGGTGGTAATCGGCCAACACCATATCAATATTTTCCTTGTCGATAATAGCCAGTGCTTGCTGACGATTAGCCGCCGTACTGACCTTCATCTGCCAACCTCTGAGCAGTGACGCCATGGCATCGACAATGCTTTTTTCGTTATCCAGGCACAATACGTGGCGTCCCGCCAAGGCTCGCCCGGTTGGCGGTGTCGAGGTAACAACCGATGGCGGTTTTTGCAGTACGCGCGGTACCGTGACGGAAAACACGGAGCCCTTACCCCGAATGGACTGTACGGCCAACCGGTGATCAAGAATACGGCTCATGCGGTCCGCAATGGCCAGCCCCAGCCCCAGGCCCTTTTCATCTTTGTCGAGCCGTTTGAACTCCTCAAAAATCGCGGCCAGATCGGCTTCGGCAATGCCAGGGCCGGTGTCCCAGACTTCAATGCGCAGATACTCGCGGCCAATGTGCCGCACGCCCAGTAAAACCCGGGCGCCTTTGGCATAACGCAGGGCATTGGTCAGGAAGTTTTGGACAATACGGCGCAGCAGTACCTTGTCTGAATCAATCATGGCGGCGGTGCCAATCCAGCGAAAAGCCGTGCCCTGATCCTTGGCCAGAGCCGTAAATTCGTGGGCCAGATTACTGAGCAATTCCTCCAATGGGAAAATTTGCCGCCGCACTTTTAAGGTGCCGGCATCGAGCTTGGAAATGTCCAGCAGATCAGTCAGCAGCTCCCCTGCCGCCTTGAGCGATGCCTTGGTATTGTTAAGCAACACCTCTTGTTCGGTACCGGGCTGGGTGCGCTGTAATACCGCCGAGGTAAAAAGTCTGGCGGCGTTGAGCGGTTGCATCAAGTCATGGCCACAGGCAGCCAGAAAACGGCTTTTGCCCTGGTTGGCCTTGTCGGCAGCCGCTTTGGCATCCATCAGTTCACGGGTGCGTTCCTGTACCCGCCCCTCCAGCGCTTCGTTGGCGTCTTTGAGCACCTTTTCTGCAGCCCGGTAGGAGGTAATGTCGGAGAATGTCATGACAAAGCCGCCATTGGGCATAGGGTTACCCTGTAGCTTGATGACCTGGCCATCCGGCCGCTTACGTTCTGAACTGTGGGGGCTGCCCATTTTCATGTAGCTGACCCGCCGCTGTACATGCTCCTCCACCGAGCCCTTGCCGCACCAGCCCCGTTCGGCGTTAAAATGGATCAGATCTGCGACCGGCCGGCCGACGTAAATAAAGCCGGGTGGATAGTCAAACAGCTCCAGATAGCGCCGATTCCAGGCCACCAGGTTAAGGTTGCGGTCCACCACCGAGATCCCCTCTGATGCGTGTTCGATCGCCCCTTGCAGCAAATCGCGGGAAAAGTGCAGCTGTTCGGTGGCTTCATCCACCAGAGTAACCACTTCATCAAGGCCAATATCCCGGCCTTGCACGGCACTGCGCAGCACCAGTGCAGCGCTGGATGCACCGATAACCGAGGCCATCAAGCGCTCAGCTTCATCAATCAGAGGCAACGGAGCCTGGCGTGGCAGCCCTTGGCTGCTCAGGCCCTGATCACGTAAAAAGCGCTCAACCATCTGTTCGGTGCGATCCGGGCCGATAAAGCGACTGACCAGCAGCTTCAGGTCAGTCACGGTCAAATTACCCTGATAGCGGCCCTCGTCTCCCCCTTCCTGGTGGCTGACAAAAGCGGCCGCCTGCAGGCGGTCTCGCACCCCGGCACGGGTCAGCATGGAAAGCAAAACATAGGTCATGCCGTTAATCAGTAATGACAAAGCCATCACGTAGCTGGACTGCCAGTGATCAGCCAGTAACCACCAGCTGCCATAGCCCGCGGCCAGGCCAGCAAAAACACCCTTGCGGTGACCATGGTGCCAATAGAGGCCGCCAATCAAGGCCGGCGCCAGTTGTGCCAAAGCACCAAACGACAGCAAGCCAAAATCAGCCAATTGCTCACGGTGGCCAATCAGCCAGTAGGACAGTAACCCCATGGCCACCAGTAAAGCGATGGTCAGGCGGCGGATACGCAACAGCAGCCGGGAAAATCGCTGAAAATTACGCCCGGCCATCTTGCCGGTGGTGAGCATCAGCGGCACCACCAGTTCGTTGGACACCATGATGGCCACCGTCACGGCTACCATCACTACCATGCTGGTCGAGGCCGATATGGCCCCTAGCAAGGCGATGGCTGCCACCCAGGGGTGGTTTTCCATCAGTGGAATGGATATCAAGAAAGTATCTGGGCTGGCTGACGTCCCGGCCAACAGGCTACCGGCAAGGGCGATGGGGATCACCGGCAACGCCATCAACAGCAAGTACAGCGGAAATAGCCAGCGGGCACTGTTCAGGTGGCGAGGGGTTTCATTTTCCACCACCATCACATGAAACTCGCGGGGCAGACACAAAAACGCGGCCATCACTACCAGCGTCTGGGCCAGTACCGCGGGTAACGTGGAGTCCGCCAGGCGGTGTACATGACCGTTGACCACAGCTTGTGTCAGCAGATCGCCGGTACCATCAAAACTGCCGTAGATAATCACCAGCGCCACCAACAGCAAGGCAAACACTTTGATGGCTGATTCCATGGCCATGGCCAGCATCAGGCCAGGGTGGTGTTCGGTCGCGTCGAGTTTACGGGTGCCAAATAAGGCGGCAAAAAGTGCCAGGCCGACAGCCAACAGAATGGATACCAGTAACTCGGGGAGTTTGTCTGGCCCGGCCAGCAGTGAGAAACCCATGATCATCGCTTTGAGCTGCAAGGCGATGTAAGGCAGGCTGGCCAGCACCGCGATCCCTGTCACAGTTACCGCCAACAGTTGCGACTTACCATAACGGGCCGCCAAAAAGTCGGCCAGCGAAGTGATCCGTTGTGCCCGGGAAACCTGCACCAGTTTTTTCAGTAAACCGAAGCCAAAGGCGAATAACAACACCGGGCCGAGGTAGACCGGCAGGAATGACCACAGCGAACGGTAAGCCTGACCAACAGTCCCCAAAAAGCTCCAGGACGAGCAATAAACGGCCAGCGACAGGCCATAAATAACCCGCCGCATCCGGTCCCCCAAACGCAGGTGGTGGCGGTCGCCCAGATATGCCATGGCAAACAGCAACAGTACGTAAAGCAGGGCCAGCAGGCCCATTAGCCAAAGTGGCATATCACTTCTCCATCATGATTCAGCTTATTTCTACCATATTGGTGCGCTTTGTCCCGTTTCGACTAAAGTCGACTGGCCGAGTTTGCCCGCTTCTGACTAAGTTGTGAACGGACTGTAAATAAGGAGTTCCATCATGGACCATCCGCTCTACGAGAAGATACATAACAGCCAGCGATTCAAGGACATGGTGGCCAAGCGCGAACGTTTTGCGTGGCAGCTTTCCGTGGTGATGCTGGTGATTTATTTCACCTTCATTCTGCTGATCGCTTTTAGCCCACAAACGTTAGGAACGCCTATTGCAAAAGGTTCGGTGATCACTTGGGGGATCCCGGTCGGCCTGTTTGTGATCCTATCAGCGTTCTTTCTTACCGGGATCTATGTTCGCAAATCCAACCGCGAATTTGATGCTGAAAATCAGGCCATTATTGAGGAGGCCAAACGTCATGACGCATAAATCCTGGATTTTTGCCGCCACCTTGCTGACGCCGGGCCTGGCGCAAGCTGCCGAGGCGATTGGTGGGGAAGTGCATAAGCAAGCAATAAATATTCCCGCCATTATCATGTTTGTGGTGTTTGTGGCCTTTACGCTGGGCATTACCTACTGGTCAGCCAAGCGTACCCGCAGTACCGCCGATTACTATGCTGCCGGTGGTGGCATTACCGGCTTTCAAAATGGCTTGGCGATTGCCGGTGACTACATGTCAGCGGCATCCTTTTTGGGGATCTCCGGCCTGGTTTACTTGTCGGGTTTTGACGGCCTGATTTATTCCATCGGCTTTCTGGTGGGCTGGCCGCTGATCTTGTTTTTGATTGCAGAGCGGTTACGTAACCTAGGCCGTTATACCTTTGCCGATGTGGCCTCTTACCGGTTGCGGCAAAAGCCCATTCGCACCCTGGCTGCCTGTGGTTCACTGACGGTGGTTGCCCTGTATCTGATTGCCCAGATGGTGGGTGCCGGTAAGCTCATCCAGCTGCTGTTCGGCCTGCCCTATCACTATGCAGTGATCCTGGTTGGGGTGTTGATGGTGCTGTATGTGTCCTTTGGCGGCATGTTGGCAACTACCTGGGTACAGATCATCAAAGCGGTGCTACTGCTGGCTGGGGCAACCTTTATTGCCCTGATGGTGCTCTACCATGTTGGCTTCAGCCCTGAGCATCTGTTTGAAGAGGCTGTGAAAGTGCACCCCAAAGGGGATGCCATTATGTCACCCGGTGGTTTGGTGTCTGATCCGGTGTCGGCCATTTCGCTGGGGATTGCACTGATGTTCGGTACCGCGGGCCTGCCGCATATTCTGATGCGTTTCTTCACCGTTGGTGATGCCAAAGAAGCCCGTAAGTCCGTGTTCTTTGCCACCGGTTTTATTGGTTACTTCTACATTCTGACCTTTATCATCGGTTTCGGTGCCATTTTGCTGGTATCCACCAACCCGGACTTCCGCAATGCGGCTGGCCAGTTGCTGGGGGGTAACAACATGGCGGCGGTGCACCTGTCGCGGGCTGTCGGTGGTGACCTGTTCTTCGGGTTTATCTCCGCCGTTGCCTTTGCCACCATCCTGGCGGTGGTGTCTGGGTTGACGCTGGCTGGTGCTTCTGCGGTTTCTCATGACCTTTATGCCAGTGTCTTCCGTAAGGGGCAGGCTTCTGAACGTGAAGAGCTGAAAGTATCGCGCATGGCAACCTTTGTACTGGGCTTTGTTGCTATTGTGCTTGGCATCACCTTTGAGAAGCAGAACATTGCCTTTATGGTGGGCTTGGCGTTTGCTATCGCCGCCTCGACCAACTTCCCGGTGCTGTTCTTGTCCATGTATTGGTCCAGGCTGACCACCCGTGGTGCTACCATTGGTGGCTGGATGGGCCTGGCAACAGCGGTAACGCTGATGATCCTGGGCCCCACTATCTGGGTGGCGGTACTGGGCTTTGACCATGCTGTGTTCCCCTACAAGTACCCGGCACTGTTCTCGGTAGCAGTTGCCTTTATTGGTACCTGGTTCTTCAGCGTCACCGATAATTCGGCTGAAGCTAAGGAAGAAAGGGAACGATTTGTTCCGCAGTTTGTGCGTTGCCATACTGGCGTTGGTGCGGCTGGCGCCGCCGAGCACTAAACCGCAAATAAACCATTGAAAAACCCGGCTTTAGCCGGGTTTTCTACTTTGGTCTAATGGTCGCTGAACAGCGCTGTCGACATACTCGACTCAACATTTCAATAACAAGATAGGGATTGCCATGACTATCGAACGCTACCCCGTCATGCCGCATATTGCCGAAACAACCCACCTTAATCGCGACCAGTATCAAGCGCTTTATCAAGCTTCGGTCAGCGACCCTGAGGCGTTTTGGCGTGAGCAAGGCAAACGCATTGACTGGATCAAGCCTTACAGCAAAGTAAAGGACGTCTCTTACGATCCCCATAATCTTTATATCCGCTGGTACGAGGACGGTACCCTGAATGCCAGCGCCAACTGTCTGGATAGACACCTGGCAAAGCACGGTGATACCACGGCACTGATCTGGGAATCTGATGACGGCAGCGAAGTCAGCAAGGTGACGTATGCCGAGCTGCACGAGCGGGTTTGCCGTTTTGCCAACGTGCTGAAGACCCAGGGCGTTAAAAAAGGTGATGTAGTCACCATCTATATGCCGATGGTCATCGAGGCCGTTGTTTCCATGCTCGCCTGTGCCCGCATTGGTGCCGTGCATTCGGTGGTGTTCGGCGGTTTTTCTCCTGATTCCATTGCCGGACGGATCATCGACGGCAAGTCAAAGCTGGTGATCACCGCCGATGAAGGCCTGCGCGGTGGTCGTGCTATTCCTTTGAAAGCCAATGTCGATGAAGCCTTGAGCCACAGCGATGTGACTACCGTTGAGCGCGTTATTGTCTTTAAACGTACCGGTGGAGATATTAACTGGCACGATGGCCGTGACGTTTGGTGGCATGATCTGGAAGCGGCACAAAGCAAAGACTGCCCAGCCGAAGAAATGGCCGCCGAAGATCCGTTATTTATTCTGTATACCTCCGGCTCCACCGGTAAACCCAAAGGGGTATTGCATACCACGGGTGGTTACATGGTTTATGCCTCACTGACCCACGAGCTGGTATTTGATTACCAGCCGGGTGAAGTGTACTGGTGTACTGCCGATATTGGCTGGATCACCGGCCACTCTTATCTGGTTTACGGGCCACTGGCTAATGGCGCTACCTGCCTTATCCATGAAGGGGTGCCGAACTGGCCGGGGCCAAGCCGCCTCGGGGAAATTGTCGACCGTCACCAGGTTGCCATTCTCTACACCGCGCCAACCCTGATCCGTGCCTTGATGGCACAGGGTAAAGAGCACTTTGATGGCATGGACGGCAAGAGTCTGCGCATTCTTGGCACTGTTGGTGAACCGATTAACCCGGAAGCCTGGCGTTGGTATCACGAGGTCATTGGTCGCGGCCGTTGCCCGATAGTCGACACCTGGTGGCAGACGGAAACCGGCGGCATCATGATTGCGCCATTACCCGGTGCTGTAGATGCCAAGCCTGGCTCAGCCACCCTGCCCTTCCTGGGCATTCAGCCGCAGCTGGTTGATGGCAGCGGTAACCCCGTTGAAAGTGAAGGCAGCTTGGTGATCACCGATTCCTGGCCAGGTCAGATGCGGACTGTCTATGGCGACCACGAGCGCTTTGTACAGACCTATTTTTCGACCTTCCCGGGCAACTACTTTACCGGTGACGGTGCCCGGCGTGACGAAGACGGCTATTACTGGATAACCGGCCGGGTTGATGACGTCATCAACGTTTCCGGACATCGCCTGGGCACGGCTGAGATTGAGTCGGCGCTGGTGGCACACGAAGATGTTGCCGAGGCCGCTGTGGTTGGTTACCCCCATGACATTAAAGGGCAAGGTATTTACGCCTATGTCACGCTCAATCAGGGCGTTGAGGCCACAGAAGAACTGCGCCAGGTCTTGCGCCAATGGGTGCGTAAAGAAATCGGGGCTCTGGCAAGCCCGGACTTGGTGCAATGGGCACCGAGCTTACCGAAAACCCGTTCAGGCAAAATCATGCGTCGCTTCTTGCGAAAGATTGCCGCTAATGAGTGTGATGCACTGGGTGATACAACGACCCTGGCAGACCCCAGTGTCATTGACTCGCTCATCGATACGCGTCTGAACAAGTAAGGCCCAACCCTGTCGTTTTGCCCGCCAACCGGCGGGCTTTTTTATGGGTGTTTGTTACCGGCATAAAAAAACGCCGCAAAAGTGCGGCGTTTTTATTTAACAGCTTTTTGTTAGAAAGCGTATTTACCAAAGAACTGTACGCGACTCAGGTCACCCTTATCGCCATTTTCCAGCTCACGCTGCGCGAACATGTATTCCACACCGAAAGTCAGTGGTTTGATCGGCGAGTACATCAAGTTAACGTGAGCCGACTGCACTTTCTTGTTCACGGTGCCAGCAACATAATTGTTGTTGTTATTGGCAGTGCTACCAGACAGGGTAAAGGTGGAACGCATTTGATCGTTCCACCAGTGACGGTAGGCCGCAAACGCAGACACGGTGCTGATGGTGTCAAGGCTACCAGTGCCTTTAACGGCGGCACCGGCAAAGGTGTTCAGTGCGATATAACGGCCCAGGCCATCACCGGCAGTAACCATGAAGCGGAAGTCGTCCTTGTCGCCGACTTTGAACAAGCCGGAGGCACTGACGCCGTAGCCGCTGGCAGTTTCACCACTGTGAGTGGTGCCGTAGATATCGGTGGTATCTGCCTTCAACTGGCGCAGGATACCGGCCACCATGAAGTGACCCCAGTCACCTTTCATGTTGTAACGAGCCACCACGTCGGGCAGCTGTGCTGAGTCTGCCTCAACACTGCCGGCCTGGCCGAACTCGGTGTAGGTCGTGTCGGGGTTTTCAATAGAGAACTGCCAGTTACCAGAGGTGTAGCGGATCTGCGCTTGACGAACAAAAACGGTACTGTCAGCCGGGCCCAGGAAATCAGCGGTTTCCGGCAGTGAGCCGGTGTCCTGGAAAGTGGTAAAGGTCTGACCGAACAGCCAGTTGTCGTAGCTGAAATAAGCGTGACGCAGGCGCGGACCCTGAGAGTTCGATACCCGCTCGTTACCATTGAAACCAGACAAGAAGTCCATCTCAATGTAAGTTTTCAGGGTGTGGCCATCAATATTACTGGTGGTAGCCAGATTAAAGCGGCTTTCACGGGCGGTGAAGTCAAGCACCGGATCGGGGCCACTGTTACCGGTTACCGGAATGGTGTTCGGCACATTGTAGATACGACCAATACTGCTGGAAGCAGGTGCCGGACCGTCACTGTAGTCACTGTACATAACACTGGCTTTGATATAGCCACCGACACTGACGGTGGTGTTATCTGACTTATAAATTTCCGCAGCGTGGCCAGGTAACGCCAAGACAGCGCCAATGGCGCCAGCGATGAGGCTCTTATTCATAGTTCTCTTCCTGTAGTGTTGGGGCATGAGCTCATTATTGGTAGAACTTCACGTTTTAACTATTACAGATGAAGCTGATGCTTCCTATTCGCCTTTGGTCGAATTTAGGTGCTGTTCCAAGGTCAACACCGGCGAAGCATCAATATCTTCTGCATCCATCATAGTTGCCACGCGCTGTAATGAACTGAGAATGAGCGTTTGTTCCCAGTCAGCCAGTTCATTGAATTGTTTAATGAAGGCGTTTTGCAGCAGTGCCGGCGCTTTTGCCAAAGCCTCTTGGCCCTGCTCGGTCAAGGTTAGCTCAACTTTCCGTTTATCGAGCGTGGAGCGCTCGCGGCATACCAGGCCGCGCCCTTCCAGACGGTCAATAATGCTGGTAACGGTGGCCTGCGATAAGTTGACCTGTTTGGCAATGTTGCGGGTAGTGTCACCTGGAACGTCAGCTACCGCCCGCATGATCATCAACTGAGGGCCGGTAAGGGACGATACCTTGTTGAGCTGCCGTGAATGCAGATCAATGGCGCGAATTATTTTTCTCAGTGCTGTCAGCACCTGATCAACTGGTTCCATTGGCCCTCCAATTTAGCGTGGCTATTGTAATTCTCTCTACTGCAATTGATAAGTCCCGTATTTGAATTAGACTTCATAAGTCGGCATAATCGTTCGCCCCCTAATGATAAGGTTAACTGAATATGCGAAAAAGACTGCTTCTCTCGACGCTCGCTTTAGTTGTTGCTGCGCAAGCTCATGCCGATGTTAAGGTCGGTGGCGCCTTTCGACTTAATTATGCATGGAAAGATTACGATCAAATCAATAAGGATAAAGGCGGCAACTGGGATATCGAGCTTTTCCGCATAGACGTCAATGGCGATGACGGCAACTGGTTTTATTCAGCTCAGTACCGTTGGTATAAAGGTTTTGAAGCTATTCATCACGCTTATGTGGGCTATAAGTTCGATGAAAACCGCAATATTAAAGTCGGTGTGACCAAGGTACCTTTCGGCTTGTTGCCGGTGGCTTCGCATGGCTTCTGGTTCGGCGGTACTTATTACCTAGGCCTTGAAGATGATTACGATACGGGTATCGTTTATCAACAAAAAGACGGTGACTGGCTGTTCCATGCCGGTTACTTCAAAAATGATGAGTACAGTAACGGTTCCCGCTATGACCGTTATTCCTTCGATCTGGCGGGTGTCAATGGCTCTCGGGCAGACGAAAACGGTCAAATTAACCTGCGTGCTGAAAAAACACTGCACTTTGCTGGTTCACGCCTGAAGCTCGGTGCCAGTGGCCAGTTCGGACAACTGTACCGCTATGACCACCACTCCCACGATAACCGCTGGGCTGGTGCCGTACACGCTGACTGGAAAACCGACAGTGGCTATCAAGTACAGCTGCAAGAAATTCACTACGACTACAGCACTGGAACCAACACGGTTGACATGTCAGCCTTCCAATACCCGTTCCCGGTTGCTGCCAAGGCTGACGTAGTGTCTTTCAACTTGGCCAAAACCTTTACAGTTAATAACGACTTTGTTGACACTGTAACTTGCTATAACGACCACACCCAGATCCTGGCATCTGGCGATGGCGTTGATAACTCTATCCAGAACGTTACCGGTTGTATGCTGGCTAAAGGTGGCCTTTACACCTACGTTGACTGGATTGCCGGTAAAAATATGTGGTTTGCAGGCGGTAACGGTATCGGTGTTGCCAGCCCAACCAACAATGGCTGGCACTCCCGCCTGAACATCAATATCGGTTTTTATTTCTAAATAAGGGTTGACACCGCCTTGTGTTTTCAAGCAAGGATAAAGAGACACTATTAAGGTTTTTGTGATAATGACACTGACTGTATTGACCCACACCACCATTACCGGCACCCCCCTTGGGGGGTATCGGCGGGCGCCGTTGGTCTACGGAAAGTAACATTATCCCAACCCAGAAAAGCCCGCCTCTTCGGCGGGCTTTTTTATTGCGGAGAACCCCATGCAGGTAATGAAATTCGGCGGCAGCTCACTTGCCAGCCCCAGGCATTTTGACACTGTGGTGGCATTAACTGAGCAAGCAATGACTGAAGGCCCTGTGGCAGTAGTTTTGTCTGCCCCGGCTGGCGTCACTAACCAACTGATGGCGCTTTGTGATAACACCGATACGACCTGCCTGAACGACATCATTACCCCATGGGCCACCGCCTTTCCTGCGTTAGCAGCGGCTTTAAAGCAGTGGCAGCAACAACTTCAGGCATGGTGCCAGGGTATTGAACTGTTGGGGACCTGCCCCGATGCCACTCGCGTAGCCATTGCCAGTGCCGGCGAACGGTTGTCGGTGCTCATTCTCCAGCACCGGATGCTGGCACATCAGCCTCATATCCTGGATCCGGCAGGCCTGCTACTGGGTTTCGGCCAGCCTTTGGATGCCCTGGTTGATCTCGACGCATCGCGTACCAAGTGCCGGGCATTACGCGATAACCTACCGGCGCTGGCATTGATGCCCGGCTTTTTTGCCGGCTTTCGTAATGGCGGCCAATGCTTGTTGGGCCGCAATGGCTCTGATTACTCGGCGGCGGTACTGGCTGCCTGTCTGGATGCCCAGCAGCTGGTGATCTGGACTGATGTTGACGGTGTCTATCAGTGTGATCCCCGGCTGGTGCCTCAGGCCCAGCGCCTGCAACAACTGTCGTTCTCTGAAGCGTTGGAACTGTCCCATTTTGGTGCCAAGGTCTTGCATCCGAAAACCCTCGGGCCGGTTAGCCGCTTTCAGATCCCCACCTGGATACGCTCCAGTTTGAATCCCAGCGCCCCCGGCACCCGTATTGACGGCCAGATTCAGGTAGCTGAACGTCCGGTCAAGGCGCTGTCCAGCCTCAGTGATGTGGTGATGGTGTCAGTGTCTGGCCCTGGCCTCAAAGGCATGGTGGGCATGGCCAGCCGTATTTTTGCTGCAGTCAGTAATGCCGGGGTATCGGTTTTGCTGATCACCCAGTCATCCAGTGAATACAGCATCAGTTTCTGCCTGGCGCGCTGTGACGAACGCCGGGCGGTAGAACATATTCAAGAGGCTTTCACTCTGGAGTTGGCCTCAGGCATGTTAGAGCCGGTACAGGTGCAACAGGACTTGGCGATCCTGACACTTATTGGCGATAACATGCGCCAGGCCAAAGGCGTGGCCGGGCGTTGTTTCACCCAGTTGGGGCGGGCCAACATCAATGTTGTGGCAATAGCCCAGGGCTCATCAGAGCGGGCCATTTCGGCGGTGATCCCGCAGGCGTCAGCCAATAGAGCGGTACAGGTGGTACATCAGGCTTTCTTTGACAGTGCTCTGCCCCTGGAGCTGATCGTACTGGGTTGTGGCAATGTAGGAGCAGCTCTCCTGCAACAGTTAGAAAAGCAGCAACCCTGGCTGCACCAGCAAGGTATGGCAATAAAGTTACTGGCTGTTGCCAACAGCCAGCAAATGCTATTCGCAGACAAGGGTTTATCGATAGCACACTGGCAGGCGCAACTGGCGGAAGCGCCGCCACTATGCCTGGAGCAGCTGCTGGCACTGGGGCCACAACTGATGAACCCCGTGCTGGTGGACTGCACCGCCAGTGACAAGTTGCCGGACCATTACCCGGCCTTTATGGCGGCCGGATTTCATGTGGTGACACCAAATAAAAAAGGCAATGCCGGTGATATTGCGCGCTACCAGACGCTGAAAAATACCGCCCGGCAACACCGCCGCCGTTATCTCTATGACACTACCGTCGGAGCGGGCCTGCCGGTTATAGAAACCCTGCAAAACCTGGTACATGCTGGTGACAGTTTGCAGCAATTTAGCGGTATTTTATCCGGGTCGCTGTCTTTTTTGATGGGCCAACTGGAACAGGGCGTGCCCTTCTCCAGCGCCGTACGGGAGGCTATGGCGAAAGGCTTTACGGAGCCTGATCCGCGCGATGATCTTTCCGGCATGGACGTGGCCCGAAAGGTGTTGATCCTGGCCCGTGAAGCTGGCCTTGCGTTGCAACAACACGAAGTCGCTCTTGCCGGACTGCTTCCGGATGCTTATCTGCAATTGGACAAAACGCAGTTTTTGGACCGGCTGGAAGAGCTCGATGCGTACTTCGCAACCCTGGTGGCCGAAGCCGCCGCCGAGGGCAAGGTGCTGCGCTATGTGGGTCAGATTGAACAGGGCCGAGGTCAGGTAGGGTTGATGGCGGTAGCGCCGTGGCATCCACTGTATGCGGTTAAAGGCGGAGAAAATGCCCTGGCCTTTACGACCCGTTACTACAGCCCCGTGCCACTTTTGCTAAGGGGCTACGGTGCCGGTGCCGATGTGACCGCAGCAGGTATTTTTGCTGACATTCTACGAACCCATAACTGGCTGCGGGAGGTCTGATGCGTATTTTTGCTCCGGCTACCTCAGCCAATCTTAATGTCGGTTTTGATGTGCTTGGCGTTGCATTGCAACCGCTTGAAGGAGAGCCGCTTGGCGACTGGGTCAGTGCCGAATTGGCCCGACAAGACAGCTTTAGCGTCAGCGGCCCCTATGCTGACAGCCTTGGTGAGCCAGCCGGTAATGTTGTGGTTCAGGCCTGGCAGCGCTACCGACAGCTTTGTGGACAACAGCCGCCACTGGCTTTACACCTTCACAAAGGCATGCCGGTAGGCTCCGGGCTAGGGTCATCGGCCGCCAGTGTGGTGGCCGCCGTACTGGCCATTGACGGCCAGTGCCAACAACTTTCGACACAACAGAAGCTGGCATTGATGGCCGAGTTGGAAGGCCGGTTATCCGGCGCCGTACACTGGGATAACTTGCTGCCGTGTCTTTATGGTGGCTTGCGCCTTGGTGAGCAGGCTTTGCCGGTGCCGGACAACTGGCTATGGCTGGTAGCGTACCCGCCGGTGTCGCTGGAAACCCGGAAAATGCGGGCCTTACTGCCCGATACTATCAGTCGCAGTGCGGCCAGTGCCCAGGCGAGCCGGCTAGGCCAATTCGTCGCGGCGTTATATCGCCAGGATGGCGCTGGCGCCGCAGCACTGATGACTGATCCTTTAGTCGAGCCTTATCGGGCACCTTTGATTCCGGGTTTTGACGCGCAAAAAACCGCGCTTTTGCACGCGGGAGCTTTGGCCGCCGGGTTGTCTGGCTCGGGGCCAACCGTCTTTGCGGTCTTTGATGACATCAACAAAGCCCAACAGGCCGCCGACCAGCTTCGTGAGTGGGCCGCTGGTGGTTTTGTCAAACTGTGCCGCACCGATATGCAAGGTGCGCGGCAAGCGGAGGCATAATGCAGTTCTACAATCTCAACGATCCCAGCGAAAAAGTGTCTTTCAGCCAGGCGGTACGCCAGGGCCTAGGACGACAGCAAGGGCTGTTTTTTCCTGAAACGTTGCCTCGTATGGATGCCCGAGCTCTGGCCACCCTGCCCCGTCAGGCCCGCTACCTGGCCTTGCTGCGCCCTTTTGTCGGGGAGGATCTGAGCGATGATGCGCTAACCGACATAATCAACTCGGCCTTTGGCTTTCCGGCGCCCATTGTCACCGCTGGCAAGCAACAGGCTTTGGAGCTCTTTCATGGTCCGACTCTGGCTTTTAAGGATTTTGGCGCCCGCTTTATGGCTCAGTGCCTGGCCCGTTTTCGCCGTGGCCCGGTGACCATATTGACGGCCACCTCCGGTGATACCGGCGCGGCGGTGGCACACGCCTTTTTCAAACTACCGGGCATTCGGGTGTTGGTGCTGTACCCTGCTGACAAAATCAGCCGCCCGCAAGAGCAACTGTTCTGCACCCTGGGGGGAAACATCGAAACCTACAAGGTTGCAGGTAGCTTTGATGACTGCCAGGCGCTGGTCAAGACGGCCTTTGATGACCCCGAGATTGTGCAGGCCTGCCAGCTGACATCAGCCAACTCGATCAATATCAGCCGGCTGCTGGCCCAGATCCTGTACTTTTGGGATCTGGCGCTGGCGGTGCCGGATGCGGTGGTGTCGGTACCCTGCGGGAATTTCGGTAACCTTACCGCCGGGTTGATTGCCCAGCGAATGGGCGCGCCAATTCGCCGCTTCATTGCCGCCACCAATAGCAATGACACCGTGCCCCGCTACCTTAACAGTGGCCAGTGGCAACCCCATGCCACCGTCAGCACGCTGTCTAATGCAATGGATGTCAGCCGGCCTAATAACTGGCCCCGAGTCGAGGCACTGCTCGCTAAGGGCGCCGGGCCTGTTGCGGCGGTTGCGGTCAGCGAGCTACAAACCGAAGAAGCCTTGCAACAACTGGCAGCCGCCGGTTACCAATGTGAACCCCATGGTGCGGTGGCTTACCATGCGCTGCAGGTATCACTGCAAACCGGTGAACAGGGGGTCTTTTTATGTACTGCCCACCCGGCCAAGTTTAAAGACAGCGTTGATGCCATCTTGGGCACCGATCTGCCCTTGCCTCCGGCGTTAGCAAAAACTCTGCCGGCCGCCAATTTATCTGTGCCTCTTGCCGCCCAGTGGCCACCGCTGCGACAAATTTTACAGGCATAAAAAAAGCGCCTTTCGGCGCTTTTTTAATTGGCGATGGCCACATCCACCGACATCATGAAGCTCAGTAGCGTCACCGTCAGAATGGAAAAACCAAACAGCTTTCGGGCCCAGGAGGTATCGTCCTGGGTTTTATAGCCTTTAATGGCCAGATGCAGCCAATAGGTGCCAAGCCCCAGCGCCACCACAAAGTAGGCATAGCCGGTGTAGCCGGTAATGGTCAACAGTAAGCTTGCCGCCAAAAAAGCAATAATGTAAGCAACAATATGCTTTTTGGTCACACCAATACCTTTGGCGACAGGCAGCACGCAAATAGACGCTGCCGAGTAATCCTTCAGCCGGAAAATGGCAATGGCATAAGAATGCGGCATTTGCCAGAGGCTGAAGATCATGAACAGAATAAAGGCACCCAGATCCAGCTCATTGCTCACCGCAACATAGCCAGCCAGCGGCGGCGCTGCGCCGGAAAAGCTGCCAATCAGGGTGCCATGAACGGAATGGCGTTTCAGCAGCAGGCTATAAAGGCCCACATAGATGAAAAAACCCGCCAGGGTCACTGTTACCGCCAGGCCGTTGGTGCCCAGTGCCAGTACACAGATCCCCAGCACGCCCAGCAGCAAGCCGTAGGCAAGGGCTACCGATAACGGCAGTTCACCTAGTGCCAGCACCCGCTCGCGAGTCCGCTCCATCTTTTTGTCGATGTCACGGTCGATGCAGTTGTTGAACACACAGCCGCTGGCCACCACCAGAGATACCCCTAAAAGAGTACTCACCAGAGTCAGCCACTCAAAGCTGCCTTTGGCAGCCAGGAAAAAGCCGCCGGCAACGGAAATCAGGTTGCCGAAAATGATCCCTGGCTTGGTGATGTCGATGAACTTTCTGATCATGAAATATCGCTCAAAGGAAGGATGGGGGCAGCGTTGGCTGCCCCCAGAGGCTTACATGGTGAGGCCGTACAGGTGCCACATGATCCAGGCGGAACCGGCTACCAGAATAAAGGCAATAACACCGGTAAACGCAAAGGCGGTGACATTCCAGCGCTGCTCCGAAGAGGTATTCATGTGCAGGAAGTACACCAGCTGGATCAGCACCTGGGCAATGGCGGCCAGAGACATGGTGATAACCACCACAACCTTGGATGCCATACCCGGATACATGACCAGGGCAAACGGGATCACTGTCAGAATGATCGACAGAATAAAGCCGTTCAGATAGGACTTGAAGGTACCGTGGCTGGCACCGGCAGCCGTATGAGAATGATCGCTCATTACAGGGCCCCCATCAGGTAAACGAAGGTGAATACGCAGATCCAGACGATGTCCAGGAAGTGCCAGAACAAGCTCAGGCTCTGCAGACGGTAGTTGTTGACCTCAGTCAGACCGTACTTGGCGACGTGGTACATCATCACCACCATCCAGACCAGACCCATGCTCACGTGCAGGCCGTGGGTACCGACCAGTGAGAAAAAGGCGGTCAGGAAGGCGCTGTGATCCGGGCCCAGGCCTTCAACGATCAGGTGATGGAATTCATAGATTTCCATCCCGACGAAGCCGGCACCCAGCAGTGCGGTGATCACCAGCCAGAGCAGCGTTTTTTGCTTGTTGCCGGCGTGTACGGCCAGCATTGACAGGCCGCTGGTGAAAGAACTGGTCAACAGCAGGAAGGTTTCGACCAACACATAAGGCAGTTCGAAAATATCCTTGCCAGTCACACCACCAGCTGTGTGACTGTACAGAACCGCGTAGGTCGCAAACAGGGTCGCGAACAATACGCAGTCGGTCATGATGTAAATCCAGAAACCGAAGACCTTCAGTTCGGACACATCGTGATGCCCATGATCATGGGCATCCGCGTTCAACGTTTCACTCGACATGTTTGACATGAGTTATACCTGCGCCTTTGCTAACTGTTCCTGGTGAGCACCTTCGATCCGCTCGACTTCATCTACTTGTACGTAGTAGTCGATGTCAGTTTCAAAGGAACGGATGATGATGGTGGCAAAAATACCCACCACACCCAGGATAACCATCCACCAGATGTACCAGATGAGACCGAAGCCAGCGAGCAGCGAGAACAGGCCAACAAAGACGCCAGCGCCGGTGTTTTTCGGCATATGGATAGGCGTGATGTTGTCCGGCTTCTGGTGCGCAGTACCGTCTTCTTTAGCTTCCATCCAGGCGTCAATGCTGTGCACAACCGGGGTTTTCGCAAAGTTATAGAACGGCGGCGGCGAAGAAATAGACCACTCCAGGGTGCGGCCATTCCACGGGTCGCCAGTCAGGTCGCGGTTTTGCTCACGCTGACGGTAGCTGACGTAGAGTTGGACGAACTGCAGCACGATACCCATGAGGATGATCGCAACACCGATAACGGCAACGTTCAGCCAAGGCGTCCAGGCAGGGTTGTCATAGTGGTTCAGACGACGGGTCATACCCATGAAGCCCAGGTAGTACAACGGCATGAAGGCCAGGTAGAAACCAACGAACCAGCAAGCAAAAGAGGCTTTACCGATTTTTTCGTTAAGTTTGTAGCCGAAGGCTTTCGGGAACCAGTAAGTGATACCCGCCATAACACCGAACACCACACCACCGATAATAACGTTGTGGAAGTGAGCGATCAGGAACAGGCTGTTGTGCAGCAGGAAGTCAGCACCCGGTACAGCCAGCAATACGCCGGTCATACCACCGATGGTAAAGGTGATGATAAAGCCTAGGGTCCACAGTACCGGTGAAGTGAACTGTACGCGGCCACGGAACATGGTAAACAGCCAGTTGAAGATCTTCAGACCGGTTGGTACGGCAATGATCATCGTGGCAATACCGAAGAAGGCGTTGACGCTGGCACCAGAGCCCATGGTAAAGAAGTGGTGCAGCCATACCACGAAGGACAGCAGACCAATCGCCACAGTGGCGAATACCATCGACTTGTAGCCAAACAGCGGCTTACCACTGAAGGTGGAAATCACTTCAGAGAAGACACCGAAACACGGCAAGATGAGGATGTACACCTCGGGGTGACCCCAGGCCCAGAACAGGTTGACGTACATCATCGGACTGCCGCCGAAGCCGTTAGTAAAGAAGTGGAAATCCAAATAACGGTCAACGGTCAATTCTGCCAGTGCCACAGTCAGCATTGGGAATGCGGCCATGATGATGACGGTGGTCACGAAGATGGTCCAAGTGAATACCGGCATGCGCATCAGGGTCATGCCCGGCGCGCGCATTTTCAGAATGGTCACGAAGAAGTTAACACCGGTCAGGGTTGTCCCGATACCGGAGATCTGCATCGCCCATATATAGTAGTCGACCCCTACCCCGGGGCTGAATGCTTTCTCAGCCAACGGCGGATAAGCAGTCCAACCGGTACGGGCAAACTCACCAATACCCAGTGAAACGTTAACCAGTACCACACCGACAATAAACAGCCAGAAAGAGATGCTATTGAGGAATGGGAAGGCAACGTCGCGGGCACCGATTTGCAGCGGCACAACGATGTTCATCAGACCAATGATCATCGGCATGGACATGAAGATAATCATGATCACACCGTGAGCAGAGAAGATTTGATCGTAGTGCTCCGGTGGCAGGAAGCCGGGGTTGCCGTCATGGGCAACAGCTAGCTGCGAACGCATCAAAATGGCATCCGCAAAACCACGAACCAGCATGACCATGGCAACAACGATATACATGATACCGATCTTCTTGTGGTCAATGGTGGTCAGCCATTCTTTCCACAGATAGGTCCACTTTTTGTGATACGTGATAGCACCTACCAATGCGATACCCAACACGGCGATCACGCCCAGGGTCCACATGATAATAGGTGTATGAATGGGGATATCAGCCCACGTTAATTTTCCAAGCATTGTTATTCCTCAGCACCCATTTCTTTTGCTGCAACGTCTTTTTTGGCTTGGCCATGGAAGCTACCTACGATTTTTTCGTAGAGATCCGACGGCGTTGCCGCAAAATATTCAACTGGCTGATTTTCACTGGGTTTAGCCAGTTTCTGGTAACCCGCGAAATCCAGAGTTTTATTGCCAGCCTTCACCTGCTGAACCCAGGCGTTGAAATCCGCTATAGAGGGTTTAGCAATGGCCTTGAACTTCATGTCGGAGAAACCGCCACCGGAATAGTTGGCAGAAATACCGTCATAGGTACCTGGCTCATTAGCCATCAGGTGAAGATGCGTAGTCATTCCGGCCATGGCGTAAATTTGGCCACCGAGTTGCGGAATGAAGAAAGAGTTCATCACCGAACCAGAAGTGATTTTGAAACTGACCGGCACATTGGTCGGGATCACTAATTGGTTAACAGTGGCAATGTGCTGTTCCGGATAGATAAACAACCATTTCCAGTCCAGGGAAACCACTTCAACAGTCAGCGGCTTGTTATCTGACGCCAACGGTTTATACGGGTCGAGGTCGTGACTGGATTTCCAGGTAATAACACCCAGAATAGCAACGATGATAAGGGGCACACTCCAGACAATGGCTTCCAGCGTAGTGGAGTGTGACCATTTCGGCTTGTACGTGGCCTTGGTATTGGACGCACGATAACGCCAGGCGAAAGCGATGGTCATGACGATGACCGGCACCACTACCAGCAGCATTAACGCGAAGGCAGTAAGAATCAGCGACTTTTCATCGTGACCAACCGGCCCTTTAGGGTCGAGTAGTATTGCATCGGAATTACAGCCGGAGAGTAAAAACGCACCGCCAAGCGATAACATTTTCACAACACCGGATAATAGTTTGTTTTTCATATCATAACCTCACCTCAATAACCTGCCTCGAGGAGACTCCGCCTGTCTTTTACACAGAAAAGGGTTTTCTAGCAGCTGGGCAATGTATCAAAAAAAGCTGATCGATGACCAGTAAAAAACTGACCAACAGAGGTGGGGTTGTTTTAATTTGTGCGCTAATGATAATTAAATGTTAAATATGTTTAGTTAATATTAAATTCCATTTGTTTATTAAAACATCTTTCAAATAAGACACTACAAGAACCAGAATGTTGCATTATTGACCTGACGCATCACCAGCAACCCGTTAAGCTGTCAGCCTTCGTTAATTCTTAACATTCATGACCGCTTATGCACACCCAAGATAGCCGGGCAGCCCTGCCCTTTTCCAACATTGTAGCTGGCCTTTGGCGGCTGGCTGACTGGCAACTGAGCGTACAACAGCGGGTACGTTGGCTTGAGCAGGCGCTGGAATTGGGCATCAATACCTTTGACCATGCCGACATCTATGGCGACTATCGCTGCCAACAGCTGTTCGGGGAAGCTTTAGCGGCGGCACCACAACTAAAATCGCAGCTGCGTGTTGTCAGCAAATGTGGCATCAAGCTCACCAGCCCCAGTAAGCCTTATCAGCTAAACCACTACGACACCAGCGCTGCCTATATTCATCAGCAGGTCGATACCATACTCAAAGAATTACAGATTGAACGCTTGGACCTGCTCCTGATCCATCGCCCGGATGCCTTGATGGCGCCAGCAGCACTAGCTGATACCGCTAACGAACTGATCAACGCCGGTAAAATTGCCCGCTTTGGGGTGTCAAACCATAGCTGTAGCCAGTTTGCTTTACTAGATCAGTACATTCCCCTAGCCACCAATCAGGTAGAGATGTCGCTGCTCAATAATACGGTATTGGATGATGGCACCCTTGATCAGTGCCAGCAGGTTGGTATCCGCCCTATGCTTTGGTCGCCGTTAGGTGGCGGCCGGCTTTTTAATGGCCAGGATCCGCAGGCGCAGCGGGTACGTCAACAAGCTTCACGGATGGCAGCAGAGCTGGGGGTGAGTATCGCTACTCTCGCCTATGCCTGGTTACTGCGTCACCCCAGTCGCCCCTTACCCATTACGGGAAGTGGCCGCATTACGGCATTGGCTGAAGCCACTGCCGCTGAGCAGTTGCACCTCTCTAATGAACAGTGGTATCAGCTGTGGGTCGCGTCACGCGGCCACGATGTACCTTAATAGCGAATCTCCAGAGGAACGCTGATCAGCTCCAAAGCATAAGGATCGGCGGCAACCGGCTCAGGGGTAACCAGCGTAACTTTGCCACCAGGCTCGGTAATGGTGGCTGCCAGCTGGTAGTGATGGCCCTTAAGAATGTCACTGGTTCGCATATTTAGCTGAAAACCTTTCGGTGAAGGGCCGGCAACGGTGAAGGTGGTTTTAGCGACGATATCCGCCGGGTTTTGTTGATCGGTCATCACAACTGTGGCCTGGCTGTCAGCGCTGAGTGTCAGCGATGAAGAGAACACCAACTCACCTTTGACCGTCAGTGCCGCTTTTTCATATTGCTGCTCTTCGTCCTTTTGTTGCGGTTGGCAAGCGGTTAAAAACATTGCCGTTATCAGGCAGAGACCGCCTGGCGCTATCTTCATGTTGTTCTCTCGATGCTGGCCGGCGGTAGTGCACTGCTCTGGCCCTGTTACATGGCTTTAAGTTACACGAAATAGCCCTGAAGGGAACGTTTCTCTGAGGATGTTATTGCTGCTTTGCGCCCTACTGATACAAAACGCTGAGTTTTTGCCAACGCCTTAACAAGCGGGCTTTTTCTTCGTTGGCACTGTCCAGATCGTAATAAGGCAAGTCGGTCAGTTCATTATCCACACCAGGGGCTTTGTAGCCCGGCAACAACGCCTGGACAAAGAGCAGATACCCCAGAGCTTTGACCGGCTGATAATACTCACCGTTATTGACGTCGGCGTACTCATTGACCAATACCGCCAGCGCCATCAAGGTGCCCTGATCAGCTGCCGCTTCAAAGTACTCAATAGCCCGGGCCCGCAATAACGCCTCACGGCCATCGCCATTACGTCTGGCCTGATCTGCTTGGTAGCTGCTTTCAAAGCCCATCATCAGCTGCGCCAGGTAAAAACCCTGCTCGGCGGCCAAACGTTTTTGCGCCAGCACAAAAGCCCGGCTATGCCAGTGTATCGGTAGCGTCTTACAACGCCTGAGCCATTGTTGCAGTGGTGTATTGTCAGCAAGAAAGTCATTGTCAAAACCGCGGCTGCAAAGCTCCAATCCCTGCGCCAGATAAAAATGTTGGGTGGCCGTGAGTGCCGGCCAGTTTGTTGCCGCTGCCAGGGCCTGCTGCGGTTGAAAGCCCGAGTGCATTGTTTGTAGTCGCAGGCGCAATTGGCTGTAGGGATCTGCAGCGCTATCACTGGCTTGCCCCGGCTTTGCTGGTAAGGAGGCCGTATTTAGCGTTGATAAGGGTTGAGGATTTGCTGCCCGGCTGAGCGGCAGCGTATGGCCAACTGCCGGTTCGGTCGGGGGAGTGGCTGGCCACCGCTGTACTAACCAGCTACCAATCAACACAAAAGCCAGTGCCAGTGCCGCCAGACTAGCAACATTCGCCGCATAGCTCGGTCGTTTTGGCATGCGCTTACTCACAGGCACCTCAAATCAGCCGGTACGCTATGAGTCTAGTCTGCTTTTCGGTGGTCTTTACTCTGCGCCAGCAATTGCTGGCTTTGCGCCATAAACTCTGGTGCCAGGGGCCCGAAGTAATCGGCAACGGCGCTAAAGGCGCTAATAAAGCCCGATTTGTCACCCCGTTCCAGCAAGGCAATCACTTCATCCAGCTGCTGCTGGAAGTCCCGAAGCAGCCCCAGGTGCTCTTTCGAATGCATGGCAATATCAGCATAAAGAGCGGGGTTTTGTGCAAAGAGGCGCCCCACCATCGCCAACTCTAAACGGTAAATAGGCGAGCTGAGCGACAATAGTGTATCCAGTGGTACGTCACTGCGCTGCAAGTGCCGGCCATAAGCAAAGGTGACGGTATGGCGTAAGGTTTGAATAAACCCCATGGCCTGATCATGCGCTGTGGCATCTATGGCGATGGTTTGCAGTCCCCAGAGCTGGAGCTGCTCAAGTAGCCATTGGTTGTCGCCCCGGCCCTGGCAATACAACACCACTTCTTTGGCAAAGCTACTGACATCAGGGCCAAACATCGGGTGCAAACCCATCACTGGCCCGCGATGCTGCGCTAGCATTGCCTGCATCGGGGCTGTTTTTACCGAGGTCAAGTCTACCAGCAGGCAATCATCGGCCAGTGTTGGCAATTGCTTTATCACGGCGACGGTTGCGCTGATAGGTACGGTGATGACGACCAGACCAGCAGTGGCCAGCAGTGGCGCTACGGTCGGCCAGTCATCCTGATCCAGCACCTCAACCTGATAACCGGCGCCACGGAAAGCATCGACAAAGCGTATTCCCAGCCGACCTTTGCCGCCAATCACCACAACCGTGCCCAGCTCCGGGCGCAGGCACTTGCTGCCACTGCGATCTTCCCGGGCATAGCTTTCTCGCATACAGCGGCGCAGCACATCTTCTATCAGATCAGGGTTAACCCCTAGTTTGGCGGCTTCCTGGCGGCGCTCAGCCAGCATAACGGCTTCGCGTTCCGGCGCGTAAACAGGCAGACCATGCTGGCGCTTGATATCACCAACCTCTTCAACCAGCGCTAGGCGTTGAGCCAGTAAGGTCAACAAGGTTTTGTCCAGCGCATCTATCTGCGCGCGAAGTTCATCCAGCATCAGCCGGTTTCCTCCAGCGACACTTCACCCCGGTGCAAGCTGGCCAGCAGGTGTTCGGTGGTAGCCCAACCGATGCAGGCATCCGTTACCGACTGGCCATAGTTAAGCGCCGCCGGTATGTCGGCTGGCTGCGCTCCTTCTTCAAGGTGGGATTCAAGCATCAAGCCAATCAAGTGCTGATTACCGTTCTGACGTTGGCGCATTACCTCTGCGGCAACCAGCGGCTGACGGCGGTGATCCTTGGCCGAATTGGCATGAGAGCAATCCACCATAATGGCAGGCGTCAGGGCACCGGCGGTGAGCTTTGCTACGGCAGCATTGACATCCGTTTCATGATAGTTGGGCTGATTACCGCCGCGCAGGATCACATGGCCATCAGGGTTGCCTTCGGTTTGCAGCAAAGCCACTTGCCCCTGCTGGTTGATCCCCATAAAACGGTGTGGCTGCGCCGCCGCCTTTAAGGCATTAATGGCAGTGTCCAGACTGCCGTCGGTGCCATTTTTAAAACCCACCGGCATCGATAACCCTGAGGCCATTTCCCGATGCGTCTGTGATTCGGTGGTACGGGCACCAATGGCTGACCAGGCAAAGAGCTCTGCCAGGTACTGCGGGCTTATCGGATCCAATGCTTCAGTGCCAACCGGCAGGCCCAGTTCCGCCAGCCAAACCAGTAATTCCCTGGCAAGCTTCAGGCCCTTTTCCACATCAAAGGTGCCGTCCATATCCGGATCATTAATCAGCCCTTTCCAGCCCACGGTGGTGCGTGGCTTTTCAAAATACACCCGCATCACGATATAGAGCCGATCCTGATATTGCTGATGCAACGCTTTCAGCCGCCGGGCGTAATCTTTTGCTGCTGCAGGGTCATGAATAGAACAAGGCCCGCACACCACCAGCAGCCGTGCGTCCCGGCCGTGGATGATATCAGCGATGGTTTGCCGGGCCTGGGCTATACCTTCCAAGGCCTGTTCACTGACAGGGCAAGCGGCTTTTAACTGCTGCGGTGTTACCAACACTTGTTCAGAGGTGATGTGAACGTTATTGAGGCTATCTTTGTACATCGGCGCCGCCTTAAACTTTTCTTTACAGCAAACCCACAAGCTTGCGTTTGGCTTTACTATTGACAATTTAAATACAGTAACACTAGCCATTATCACTGCCTAGGCGGAGCTAGAAATTTTCTGTTCCCGAGCGATGGATTTGGGCACAATGAAGAACATGACAGCATTTTTACTTCTGGCTTCAGTCCTCCAGCACCATGTGCCAGTTGCCGCCTTTTACGACGGCAAAGCGCGTCGGCTGTGCCAATTTGTGGTGCAGGGGCGCTTAGGCAAAGTACCGCTGGATCACATCAACGTGCAGCAACGTGATAAACGCTTGGTCGTCAGTGGCCAGGCATTACTTACCGGTAAACCGAATATCAGTTATATCTGTAGCTTTTCGTTAACCGACAAGGGCTTGCAGCTGGATAAGCTGCAACTGTTGGAGCTAAAACAGCAAAGCCACCAGTAGCACACATAGATATTTAATAAAATCAAGTGGTTGACTCCATTTTTCGCGTTTGAAATGAATCGTCAGTTAACGATGCGGTGCTTTCCCTTCACCTGCCGGCACAGGCAAGTAGACTCGGTTTTGCAAGCAAGGTAATCGACTCTGTCGAACCCCTCTTACTTCAGGCCGCTTTTCCCACCTCGCGGCCTTTTTTTTCGCCCCGCTGACAGATGCGTTAGACTGAGCGTTTTGTGGCTCAGCAGACGCATTCAATGACCGCCAGCTTACTTTTTCATGATTACGAGACGTTCGGAGCCGATCCGAAAAATGATCGCCCCTGCCAGTTTGCAGCTATCCGCACCGATCTGCAGCTCCAGCCCATAGGGTCACCGATTGTTCTTTACAGCCAGCCCACAAACGACTATTTACCCCACCCAATGGCCTGCCTCATTACCGGCATTACACCGCAATTGGCATTGCAGCGCGGTATCGCAGAGCCGCAATTTATCGCCAAAATCAATGACGCCATGAGCCAGCCAGAGACTTGCACGCTAGGCTACAACAGTTTGCGCTTTGATGATGAAGTGACCCGCTTTACGCTTTATCGTAACTTTTTTGACCCTTATGAACGGGAGTGGCAGCACGGTAACAGCCGTTGGGATCTGATTGATGTAACCCGTGCCACTTATGCCTTGCGCCCGGAGGGAATTACCTGGCCACAAAAAGAGGATGGCAGCCCCAGTTTTCGCCTGGAAGAGCTGAGTCAGGCGAACCAACTGGCCCACAGCCAGGCCCATGACGCCTTGTCGGATGTGGAAGCCACTATTGCCTTGGCAGGGTTGATCCGTCAGCGCCAGCCAAAACTGTATGAGTACTTCTTTAACCTGCGCCGTAAGCAGGCCGTGGCGGCGCTGATTGACGTGATCAACCTGACGCCGCTGGTACATACTTCCTCCAAGATCCCTGCCTTGCAAGGCTGTACCACTTTTGTGGTGCCGGTCGCCTGGCATCCGGACAACAAAAACGCCGTGATCGTCATTGATCTCAATGGTGACTTAACACCACTGATTGAACTCAGCGGCGACGCACTACGTCAGCGGCTTTATACCGCCACCGCCGATCTGGCGCCGGGTGAGTCACGCTTGCCGGTTAAGCTGGTACATATCAACAAGTGCCCGATACTGGCTCCGGCAAAGACCCTCAGCGCCGAACGGGCTGACGAACTGGGCATTGACCGCCAGCGCTGCCGGGACAACCTGAATACCATCAAAGCCACCCCCGCCCTGCGTGACAAACTCACCATGCTGTTTGCCCAGCAGGGTGACTTTAGCGATGTTGATGCCGAAGCTGCGCTATACGATGGCTTTATCAAGGATGCCGACAAAGCCACCATGGCCAGGGTGCGTCAGTGTCAGGACCCGGCGCAGCTGAGCCAACTGCATTTTCAGGATCAAGGCTTGCAAACGCTGCTGTTTCGTTACCGCGCCCGCTATTTTACGGCGACACTGAGCGACACTGAGCTGCGCCAATGGCAACAGTATCGCCAAAGCGTATTGTTGGATGGCCAACGTGGTTTGAGCCTGGACGCCTTTATGCTGGAACTCGAGCAGCTTGCGCAGACACGAGAAAATGACCCGCAGGCGCTGGCTGTGCTCAAGGCCTTGTATCAATACGCGCAGTCACTGTAGTAGGTAAAGTTGACATACATCACATAAAGCCGGGATTAATTGCCCCTGAGCAACCCCGGCGGCGGCGCCACAATCGCTGTTAACTGCTTGAGCCAGCCGTAAATCCCCTATATTTCAACAACTTTTTAATATTGTCGTTGCAAAACAAGGGGTGTGAACTTGACAAGAAAATGTGATTTACTCTGGTCTGAGTTTGAAAGCAGGCTGAGCAATGCAAACAGAGTTGTCTACTGTCCAACACAGTCGCTGGGTACCGCATTTGTTGCTGGTACCCTTTGTGCTGTTTGCACTGATTGCCGTGCTGATGGGGGGTAAACTGCTGGCTTCGGTGCATGACCGCTACAGCTGGCTATCGGAAGCGCAAATGACCCGGGGCGTGGTGCGTCAGCACTTGATCAAACATGTGGCGCAGCGCTTTGGTATCAGAGAAAAACTGCAATTGGCCATTTATTACAATGATAACCAAGGCCACTGGCACGAGTTTATCTCTAAAAGCGACCTGACCGAATACAATCCCTTTGCCAAGCCGCCACAAGTTGGTGAGCGTCTGTGGCTCTATTATCTACCCCAAAAGCCCAGTGAGGCTCGCTTGGCCGGCTTCAATGCTTTCTGGCTGCCGGTGGTCATTGAAGCGGTGTTCTTTGGTTTTTCCGCACTACTGGGATTTGGGCCGCTGCTATACCTGTGGTCAAGGCAGCGCCGCAACAATCCGCCCCGAACCTCATAACAAGAGATTTTGACAGCGCTACCTGGCAATGCTTAGCTGGGCCTTTATCGCCAAGGAGCTTGCCAGATGGCCCGTGTTACGCTGCACTTCCCTGCCCCCGTTCTGTTTACTCACCCCCTTCGGCTACGCATCAGTGATATTAATCATGGCCACCATCTGGGCCACGACACCTTAGTCAGCCTTTTTCACGACAGCCGTTGCCAGTGGCTGGCCAGTCATAACATGGCGGAATGGGACATTGACGGCCTGGCCACTGTGGTGGCCGAGCTGGTTGTCAACTACCGTGCCGAAGCTTTTGTTAATGACACCTTGCAGATGGAGCTGGCCCTCGGTGACATCGGTAATAAAAGCGCCGAGATCTACCAGCAACTGCGTAAAGGTGAACAAGTCATTGCCGTCGCGAAAGTCTCACTGGTGTTTTTTGATATTGCTGCGCGCCAAAGTGCCCCGGTACCTCAGGCTTTTTTAAAACTGGCCAGGGCTGAGCACTAAAGGGCGAGGCTCGGCCTGTTCAGGTACCGGCCCCTGGCCTTTACGGGCTGCCTCGGTGGCGGCCACCGGCGCCAGTGCACCAACCGCTGGCCATGTCAGGGGCGGCAAAGGCTGTGGATGTTGCTCACAGATGGCTTCAGCGATGGCGGCTAATAAAGCCGGCTTGTGTTGATCAGCCCGCACCATTGACAGTTGCAGCCAAGGATCGTCCAACTGCCCCGCCTGTGGCGGTACCGGTAACGTCAGGCGGCACGACAACCACAACATCCGAAACTGCGCCCCGGCCGCCCCGCCCAGCATAAACAGGGTGTCTGCCGGTAACCACAGCAGCGCGCCGGCATTGAGCTGATGATAGTGCTGCCCCAGCCGTACCACGCCGGTTTGTTGTTGCCAATACACCAGCAAATGTGTGGGCAAGCGGCCTCTGGCCGACAATTGGGCCAGCGGTAACTGACGCTCTTCAGTCGTGATCGGCAAGTACATCAAACAGGCTCCTTGGTGGCGTCAATCAGGGCATTTCGCGGGGTGTTGTGGTGATCAGTAAAGGTACTCAAGCTGACCTTGTAACCGGCTTCTTGTAAATAGCAGACTCTATCGAGCAGCAACCATAACTCCAGTGGCCGCCGATACCAATGGCGCACTTGATTGATACGATTGATCAGCGGCAAACGGGCATCGGCAACAGCCAGATAATATTCACTGTCTAGTGATGGGGGTAACGTCAGGCCCTTTTGGGCCGCAGCCCAGCCGGCAAAATCAGCAAAGGAGCCGTTAAAAAGTGTCTTGGGGGCGCTCGGTACTGGTAGGTAGCCCTCGCCGCCTAAATCCTGCTGCAAGGCATCAAAGGCCAGTCGGTAGCGGTTTTCCTGCTGGCGCAGCCGCCCTGCTCTGGCTCCCCCGGTAACCAACTCTTCCAGCGGTAATTTCAGATCAAAGCGGCTCAAAGACAGCTGCTGTTGGCGACCCTGCTGACTCATTGGCTGGTAATGTTCGTCATCAATAAGATGATAACAACAAGGGGACAAGGTCAGCCGCTGCACGCTGGCGTTAACCGCCTGGCGTAAAAAGGTCATATGCAGGCGGCCACAAGCATGCAGTGCCAATGCTTGGCGAGCCGGCTCAAAAAACTGCGCCGCGGCCGGTGTCAGTGCGTCTGCACAAACAAATTGCTGAGGTACCTGCCAGTGCTGGGCTAAAGTCTCACCCTGCTGACACAATTGCAGCTGTAACTCCAATGACAGCACCGCTTGGCCATTGACGGCCAGCAGCCGCCCCAGATGGCCCTTACCGGCGCACCATTCCAGCGCCGGCCCGTTAACGTCAGCCGCACCGGCAAAGTCGGTGATCTGCTGCCATTTTCTACCGCCAATGCCAGAAGCAAGCCTCGTCGGTGTACGCAAAGGCACTTTGCTTGCCTCGGGCAAGCGATAGTCTAACCAGGGCGCCAATAATGGCCGCATCGCCAGGGCAGCACCACTGCTGAGCTGCGCCTCGCTGAAATCGTCAAAAGGCCAGTGCTGGCAAGTAAAAGGGCGTTGCTGCCAGTCTTGCCGATAGCATTGCAGCATGGTGCCCAGGGCATGAAATTGGTCAGAGTAAGACTGCATGGCGGCGCATTATAGAGGGCCGCTATGGGCATTTCACTGCTTTTCGAAGTAGAGGGTCACTTGCCCTACCGGTAACCCGAACTTTTTCATGGTGGTGCGATTCATCAGTCGCTTGTCGTCCAGCTGATACATCCAGTCATCCATGGTGACATCCAGGGTGCTGCCGTCCTCACGGGGTACCCGTAATGTGTAAGACCATTGAAAAGCCATTCCCCGCGCTTGCCCCTGAGCCATACCAATAACATCACCAGCGGTGCCTTGATAGCGACCATCGGGCAGTTTACTCAGATGCCAAACACGTTCACTGGTGCTGCCATCGGCATAACTGAAACGCTCATCAAGGGTGCCTTGATTTCCTTGCCAGTGGCCATCGACCACGACTGTGAAGCGCTTTATCACTCGGTTTCGATAGTCTTGAAACATGCCATGGGCAATCACCCTGCCGTTGAAGAACTGCTCTAACCGGAGTGTTGGTGTGCTGCCCTGATAGTGTTCAACGCCAACGGCACAGCCTCCCAGTAACAGACTCACCATGAACATCAACAACGTGCGCATTTTTCCTCCTTACCCAACAGTGCCCGTCGCAAAGCCTGGGCATTGGTGCGTGGTGACAGCCAAATAGCCAAAAAAGCCGGGCCAAAGTCGGCATCCTTGATGCGGGCAACCACGTGGTCATTTTTCAATAAAGTGCTGGAATCTGCGCTAACTTCCAGGCGCAACCGGTCACCGGCTTTGACATCCGGGCAATGCTGGCTAAACCAAGCCAGCCAGTGCCGATAACGCTTGTCCGGATATTGTTTTAAATGCCGCCACTCCTTGGCAGTTTGATGGCTGATATCAGAGCCGGAAAAGTCACGAAAATACTTCAGCTCCAATGCCTGTTTAGCACCGTCGGTGTAATAGGCAGCGTCATAGATATCAAACCAAAGATAGTCATAACGCCCCTTACCCTGCAGCTGCCATTGCGAAAAAGCGTTAAAGGACAATAACAGCAATAGCCAGTACTTCATGGCTGCCAACGCCGCGACAGTAACATCAGCGTCGGGGTGAGCAGGGCCCACAGCAGCGCCAGCATGGCCAGGCTCTGATACAACGGCCAGCCAAAATCGGCAGCACCCAAACGCACCCCGGCGCCATAAGCCAGCGGGCCAGCAATAGCGCCAAGCAAGGCCGACAGCCCTGGCCGGTATTTCAGCCAGGCCAAACTATGGTTCGGTAGCATCGCCAGGGCCGCCCACAGGCCCATTAGCCATAGCGGGATCACATAATGTTGCTGATGAAACTGCAATAAGCCGGCGGCGCCGAGGCCACCATCAACGATAAGACCAATCAACAAAAAACCGACCATCAGCCGGGCATCGGCCTGCCTGCGGGGGCTAAACAGCAGATGCAGCGCCAGTATCGCCAGTAACCAATAAGGGCTTGCCCCCAGCACCGCCAGGAACCAGGCCAACTGATAAGCCAGCAGGTTCAGCCACCCGTTCACAAAACCGCCCTGTTACCCGGCCGGCTGGCTAAAAGGTGCACCACGCTGATGGCTCGCTCCATGAAGCCCCCTTCGCAGTAGCACAGGTAGTAATCCCACAAGCGCCGGAAACGCTCGTCATAGCCGTGTTGGCGAAGCTCCTCGAACGCCTGATGGAAGCGTTGCCGCCAGTCGCGCAGCGTCCGGGCATAATCAAAACCAAAATCGTGCAGCCGTCGTACCACAAAGTCGGTGTTATCGGCCATCACCGATAACATGCGGGTGTTGGACGGCAGACAGCCGCCCGGAAAGATATAACGCTGAATAAAATCCACCGAGCGAACATAGCTGTCGTAACGTTGATCGCTGATGGTAATCGCCTGTAACAGCATTATGCCTTGTGGCTTCAGTAGTGCCTGACATTGCTCAAAAAAGCCTGGCAAGTAGTCGTGGCCGACCGCCTCGATCATCTCAATACTGACCAGTTTGTCATATTGGCCTTGCAGATCCCGGTAATCGTCCTGCAGCAAGGTGATCTGCTGCTCTAGCCCGGCAGCTTTAACACGGGCACAAGCTGCCTGGTACTGCGCCTCAGAAATGGTGGTGGTGGTCACCTGGCAGCCATAATGCTGAGCCGCATGCATAGCCAGCCCGCCCCAGCCGGTGCCGATCTCCAGCAGGTGGTCTGTAGGCTGTAACTGTAACTGCTGGCAGATACGGTCAAGGCGGTGCAACTGAGCCTCTTCCAGGCTGGCTTCAGAGTGGGGGTAAATCGCCGACGAGTACATCATGGTCGGGTCTAAAAACGCTCCGTAAAGCTCATTACCCAGATCGTAATGAGCCAGAATATTGCGCTTTGCTCCCTGTCGGCTGTTGCGATTAGCCACATGACGCAGCCGTTGCAGTGGCCAGCTTAGCCAGGCCAGGCGCCGCTCCAGACTGTCCAGCAGCGGCATGTTCAAAACCATCAGCCGCACCAGTGCCGTGAGGTCGTCACTGTGCCAGAGGCCATCAATATAGGCTTCACCGGCACCAATGCTGCCACCGAGCAATACTTGCCGGTAAAAGCGATTATCGCGGATCTCCAGGGTAGCCGCCGGTTGCCCCTGGCCAAAAACCTGCGTGCCATCGGCATCAACCAGGGTCAGTTGGCCGTGACGCAGTTTGGCCAGTACCGCCAGTAATGTTCGTCGCGCCGCTTTTTGCAGCCACCGCGGTCCCGTATTGGCTTGTTGTTGTACCTGACTGGCCAGATCAGTCATACCTTCTCCTTCTGATATCCATAAATCCGTACCCCTTTGAGGGCCAGCTTGAGCGCCTGCCAATAAATGCCCAACACCACTGAGGCCGTCATTACCGGCCGGCGAAGCAGTTGCCGGCGAACGCTCGCGAGAGTTAATGGCTGACGCTGTAAAGCCAGCGTTGCATCAAATACGTGGCCGCGGCTGTCATGGTTTTCCAAATGCACAAAAAGACGCGCTCCCGGTGGTTGCAGCCGCCACCGATACTGCTGGTCTATTGGGTTAAATGGGGAAACATGAAAGGCTTTGGGGTGGCGGGGAGTAAGACCTTCTTGCAAAGACAAGCCGTAATAGTGCCGCTGATTCCAGGGGGTGTTGGAAACTTCGGCCAGAAAGTGGCTCAGCTGCCCCTGCTGGTCATAACCGTAGTAAAAGTTCACCGGGCTGAAGTACAACCCCAGCGTACGCAGATTCACTAACGCCAGTACCTTGCCGGTCGGGCGGCTACCAGTAAGGCTGGCCAGTTTGTCACGGACCGCATCGGCCAAAGGTTGCGCTGCTGGCCCAAGGTAATCCGGGCGATGAAAGCGTGCCAGGGCAAACCGCCGTAATGAAAACCAGCGCCCCAGCTCAGGCACATTATCAAGATCATCCAGATCCAGTAGCCACATAAAAAAGGGATAAGTGAAGCGGTGCGCCTTGGGCAAATGGCGCCGGTGGCGCACCGTACCGACATAAAGAGCACTGCTCATGGGGTCACACCCAATTGCTTGCAAACCCGCAAAGCGCTGTGCACCCCGTCTTCATGAAAGCCATTGAACCAGTAAGCGCCACAGTAATGAACACCGTCAACGCCGGAAATATCAGCCCAGCGTTTTTGGGCATTGATGGCATCAATAGTGTAAACTGGGTGCGCATAAGTGTAACGGCCAAGCACCTTGTCATCGGCTACCTGATCATTGAGGGTAACCAGATAGGTAAAGCGTTTTTTCAGCCGTTGCAGGATGTTCATGTCATAGGTAACTACCGGTTTGTGCTGGTGGCGGTTCATCCGGTAATTCCAGCTGGCCCAGGCCAATGAGCGTTTCGGTAAATGGCTCGTGTCGGTATGCAGCACCACCTGATTGTCGCTGTAAGTGAGCTGACCCAGCACCTGCTGTTCAGCCTCACTAGGGTTGGCCAGCATGGCCAGTGCCTGATCAGAATGGCAAGCCAGTACCACCTGATCGAACTGCCACTGTTGCTCCTTGCTGAACAGCTGTACTTTGCCGCCGCTGCGCTCAATGCGGGTTACCGGGGTATTCAGGTAAATACGCTCTTTAACAGGCGCGAGCAGCGGCGCAATGTATTGCCGGGAGCCTCCGGCAATGGTGAACCACTGTGGCCGGTTAGCCACGTCCAGCAGGCCATGGTTATGGAAAAATGTGGCAAAAAACTGCAAGGGAAAATCCCGCATTTGTGCCAACCCCATGGACCAAATGGCGGCGCCCATAGGCAACAAATAGTTATCGACAAACAATGGTCCAAAGGCACGGGCGTCCAGATATTGCCCAAGCGTCTGTGCTGAAGGCGCGGTGATCTCCTGGCGCGCATCCTTGTTAAAACGCAGAATGTCACGAATAAGCCGCCAAAAGGCGGGTCGCAGTAAATTGCGCTTCTGAGCAAACAGGGTTCTCAGGCTGTGGCCGTTGTACTCCAGAGCAAGGGCGTCATTACGCACCGAAAAGCTCATTTCGGTGGGCTGGTAAGCAACTTTCAGCTCCTCAAGCAAGCGCTGAAAACGTGGGTAGGTGCGGTCATTAAAGACAATAAAACCGGTATCGATAGCACTTTTTTCACCGTCGAGCTCAACATCTACGGTATGGGTGTGGCCCCCCAGATAATCACCGGCTTCAAACAGGGTGACGTCATAATGGCGGGACAGATAATAGGCCGCCGTCATGCCGGCGATGCCTGAGCCAACCACAGCAACTGTTGCTCTCATGTGCGGATCATTCCTTGTGCAAAATGCCGCCAGAGGCGGCGCGGTAAATAGCGAAGCAGTTTCAGCAGGCCGGTGAAAAAGCCCGGAAAGCGGATCTCGAAGCGTCTTTTGGCAATGCCCTGGCGTATCGCCTTGGCGGCCTTTTCAACAGAGACTTGCATCGGCATGGGAAAATCATTGCGAGCCGTTAGCGGTGTGTCGACAAACCCGGGAAAAACACAGCTGACCGTAATGCCTTGCGGCTTTAGAGTGATATAGAGCGTTTCCATCAGATAGCGTATGGCGGCTTTGGAGGCGCCATACGCCTCGGCACGGGGAAGAGGCAGGTAAGCTGAACTGGAACTCATGCCAACCAGGTGCGGGCGGGCCCCTTGGGCCAGACAAGGTAAAACACCTTCAATGCAGGTGGCCATGCTCAGCACATTGGTTGCCATTACCCGGGCAAACAAGGCGCTGTCAAAAGGCGGCATATCAACATACTCGCAGCTACCGGCATTGAGTACCACCAGATCCAGCGGCCCCATCTGGGCAAACCAGTCGAGGGTGGCCTGGCGGTCGGTCAATTCCAGCTTGGCAGTATGCAGGCCAAGCTCGGCAAGCGTTGCCAGCGCCTCACTGTTGCGGCCCAACGCCCATACCTGATGCCCCTGACGGTGATAATCCAGTGCCAATTGACGGCCGATGCCGGAGGTCGCACCGGTAATGAGCACCTTCATTGCCCTGCCCGCCTTTTAATAAACCCAATGAGGCGACCCAACAGCGGTAACTGCTCGTAAAGCATGGCGCCGAGGTCAAAGTAGTCGCGGTGATAACAGGCTTTACCTGCGTCGTTAAAACGCAGCACGGTGATACCTTCTACCGTCACCCAGGCACCAGCTGCCAGACGCGGGTGGCAAAAGCGCATCTGCCACTGCACAAAGGCCTGCTCAGACTGTTCGTCAACATCTTGATAATCAAACTCAATGGCCTGCAGGTGTTGGTACATGGCGGTGAAGTAATGCTTCAGGGCTGCAATACCGCTTATACGGTGCAGAGGATCAATGAAGATCACCTCCTCACTGTAAATCTCGGTCAGTAAATGCAGGTGCTGGTTATCCAACTGCTGATAGGCCGACAAAAAGCGTGCTAGCGCCGGGCTCATGATGCCTCCTTGAGGGCTTTAAACATGGCCAGGGTTTGCTGCCGGGCGGTCTTGTGGTCTACCAATGGCGCCGGATAATTCAACGCGCCGGGCCAGCGATGGGGCTCGTGCAGATATTGTTCGCTAACCTCGCTGAGCTCCGGTAACCAGTGGCGAATAAAGCGCCCGTCGGGGTCAAAGCGTTTGCCCTGCTCCCAGGGATTGAAAATACGAAAATACGGCGCGGCATCGGTGCCGGTACTGGCAGCCCACTGCCAGCCGCCATTATTGGCAGCAAAGTCACCATCAATGAGCTGGCTCATGAAGTAAGCCTCGCCCCGGCGCCAGTCGATGTGTAAGTCCTTGACCAAAAAAGATGCGGTGATCATCCGCAGGCGATTATGCATCCAGCCGGTGCAGCGTAACTGACGCATGGCGGCATCAACAATAGGAAAGCCGGTACGCCCCTGACACCAGGCGTTAAAGGCTCCATCGTCATCTGCCCAGGTGAGTTGCTCGGTATCACGCTGAAAAGCCCGGCCTTTGACTACGGCTGGGAAATGCCAGGCGACATGGCCGTAAAAATCACGCCAAATCAATTCATTCAACCAAGTACCGGGCCCGGATTGATCATCCCAGATGGTGTCACCATGCTGGTGAGCCAACCGCCACAGGCACTGACGTGGCGACAGCAAGCCGATGCTAAGGGCAGCCGACAGCCGCGAGGTGTTATCCAATGCCGGAAAATCACGGTGCGCCTTGTAGTCGCTGGCTTGTTCACTGACAAAACGACGCATGGCAGTGAGTGCCGCATCTTCGTTATCTGGCCATGTGGCAATACGAGCATCTTCACTGACATCAGAAAATCCCGGCAGAGACGGCGCCATAATGGCTTTTTGCTGAGCAGGCAGACGGCGCAGCACCTGTGGCGGTGCTGCTTTTAACTGCTGCTTGACGCTGTTCTTAAATGGCGTGAAAACCTTGTAAGGCTCCCCTTGCTGCGTCATGACTGCGCCGGGGGGCAGCAACAGGCGATCATCATAGAAATGACAATCAATGTTGAGAGCCTGGGTTACCTGCTCATCACGGTGCAGCTCATCAACCAGGTACTCGCGGTTGGCATGCAGCGCGTGGATCTGATGTTGCTGGCAATAGTCGGCCAGAAAAGTGCTGATGGCGGCAAAGTCGTCCAACACCACAACATCGAGGACAATACCCAGCTTGGCCAGTTGCCCGGCCAGGGCGCTAACCGCGTGCTCGAGTAGCCGTTGACGCACCGGCGCCATATGGTGCTTTTGCCACTGCCCGGGTGTGGCGATGAAAATGCCCCGCACCGGCCCCGGCGCAGCCGCTCGGGTCAAAGCGGTGTTGTCCAGTGTTCGCAAGTCGTTTCGAAACCAAACCAGCTGGGTCACAATGCCTCCGTTAACGTATATTGCCCCGGCAGCGCTGGCGTACTGTTGGCCGGTAGCTGGCGCAGTATGCCGGTAAAGATCTGCGCCTCAGGCATGGCCGCCAAGGCTAGAGTAAGTTGCCGCTCGTCATCGCCGCTACCAAGGTCAACAACCCGATGATGCTGGCTGAGTACCGCCCTGAGCATTTGCCGCCATAGCGGCGGCATAGCACCGACAAGCAGCGCCAGAGACTGCTTATGGCGATGGCGCTGCAGGTGGCTTACCATTGCCAAGCGTTGGCTGATTTCGGATTCCAGCAAGGCCTTTGCCGGCTCACTAAAAGGCCCGGCTGGCCAACTACTGAGTAACTGCCAGAGATTGCTGCAAAAAAGGGCCAGTGGTTGCTCTTTGAGCAAGCTATCGAGGGTTCGGGTCAACGCCACCGTGTTGAGGCTTTGCGCCAGGGCCAGCACGGTTTCGGTCCAGGGTTCAAAGTCAGTTCGACTGGCCCCGGCCAGTAGCGCTTTGGTATCCGCGAGGTTAAGCCCCAGCTGCAGGTAGCGCTGAATGTCCCGCACCCGGGCGACGTCGCTGGCGCTATAAAGCCGGTGGCCCTTGGCCGTACGGTTGGGCTTTAACAGCCCATAGCGGCGCTCCCAGGCCCGCAGCGTAACGGGCAAAACGCCTGTTTGCTCAGCCAGATCGCCAATCTTTAATTTTTCAGAGTCCATAGCGCAGCCTCAGATCATGGGGGTATGGATGCAGGTAGCTCTGCTCTTTGAGATAAGGCACCGGGTGGTGGCGCAAGTGATGATTTAATAACGTCAGAGGTGCCATCAGAGGTGTCAGCCCCTGGCGGTAGTGTTCGATCAGTTCACTGAGTTCCTGCTTCTCAGCACTACTGAGTACTTTCTTGAAGAAACCCTGCAAGTGCATCAGCACATTGGTGTGGTTACGGCGGCTGGCCGGCTTGGCCAGCGCCTGCATGAAAGACAAAATGTAGGAAGAGGCGATGTCTTGAGCATCTTTTGCTTCGGCAATGGCCGGACCCAGGCGGCGGTAAATAGCTTGGTCGTGAGCTAACAGCAAAAACTTATGGCGGCGGTGAAAGGCCATCAGATTCTGCAGGCTAAGATCGGTGAGTACATTGCTCTGCCAGTCATGATAAGCCATCACCCGCAACACAAAGTTTTCTCGCAGTAAGGGGTCATGCAGGCGCCCATCTTCTTCAACCGGCAACTGCGGGTAGCGGCTCATCAGGGCCTGGGCAAATACCCCGACCCCAACCTTACCGAGGCCATTACCCTGCTCGTCATACACTCTGACCCGCTCCATACCGCAGGTTGGCGACTTGCTGCAAAGAATGTAACCACTCAAGCCAGCCAGTCCCGGCAGCCGCTCGTCCGCATAACGGGCTAATGGCTCGGTTACGTCCAAGCTACTATCTTTAGACCCCTTAACCCGCGGCGCCGCAGGATCGCCTACCAGCCGGATGGTCGGTCGCGGCACGCCCATACCGATGGCTTGCTCAGGGCACACAGCCACAAACTGAAAGTGCCGCCCCAGCTCATCGGCAACAAATCGTGATAGCTTATGGCCACCATCAAAGCGTACGGGCTCACCCAAAACGCAAGCACTGACACCTACACGAATCGCCATAATCCCTCGCATGATTCCTATACAATTTAGCTTTGCATGTATAGATATTAGTTCGCTAACCGGGTTACGGGTAAAGGAATTGGATGGATCAGTTATCAGCACAATTTGATGAACAGGATGCTCTGGCGATGCTGCGCTGGGTCATTGGCCAGCCCCCGTTGCTGGCGTTGGTAGCAGAGCCGGCAGCCTTGTCACTGACCGGCGTAGATACCAAGACCTTGGCTGCCGCACTTAGCCAGGAACGACGCCTCGGCAAACGCTTTGAGGTGTTGGTCCATGCACTGCTTGAAGCCAGTGACCGCTATCAGGTACTGGCGGCAGACGAGGCTATCCGTATTAACGGCCAGACGCTGGGCGCCCCGGATCTGATTGTTCGAGATCTTGCCAGCGGCACTATTGAGCACTGGGAGCTGACCGTGAAATTTTATCTTGGCCTTCCGCAAGGCTGGCTGGGCCCGGGCCAGCGGGACTGGCTGGAACACAAGGCTGCCCGACTGGCCAACCACCAACTGCCGCTGCTAAGCCGCCCAGAGCTGGTCCCATGGCTTACTCAACGAGGCTGGCACATTCATCAGCGCCGTTTGTTATCGCGGGGAGTCTTGTTTGGCCAAGGGCCTCGGCATAACTGGCTTGACCGGCGGCACAGCCAAGGCCAATGGTGGTATCCAGAGCAGTGGCCCGCAGCGCTGGCTCTTCGGCCCTTAGCCCGCTGGCAATGGTTGGCAGAGGTAGCTTGGGAGGCACTGCCAGAGCTGACGGAGATCCACCAGCCGACCATGGTCATGGCGGCCGATGGCAGTCGTCACATGTTGGTGCCCAGACAATGGCCGGAACTGAAAAAGGAGCCCTGAGGCTCCTTTTTTATTCGACATCTTCAACGCGGCTTTTGAGCTTCTGGCCAGGCCGGAAGGTCACCACCCGCCGGGCGGAGATAGGAATATCTTCACCGGTTTTCGGGTTACGCCCAGGGCGCTGGTTTTTATCACGGAGCTCAAAGTTACCAAAACCGGACAACTTCACTTGCTCACCGTTTTCCAGTGCATGACGGATCTCTTCAAAAAAAGACTCCACCATTTCCTTGGCTACCCGTTTGTTGATACCGAGCTTAACGAAGAGGTGTTCCGCCATCTCTGCTTTGGTCAACGCCATAGATCACTCCCTCAAGGATGCATTGAACTGGCTTTTCAGCGCGTCGACTACCTTGTTGACCACGTCAGCTATTTCACTTTCTTCCAGTGTGCGCGCCGGATCCTGCAGGGTTAGGCTGACTGCCAGGCTTTTATGGCCATCGGCAACACCAGGACCGCAATACAGGTCAAACAAGTTTACGTCAACTACCTGATTTCCGCCAATTTTTTGCACGGTATCGAGAATATCGCCAGCCGCGATGGTTTCAGCTACGACGATGGCCAGATCACGGCGGTTGGCCGGGAAGCGGGAAATAACGCCAGCACTGGGGATCAACCGCTCGCCCAGAGCAGCCCAGGCCAGTTCAAAGACCAGCGGCTGATGCTTCAGGCCAACCGCCTTGGCCGCAGCCGGATGCAGCACACCCAGATGGCCAACCACCTGGCCGTCACGCAGAATTTGTGCGCTTTGGCCTGGATGCAGGGCACTGAGTGTAGAGCGTTCCACGGTGAACTTGGCACCGGTCAGCGCCAGTATTTGCTCGACGTCGCCTTTGAGATCGAAGAAATCGCTGCTGCGGCTGTCCATTGACCAGTGCTCACCAAAAGCACTGCCGCTGATCACCCCTGCCAGCATTTTTTGCTGTTGCAGAGCGCCATCACGGTAAACAAAGCGCAGGCCCGACTCAAACAGTCGTACCCGGCTTTGCTGACGATTCTGGTTATGTGCCACCGCCTGCAAGAGGCCCGGCCACAGCGATACCCGCATGGCAGACATATCCGCAGAGATGGGATGCGGCAGGATATCAACCTGTTCTTCAGGGAACAGTGCCGCCTGGGCTTTAGGCTCCACAAAGCTGTAGGTAATGGCTTCTTGATAGCCCAAATCGACCAGCAAGGAGCGAACCCGCTTGAGGCTTAACATCGCTTCTTTATGGCCTGTCATCGCCAGCCGGCCCAAAGGAGCCTGATCGGCAATATTGTTGTAGCCGTAGACCCGCGCTACTTCCTCGATAAGGTCTTCCTCAATGGCCATATCAAAGCGGTAGCTGGGTGCGGTTACCGTCCATGTTTGCCCATCGAACTGTGGTGCCGTACCGAGGCGCTGGAGAATTTCGGTGACGTTATCATCCGCAATAACAACACCCAATACTTTCGCCAGGCGGGCTTTACGCAGGCGGATGGTAGCCTGCGTGGGTAGATGCTTAGCACTCAGTGCCTCAACCACAGGCCCGGCTTCACCACCGACAATGCTCAGCAGCAACTCGGTCGCGCGCGCCATGGCACGGTGGGTCAACTGCGGGTCCACGCCCCGCTCGTAGCGATGCGACGCATCCGTGTGCAAGCCGTATTGCCGGGCACGGCCGGTGATCGCGGTGGGGGCAAAAAATGCGGCTTCCAGTAAGATATCCTGGCTCGATTCGGTCACACCGGAGCCTTCGCCGCCAAAGATACCGGCCATGGCGAGGGCTTTGTTGTTATCAGCAATGACCAGTGTATTGCTGCTGAGGGTAACTTCATTACCATCAAGCAGGGTCAGTTTTTCACCCTCGGTGGCCAAACGCACATTGATGCCACCATCAATCTTTGCCAGATCAAAGGCATGCAGCGGGTGACCTAACTCCAACAATACGTAGTTGGTAACATCCACCACCGGGTCAATGCTGCGAATACCACTTTTACGCAGCCGCTCGGTCAGCCACAAGGGGCTTGGGCGACTTACATCAACACCTTTGATAACCCGCCCCAGATAGCGCGGGCAGGCTTCAGGGGCACTGACGTTAATGGCTAACGCCGCCTCTGTGGTGGCAGCTACCGGGTTAAAAGGCACTTCCTGTACATCCAGGTTATTAAGTACCCCTACTTCCCTGGCCAGCCCCAATAGGCCTAGACAATCAGCACGGTTCGGTGTCAGGTCCACTTCAATACTGTTGTCATCCAGGCCCAGATATTCACGAACACTCACCCCTACCGACGCATCGGCCGGTAATTCGATAATGCCGTCGGACTCAATATCGATACCCAACTCGGCAAAAGAGCACAGCATGCCGTTTGACGGCTGGCCCCGCAGCTTGGCTTTTTTAATTTTAAAATCGCCCGGTAGTACCGCGCCAACCTGTGCTACCGCGACCTTTAGGCCGGCGCGGCAATTTGGCGCACCACAGACGATGTCCAGCAGTTCATCACCACCAACATTGATTTTGGTGACTTGCAGCTTGTCTGCATCCGGGTGTTGGCCGCACTCCACCACCTCACCAACCGTTACGGTGTGGAAGCTACCGGCTACCGGCTCGATGCCGTCTACCTCAAGGCCCGCCATGGACAGCTGCTCAGACAGGGCCTGGGTGTCAATGGCCGGATTAACCCACTGACGCAGCCAGTTTTCTGAAAACTTCATAATTCTCTCCCTGCCCTTACTTGAATTGCTTGAGGAAACGCACGTCGTTTTCGAAAAACGCACGTAAATCACTGACACCGTAGCGCAGCATGGTCAGGCGCTCGACGCCCATACCAAAAGCAAAGCCGGTGTATTTTTCCGGATCGATACCGACTGACTTCAGCACATTGGGGTGCACCATGCCGCAGCCCAGTACTTCCAGCCATTTACCGTTTTTGCCCATCACATCCACTTCCGCTGAAGGCTCAGTGAAGGGGAAGTAACTGGGGCGAAAACGCACTTGGGTGTCTTCTTCGAAAAAGTGATTCAAAAAGTCATGCAAAATGCCTTTGAGTTCGGCAAAGGAGACATTTTCATCGACCAGCAGGCCTTCAACCTGGTGGAACATCGGCGTATGGGTCTGATCGTAATCGTTACGATAAACCCGCCCTGGGGAAATGATCCGCAAAGGCGGCGCTTCCACTTCCATGGTGCGGATCTGTACGCCAGAAGTTTGGGTACGCAGCAGTTTATCGGCACTGAAGTAAAAGGTGTCGTGGTCGGCCCGAGCCGGGTGGTGTGGTGGAATATTCAGGGCATCAAAGTTGTGAAAGGCATCTTCGATCTCTGGTCCTTCCTTAACGGCAAAACCCAGCTCACCAAAAAAGTGCTCAATACGCTCAATGGTGCGGGTGACCGGGTGCAGCCCACCCAGGTTCTGGCGCCGGCCAGGCAAAGTGATGTCAATCTGCTCAGCCGCCAGCTTGGCATTGAGCTCCGCTTCGGCCATGGCCGTTTTTTTGCTGTTGAGGTATTCCTGCACCGCCTGTTTGGCTTCGTTGATAACCGCCCCCGCCTTGGGGCGCTCTTGCGGGCTGAGGTCACGCAGGGTTTGCATTTGCAGGGTCAGCTGCCCTTTTTTGCCCAAGTAATCAACCCGGATGGCGTCCAGTGCCGCCATGTCCGCGGCCGCGTCAATGGCCGCTTTGGCCTGGCTGACGATCTCGTCAAGATGTTGCATGGCGTCCTCGTATCACAAATAAAAAAGCCTCCCGCTGGGGAGGCCTTGGGTTTTCCTTTAGCTTCGTCTTCACCAAGGTAAGGCCTCCTGATAGTCAGGACGTAAAGAAGAAGCTAAAGAAAAACATTGTCATCATGGGTTCCAGTAAAAAAGGGAGGCCATAAAGCCTCCCTTTTCCATTACAGGGCTGCTTTGGCTTTCTCAACCAGAGCAGAGAAAGCAGCTTTGTCGTGAACAGCGATGTCAGACAGGATCTTACGATCGATTTCCACGGATGCTTTCTTCAGACCGTTGATCAGACGGCTGTAAGACAGACCATTCTGACGGGCAGCTGCGTTGATACGGACGATCCACAGCTGACGGAACTGACGTTTTTTGGCACGACGGTCACGATAAGCGTATTGACCGGCTTTGATCACGGCCTGGAAGGCAACGCGATAAACACGGCTACGGGCACCGTAGTAACCTTTAGCGGCCTTCAGTACCTTCTTGTGACGAGCGCGGGCAACTACACCACGTTTTACTCTTGGCATCTTAAATCCCTCTCAATTACAGGTTAGGCAGCATACGGTCGACCAGCGGCTTGTCCGCAGCGGTAACCATGTGAGAATCGCGCAGCTGACGCTTACGCTTGGAGGATTTTTTAGTCAAGATGTGACGCAGGTGCGACTGCTTGAACTTGTAACCACCAGAAGCGGTTTTTTTGAACCGCTTGGCAGCGCCACGGTGGGTCTTCATTTTAGCCATTACGAATAACTCCGCATTGTTGCATACCAACAGCCAGGGCGAGCAGGCCGGACTGGCCCACTGCTTGTGGGCGCCTGACTATTTCTTTTTCGGTGCCAGCACCATCACCATCTGCCGGCCTTCCATTTTCGGGAAGGACTCAACAACAGACAGCTCTTCGAGATCGCCTTTGATTCGCTCAAGCAAATCGCGGCCAAGCTCTTGGTGTGCCATTTCACGGCCACGGAATCGCAGCGTGATTTTGGCTTTGTCACCGTCTTCCAGAAAACGAACCAGGTTGCGCAGTTTTACCTGGTAGTCGCCTTCATCTGTGCCAGGGCGGAATTTAATTTCCTTCACCTGGATCTGTTTTTGCTTTTTCTTTTGTTCTTTTGCGCTTTTTTGCTTTTCGTAGAGGAACTTGCCGTAATCCATGATCTGACAGACTGGCGGCTCCGCATTAGGACTGATCTCAACCAAATCCAGTTGAGCATCCTCTGCCATCTGCAAAGCGTCGGCGATTTTCACCACGCCTTGCTGTTCGCCATCTGCATCAATCAGACGTACCTCGGGGATACGGATCAGGTCATTGATACGGTGTTTCGGTTTCTGCTGGGCTATAGGGCCCCGTCTTCCGCCTTTAATACGTTATTCCTCCACGTTTATTAGGCTCGGCTGGCAATGTCGCCTTGCAGCTTGGCAATAATATCCGCCAGCTTGAATTTGCCGAGATCGTCACCTTTGCGCGTTCTCACAGCCACTTCGCCGCTTTCCCGCTCTTTGTCACCGACAACCAACAGGTAAGGAACGCGCTTTAGAGTGTGCTCGCGGATTTTAAAGCCAATCTTCTCGTTTCTCAAGTCAGACTTTGCTCGAATGCCTGCGCTTTCAAGGGTTTTTACTACCTCAGTGACGTAATCGGCCTGTGCATCGGTGATATTCATCACTACAGCCTGGGTCGGTGCCAACCAGGTAGGGAAGAAACCCGCGTACTCTTCGATGAGAATACCAATGAAACGCTCCAGCGAACCAAGAATGGCACGGTGGATCATGACTGGCACCCGACGGTCATTGTCTTCGGCCACAAAAGAGGCATTGAGCCGGCTGGGCAAAGCAAAGTCGAGCTGTACGGTGCCACACTGCCAGGCCCGGTTCAGACAATCATGCAAAGTGAATTCAATTTTCGGCCCGTAAAAGGCGCCCTCACCGGGTTGCAGGTCAAAGTCGATACCTTTGGCTTTGAGTGCCTCGGCCAGACCTTCTTCCGCCTTGTCCCAGATGGCATCAGAGCCGATCCGCTTTTCCGGACGGGTCGACAATTTGACCTTGATGTCATTAAAGCCAAAGGTGGCATAAGTGCTGTAAACCATATCAATACAGCTGGCCACTTCAGACTGAATTTGATCGTCAGTACAGAAGATATGGGCATCATCCTGAGTAAAGCCTCGCACTCGCATCAAGCCATGCAGCGCCCCGCTGGGCTCATTACGATGGCAAGAGCCAAACTCGGCCATCCGCAGTGGCAAGTCGCGGTAAGACTTCAGCCCCTGGTTGAAAATCTGTACGTGGCCCGGGCAGTTCATCGGCTTGATGGCGTAATCGCGGTTTTCCGAACTGGTGGTGAACATGGCATCACTGTATTTTTCCCAGTGCCCGGAACGTTCCCAGAGTATCCGGTCCATCATCAGTGGCCCCTTGACCTCCTGATAGTCATACTCACGCAGCTTCTCACGAATAAAGGTTTCCAGCTCGCGGAAAATCACCCAGCCATCGTTGTGCCAGAACACCATACCCGGCGCTTCTTCCTGGAAGTGGAACAGGTCCAGCTGCTTACCGATTTTACGGTGGTCACGTTTTTCTGCTTCCGCCAACTGTTGCAGGTAACCGTTGAGGGCTTTTTTGTCAGCCCAGGCAGTGCCGTAAATGCGCTGCAGCATTTTGTTTTTGGCGTCACCGCGCCAGTAAGCACCGGCCACTTTCATCAATTTGAAGTGCTGGCAAAAACTCATGTTCGGCACGTGCGGGCCGCGGCACATGTCGATATATTCTTCGTGGTGGTACAGGCCGGGACGGTCATCACGGCTGATGTTTTCGTCCAAAATGGCCATTTTGTAGGGCTCGTTACGTGCCTCGAAGGTATCACGCGCTTCCTGCCAACTGACCTTTTTCTTGATCACCGCATAATTGCTCTTGGCCAGGGCTTTCATCCGCGCTTCCAGCTCGACCAAGTGCTCCTCGGTCAGCGGAAAGTCCAGGTCAACGTCATAATAAAAGCCGTTGTCGATAACCGGGCCAATAGCCATTTTGGTTTGTGGCCACAGTTGCTTAATGGCGTGGCCAAGCAAATGCGCACAGGAATGGCGAATAATCTCCAGTCCGTCCTGATCTTTGCTGGTAATAATGGCCAGCTTGGCGTCTTGCTCAATCAGCTCACAGGCATCAACCAGTTCACCGTTAACACGGCCTGCAATAGTGGCTTTGGCCAGGCCTGGACCAATATCGGCAGCAACATCAAGTACAGAAACAGGGTGATCAAAATGACGAACAGCGCCGTCAGGCAGAGTAATGGCGGGCATCTACAATCCTTATCAGTGGTGACCCACACCAAGGGCCACATGAGTCTCAGGTAAAATTAGTCAGTTGCTTACCACCCCAACCAAGGGCGTTTCGGCAGCGGCAAAGCCGCCCTGACGGACAGACGCCATCATACCGGCAAAAAAAGCCCTGCTGCAACGGCAGCAGGGCGGAATGGGCAAGGTTATGCTGCAGGATGAGTCAGCCACAGCCCCTTGATCACAGTATTGCATGCCAGACATGCAATGTGATTTTATCACTGTAACAAGGTCATTCGTCGGCATCCTGAAGCAAATTGTCGCAGGGTGTTTAATAAAACGTTTTTTTACTGTTAGCGTGATTCAAAAGCCACAACAGGAATGACTGATGAAAGCGTATTTGCTCACCCTGGCACTAACCAGCCCATTAACGCTGGCCGCTACCCCGCCACCGGCAACTAAACCGGCATTGTATGACATTGCCGCTGCCACCAATGCCCAACGGATGCGCAATGATGTTCAGCAGCTGGTGAACTTTGGCACCCGCCACACCTTGTCCAGTCAGACCGACCCGCACCGGGGTATTGGCGCTGCCACCAATTGGGTAGAGAGCCAGTTCAAAGCAATAAGCCGCCAGTGCGGCGACTGCCTGCAGGTGATAAGAGTCAGTGACACGGTATCAGGCAAGCGCATTCCGAAACCGACCAAAGTGACCAATGTGCTGGCCATCAAGTGGGGCAAAACGGACAAAATGCGCATGGTGTTGCTCAGTGGTGACATCGACTCCCGCGTTAGTGATGTCATGAACGCCACCGATGATTCACCCGGTGCCAATGATAATGCCTCGGGTGTTGCTGCCACACTGGAAGCAGCACGGGTACTTAGCCAGTACGATTTTCCTGGCACCATTGTCTTTGCGGCACTGTCCGGTGAAGAGCAAGGGCTCTATGGCGGCCAGATCCTGGCTGCTTACGCCAAAAAGCATGGCTGGCAAATCGAGGCGGTGATCAATAACGACATGATAGGTAACACCCACGGCATTGATAGCATCGTTGACAACCACACGGTGCGGGTATTCTCGGAAGGCACCAGAGCCACTGAAACCGCAGATGAAGCCCGTATTCGCCGCTTTACCGGTGGAGAAGTCGACTCGCCGTCGCGAAACCTCGGTCGTTACATCAAGGCCCTGGTCCATCAGTATTTGCCGAAACTGGATGTCATGATGGTCTACCGGTTAGACCGTTTCGGCCGTGGCGGCCACCACAAACCCTTTAACGATGCCGGATTTCCAGGCGTTCGCCTGATGGAGGCCCACGAGAATTACAATCGTCAGCATCAGGATGTACGCACCGAAAACGGTATCGCTTACGGGGATGTCATCAGTGGCATCGATTTTCACTATGCTGCCCATATTACCGCTTTGGATGCTGTTACTCTCGCCTCCCTGGCTTGGGCTCCGGCTCCGCCCAAAGGCGTCAGCATTAATGGCGCTGTCAGCCCTGACACCACCTTGCGCTGGCAAAAAGGGGATGATAAACAACTGGCTGGCTACAAAATTTACTGGCGGCTGACCACTTCCCCCACCTGGACCCATAGTCGCTTTGTCGGCAAGGTTGACCGCTTTACCCTCAAAGGAGTCGTCATTGACAACTATTTCTTCGGCGTTTCAGCTGTGGCCAAGGACGGCACCGAAAGTCCGGTGGTCTTTCCGGGGGCGGCTGGCGCTTTTTAGCGCGGCTTGGGGGCTGTTACTGGCCCCCCTTACAGCCATGGCTGCCAGCTGGCAGCCGCACGACGCTATCGACGGCGTCAAGCTGTGGACCCGCAGCAACAGTGATGGCCTACTCAGTGTCAAAGCGCAGTGCCAGGTGGTTACGCGGCTGTCGGCTTTTGTCACCCTGATGAATGATGTCGCTGCCATGCGAAAACTGATTGCTTACAGCGATGGGGTTTTTGTACTGGCCCGCCCTTCGGCAACCACAACTATTGTCAAAAGCCGCTTCAACCTGCCCTGGCCGGCCAGAAACCGTGACAGCGTCACCCGTTCGGTTTGGCAGCAAGGGCCGGGTTACCAACTGTCTCTGACCCTGACCGATGTGGGCGCCCAATATCCTCTAACACCTGGTTACCTGCGTATGCAACACGTGCAAGGGCAGTGGTTATTGACGCCGCTAGGCGGTGGCCTGACCCAAATAGAGTATCAAGGCACAGCCAGCCCCGGTGGTTGGCTGCCAACATGGCTGGTCAACCGCATGTCAGTGCGGGCAACCGCCATCACCCTCAACAATATCTGCCAGGCGCTGAAAAACCGCCGCTACCAGGACAGCCAATACAGCTTTGTAAAAGAACCTCCGGCTACCAGAACCAGCAGCGAACGGCGCTAATGCAGACTAGGCTTGAAGTAGTCGTCGGAGGTGAGTCATGTGGCAGGCATTACAGCAGGAAATCCATGCCCTGTTAGGGCGTGAGTACAGCATCACTGAACGGCAGCAACTGAGTCAAAGAGCAAACCAGTTTGGCTATCGGATCAGCGATGGCAAACTGCCCTTGTTTGTCAAAGTTCGCCCCATAGAAGACAAAGACATCCTTGTCACGGAAGCCTTCAGCCTAGCGGAATTGGGGCGTTTTGGGCCGCTGCGAGTGCCGGAGGTGATTGGCTTGGGGCAAAGCCCCCGCTATAGCTTTTTACTGACAGAATATCTGGCAATTCAACCCCCTGGACGCTTTGGCTGGCAGCGTCTTGGTGAAGGGCTGGCCGCTCTGCACCAACGCCAGGACCAGGCCATGTACGGCTTTGATGAAGATAATTTCCTTGGTGATACGCCACAGCGCAATGGCTGGCATAAACACTGGCATCGCTTTTTCAGCGAACAGCGTCTTGGCTATTTGCTGGCTGCCCTGGCGAGCCAGCAAAGGCCCATCGCCGATACTGATGCAGTCATTGCCGCTGCCAATCAGTTACTGAAACACCACTCGCCCTACCCGGCCCTGCTACATGGTGACCTGTGGCGCGGTAACCTGGGGTTTGTGCATGATCAACCGGTGATTTTTGACCCAGCCTGTTATTACGGTGATCGGGAAGCCGATATTGCCATGACCGAGTTATTCGACCGCTTTGAGCCCGACTTTTATGCCGCCTACGATGATGCACTGCCGCTGGCTGAAGATTATGAGTCACGGCGCAGTGTTTATAATCTGTACCACCTGCTCAACCACGCATTGATTTTTGCCGGGCCTTTTCAGGAGCGGGCAGCCAGTGCCGCCCGCCATCTGCTCGACAGAGTTAATAACGGGGCATAACCACGACAAACTGGCGGCCACCATCAACCGGTAAATACCACACCTGATTGGCGACGTAATAGAGCCGCCCCTGATAGACCACTTTTCGTACCGGCCCGGCGATCACATCGACGACCGTGCCGGGCATCAGCCCAAAGCCACCAGCCGGCAGAGTATAAACCGGCGGATTGGGTACATACTGGTAACCTACTGGCGTCTGCCGGTAATAGTGATTGTCGATAATGGCATAGGTTACCCCGGCCAGAATGGCAAAGGTGGCCAGCTCCGGCAGACTGCTGCGGTAGTAAAAGACCTGACGTGGCGGAGCCCGGTAATAGTGATGCGGTGGTGTGTAGCGCCAGTGGTTATTTTTCACCACGACAACTTTTCTGTCGTTACGATCACGACGGTTGTCATGATCTCTACGTTCGTGGCTACGGTCATAACGACTTTTCTGGTAAGCATTGTTGTCGTAACGGCCATTAGCCTGTGCTGCCAGGGGCGCCAATATCAGGGCTGAAGCACTGATGGCAGTGAGTATCAGCTTTTTCATGTGAACATCCTCACGCTAAACACAGCCTCAGTATGGAAGCTATTAGCTAAACCAACCTGAACAATGCCGGGTAAAGTAACGTAAAGGTTATAGCGGTGTCATAATGACTATTACAAAGCCTTTGCTTGGAGAACCCTATGGATGCAGTCAGAGATTTCCGGGTGATCTGCCCCAACTGTGGGCACCCGACCTACATCACCGTTGAGCCGGAAGATGTCGGTCAGGACTTTGTCGAAGATTGTGCTAATTGCTGTAATGCCATCCATATCACCGTGAGCGAAGACGAAAAACAGCAGGTGAGCGTCAGTGTTGATGGTGAAGACGAACAGCTTTACTGATTCCGCAGTTCAGGCACCGGCCAGAGCCGCCACTTCCTGATCGGTTAATAAACGGTATTGCCCTTCGGCCAGCTCGGCTTCCAGCTCCAGGCTACCCACCGCTTCACGGTGCAGATCCACCACTTTGTTATCCAATGCCGCGAACATTCTTTTGACCTGGTGATATTTGCCTTCACTGATGGTCAGCAAGACTTCCGTATCAGAAATACGTTGTAGTTGCGCCGGCCGTGTCAGCTGCTTTTCTCCACGCAACTGTACACCCTGAGCGAATTGCTGCTCAGCCTCGTCAATCAGTGGTTCAGCCAGCCAGGCTCGGTAGCGCTTAGGGCACTGGTGTTTGGGACTGGTTACCCGGTGAGACCACTGACCGTCAGTGGTCAGCAGTACCAGGCCAGTGGTATCCAGATCCAGGCGGCCAGCAATGTGTAAACCGTGCCGGTGCTGCGGCTCCAGCAACAGCAGCACACTGGGATGCTCTGGGTCATCAGTTGAACAGACATAACCGCTGGGTTTATGCAGTACGTAGTACCGTTCTCCCTGCGCCTCAACATGCACACCATCAAGCTGAACCCGCTGCTGTTGAGCCACTTGATACCCGGGATCTTTAACGGCCAGATCATCCACCGTTACCCTACCCTGTTTCATCAGCCGCTTGATCTGTGAACGGGAGAAAGACGAATTATCCGCCAGGAATTTATCTAAACGCATGGGAATCATTACATCGAAGGAAAACGGCCGTCAGTTTAACGCATTTACTGGCGCAACCCACTTAACCTTGGCGGCTAATTCGCTTAGTCTTAGGCCATTGATCCCGCTGTTGTTGGAATACTGAGATGTTCGAAAACCTGCATGCGCTGCCTGCTGATCCCATTCTCGGCCTGTCGGTGGCCTATCAAAACGATAGTAACCCGAAAAAAGTCGACTTGGGTGTTGGTGTTTACAAAACGGAGACCGGCGAAACCCCGATCATGGAAGCGGTCTACCGTGCACAGCGGTACCGGATCGAGCACGAAACCACGAAAACCTATATCAGCAGTGCCGGTCTGCCCGGTTTTAACGACAAACTGGCAAAGCTGGTCTTCGGTGACGACGACGCGGTATTGAATCGTCAGTACACCGTATCGACTCCAGGTGGTACAGGCGCCCTGCGTTTGGCCGCCGAATTCATCAAGCGCTGTAACCCACAGGCAACGGTGTGGGTGACTAACCCAACCTGGGCAAACCATAAGGGGTTGTTTGAAGATGCAGGCCTGACCGTCAAGTCCTACCGCTACTTTGACAAAGATGCATCCTGTGTTGACTTCAATGGCATGACGCTGGACCTGAAAAAAGTTGGCCGCGGTGACATCGTGCTGTTACACGCTTGTTGCCACAACCCTTCCGGCGCCGATCTGAACCAGGAGCAATGGCGGGCTTTTGCTGAACAGGCCAAAGAACAGGGTTTCACCCCTATTCTGGATATGGCCTATCAGGGTTTCGGTAACGGCCTGGATGAAGACGCCTTCGGTATCCGCCACCTGGCCAGCCAGCTCCCGGAAGTGTTGCTGACCACCTCCGGCTCCAAGAATTTTGGCCTGTACCGTGAGCGTATTGGTGGCTTCACCGTCGTGAGTGAAAATGCGACCCGCCGCGATATTGTATCCAGTGTTGTATTAAGTGTGGCCCGGACGCTCTATTCCATGCCGCCGGCACATGGGGCAGCCATTATCGATATTATCCTCGGCTCTGATGAGCTTACTGCCTTGTGGAAGGATGAGCTGGCCACCATGCGAGGCCGTATTCATGAGCTGCGTTCTATGCTGGTTGATAAGCTCCATGCCCGCCAGGACAAAAAAGATTTCAGCTTTATCACCCGTCAGTTCGGCATGTTCTCCTTCCTTGGTATAAGCCAAGAGCAGGTTCGCCAACTCAAGGATGATTACGCTATCTACATGGTCGACTCCAGCCGCATGAATGTAGCCGGGATTAACCATAACAATATTGATTACCTGACAGACGCTATCAGCAATATTCTCTAAGCATAAAAAAGCCGCTCAAATGAGCGGCTTTTTTACAGTTTCACGTTGTGCATTCAGCACAAATGAGCATCTTCTGCCAACTCCACGGGTAACTCTGCGGCTACCTCTTCTTGAAGTTGGTAGTAGGGCTCGTGGCTTTCATGGTATTCCATGGGCCGGCCTCTTTTTGTAGGGTCGGCGCCATTGTAACGTTTTCGTTAATCCTGCTCCAGCTGTTTAGCCATGTGTTTCAACAACTCACCGGCCATCGGCTGTACTTTACCGCTACGCTGATCCAGGCACACAAAAGTCACTTCCGCGTCACAGATGAGGGTGCTGCTATCGTCGTCAAGGACAATACGCTGGCTAATCACCCCGGACTTGTCACCGAGTCGGGCCAGCCTGGTTTGTACACGCAGTTGCTGGCCCAAGGTGGCCGACGCACGAAAGTTGATGTTGATATTCACCACGACAAAAGCCAAACCTTGAGCCTGGAACCAGGCCATATCGCCAGAGGCAGCCATCCACTCCCAGCGGCCCGCCTCGAGAAACTCCAGATAACGGGCGTTATTGACATGCTGATACAGATCCAGGTGAAAACCATGTACTTTAATTGGGGTGTTGTGATACGCCATGTTATTCCTCGTAGTGTTGGCGGGCGGCCGCAGGCAGGCGTTGCCAGGCCCGGGCGATTAACTGTTGAAAAGCCGCATTCAGGGGGCTTATGTCCAATTCCGGTTCGAGCCACGCCAAGGCCTGGCTGACCGCTTCGACAGTACTAAGCGCACCTTTTTTATCACTGCGTCGCAACCGATACTGACTCCCCTGGCCGCTGGCGGGTAAATAACAATGGGGCAAACTGGCCAACACCGGGCTTTGCGCATACAAGCGGTAGGCTTTGCGCCAGGTGCCATCAATCACCACCAACTGCGACGGTGGCTTTGGCAACCGGCTAATGGGGATAGCACCGGGTTGGGGAAATAACACGACGGCATCCGGCGCTAGCCCTTGCCCGTCAGTGGCGGTGCAAACCTTAAGTTGGCAGTGTTTGAGGCTCTGGGTTAACAGCGCCGCAGTGTTTAAAGGGTGCGCTGCTTCACCGGGGTATTGCAGTACGGTGACCGCCGTAGTGTTGGATACCGGCGCCACAAAACTGCAAATGCAATGCAGTTCAAGCCGGTTACAACGATCGCAGCTTGCCCGTGCCATGAACCCCCCTTAGGATGAGAGGCCATTGTAAAGAGAGAACCGTACTGATGCCATATCTGGCCGGGCCAGTTAGCCTGATACTACTGGCCGCCCTGCTAATGTTGCTCCCCCCCCATTATGCCGAGCTTTTGCAATACCAACGCGAAGCCATTCTCCACGGCCAGCTCTGGCGCCTGTTAAGTGGTGACTTTCTGCATACCAATGCCTGGCACCTAGCGATGAACTGTGGCGGCGTAGTGGCTATCGCCTGGTTACATGGTCGTTATTATGACTTTTTCGGTTGGTGGCTACGGGTGCTATACCTGGCCCTGGCCAGCAGCGTTATTTTGCTATTGGCATTTCCTGATCTGCACTGGTATCTCGGGCTATCCGGATTGCTGCACGGTTTAATTGTTATTGGTGCCGGCGAAGACATTCGCCGGGGAGAAAAAACCGGTTACCTGTTACTGCTGGGCGTTGCCGCGAAAGTTACCTGGGAACAATGGCACGGCCCTTCAGCGCAAATCGCGGCACTCATTAATGCACCGGTGGCAACCCAGGCGCACCTGGCCGGAGCAGTTGCTGCCCTGCCGTGGTTATTGCACTGGAAAAAACAAGGGGCCTGAACGGCCCCTTGGTTATTTGAAGCGAATTTTACTGGCGTTCGCGCTGAGAAGCTTATCGCCAATGCCCTTTACGGCTTTGAGTTCGTCAAGGCTGGTAAAGGGGCCATGGGCCTCTCTGTGTTCAACAATAAGCGCTGCCTTTTTCGCTCCGACGCCCTTGAGAATGCGGGCGAGTTCCTCTTGCGAGGCTGAATTAACATTCACTGACTCCTCGAGTTGCTGCACAGCAGGCTCGTTAGCCTGTTCGCTTTGTGCATTAACTGTGGCAGGAGCCATACCACCGGCCAGAATACTGGCCACCAACAGCATTTGATGAAGTGTCCGTTTCATCCGTTATTCCTTTAACTGAGAATGTCCAATGAGCACTTCCTGAGCTCGGCTTAAGTATAGTCAAGATAACAGTGATGCATTGATTTCTTTCAACGCCACGGCCGGTTCTGGTGCCTGGGTGATGGGCCGGCCAATCACCAGATAATCACTGCCGGCGGCGATGGCAGCTGAGGGCGTTAAAATACGTTGTTGATCACCAACATCCGCGCCTACCGGGCGGATCCCCGGGGTAACCAGTTTAAAGGTGGCCCCAAATGCCGCTTTTAACGCTGGCGCTTCCTGTGCCGAACACACCACCCCATCCAGGCCGGCCTGTTGTACTAGCGCCGCCAGTAGTTGCACCTGCTCCCGGGCACTGTTGGCTTTTACCCCTAGCTCTGGCAGCTCTGCATCGGCCATCGATGTCAGCACAGTAACACCGATCAGCAATGGTGCCTTGTCGCCGTAAGGTGCCAGTGCAGCTTTGGCTGCCTGCATCATCTTTAAACCACCAGAGGCGTGCACGTTGACCATCCACACCCCCAGTTCAGCTGCTGCCGCTACCGCCTTAGCCACCGTATTGGGGATGTCATGAAATTTCAGATCCAAAAACACATCAAAACCGCGACTGATCAACTCTTTGACAAATTCAGGGCCAAACAAGGTAAACATTTCCTTGCCCACTTTCAGGCGGCAGTGCTCTGGCGACAACTGCTCCACCAATGCCAGAGCCTGCTGGCGATCAGCAAAATCCAGGGCGACGATAACGGGGTTTGAATCCATGAAAGCTCCTTAATCACCATCCAGGCCGCGGATAGCCTTGATTTGCCCCCACTGCTTACAGGATGGGCAAAGCCAGTGGCGTTTATTGGCCTGAAAGCCGCATTGGCGACAACAATAGGTGGGACGAATACGAATCTGCTGCTCCACCAGCTCGCTGAGCAAATGGAGGCTGCTGCGGGCTGAGGGGTCATCCACTTTTTCTTCTTGATACTCGATTAGGCGGCGAAAACCCTTCAGAGTTGGGTGACGCTTGAGGGCATCCAAGATCAAGGCTTCTGCCTCAGCGCTGCCCTGCTCTGCCTGGCGAATATTGGCCAGTGCCAGCACCAGCGAGGTACTGTCGGCACGATAATAATGCTCTAAAAAATGACGATAACCAGTCACATCCTGGCGCTGGCGGTATAAACGTTCAATTGTTGGCAGGACATCGGTAAGACTGTCGGGATCCGTTTCCGCCACGGCTTTTAGCAGGGTCAGGGCATCATCATTTTTGCCTTGCTCGCACAGCAGTTGCACCAAGCCTTCACGAGCGCGGGTACAGCCCTCATCGTGCTCTAACGCCTGGCGATATTGCTTGGCAGCTTCTTTTCGCTGCCCCTTGTCCAAAGCCATTTCGGCAAGCTGGCAATAAAAGTGCGCCAAAGCTCGGGTCAGGTTGGCTGGGCGCGCCTTACCCATGGCCTTGGTCACTTTAATGGCTTCATCCCAGTCCTTAGTGGCTTGGTAAATGGCCAGCAGTTGCTCCAGGGCATTTTGCCGTAAATCACTATCGTCTTTTAATTCAACGAAGATATTTTCCGCGCGGTCGTACAGGCCGGCCACCATGAAGTCTTGCCCCAGCTCCCACATTGCCAGGTGGCGTTCTTCTTCACTGATGGATTGGCGAGCAACCAGGTTCTGGTGAATACGAATAGCCCGGTCAACTTCGCCACGGCGGCGAAACAAGTTACCCAGTGCCAGGTGGGTTTCCAGTGTCTGGGTATCCACATCCAGCATATCAATAAAGATATCTACCGCTTTGTCGGGCTGATCTGAGAGCAGGAAGTTCAGCCCTTTAAAATAACGGCGAGACAGCTTGTTACGGTGGTTTTCCCGTTTCTGACGTTCACTACGCTGGCCCATATACCAGCCGTAGCCGACGGCAATAGGCAGCATCAGAAACAGAAATTCGATCATGATCAGGCGTCTTTATCTTTCTTGGCTAACTGACGCTCTAAAGCGGCAATTTTCATACGCTGTAACCAGCACTGCATACCCAGCACGATAAAAGCCAGTAAGGCACCCAAGGCAAAGGCAATGCCCAGCCACTGCCCCAGTGACAACGTTTTTTGTGCAATCAAATAGTTAACCGCTACCGGATCCGCATTCTGGGCACCAACGGCCAGAGCCAGAACAAAAATAGCGACGGCTAAAAGCCATTTTAAAAGTGTCAGCACCGCACGCTCCTGTGGGCAAAAAGAAACGACAACATTATCGCCCAAAAGCAGGCCCGGACACAAAAACGGCATGCTTTCGCATGCCGTTTTTATTCACTGTTGAACGCTTTGGTTTACCCTTTCCCTTAATTCCTTACCCGGCTTGAAGTGCGGCACCTGCTTGGCGGGTAGCTGCACAGAGGCACCGGTTTTCGGATTGCGGCCAACACGCGGAGCGCGGTGGTGCAGGGAAAAACTGCCAAAACCCCTGATTTCAATACGCTCACCCTGCTCAAGGGTCTGCGCCATTTGTTCAAGCATTTCTTTGACCGCCAGTTCGATTTCACGGGCTGGTTGGTCAACATACTTGGCGGTTAAACGCTCAATGAGTTCTGACTTGGTCATAAGGGTCATCCTCTACGCTGAACAGGCGGGGTTACCCCCGCCAGGATATCAGTCTTCGCTCTGGGCAGCCTTGAAGGCTTCAGCCATAGCGTTCGGGATAGCCACGTCATCTTGCTTGTTCAGGTGGTCAATCGCTTCACGCTCATCAGCTTCATCCTTAGCACGGATGGACAGCGAGATGGTGCGGTTCTTACGATCAACGCCCATGAACTTCGCTTCAACAGCTTCGCCTTCCTTCAGGACGGCGGAGGCATCTTCAACACGCTCACGCGCGATGTCAGATGCACGCAGGTAACCTTCAACGCCGTCGCCCAGGTCGATGGTCGCGCCTTTGGCATCAACAGCAGTAACAGTACCGTTAACGATAGCACCTTTCTTGTTATCGCTCAGGTAGTTGTTGAACGGATCAGATTCCAGCTGCTTCACGCCCAGGCTGATGCGCTCACGCTCAGCGTCCACTTGCAGTACAACGGCGGTGATTTCTTCACCTTTCTTGTACTCGCGAACCGCTTCTTCGCCAACTGCATTCCAGGAGATGTCTGACAGGTGCACCAGACCGTCGATGCCGCCGTCCAGACCGATGAAGATACCGAAGTCAGTGATGGACTTGATCTTACCGCTAACCTGGTCGCCTTTGTTGAATTTGCCGGCAAACTCTTCCCACGGATTTTGTTTGCACTGCTTGAGGCCCAGGGAGATACGACGACGCTCTTCGTCGATGTCCAGTACCATAACTTCCACTTCGTCACCGAGGTTAACAACCTTGGACGGGTGGATGTTCTTGTTGGTCCAGTCCATTTCAGACACGTGTACCAGACCTTCAACGCCTTCTTCGATTTCAACGAAGCAGCCATAATCGGTCAGGTTGGTTACGCGGCCTTTGAGCTTGTGACCTTCCGGATAGCGCTCGGCGATAGATACCCACGGATCGGCACCCAGTTGCTTGAGGCCCAGAGAAACACGGGTACGCTCACGGTCAAACTTCAGTACCTTAACGTTGATTTCGTCACCAACATTAACGATTTCGGACGGATGCTTAACGCGCTTCCAAGCCATATCGGTAATGTGCAGCAGGCCGTCAACGCCACCCAGGTCAACGAAGGCACCGTAGTCAGTCAGGTTCTTAACGATACCTTTGACTTCCATACCTTCTTGCAGGTTTTGCAGCAGTTGCTCACGCTCAACGTTGTTCTCAGACTCGATAACCGCACGGCGGGAAACCACAACGTTGTTGCGCTTCTGGTCCAGCTTGATGACCTTGAATTCCAGGTCCTTGTTTTCCAGGTGAGCGGTGTCGCGGATCGGACGCACGTCTACCAGAGAGCCCGGCAGGAAGGCACGAATGCCGTCCAGGTCGACAGTGAAGCCGCCTTTGACTTTGCCGTTGATAATACCGGTAACAGTTGCGTTCTCTTCGTAAGCCTTTTCCAGTACCAGCCAGGCTTCGTAGCGCTTGGCTTTTTCACGGGACAGGATGGTTTCGCCGAAGCCGTCTTCTACGGTGTCGAGTGCAACATCAACGATGTCGCCTTCTTTAACCGTCAGCTCACCGCTGGCGTCTTTAAACTGTTCAGCCGGAATGGCGGACTCAGATTTCAGGCCGGCGTCAACCAGAACGATGTCTTTTTGAACGCGAACAACGGTACCTTTAACGATGGAACCCGGGCGGGTTTCGATCTCTTTCAGGCTTTCTTCGAACAGTTGAGCAAATGATTCAGTCATGTGTATCTGCTTAATTAACAAACCATGCGGCATCCGTCCGGCATGGGGTTGTTCATGGATCCCGCTCCTTCCCTGAAGCAGAAACTTAAATGGCCAGCACCGCTACCTTGGTGCTGACTTCCTGCCAGGCCGCATCAAGCACCTGCTCGATGTTCAGATCCGAGGTGTCAATCACCACGGCATCTTCAGCTGGCTTCAGTGGCGCCACGGCACGATTAGCATCGCGTTCGTCACGCTCACGGATCTCGGTTAAAAGACGTTCAATGTTAGCATCCTGGCCGGATGCCAGCAACTGCTCAAAGCGCCGCTGGGCGCGGACTTCGGCGCTGGCAGTCAAAAACAGTTTCAGGCTGGCATCGCGAAAGACCACGGTGCCCATGTCCCGGCCATCGGCCACCAGCCCAGGCTCTTTCTGAAAAGCCCGCTGACGGCGCAATAAGGCTTCGCGCACACGAGGAAAAGACGCCACTTTTGACGCGGTATTGGCCACATCCTGGGTGCGAATGGCAGTGCTGACATCTTCCCCTTCGAGGATCACCTTGATGTGCCCCTGTTGCGGTTCGAACTGCACGTCCAAATGGGCGGCCAGGGGAACCAGCGCTTCTTCATCATCCAACGGACACTGGTGATGCAAGGCCGCCAATGCCAGCACGCGATAGATGGCGCCGGAATCGAGAAAATGCCAGCCCAGCCGGTCAGCCAGTTGCTGACACAGGGTGCCTTTGCCGACGCCACTGGGGCCGTCAACGGTGATGACGGGTGCGGTTCCTGCCATAAAATCCTCCATTGGGGCGCCTCGCTTACCGGCGCCGAGCGCGCGCATTATACGGCAAATGACGCTCAAATGCCCTTCCTGATTTCGCCAAAGCGGCTAAAGAAGGTGGGAAAGGTTTTGGCAGTGCAGCCCGGATCCCGGATGGTGACACCGGCATCGCCCAGCGCCAGTAGCGCAAAACACATGGCCATGCGGTGATCATTGTAGGTGTCGATGACGCCGTGACGCAGCGGCTGTGGAGCGCTGACACGCAAAAAATCCTCGCCCTCCTCTACCTCGGCGCCGACTTTGGCAAGCTCGTTGGCCATGGCAGCCAGCCGGTCAGTTTCCTTGAGCCGCCAGTTGTAGATATTGCGGATCCGTGTTTCACCACGGGCGAACAAGGCGGTGGTGGCCAGGGTCATGGCGGCATCGGGAATGGCATTGGCATCAATATCGATGCCACTAAGTGCTGCCTTGCGAACACGTACCTGATGTTCACCCCAGGTTACCTCGGCGCCCATGGCTTCAAGGGCATCGATAAAATCCACATCACCCTGCAACATGCCCTTGAACAACCCTTTGATAGTGACGTCACCGGCAATGGCACCGGCGGCAGCGAAATAGGATGCGGAGGACGCGTCTCCTTCAACAAAATACTCGCCCGGACTCTGATAAGCCGCATCACCGGCAATTACAAACGTCCGCGCATCAGGCTGCGCCACCTGCACACCAAAGGCCGCCATCAGGCCAATGGTCAAAGCCACATAGGGTTTTGACACCAGCTCGCCATCCACGCGGATAACAACCTCGCCCTGGCATAACGGCGCCGCCATCAGCAGTGCTGATAAAAACTGGCTGGAGAGATCGCCACGCACCGTGACCTGCCCCCCGCCCAAACGCTGGCCATGAATGCGCAGCGGCGGGTAGCCTGGTTCGCCAAGGTAATCAATGCTGGCGCCGAGCTGGCGCAGCGCGTCAACCAGGTCGCCGATGGGTCGCTCGTACATGCGCGGCTCCCCGGTTAATTCAAAAACACCGGGGGTCATTGCCAGCGCGGCGGTCAGTGGCCGCATGGCGGTGCCAGCATTGCCGAGAAAAATAGCCTGATCAGGCTGCTGTGGTTGCCAGGGGCCGGTTACGCTCACCACCCCGCTCTGTTCTTCGCTTTTTATCGCCAACGCCATAAAGGCGCTTCGCATATGGCGAATATCATCGGCATCAAGCAGGTTATGTAACCGCGTCGTGCCATTGCAAAAAGCACTGAGCAACAGCGCACGATTCGACAGGGACTTGGAGCCCGGCATGGTCACCGTTCCGGCAACCTGGCCGCCGGCAGCCAGGGTCAGTTGTTCCATTAGTGATTCCACAGCAAGGGCCAGCGGGAGAACTGCTGACCGGGTTCAATCTGCCAACGCTGCTGGTGTAATCGCAGTGTCAAATCACCATCATTGCAGCCATCAGCTGTCAGCAGCAAAAAAGAGTGCCCTTCATATTCACAACAGGCCGCGGGAAAAAGGCCGCCTAAATCACTTGGCCAGGGCGAAGGTAATAAGGCACCTTGCGCCTGACCCGCAAAAACAGCAGCCAGTGGCTCGCTACTTTCCAACACCTGAGTGTAACGACCCAATAATAACGGCACTAGCTGCGGAGCACTGCTGGCGATGGCAAATTGCCCCTGATGGCCCCGGCACAATGACACCCAGTCACGCACAAACTGCCGTACTACCGGGGCCGGCAGGGCCGCAAAGGCAGCGACCCGCGCTTCGGTTAGGGCAAACTCGCGGGCCGGATCAAACACCCGGCCACCTTTGAGTTCACCAATTTCATCAGCAACTGCCAGGCGCTCTACCAGCAGCGCCAGCAAACTGTTGTCAATATCGTCCAGCTGCTGGCGCAGCGTTGGAATATCAGCCATGCTGCGCGGCAAAGCGGGTCATAAAATCCACCAGCGCCTGGGCACCTTCCATGGGCATGGCGTTGTACATGGAAGCGCGCATGCCGCCAACAAAACGGTGGCCTTTGAGGGCCAGCAGACCTTCGGCTTGTGCAGCCGCCAGGAACTGGTCATTGAGGTTGTCGTCAGTCAGCTGCCAGACCACGTTCATCCGTGACCGGCAACTGGGGTCAACCTGATTCTGATACAAAGCCAGGTGGTCTATAGCGTCATACAGCAGCGCCGCTTTAGCGGCGTTGTGCTGCTCCATGGCCGCGACTCCACCCTGCTCTTTTAGCCATGCAAACACTAGCCCGGCCAGATACCAGGCATAAGTCGGTGGTGTATTGACCATCGACGCTTCCGTTGACTGGCGGCGGTAATCCCAGATGCAGGGCACCACCATGTCATCACGCAGCAGATCGTCACGCACAATCACCACCGCAAGACCCGACGGGCCAATGTTTTTCTGAGCCCCGGCGTAAATCAGGCCGTATTTACTGACGTCAATCTGACGCGACAAAATGCACGACGACATATCCGCTACCAGCGGCACATCCACTGCCGGTTCATCGAACATCTCAATGCCATCAACGGTTTCATTGGGGCAGTAATGCAGATAACGGGCACCATCACGAACGTGGATGTGCTCAGGCAAGCGAATGGGCCGGGCACTCATATCAATTTCGCCGGCAATCGCCACATCACGAAAACGCAGGGCTTCTTCGTAAGCCAGCTTGGACCACTGGCCGGTTATGAGGTAATCGGCTTTTTCGTGCTCTTTGAGGAGATTCAGCGGTACTGCACTGAACTGGCTGCGGCCGCCACCGGCCAGAA